>CALRGV010000008.1 GCA_943358175.1 Candidatus Peribacteria bacterium
ACCTGGATTATCAAGGAAATGATGCTTCATCACGTTTCACTTATTAACCTGCTAAATCTCACTCCAAAAACGCTCCCAATGGCTACAGCCAGGGAGGCTCCCCTTCAACCCGCCTTTCTCTAGCCTAAAAACTTAACGGGACAGTAGTGTCAAAATGCCAGCAAAATTGATAAGGGAAAGAAGGAGGAAGTCTGTGGTGGTAAATGGTGATTATGAGATTGTTAAAACTCTCTTTTTTATGGTATAATGTAGGGATATTTTCGAGCCCTGATAGGCAAAATAACAAAAATAAAATTGAGCGAAAAATTGAAGAAAATTTTGACCGGTGCTACTTATGGATTATTCTTATTGGCTTTTGCTTGGGTGTCCGGACAATTGTTTTTCGAGAATCAAACCAATAATTTGATGACTTCCATATTTGTTGGAGAAAATTCCGTCAAGCCAGGTATTGAGGATTTACGTGTGGTTTATGCCAATGAACCATCTTCGCTTGAGCCTACTTCTTATGATCCAACTGCTCGTCAGAGTTTGGTGAATATTTTTGAACCTTTAGTTAGATTGGATAGGGATTTAAATGTGAGACCTGGTTTAGCTCTTTCGTGGGGGATGCTGGATGATTTGACTTGGAAATTTAGTTTAAGACCCGGTGTGAAATTTCATGATGACAGTGATTTTGATGCTGTAGATGTTCAAGTCAGTTTTGAGAGGGCAATGCGTGATAAAAATTCTCAGCTGATAAGTATTTTGGATTCAATTGATAAAGTTGAAATTATTGATAGTGATACCCTGAAGCTCATTACCAAGAAGCCGGATCCTTTGCTTTTACAGAGGCTTTCCACGGTGTTGATTTTTAATTCTGAACAGGATGCTCAGGCTCAGATTGATCCGATTGGAACAGGTCCATATATAATTTCTTCTTGGACTCCGGAAGATAGAATGATTTTGGAGAGAAATAATAATTATTGGGGAGATAAGCCTAAATTTGCAAATGTGGAAATGATTGTGATTCCAAATAAATCTGAACGTGTTGGTGCGTTGGTAAATAATGATGCTGATTTGTTGGATTTCGTGCCTTTTGATGGAGTACAGCACGTATTGGATAAAGGTTTTAGTGTTGCTCAAATTCCAAGCCTGGAAGTGCAATTCTTGGTTTTCAATACGAAGTCGGTGATTTTTAGCGATATTGAAAACCGTAAGATTTTTTCTTTAGTTATTGATTCAAATACTTTAATTAAAGCGCTTGGAGGTGATTTTGCCAGAAGCATTAGTCAGTTTATAAGTAATGGCGTTTTTGGATTTGATCCTGATATTGCCGCTCATGTTTACGATATTGAGAAGGCTAAAAAAATGGCTGAAGATAAGGGTTTGGTTGGGGAGACTATTACTTTTCATTTGCCAAAAACTCTTGAATTACTTGGCGAACATGTCCGTAATCAACTTTCTAAAATTGGCGTGAATGTTCTTGTTTCTTATATGGAAAATGATCAGTTTTCCAAAAGTCTGGAAGATGGAGATGCTGATGTTTATTTTTTGGGTTTTAAAGCTGATCTTGGGGATTCCAGTGATTTTTTGAATACTTTAGCTTACAGCAAGGGTTCGTTTAATGTTGGTCATTATGAAAATTCAAAAGTGGATAAATTAATTGAGGATAGCGCGGTACAAATGGATCCGGCGAAGCGTTTGAAAAATTTAAAAGAGTCTATGAAAATCGTGGTGGAAGATGATCCATATGGGGTGCCGCTTTTTGAGTATCAGAAAATTTTTGCTTTTAGTGAAAAGATTGATTTACAGCCAAGAATCGATGGCTTGATTTACTTTGATGAAATAAATATAAAATGAAAATAGCTATTCGCAGCAAATTGATTATTGCGATTTCCACCTTGATGGTGGTGCTGTTTGCTGTGGCGGCTTCACTTTTTGTGAGTGAGAAGAAAAAGGAGTTTGCTCAGGATATTTATTTGAATATGTTGGCTTTTGCGAGGCTTACAGGTCCGACTGTGGCCTATGATTACGATCTGTATTTAGCGCAGAATAGTTTTGTGTATTTCAACAGGGAAATGGCTAAGATTTTCAAGCAAAATGCTGATATTGGTGCGATAAAAGTGCTCTCTTATGATGGTGAGCTATTGTATGATTCTATTGAAGATACAGATAAAAAATATGAGGGAAAAGTTCGTAAAATTCTTGATGCTTCTTTGCTCACGCAAGTTCAATCCAAAAATATTTCGATGCAGACTGTGGATGGAAAAGTGCTTTTTTTGAAGCCTAATAATAATGGTGATTTTGTTTATGTAGATAAGAATGAAAAACCAATAACCAGTCTGGAATCCGGAGCGATACTTAATTATTTGGTGATTTCGGCTAATGATAAATATTCAGTGCAATACACTTTTAATTATGAAAATCTGAATGATCGTATTGAGAGAATGAGGATGAGAATTATTTATTTGGCGGTTTTTGGTATTATGCTTGGAATGATTATGTCTTTTGTGATGGCTGGTCAGGTGACGAAACCTATTGGGCAGCTTGTGGAAGGCGCCGATAAGCTTGGAAAAGGTGATTTCAAGGTTCGTGTGAATATTACCACTCATGATGAAATGAGTTTTCTCGGATCTTCTTTTAATCAAATGGCCTCGGATTTGGAAAAGAGTATTGAGGCTAAAATAGAGCATGATCTTTTGAAGAACGAATTAAAGATAGCAGGAAAAATCCAGGATCAATTGGTACCTGATGATAACGAAATTCCACAGATTGATGGTATTCAAATTGCGGCGGATCTCGTGCCGGCGGAGGAAATCGGTGGAGATATTTATGATTTTATTAAGATTGAAAATCGTTTAGTGCTATACCTTGGTGACGTGACTGGGCATGGTGTGCCGGCCGGTATTATTAGTTCAATTTCCAATGCTTTATTTTATGGTTATTCCAGCCTGGGTGATTTAAAAAAGATTCTGATAGAGGTAAATAGGGTTCTGAAGGTAAAAACTTTGCCGACGATGTTTATGACTCTTTGCTTGATGGAATGGGATGCTATTACAAAAAAGTTTACTTATTCCAGTGCCGGACATGAGCAGATTTTACATTATAAGGCTGCGGAAAAAGTGGCGGAGTATAAGTCCGCCGGAGGTATCGCGCTTGGCATGTTACCGGATATTTCCAAGCATATAAGCGTAGTGGATATTGATTTCAAGCTTGGTGATTATTTAGTTATTTATAGTGATGGTATTCCCGAGTGCTGGAAGAATCAAACGGAATTATATGGTCCGGAAAGATTGAAGGGCGCTCTTGAAAAATTTGCCACCTTGGGTGATCCTGATGCCGTGAAAAAGGCAATCTTGAAAGATGTGCAGGATTTCGCCGCTGGTTATGAGCAAATGGATGATATTACTATTATGGTGATAAAAAGAACATAAATTTTTATATGACTGAAATAGTGGAAAATAAGGATAATGAAAAAAATGATTTGCAAAATGCTGTAGAGAAAACAGCGAGTAAAAGGGCTGGATTCACGAGAGGTTTTTTGGAAAAAAATAATAAGCCAATTGCTGAATTTGCTGAGGAGCTGAAAAAGAAACCTTTTGAAATTACTATCAATCCTGATGATGATAAAAGTTTAGCCTTGGGAGTTTTTCAATTGCAAAAGAAACTAGGGTTTTCCGAGGAAGATAATTCTCAGGGATGCGATGGGAAGTTTGGTCCTTATACTAAAAGGGCATTTGAAGGTCGTGGTGTTGAAAATAGAGGCTCAAGTGCTAGAGCTGCCGTAATGGATGATGTTGATCCCGGCGGTCCCCCAGAAGAGAAGGCTCCACAGCCTAGGGATGATAGAGTTGAAAAAACTTCTGAATTGGAAACTGTGAAAACTTCCGAAACAGCTTTTGTCGGTGATTCTTTGACGGTTGGTATGGCGCGAACAAAAGGCTTGGATGGTTCGTCAAAACTCTATAAAGGTGCAGCCTCTACTACTGGCAGACTTCCTATATTGTTGAATTTTTTGCGCGATAATAAGGTTGCGATAGAACAAAAGCAAATTAAAAAAGTTGTTATTTTCTTGGGTACGAATGACATTACTAATTTTAATGGAAAGCTTGATTCCGTGGAGTCTATTAATGGAAGGTTGGCTAAAATGTTTGCTAATGCCAGGGAAGCCGGGTTGACTGTCGTTGCTTGTACTATTGCGTATTCTGATTTAGGAAAGCGCGTTGCGTATTGGAAAAAAGTGCATGGTGATAAATACCCTTATTCTGTTGGTGATTTGGAAAAGAGAGTAAATCAGGTAAATGACTTTATAAGAAGTCAAAGTGGAAATAACGTGAAAGTCGTGGATGTTTATAAAGAGACATTGGATCAAAAAAAGTATGCTTTATCCGGTGACGGCCTGCATTTTACTCCTAGTGGATATAAGGCTTTGGCGAAATTGATTAAGAGTGGTGGTGGTGTGAAAGATTAAAATTAGCTTTGAGGGGACAAAGAAACTCCATCTTTTATCCTTGGTGGAGTGATTTGTCTATACTTTAATTAATCCCCGGTACCGGAAATTTCAAACACATCTCTTTTACCTCTTCCTTAATTTTAGTGTGTAAAGCAGTATCTTCAATGTTGCTAATTACACGATCTAGCCAGTCGGCGATCATTTCCATTTCTGGTTCTTTCATGCCACGAGTGGTGACTGCGGGAGTGCCGAGACGGATGCCTGATGGATCCATTGGTGTACGAGTATCAAAAGGAACGGTGTTCTTGTTTAACGTGATGCCTACGCTATCTAGTACCATTTGAGCTTGTTTGCCTGGAACTCCTTTGTTTGTCAGGTCGGCAAGAATCAAATGTGTGTCTGTACCATCAGAAACGAGATTGAATCCTCTTTTCTTCATGGCTTCGGCAAGTGCGCGGGCATTTGTTTGAATTTGTTTGGCGTAGATTTTGAATTCAGGATTGAGAGCTTCGCCGAAGGCAATGGCTTTACCGGCGATGATATGTTCGTGTGGGCCACCTTGTAGGCCAGGGAATACAGCTCTATCGATAGCTTTAGCAAATTTTTCCTTACACATAATCATAGCGCCGCGTGGACCACGAAGAGTTTTGTGGGTTGTGGTCATTACTACATCGAAATATGGCACGGGAGATTCCAGTACTCCTCCGGCGATGAGGCCTGCGGTATGAGAAATGTCAGCAACGGATATAGCGCCCACTTCGTCAGCAATTTCTTTGAATTTCTTCCAATCAATATCGCGAGGATATGCAGTAAAACCGGCAACGATCATTTTTGGTTTATGTTCGAGGGCAAGTTTTCTCACTACTTCCATGTCTATTTTTCCAGTGTTTTTATCTACTTCGTATTGTACGAAATTATATGCTTTGCCGGAAAATGCGATTGGCAATCCATGCGTGATATGTCCACCATGATCTAGCTTGAGTCCCATTACTGTATCCCCGAAATTCAAGAGAGCAAAATAAATAGCTGTATTAGCAGGTGAACCGGAATATGGCTGTACGTTCACGTGTTCTGCTCCGAAAAGTTTTTTGGCACGATCAATTGCGATGTTTTCAATAGCGTCGATATTTTCTTGTCCACCATAATATCTTTTTCCTGGGTATCCTTCGGAATATTTATTTGTGAGAATACTTCCACAGGCTTCCATGACTGCGGCTGAGGTGTAATTTTCTGATGGGATTAATTCAATTCCTTCTCTCTGTCTTTGCTTTTCATGTTCTATTAATTCGAAAATTTTAGGATCCATTGGCTGAATTGCGCTCATGTATTTGGAAGTTAGAAGATAAGTCCGACGGCATTCTCGATTATTTATTAATATTCCGCAAGTGGTATTTTTTATAAGCTCGCTTCGCTCAGCAGTGGCAAAGCCACATGCTTCGCTTGCTGCGCGCTTGCGCCGTGCGCTCGCGTTTTATGATGTTGAAGCTGAGTCAACACTCCTGATAATTAAAAATTTGCGATAGAACAAGTTTTTCTGTAGATTGGTCGTATGGAAAATTCCTCAAAAAGTGTCGCAATATTTTTAGGTTTGGCTTTTGTATCAGGTTTAATTGGCGGGTTTGTGGGTGATAGACTTTTTAGCGCTAATTTCAAAATTACCAGTGGAAAATTTATTGAGGAGCATGCGTATATAGAGGACTCAAAGATTATTCAGGCTATAGATAAAGTGGGTTCGGCTGTGGTTTCCATTCTCACGGCTGATACTTTGGATCCGATGTCTTTGCAAATTCCCACCAAGGATGATGTTTATGGTGGCACCGGTTTTGTTGTTGATGCCAGCGGTTTAGTTCTTACCAATAAGCATGTTGTTTTAGATAAAAAGGCGAATTATAAAATCGTTTTTAGTGATGGTTCTGAATATTTGGCTGAATTTTTGAGTGAAGATCCTTTTGATGATGTGGCTGTTTTGAAAATTAAAACTGATAAAAAAATAGATTTTCCCGTGGTGACGCTTGGTGATTCTGAGAATCTGAAAATTGGGCAGAGAGTAGTGGCAATTGGCAATGCTTTGTCAATGTATGAAAACACCGTAACTTCAGGAATTATTAGTGCTAAGGGACGTGATGTAGAGGCTTATAATGATTATGGGGCAATACAAAATATGTCCGGTCTGCTTCAGACTGATGCAGCAATAAATCTTGGTAATAGCGGAGGTCCTTTGGTTAATTTGAATGGAGATGTGATTGGAATGAATGTTGCGGTTCAAGAGATGGCTAATAATATAGGGTTTGCTATTCCAATTAATGATCTAAAATCAGTTATTGCGAGCATAAAAAAAGATGGAGATATTATTCGTCCGGTGCTTGGTGTGAACTTTATAATGTTGACTAAAGCTCAAGCTATGGATTTGGATAAGTCTTTGAATCATGGAGCTTTATTGGTGTTAAAAAGTAGCGATGGCAGGTCGGCAATTCAAAAAGGTGGTGCGGCGGACAAGGCTGGTTTGAAGGATATGGATGTGATATTAAGTGTGGATTCTATTCCCGTGACTTTAGAAAACCCTTTACATAAAATAATTAAAAACTATAATCCTGGGGACACGCTTGCAATTCAGGTGTGGAGGAATGGAAAGCTTGCGGAGTTTAAATTAACTCTGAGGAGCAATAAGGATAAGTAATTATTGGCCCAGGTGGCGAAATGGTAGACGCACTACCTTGAGGTGGTAGCTGGAGAAATCCTGTGGAGGTTCAAGTCCTCTCCTGGGCACCAAGATTAACTTGTTTGAAATTAAAAGCTGTTATTTTCCTATGCCATATCCGGAATTTCTAAAAGTTGGGCAAACGAATTACCCAATAGAGTATTGGCCGGTTTTGAAAACGACTTCAACGGTGAGGATTAAAAATGGTGTGGTTTTGCTTAAACTGAGTCGTTTTGCTCATGGTGGTAAGAGAGATGAAATTGTGGAGAAATTTTTAAAATGGGCGGAAAAAAGATTGGAAAAAGTGGAAAAATCGGATTTTGTGACTCCGGAATATAAAGATGGCGGAAGAATTGTTACTCATAATAAAATTTATGAATTAACGGTGGACGTGATGCCTGGAATTATTTCGCGGGCTGTTTTGAGGGAAGGACATTTTTTGAAAATTCGCTTGAATAGCTTTTTGTCAGAGGCTGAGGGAAGGGAAAAAATTAAATTTCTGACGGAAAGAGCTATTATGAAGGATCAGACGCCTTATTTAAAGGAGGTTTTGGAGGAATTGAATCAGCTGCATTTTCAGGAAAAAGTAAATGATATTCGTTTCAAAAGGACTAATTCGCGTTTTGGCAGTTGTAGTTCAAAGAGAAATATAAATATTGCGTATAGACTTCTTTTTGCGCCGCGCGAAGTTTTTCGCTATGTGTGTGTGCATGAATTATCTCATTTGAAGGAATTTAATCACTCGGCGCGTTTTTGGGCTTGGGTGGAAATGGCCATGCCAAATTACAAAGAAGCGGAGAAATGGCTGAAGAGCAGGGGATTCCTTCTGGGGTAGTTAATTTGACCTAATATTTTGTTGCCATCTTTTGCGCAATATGATAAAAGTTATGGGCAAATTTAATTGGGGCGCTTAGCTCAGCTGGTTAGAGCATCTCGTTTACACCGAGAGGGTCGAGAGTTCGAATCCCTCAGCGCCCACCATTTTTATTTGGCTTGTTATAGGGTTAATTTAAAATTTATGGAAAGTGCTGATAATTCAAAGGTTCCTAGTATAGACCATGAGGATGTGTTTCGGATTTTAGGGCAGCCTACTATTTATACTACTGATGACGCTATGAAAGTGGCTGCGGCTCTGAAGACTCAAGTTTTTCAGGTTGGAAATGGTTTAATTCATAAGCCATTTGAGGCTAAGAAATAATTTTTTTCAAAACCTACATTGCGATTAATGAATGTATCGATTATTATTTAATCGTTCTTTAACTATAAAATATGATTAGTAATTCTGATCTTGTGGCTCAAATTCCATTTTGTTTGAAAGCTACGGATTTTCCAACTATGGGTGCGAAGTATGAAGGTAAAGTGCGTGATAATTATTCTAAAGATGGTAGGCGTGTGATTATTGTGACAGATAGGCTTTCGGCTTTTGATAGAGTTATTACTCTGATTCCTTTTAAGGGACAGGTTCTTAATCAAATGGCAAAATTTTGGTTTGATCAGACTAAAGATATTGCGGAAAATCATGTGATTGAATTTCCAGATCCGAATGTGGTGGTGGCAAAGGAATGCAAGGCGATGCCGGTGGAAATGATCGTGCGTGGTTATATTACCGGTGTGACAAGTACTAGTATTTGGACTCACTATGAGAAAGGGGTGAGAAATTTTTGTGGTAATGATTTGCCGGAAGGTTTGAAGAAAAATCAGAAATTGGACAAGCCTATTTTGACTCCTTCTACTAAGGCTGAACATGGTGATCACGATGAATCTGTCTCTCGTGAGCAGATTTTGGAAAGAGGAGTGATTACGCCTGAACAATTTGATTATATGGCTGATGTAGCTATAAAATTGTATCTTCGTGGTGTGGAGGTTGCTGCTAAACAAGGAATTATTCTAGTGGATACTAAATATGAATTTGGTATTAATTCAGATGGAAAAATCGTTTTAATTGATGAAATTCATACTCCAGATTCTTCACGTTTCTGGTTTGCAAATGAATATGAAAAGAGATTGGCGTCCGGCGAGGAGCAGAAAAAAATTGATAAAGAGTATTTGAGAGAATGGTTGGCGGAGAGAGGATTTAAAGGCGATGGTGAGATTCCGGTGATTCCAGATGATATTAAGGTGGAAACCGGTCGTCGTTATATTGAAGCTTTTGAGCTTATTACCGGTCAGAAGTTTGATGCTCAGGTGGGGGATGTAGATGCAAGATTGAAGGTGAATTTGGCAAAATACATGTAAATACCTATTAATTTATTTTATATATGAAAACAATTTTTATTCTCGGATCTCAGGTTGATAAGGAATTTACTCAGAAAATGGTGGACGGTCTTACTAAATGGGGGGTAGAGACGGAAGTTATTGTGGCTTCAGCGCATAAAGTGCCTCGTAAAGTGGCTGATATAGTGGAGAGTTATAATAGTGTTGAAGATGTCGTTTTTGTAGGAGTTGCTGGTAGATCGAATGCTTTGTCAGGCGTGATTGCTGCGAATAGCGTGCATCCGGTTTTTGCTTGTCCTCCTTTTCAGGATAAGGTGGATATGATGGTGAATTTAAACAGCTCATTGATGATGCCTGGTGATACGCCGGTGATGACTGTTATTGATCCAGCAAATTTGATTTTGTCTGTGGTGAAAATTTTCGCGGAAAAAAATACTGAACTACGCAAGAAAGTTTGGGCGAGAATTGAGGAAATTAGGGCGAGTTTTGGCTGAGCAGGTCATGGGTGTTGAACGTACTTCGTCAACACTTTTTTCATTCTGTTTCTATAGATTCATCTTAAGACAATTAATGGTCGTTTTTCTTGCGCTCTAAGATCAAATTTGGTATTATTGAATTAATCCGAGATGTCGTAAACTACGACTCATTCTGGGTGGCGACAAAAGAAGTTTTTCCTTAGGAAGAACTTCTTTTGTATTATGATATTGCCTTGGTGAGAGCATGGGGCCGTAGTTTAACGGTAAAACATCTCGGTTCGTCATCCAGATGATGCGAGTTCAACTCTCGTCGGAACACGACCATCCTTCGATGGTGCCCGTGTATGCAACTTCGTATCATCCACCATGGCGCAAAAATGCTACTCATTCCCATTTGCCCTATTTTCAATTCTCTTTTAAGATGCAGGCACAGATTAATTTTTATTAAACAAATTTTATGAATAATCCTTTACTAGCCATTTCTCCTTTGGATGGTCGTTATGCGGAGAAGGTTGATTATCTTTCTCAATATTTTGCTGAGGCGGCGCTTATGAGATATAGAGTGCTGACGGAAGTGGAATGGTTTATTTTTCTTTTTAATGAGGCGAAGTTGCCAGGTACTAAGATTCTTGAACCGACTGAGCTTCGAATTCTTCGCAGTATTTACGAACAATTTGACGTAGTTGATGCGGAACGTGTGAAAAATATTGAAAAGGTTACTAATCATGACGTAAAAGCGATAGAATATTTGATCAAAGAGAAGACAAAAGGTGGTCCAATTGAAAAATATCAGGAATTTATTCACTTTGCTTGTACTTCTGAAGATATAAATAATATCGCGTACGCTTGTATGATTCGTGATTTCTCGGAAAGGGAATTGATGCCGGTTTTATCCGGTTTAGTTCAAGAGATTCATGGAAAAGCTCAAGCTTATAAGGGCTTGGGTATGCTTTCTCGTACTCATGGTCAGTCAGCGACGCCTACTACTTTAGGAAAGGAGCTTATTAATTTTGTGGCTCGTCTGGAACGTGAAATGGAACTTCTGAATAAATCTAATTACTTGATGGCAAAAATGAATGGTGCTGTCGGAAATTACAACGCTCACGTAGTGGCTTATCCAGATGTGGATTGGAAGGATGTGAGTAAGACTTTTATTGAGAGTTTGGGTTTGAATGTGAATTTATATACTACTCAGATTGAACCGCATGATTGTTATGCGGATATTTTTGATTCCGTGAAGCGTATGAATAATATAATTATGGATTTTGTAAGAGATATGTGGACTTACATTAGTATGGGATATTTTGGTCAGAAGGTAGTGAAAGGAGAAGTTGGTTCTTCTACGATGCCACACAAAGTGAATCCAATTGATTTTGAAAATGCGGAAGGAAATATTGGTATCGCGAATGCTTTGCTTGAACAATTATCTTCGAAATTGCAGGTTTCCCGCATGCAGAGAGATCTTTCTGATTCCACTTCGTTGAGAAATATTGGAGTGGCTTTCTCTTATTGTGTTTTAGCTTACAAGAGTGCGATAAAAGGCCTTTCCAAGTGCGAAGTGAATGAGAAAAAAATAGAGGATGATTTGGCTGATAAGTGGGAACTTTTGGCGGAACCTATTCAAGTGGTAATGAGAAAAAATCTTGTGCCAAATTCTTATGAGAAATTGAAGGAACTCACTCGTGGAAAAACAGGTATTAATAAAATTTTGGTTCAAAAATTCATCAAGGATTTGAAAATTCCTGCTGCGGACAAAAAGATATTGATGGCTTTAACTCCTACTAATTACGTTGGTCTTGCTGAAAAATTGGTGGATGATTATGAATTGCAAATTGCTGCTGGGCAGGAGGGTTGCGGACCGAGCGGTTGTGGAGGATGTCAGGGTTGTGGAAGTCACTAAAATTTTATAAATTCAATGTTTTATGTTTAAGAAAGTTGATGTTAGGCAGTCTTTTCCGGCGATGGAGAAAAATGTTTTGAAGTATTGGGAAGAAAATAGGATTTTTGAAAAATCTGTGGAGCAGCGCAAAGATGGTGAAAAATTTGTCTTTTTTGATGGGCCTCCGTTTGCGAATGGTTTGCCTCATTATGGTCATATTTTGGCTACAGCGTTGAAAGATGCGGTGACCAGATACTGGACGATGAAAGGTTATTATGTGCCTCGTACCATAGGATGGGATTGTCATGGGCTGCCGGTGGAATACGAGATTGAGAAGGAATTGGGTTTGTCGGGTCGTAAGGCGATTGTGGAGTATGGCGTGGAAAATTTTAATAGAAAATGCAAAGAATCGGTTTTCCGTTATACCAATGAATGGATAGATTTATTGAAGAGGGTAGGGCGATGGGCGGATTTCAATGATCGTTATGCCACTTTGGATAATGACTATATGGAATCGATCTGGTGGGTTTTCAAGCAGATTTGGGATAAAGGGATGGTTTATTCCGGTTTCAAATCAATGCATGTTTGTCCGCGTTGTGAGACACCACTTTCGAATTTTGAGGTTTCTCAGGGATACAAGGATATTACGGATATGACGGTGACCGCGAAGTTTAAATTGAAGGAAGATGCTTTGAAGGCGATTAAAGCTAAGGAAAAGGATGTTTATGTATTGGCTTGGACTACGACTCCATGGACTCTTCCTGGAAATGTGGCGCTGGCTTTTGGTGGAGAAATTGAATATGTGATGGTGCAGGCTAAAACCGCTGAAGATGTTGAGGAAGTGTATATTGTAGCAGAGAAATTGGCAGATGCAGTTTTTGGTGAAGGAAAATATGTGGTGATTGAGAAAATTGATCAAAAAAAACTTATTGGTACTCATTACGAGCCGCTTTTTGATTATTATGTGAACGCGGAATTGCCTGGAAAACTTTATGAAATCAATATCGGTGATTTTGTGACGACGGAAGATGGTACCGGTGTGGTGCATATCGCTTCAATGTTTGGTGAAGATGATTACAACTTTGGTATAAAATACGGTTTTGCCCAGATCACTCATGTGAATATGGATAGCACATTTAAGCCTGAGGTGAAGGAGTTTGCTGGAAAGACTGCAATTGGGCAGAATTCGAATATTGCTGATTTTATTGCAACAAAAGGATTACTTTTCAAAAAATATAACCACAAACATAGTTATCCTCATTGTTGGCGTTGCGATACGGCTTTGATCAATTATTCGACAAGGTCCTTTTTTATAAAAGTTACTGAAATTAAAGCGCGTCTCCAGGAAAATAATCAGAAAATTCACTGGCAGCCTGAGCACGTAAAAGATGGTCGTTTTGGTAAATGGCTTGAAGGTGTGCGGGACTGGTCTATTTCCAGAAATCGTTTCTGGGGTTGTGCGATTCCAGTGTGGGAATGTGATTGTGGAGAACAGGTTTGTATCGGATCTATAGAGGAACTCAAAGAATTGTCCGGTGGTAAATTGCCATTGAATGATGGTGAAATTGATTTACATAAGCCTTATATTGATGATGTGACGATAAAGTGTAAGACTTGCGGTGCGATGATGCATCGTGTGCCGGATGTGCTCGATTGTTGGTTTGAAAGTGGTTCTATGCCATATGCTCAGCTACATTATCCTTTTGAAAACAAGGCTGAGTTTGAAAATAATTTCCCGGCGAATTTTATTGCTGAGGGATTAGATCAGACTCGTGGCTGGTTTTATACTTTACATGTTTTGGCGACGATTCTTTTTGATAAACCGGCTTTTCAGAATGTCATTGTGAATGGAATTTTGTTGGCTGCCGATGGAGAAAAACTTTCCAAGAGAAAGAAGAATTATCCTGATCCGAGGTTGCTTTTTGATACGCAGGGTGTGGATAGTACAAGATATTTTTTATATAATTCTACGGCTCCTTTAGCGGAAGATGTCAGATTTTCTGAAAAACATGTGGAAGAAATTGTGAAGAAATTTACGCTAACTATTTGGAATACATATAGTTTCTTTGTGACTTACGCTAATATCGATAAGTTTCAGCCTAGTCAAGATTTTGCCAAATTCCAGCCGGAAAATAAGCTGGATAAATGGATTTTGTCGGAATTAAACAGTTTGATTGAGGAAGTTACCGATAAAATGGATGCTTATAATCTGACCTGGTCGGTACGTCCGATGCAGGATTTTGTGGAAAATCTTTCCAATTGGTACGTTCGCAGATCTCGTCGTCGTTTCTGGAAGAGTCAGAATGACGGAGATAAAAATCAGGCTTATCAGACTTTGTATATCGTTTTGATGCAGTTTACTAAATTGCTGGCGCCGTTTATGCCATATATTTCCGATGAAATTTATCAAAATCTGGCGGATGGAAAGCACTCTTCGGTCCATTTGGAAGATTGGCCAAAACCTAATAAATATTTGATTAATGATGAGTTGAATAAGGAAATGCATTTGATTCGTCTCATTGTTAATTTGGGTCATAGCGTACGTGCACATGCTAAAATCAAGGTTAGGCAGCCCCTTTTGAAGGTGCAAATTGCTTTACCTGATGAGGTAGATGCTACTTTGCTTGAAAGTCAGAAAGAAGTGATTCTAGAAGAGTTGAATGTAAAAGAATTTGAAATTATTAAGGAAGCTTCGGAAATCATGGAGCGAATTGTGATGCCAAATCCGAAGTCTCTTGGACCAAAATTTGGTAAGGATGTGCAATTTATAATCAATAATTTGAAGTTAGGAGAATATAAAGTGAAAGGTGATGTTATAGTGGTTGGTCCTTTTGAATTATCCGGTGATGATGTGGAAATTGGTTTTCGTGGAAAGCAAGGGTTTGATGTAGCTAGTGAAGAGGGAGTGGTGGTTTCTCTCGATACGCACATCACAGAGGAATTGAAGCGTGAGGGCTATGCTCGTGATTTGGTGCGTTATATTCAAGAATTGCGTAAGGAGGCTGATTACCAGGTTGATGATAGAATTTATGTAGCAATTGAGGCTCAGCATGGTGATGTGGCTGATGCTGTGACTGATGCTGTGACCACTTTTGCTGATTATATAAAAAGAGAAACTTTGGCTGAAGAATTGCAGCAGAGTGGAAATTTCGAATGGGACAAGGAGATTATCGTGGATTTGGATGGTGTTAGTGTTAAAGTAGCCGTAAGAAAAATTTAATCCTATGACTTTTATATTTAAGCCGATATTCAGTATTCTTCTGAACGCAGGTATTTTGTACCTCTTGACTCAATTGGTTCCTTCAATTGAGTTTACCGGTGGATGGAAGTTCTTTGTGATTGGAGGTGTGATTCTTGGTTTAATTAATTTGGTTATTAAACCAGTAATGAAGGTTTTGTCCTTGCCGGCCTTGCTGATTACCGGAGGGCTTTTTTTGATAGTTATTAATATGGCGGTGCTTTGGTTTTTGAAATACTTTATATCTGTTATTCAGTTCCAGGATGTCACTTTATTCTTCCCAAATTTCGTAACTTATGCTATAGGAGCTGTTGTGTTCGGTCTAATTAACTGGGCAGCAGGATTAATTATTTAATTTGAATTTATGAAAACTGTTTTGATGGTTGCTCAGGTTGTATTTTCTGTCTTGTTGTGTTTGGTAATTCTCGCTCAACAAAGGGGTACCGGTCTTAGTGCTACTTTTGGAGGTGGAGGTGGCTTTCACACAAGTAAAAGGGGTATTGAAAAATTTCTTTCAGTGGCGACCGTTGTTTTGGCGGTGCTGTTTTTGGCTAACTCAATTGCCTTCCTTTTTGTCTAAACATGAATGTTTTTAGCAAAATCCTTGAGGTTTTTAAAACCTATACTTATGCTGACAAAATAATTTCTGTTTTGTCGTTGGCGGTGTTTCTTTTGATGTTGGTGAAAATGATACTTTTTCCTTATGGTCTTTTTGGTTTTGGACAAAATAATATATATACGGAGGGTTTGGTAGCAAAGAATGGTATCCAAAGTATTAATCCTCTTTTTGTCGATTACAATGAGGCGGATCGGGAAGTTTCCAGATTGGTTTTTTCAGGTTTGATGAAGTATGATACTTCGAAAAAGGCCGTGGTTGATGATATGGCTCATTTGATTATCAGCGAAGATAAAAAAGATTATGTTTTTACTTTAAGAGATGGTTTGAAATGGCATGATGGTCAATCTGTCACTATCAATGATGTTTATTTCACTTTTCATGATTTGATTCTTAATCCGGCTTTCCCAAATGATATTTTGAAAACGAATTTTTCCGGGGTAAAAGTCACCAAAATTGATGCCAAGAGTATTAAATTTAGTTTGGAAAAGCCGAATGCTTTTTTTGTGAGTAATTTTCTGGTTGGAATTTTGCCTCAACATATCCTCAAGGATGTTAATCCTGTTGATATTCTACAGAATGATTTTAATAAGAAACCTATTGGTAGTGGTCCGTATATGGTGACAGATGCCATTGAATCTTTTGCTGACGGACGCAGTCAAATTACTTTAACTCGAAGTGATATTTTTTATGGTGAAAAATCGGAAATTGAGCAGATGCGTTTCATTGTTTATCCGACAACTGATGATCTTTTGAGTCATATTGATGCTGTAAATGGTGTAGTAAAGGTTTCCGGTGCCAATATTATGGATTTCTTGAAAGGTGAAAGATTTAATTTGGTTCCTTATGAATTGCCTCAGTATACTGCTGTTTTCATGAATATGGAGAGCAAAATATTGAAAGATTTGGCTGTACGTTCAGCTTTATCTGCGTCACTTGATAAGGATGTTTACATTGGAGATAGCTTGGATAAAATAAGTATTAATACCCCAATTCTTGAGTTGAAAGAGAAGGATTTGGCTTATAAGTATAATATTGATTTGGCTAATACTAATCTTAAAACAACAGGATATAAGTATGCTGCCGATGATGTTGATAAATCTGGAATTAGAAGTGATAAGGATGGTAATAATTTGGAACTAAGAATGATAGCGAGATTGTATGACGATGGAAGTTATCAGTTTAATGAGACAAAGAATTTGGTGAAATTCATGGTTGATTCTTGGAGAAAAATCGGAGTTAATATGCAGGTACAATTTTTACCTGTTGAGGCTTTTAATGAGAAAATTTCTAAGCGCGACTACGATATTTTATTGGTTGGACAGAATCTTGGTTATAATTCTGATACTTATTCCTTTTGGCATTCCACTCAGGCGGGCCCACTAGGGCAGAATTTATCTAGTTACAAGAGTTTTAGGGTGGATAGCTTGATCGAGGATATCCGATCTACATTTGATGTAGCTCAGAGAACGTCTAAGCTTAAGGAGCTAGCAAAGGCTCTAAATGATGATGTTCCGGCTATTTTCTTGTATAAACCAATTTATTATTACGCTTTTGACAATAAACTGACCGGTTTATCTATGGATGGAGTAGTTTTCCCCAGTGATCGTTTTTCAGGTATATCCATCTGGAATTTTCAGAAGTAGTACTTTTATTGGGTGTTTTGTGAATTTTCTCTTTACTTTGTAGTTGTTATTCGCTATTTATTAAAGGCCTTTAATTTAGAAAATATGCAAGTTGTATTAAACAAAGATGTTCCAAAACTAGGTCACAGAGGAGATGTAGTGAAAGTTAGAGAAGGTTATTTTAGAAATTTTCTTCTACCACGCGGTTTTGCTTTAATTGGTACTGTTAGCGCTTTAAAAGTAGCTGCTGTCCGTAAAGAGAAGATTGGTGTTCAAAGAAAACAGGTTTTAGATAATTCTAAAGAAATTCTAGCTAAGCTGAAAGGATTGAAAATTAATATGAAATCTAAGATTAGTTCTAAGGGTAAACTCTTTGGTGCTATTGCCGAGGACAAGATTGCTGAGGCAATTAATGCGGCTGCCGGTCTCAAGCTTGATAGAGGATTCATCAAGATGACTCATATCAAGACTACCGGAACTCATGACGTACTTGTTCATCTAGGTCCAGATATGGAAGAAAAGGTGAAAGTAATAGTGAAGGCAATTTAATTTGCCAGATACTTCGTTGTAGAAAAATTTTGATCCTCATTTACTCAAAGTAAACTGCGGTCAAAATTTTTCTACGCCTCTTGTCGCATACTCTATGCGACATCTCGCCTTAGCTCGATCTGACTTAATTGATGAACTATGGAAATTCAAGTTTTACAAAAAGGAAAGGTTTTGGCTTTGGATTATGGCAAGAGGCGTATTGGTGTTGCCAGTGGTGATATCGAGGCGGGAATTGCTTTTCCGCGCGTAGTAATTCAGAATAAGAGTTTGCCTTATGTTTTGGGGGAGCTGACTAAAATGTACAAAGAGTTGGATGTGAAGATGATTGTGATTGGTTTGCCTTTGAGTATGCAAGAAGACCAGAGGGAGAATAGAATTATGAAAGATGTCAAAACTTTTGTAGATACTCTGAATGCTACTTTTAAGGATGTAGAAATTGCTTTGATTGATGAGCGTTTAAGCTCTTTTGAAGCCGATCAGCTTATGTCTGAATATAAGATTGAGGGGCCGGACGATTTGTATGCGGCTCAGATTATTTTGCAAAGATTCTTTAATAAGATGAAGGCTTAAGCTATAATCCTCGGGATGGAAGATATACTTATTAATTTAGGGATTGGGTTGGGGATTTTTCTTATTCTCCTTGTGGTGTTTTTAGTGGTATCGGAATTGAATCGTATCAAGAAAAAGCTTGGTGAAAAATATGCTTTGCTGCAGATCCGTGTCGTAAAACAGACTGATGATGATGTGGGTATTGGTCCTATTGCGATGGAAAATATTTTTGCTACGCTCCATGGGATTTCCACTAAATTTAGTCTTTGGGATAGGTTGAGGGGATATAGTAGCGATAATGTGAGTTTTGAAATTGCCAGTATAGATAGAGTGATTAAGTTTTATGCTGCTTTTCCGGAGAAATTAAGGAATTTGGTTGAAGGTCAAATTTATGCTCAATATCCTGATGTGGAGATTGAGAATTGTGCGGATTACAGCGAGACTGTGAAATATATGCAGAATGCGATGGGTTTGGAATTAAAATTCGATGAGCCGGATATATATCCAATTAAGCGTTATTCTCAGTTTGAGGATAAATTGGCGAGAATTGCCGTTGATCCTATCGCGGGTATGACTTCCGCATTGGTGAAATTTGATGATGTTGGGGATCAGGCTTGGATACAATTGGTTGTAACTCCTTTACATGATAAATGGCGTTTGATTTTCATTAAATGTGTGAAAATTATGCATCATGGAGTTTTTGCGAATATTGATTCTCTGAAAAAGGTTTATGCCAGGGCTTTTATCACTCGCAAGGTTTGGCCTAAAGTTGTTTTCTTTCCAATCTATTTTATGTTCTGGTTGAGAGGTTTTTTTATCACTGCTCATATTAATTTTTCGCCCGAAGAAGGTGGAGGAGCTGATGATGTTGAGGAGATATCTTCAAAGAGTCATGATAGGGAAACAAATATAGATGCGGCGATTGATAAAGTGGGTCGTCCACTTTTTGATTCTACCGTGCGTATTGTCTATGTGCCAAAAAATAAAAATCATAAAAAGGGAGAAGTGAAATTGCACGAAATTGTCAGTTCATTTAAACAATTCAATTATCCTACTTTGAATGGTTTTGAGGAGGGTAAGTTGCAGCATGGTAATATCGTAATTGAAAAATATAATAAGCGTTTAATTGAGAATGGTTGCGTAATGAATAATGAGGAGTTGGCTACTATTTTTCATATGCCTAATATTACAGTGAAGACGCCTACTATTTTTTGGGTAAAAAGTAAGAAGCTTGAACCGCCAAATGATCTACCTATGGAGGGTGCTGCTGATTGTGATGCGATTACGGTGTTAGGACGGACTAATTACCGTGGCTCTAACCAAGTCTTTGGTATCAAGCCTACCGATCGTCGTAGACATGCGTACATCATTGGAAAAACCGGTATGGGTAAGTCTACTTTGTTGGAGAATATGATCTATTCGGATGTAATTGCCGGTAAAGGCGTGGGGGTGATTGATCCTCATGGTGATTTGGCGGATGCGGTGCTGAATTTCATCCCTCAAAATCGTATTAATGATGTGATTTTAATCGATCCTTCAGATAAGGACTATGCTGTGGCTTTTAATATGTTGGAGAATGTCGATCCGGCTTTGAGTTCAATTGTTTGTAGTGGTTTGGTTGGTATTTTCAAGAAAATTTATGCCGAAAGCTGGGGTCCTCGTTTGGAACATATTTTACGTAATACAATTTTGTCTTTGCTTGAATATCCAGGCACGACGATGCTTGGAATTACGAGAATCTTACAGGACGATGATTATCGTAAAAAAATAGTGCGAAAGATTGAGGATCCAGTTGTAAAAGCTTTCTGGCTGACGGAATTCGCTAAAATGCAGGAAAAGTTTAGAACTGAAGCGATCGCTCCAATTCAGAATAAAGTTGGTCAGTTTTTATCGAGTCCGACGATTAGGAATATAGTAGGGCAGCCGAAGAGTACGATAGATCTGCGTTTTGCCATGGATAAGGGCAAAATCGTGATTGTCAATCTGTCTAAAGGTAAGATTGGTGAAGATAATTCGGCTTTGCTTGGCGCGATGTTTATTACAAAGTTTCAATTAGACGCGATGAGTCGAGCAAATATTCCGGAAAAGGAACGTAAGGATTTCTATCTATACGTTGATGAGTTCCAAAATTTTGCGACTGATTCTTTCGCTACAATTCTATCTGAGGCCCGTAAATATAAATTGAATTTGACGATGGCAAATCAGTATATAGCTCAGATGCCGGAAGAGGTCAGGGATGCGGTTTTTGGTAACGTTGGTACGGTTTTGAGTTTTCAAGTTGGTTTTGACGACGCGGAATATATTTCTCAACAATATGGTGAGGAAATTATGCCGCCGGATCTGGTATCTTTGAGTAAGTATACTGCTTATATGAGGCTTTTGGTTGATGGTATGCCTACCAATACTTTTTCATTGGCAACATTGCCTCCTCCTCAGGTGATTATTGATAGGGAGCGTATTGATAAAATTGTGAAAGTTTCACGTGAGAGGTATAGTGAAAAAACTTCTGTTATTACAGATAAGATTAAGCGTTGGAGTACTGTGGATGAGGAGGAAGATAATTTAAAAACACCATGAAATTTAAAGAATATTTTTGTAAATTTGTCTATCATTGGAAAGTTTTGCTGAGCGATCATTCTTATAAAGTTTCTCTTTATGTGGGGATTTTGCTGCTGACTTTGGGTTATCTTATTAGTCATATATCGTCTATTTATAAGGATAGTCAGACATATATTTCGGTTGGCGATTTGTTATTGGATAATATACCGACTATCAATTTGGAATTTTTGTTTACCTGGGGGATGATGGGTCTTACTCTTTTGATTTTTCTTTATCCTTTGCTTTTCAGGCCTGAATTAGTCCCTTTTACCATTAAGTGTTATGCGGTTTTGCTTTATATTCGTTCATTTTGTATTCTTTTGATTAACGTAGGTCCTCCTCATGGATTTTTCTTTGATTCTTATAAGCTTGGTCAAAATGTGATTGATGATATGATTTTCAGGAACGATCTCTTCTTTTCAGGACATACGGCTTTTCCATTTTTGGCGTTTTTGATTTTCAGGGATAGTTGGATCAGGTGGGTGTTTTTGGCCGGATCACTTGTTCAAGGGACAACGGTTTTGTTGATGCACGTGCATTATTCTATAGATGTGGTTGCGGCTTTTTTTATTGCTTATGGTTCTTATTCAATTTGCAGAAAAATTTTTCATCCTTTGAATATGAGATTTGCCACAAGTATCAAGCTGTATGGGTGGGATGCTGTGCAGAAGTTAAAAGATATTTCTAATCCTTAACCCTTTTTATGGAAATTATTAAAACTTATAAAGCTCCGGCGGCAATTGGTCCTTATGTACAAGCCGTGAAGACCGGAAATTTACTTTTCTGCAGTGGTCAGATCCCTTTGGAAGCTGACGGTACTTTGGTGGCTGGAGATGTGAAGGATCAGGCTAAGCAGGTCATGGAAAATCTGAAAGAGGTTTTGGTAGCCGCAGGGACATCTTTTGAGAAAGCCGTGAAGTGTACTATCTACTTGGTTGATATTAATGATTTCGCCTCAGTGAATGAGGTCTACGGTGGTTATTTCACAGGCGAACACAAACCTGCTAGAGCTACTGTAGGGGTTGCTGCTTTGCCAAAAGGAGCGAAAGTAGAGATTGATTGTGTGGCTGAGGTTTAATTTTTTACTGTTCTAATTCTATTTTTTCAGTGCCTCAATCCCAGGCAATTTTTCACCAGAAAGGAATTCGATACATGCGCCACCTCCCGTGGAAACGTGTGTGAATTTTGCTGCTTTAATTTTTAATCTCTTCAAGCTGTCGGCTGTGTCTCCACCTCCGAGAATGGAAGTGCATTTTTTCTTTGCTAGGAATTTGCCAACTACTTCTGTGCCTTTTTGGAAGGGCTTGAATTCGCAGAGGCCGAGTGGGCCGTTCCAGATGACTGTCTTGGATTTGGCGAGAATTTTGCAGAAATCTTTGGCGCTTTGTTTGCCGATGTCTAGAATCTTCATGTCTGCTGCTACATCTGAAATGGAGACGTTTTTGGTTTTAGCTTTATCTGAAATTTCATTGGAAATAACCACGTCTACCGGAAGTACGAATTTGTTTTCTCCGGCTTGTTTCATGATGTTTTGGGCAATTGTTTTTTTATCTTTTTCATAGAGAGAATTGCCCACGTTATATCCCGCTGCGTAGAGAAAAGTGTTAGCCAGTGCTCCACCCATTAGAAAGTAATCGGCTTTTTTGAGGAAGTGTTGAATAATTCCAATCTTGGTATCAATTTTTGCTCCGCCAAAAATCATAGTTAGTGGGCGCGCGATTTTTTTATCCAGAAGAGGGGAGAGATGCTTAATTTCTTTTTCCATTAGTAGTCCGGCATAGGCCTTGAGATAGTCCGCAACGCCTGCTGTAGAGGCGTGACGGCGATGAGCGGTTCCGAATGCATCATTTATATATAGATCTGCCAGAGCGGCTAATTTTTTAGTGAAATTTTCTTCACAATCTTCCTCTTCTTTATGGAAGCGTACGTTTTCGAGCATAAGGATTTGTCCGTCCTTGAGGGAGAAAATAGCTTTCTCAACTTTTTCACCGATACATTCGTCTATTTTTTTTACCGGTTTTTTGAGAATTTTTTGTAGATGCTTTGCTACTTTTGTTAATCTTAATTCTTCTTTTACTTTTCCGTCCGGGCGTCCTAAATGGCTTACAATAATGATTTTAGCACCTTTTTTCTGGAGATATTTAATTGTTGGTAATGATTCCACCATTCTGGTGTCGTCTTGAACGCTACCATCTTTTTTGAGAGGTACGTTGAAGTCTACTCTTAGTAAAACTTTCTTGCCTTTTAGCGATGAAAGGTCTTTGAGGGTACGGATTTTCATGGGTTTATATTAAAGTTTGAATTAGTGCTGCTTGAGCAAATTCTTTTCCTTTGTTAAGTCCTTTGGCGCTTACGCGATCTTTTACTTGTTTTAAATTTTCACAGGCGAGAATACCAAAAATGACCGGAACGAGTTCTTTTAATTGTACTTTCATTAGGCCTTGATGAGTTGTTTCTGTGACTAAATCATAATGGCTGGTTTCTCCTCTTATTACGATTCCTAAAGCAATAATTGCATCTGGTTTTTTGAGGGCGATTTTTTTGCAGGCAAAAGGCAATTCCAGGGCTCCGGCAACTCTTACTAAGTTTATATTTTTCTCCTGAACTCCATTTTTTAATAATTCAATTTTTGTATTTTCGAATAACTCTAGTCCCAGTTCTTCATTGAAATAAGGCAGGAAAATGGCGATTTTCAATTTTCTTCCATCTACTTTAATTTCTGTCTTTTTTTCAATTTGCATTAGATGAGATTACGTTCTTTTAGAAATTCGTATTTGGCTTCGTTGTCTCTCTTTTCCATCATATTTTTTAAATATCTAGCGATGAGGTCTACTTCAAGATTTACTGTATTTCCTTTTTTGAGATTTTTCAAATTGGTGCTTGAGAGAGTGTGTGGAATGAGAGAAACAGCTAAGGTAGATTCTTGAAGGTTGGAAATTGTTAGGCTGACACCATTAATTGTAATAGATCCTTTGAAGGCCAGGCAATCGGCTATGTTTAGAGGAAATTTTATAGTTAGAGTTGATTCTTCGAAATTTTCTACAATTCCTTCGCAATCCACGTGGCCTTGTACCAGATGGCCGTCCAATCCTTGATTTAATGTTAGGGCAGGTTCGAGATTTACTTCACTGCCAATTTCCAGGTTTTTTAAATTAGTTTTGCTCAGAGTTTCTTCGATAATCTGAAAGGAAACGGTGTTGTCTTTTATTTCAACAATAGTGAGGCATGCGCCGTTTACCGCAATTGAATCACCGATTTTCTTGTTGTTGATAGCTTTTTTGCTTTCAATAAAAAGAGTGAGTCCTGTCGGGCTCTTTTCAATTTTTTCCACTTTTCCTACTTCTTGAATTATTCCCGTGAACATAATTTTAATTTAGCGATCTGTATATTAGCATATTTAAGAAATTTTAGGAATTTTAGAATTATTTTAGAATTAATTTAAGAAAATTTAATGTTTGCCTGTTATTTATGTAGATGCTTATCTCTTAACCCAAAAAAATATGAGAAGCTTGAATCGAGTGATGTTTATAGGACACTTGGCTGCTGAACCGGAAACTAGGCAGACCAAAAACGGTCATACCGTTGTGAATTTTCCGATCGCGATCAATAGAATCTCTCGCAGTGAGGATGGTTCTAAGAAGGAAGCTGTGGATTTTCATCGTATCTTGGCTTGGAATAAGCTGGGAAATATATGCGGAGAGTATCTCCACAAGGGTCAGGCAATTTTTGTGGAGGGTCGTTTGGTCAATCATTCATTTGATGACAATGATGGTAAAAAGCATTTCCGTACAGAAATTGTTGCTGAAAGTTTGAATATTCTAACCTGGAAAAAGAATAAATCAGGCAATTCCGAAATAGGAATTGAGGAAGTTGTTGAGAAGGAGGAAGAAGGCGAATTAGTTGCCGCCTAGTTTTCTGAAAAAGAGCCTTGAGTAATTCAGGGCTCTTTTCTATAATACGATTTGTTAATTATTATTTTATGGCAATTTTTCAATTTAAGTGTGAAAGCTGTTCAGCAATTTTTGAACATTTGATTTCTTCAATGAATTTTGGGGAGATCAATTGCGTTAGTTGCGGTGCCGGGGAAATTTCTCGCGTCGATAAAACTTATTTTTATCCCAATAAAGTTTTTTGTCCGCATGACAAGACTTTGGATAAAGAAAAATTAAAAGTGGATCTAAGTGCCATTATGGATAATAGTACGCAGCGTTGCGGTGGTTGTGGAACAGATGGTTCTCCCGGAAAATGTAGTTCTTCCGGAGGTGGTTGTGGCGGTGGTTGTAGCTGCAAAACCTCATGTAAGTCTACTGCTCCTAAACTTACTATGGAAATATGATATTGAATTCCCCTCATTCAAAAAAAATCCGTCTCGCAGTCTCAGTTCTTTTGCTTGTGAGTTTTGTTTTTGTTACGGGTTGTCGTACAAAGGGGCCTGTCGCGAAGAAAGGAAATTATAACGGTATAGTTCTGAATTATTACAAAGTGTTTGATGATGAGGAAATTTTGGATCCTATTATCAAGCAATATATGGGTGATCACCCGGGTTTGAAAATTAATTATCGTCAATTTAGCGATTTCAATCAGTATCAAAGAGTAATTTTGAATGAAATGGCCGAGGGTGGTGGTCCGGATATTTTTTCCATGCAAAACACTTGGTTTCTAAGTAATTATAAAAAGCTTGCTCCAATGCCTGTTTCTTCCGGTAAGCCTGAAGATTTTGGTGCCACTTTTGCAGATGTTGCTTTTAATGATTTAGTGCGTACCGATCAGGATGGTTTGCAGCAGGTTTATGGTATGCCAATGACTGTTGATACTTTGGCTTTGTACTATAACAAAGCTCAATTTGAGGATCGTTTAGCGGCTAAAGGTGGTAGACCTTCTAAAACCTGGGAAGGAATTAAGGATGATGTTGTTCAATTGAATAAGGAAAACAATAGCCTTTCACGTTTAGAGGTTTCCGGAATTGCGATGGGAAGAGCTGATAATATTAGTCGCGGTGTCGATACTTTTTATTTGTTGTTGCTGCAATATGGGACAAAATTTTATAATGAAAATTTTTCTGAAGCGACGTTTGCTGGTCAGCAGGGTGGTATTGCTTTGTATCCCGGAGTCGAAGCTATAAAACTTCTAACCGGTTTTGCCGATTCTAAGCAGCGTCATTATGCATGGAATGAATATATGGTTAGTGATCCTACCGGAACTAAAGAAATTGAAGCTTTTGCGAAGGGGCAGGTTTCAATGATTTTTGGTTATGCTTATACTTATAATGATATCGTGAAGGAGATTACCGCTTTGAAGAATAAGGGTGGTTCTATTTTGGATGTGAAAGATATTGGCATTGCTCCCGCGCCACAATTGTATGATCCGGATGTTTCCGGTAACAAGAGGGTTGCATACGCTAATTATTTTGCCGAAACTGTTTCCAGAAATTCTAAACATCCTGATATCGCTTGGGATTTTTTGATTGAATTAACAAAAAAGAAAAATTTGGACTACTATTTCAACAAAACAAATAAGCCTACTAGCCGTAGAGACATGATTGATGATCAGAAAAAAGATCCGATTTATGGTGTTTTTGCAAATCAGGTTGGTTATGCTGAAAGTTTTCCAATTTTAGATTATTTTATTTATAAGGATTTATTTACAGATGTTATTACCAAGGCTAATCTTGCCGGTGTGGGTAATAGTGCTCTATTGGATGCTCAGACTAAAATTAGTGAAATGTTGCCTCCTGAAGGGTTGGTGGTGCCAAAAGCCGTGAAGGCTCCTGTCGATGATCCTAAGGATGCGAAAAAGAAAGCTTCAGATGCTAAGGCTACTAAAAAATAATAATTTGTTTAGTTTAGAGGGGATGGTGTGTTTTTTTATGTGTTTTTTTGTTGCCTTTGTAGTTTTTCCTTTAAAATTTTTAGTTTTTAGCTCGAATATTTATTATTCCGGCGAGTTTTCTCCTTTCAGTAGTCATTATTTGTATGCCGCGGATGTTTGTTTTTTGTTTGGACTATTGTTTTGTGGGCTGAATTTTGCTTTTAGTAGGGATTTGAAATTTAATCTGAAAAATATTGAATTTGATAGGAATTTATTATTTCTGAGCTCTTTTTTCGTGATTTTTACTTCTATTTCCTTGTTTTTTTCGGTCAATATCGACAATTCGTTATTTTCTTTATTGAGACTTTTTGAATTTTTTGTTTTATATCTTTTATTGGTTTTTGAGATTGTCTCTTTTAAGCCTTTGATTTTTACATTTTTGGGAGCGATGTTTTTGTCATCTTTGATAGGAATTTTTCAGTTTATTTTGCAGCATTCTATAGGCGTGAAATTACTAGGGGAGTCGGTGATTTCTAATTCTATGGCAGGTGTGGCCAAGTTAGATATTTTTGATTTTAAAATTTTACGAGCTTATGGGACTTTTTCTCACCCAAATGTTTTTTCAGGATTTTTGATCATTGCTTTAATTTTTGTTTATATTTTTCATAGGGATGGAGCTTTTTCTAGGAAATTTGTTAATATATTTGCTTTATTCGTGTTGTTTTCTGCTTTTATACTCACTTTCTCAAAAGCTACTTTAGTCGCTTTTCTCTTTTTAGTCTTTTTTATTTATTGGAGGAATTTTAGCAAAAAGCTCAAGATTTTTTTATTTGGATTAATTGGTTTATTGTTGGTTTTGCTTTTATTGTCTCAGGTGACAATTTTAGAGAGGGTGAGGTTTTTAGCTATTAGCGAAAAATTGTTTTGGAGTCATCCTTTTGGTGTTGGTATTGGTAATTTTACCGAGTCAATGTCTCAGTTTTCTTATTATAAACTTTTTCCCTGGAATTATCAGCCGGTGCATAATGTTTTTTTGTTGGTGCTAAATGAAGTTGGTTTTCCAGGGTTTATGCTTTTTCTTTTGATTTTTACTTATGGAATCTATGAATCGTTGAAATATAGACGGCATATTATTTTCGCACTTTTTTTTGTACTCATGGTGATTTCTCTTTTTGACCATTATCTTTTTTCTCTATATCAGGGCCAGTTTCTCTTCTGGTTTATAATGGCATATGTGACTTGTAGCCATTCAGGAAGGCTGAAACATCCATAATGCTCTTTCCTTCAATTTGAAGTTTAAGTGGCAGGAGAGAGCCTTTCACTGTGCCAATTTTGAGTGTTTTACCGTCTATTTTGAATTTGCCTGGTTCTAGTTGGTCATTAGAAATTGTAGTTTCAATTATTTTTAGCTTTTTCCCGTTGAAATCAGTAAATATTCCAGGCCAAGGAGTAAAGGCTCGAAGCATATTTTTGATCTCCTTTGCTGATTTGTTGAAATCTATTTTTCCGTCTTCTTTTTCTATTTTGTGACAAAAAGTCGCCTTCTCATGTTTTTGAGGTATAGGGGTGAAAATTCCATTCTTGATGTCTTTCAGTGTTGCTGGAAGAATTTCGGCTGAGACGAGTGATAGTTTAGCTGTGAGGCTTTCCAGGCTGTCATTCTCGTCGATAGTCACTCTTTTGATGAGATAGACATTTCCATGGTCCATTGTTTCGTCCATAGCCATAATAGACACTCCTGTTTCGGTATCGCCATGAAGTAGGGATTCTTGAATAGGGGATGCTCCTCTGTATTTTGGTAGGAGTGAGGCGTGGATATTTATCGGTCCTAATTTCGGCATTTCCAAAATTTCCTTTGAAAGGATCATACCGTAGGCTATCACGACGAAGAAATCGACTTTTTCTATTTTTTTAAGCTCTTCAACCAGTTCTTTCTTATTATTTGGCTGAATTACTTTTATGCCTAGAAGATTGGCGCATTCTTTTACCGGACTGGCTGTCAGAATCTGTTTCCGTCCTTGTGGCTTGTCCGGTTGGGTTACTACTGCCAAAATCTCTATTTGGTCTTCTTTGTAGAGATTTTCCAGCGGTTTTACGGCAAACTCCGGTGTTCCAAAATATATTATTTTCATAGGTTTTAGTTTTTTTGATTTTATCAGTATTTGTCTTTTTTGCCAATTTACTTGCTTAATTCTTAAAAAGCTTTATAATATCTTCTATTTGAATATTTATGATAAACGATCAATATAAAGATGTATTAAATTACATCGAAAAATCAGAAAAAATACTAGTCATTTCTCATCGCAAACCTGATGCGGATACCCTGGGTGCTGCCATATCTTTGCGAATTTGGTTGGGGTCTATGGGTAAGGATGTGACACTTGCGTGTATTGATGAACCAACTGAGGGTTTAGAGTTTTTTCCTCATATTGCTGAGTATGTGCAGGAATTTCATGTAAATGACTATGATTTAAGGATAATTGTTGACGCTGGTGCTTCATATATGACCAATTTTCATCTGAAATATCCTGATTTTTTTGAGGTAAGTGTTCCAATAATTAATATAGATCATCATGCGTCTAATGATAACTTTGGTGCATTAAATATTGTTGATCCATTAGCTTCATCTACAACAGTAATTTTGTATAGAATGTTTGTGGCATTGGGTGTGCATATTGATGCGGATATGGCGACCTGCCTTTTGGCTGGAATTTATGGAGATACGGGCGGTTTTATGCATTCTAATACTGATATGGAAGTATATAAAATTTCGGCTGATTTGATGGAGAAAGGTGCTAATGTTACAGGAATTACAAAATCTTTATTCAAATCTAAATCTTTAGAGACTTTAAAGTTGTGGGGAAAGGTATTGGAAAATGTTCAGGTTACCAGCGATGGAGTGGTGATGTCTGTGGTAAAGGATGAGGATTATGAACAAGTTGGTTCTCAGCCGGAAAATTTGGGTGGAGTGGTTGATTATTTGAACATGGTTCCGGATGTGAAATTTGCGGTTTTGTTAAATGAAGATAGAAAAGGGAATGTGAAGGGATCGTTTCGTACCAGGCAGGCTGATTTGGATTTGTCTCGTATTGCGGCTGTGTTTGGCGGAGGAGGTCATCCTAAGGCTTCAGGTTTTATGGTTCCCGGTAAAATTCAAGAAAGTTTGAAATTCACCATAGTTTCTGATGATTTGTCAAAAAGATCTTTAGATTTTTAGTTCAATTTAATCTGAAAATTTGCTAGTTTGTTTTCATGTGGAAGAGATTTTCAATTTGGGTACTGATGTTGGTTTTTGCTTTGCTGGTTATGCCACTTACTTTTTTGTTGGGGTTTTATAATACTTTTTTTGATAAGGATTTTTATAAGCAGGAGGTTGCCGGTTTTGCTTATAGTTTCGTAACTGAGAATTTGCCACCACCTGATGAACCTGTTGGTTTGGGAGATATTTTGGAAAAAGACCTGGAAAAGGTTTTTAAAAAGGTTTTTACCAAGCAAGATTTTTCCGATTTTTTTGAAGGAGCTTTCTTGGCATTGGAAAAGGATTTGTCGCATGTTACCAATGGCGAGGTTACCTTGCATTTTCCTTTGGATATTTTTAAAGGAAAGCAATTGGCTTTTTCCACTGAGGTGGCGGATGTTTTGTATAATGGAACTCCTGTTTGTGCCGCAAAGGTTGTGCCAAAGTCTTTTGAATGTAGGCCTGAGGGCTTGCAGAAACCGGATTTTACCGCGAAACTGGTGTCTCAATTGGATAGAGATTTCTTTTCCAAAATTCCGAGTACTTCTAATCTAGTTGTTAAAGTTCCGGAGTTTTTCGGAGAGGATGTGTTGGGCTTTGTTCGTGGGGCTTTTTATTGGATTTTTGTCGGAGGTTTTTCGCTTGGCCTTGTTTTGTTGGGTGTGCTGGCTTTATTGGTTAAGGGGCCTCGGCAAATGATTTTGAAATATGTATGCAAAGCGGTTTTGTTGCCGGCGTTTCTTTTATTGATTTTTATCGCCGGTCTTTATTTTTTCCCTTCACTTGTTAAATTGCAGACTACCAGTGCTGATGTAAATAGTTATTTGCTAGTGAATTTTTTGAGCTTATTTTTTAGATCTTTTGCTTATAATTTGTTGATTTATGTTGTGCCTGTTTTTGTTTTGGCCAGTATGGGTATGTTTTATTGTCTTAAGAATATAAACTTTAATGTAAATGAGCCACAATAAATATATAGCAATTATAGCAGGATCCGGATTTTTGGCCTGGGTGGGGTGGTTTTTGGTCGTGTTTAAGCTTTCACCTATTCATACACTCGGATTATCTTTGTCCTTTTTTTATATAACTTTGTTCATAGCTCTAAGTGCAAGTTTTGCTGTCATTGGTTTCTATTTTAGGGTTTGGTTATTTAAGAATGAGATTTTTTATCGACATATAAATGTTGCACTTAGGCAGGGAATATTTCTTAGTCTAATTGCCGTGTTTTGTCTGATTTTTCAAATGATGAAAGTCCTGAGCTGGTGGTCAGGTTTGCTTTTGGTTGTTATCGCGGTTTTATTGGAGTTTTATTTTTCAGCCAGAGATTCCGAATTGACTTGAGTGGCTTCATTTAGTTCCGGATAATCTGGATGATCCAGAATGCGAATATATTTTAGAGGCCACCAAACAACCCATGCTTTTCCGCGAATTTCTTTCTTCTCTATGTAAGCTTCTTCTGGATGATCTTTGCAGCTGATGGATATATTGCTTTTGAAGCAGCTTCTGGAGTCGGTACTGGCTTGTCTGTTGTCCCCAAGGACGAAATAGTGATTCTCCGGTACTTTGAACTGATTGAATCCGCTAAAATAGGCTTTGGTGTTGCCGTTGTTGTTTACGTTTAAATAATCTTCTTTGAGTTTGATTTTATCTTTTGTACCTTTTGGTGTGAGGTAGACGTATCCACCCTTGATTTCTACTGCGTCGCCGGGAAGGCCAATCACTCTTTTGATAAAATATCTTTCTTCTCCGCTATCATCTTCCTGAACTTTGAAAACTACGATGTCGCCGCGCTCAGGATCGTTGAATAAATACAGGGCCTCATTGATGATGATTTTTTCTCCATAGGTATTGGTGCATTTGCCACTAATATTATTAAGCGTATCGCACATTGAGGCTCCGGATACGTCAAAAGGAGCTATAATCCATTTCTGAATTATTATTACCAGTACGAAGATTATGGCGATGTTTATGCCAAGGTCCAGGAACCAAAGTAGAATTTTTTTTGTTTTTTCTTTCATGGATCTCATTTTATCTCTTTTGTTTTTTCTTTACAATATAATATAATGGTCGCATGAGTGTTGAAAAAAATAAGAATAAGAAAAAGAAATTTTATTTCTATGCAAGGTATCTTGATGATGGTGAAAAAATTGTGGATGTGGCTCATCGTCATATTTTTACTCTTAAAATTAAATCTTCGAAAACTTCCTTTTTTGGGATTATTCTGCCGATAATTTTTTATTTATTTTTTCCGGGGGCCTGGATTGTAAGTGTGATTTGGATTTGCGTCGGCCTTTTTGGCCTTTTCCATCATTTTATCGATTGGTATTTTGATTGCTGGCTTTTGACTAATTATGGAGTGGTGGATTTGGATAGGGAGGGACTTTTTAGTATGACTTCCACTCGTGTGGAATATCATATGATTGAGGGTATTTCTTATTCCATTAAGGGCTTTTTGAATACGGTATTTAATATTGGAGATATTACCATTGATAAACTGGGGGCTAAGACTTCGGTAGTTTTGCTTGATGCGGCTCATCCTCAAGAGCTGGAACGTAAAATAATGGATTTTCAGGAAAAGTACGTGGCGGAGAGAAGCGTGAGAGATCACCATGCTTTGAAGGATATGTTGGCGGATATGATTGCTTATCACATTCAGAATAATAAGGTGAATTTACCTCGTAAAGATTAACTATGAATTGGTTTTTAATTGCGAGTCTTGTGTTTTTTTTGGTTTGCTTTGGAGCGGTCTTTTTTTATTTTTGGCGAAAATTTCGCGGGCGTGGGTTGAGACCCGACCAATTGCAATATATAAAGGCGCATTGGATTCGAATTATAGATTCTTTTGATATGCATTCGAGCCAGGCTGTGATGGATGCGGATAAATTGCTGGATTATGCTTTGAAATGTTATGGGTATGAAGGTCATCTTGGCGAGAAATTAAAAGTGGCGAAAGGGCATTTTTCAGATTTGAGTGGTGTGTGGAGTGCTCATAAGTTGCGAAATACTTTGGCTCATGAATTTAAGCAATTGGCTAAGGACGAAGGTCGGGCTGCTTTACGCCAGTTCAAACAAGCTTTGAATGATTTAGGCGCTAAACTTTAATTTATGATTATTGGAGTAAATGGGAAAATAGCTTCCGGAAAATCGGAGGTTTTGAAAATATTGAGTGCGCGTGGTTTTTATTGTATCGATGCTGATAAAATTGTGCATGATTTGTATGTGGCTGGTGGCATTGGTGCGAAAGTTGTGGCGGCAGTTTTTGGGGAGGGTTTTTTGAATGAGAATGGAGCTGTTGATCGCATGAAATTGCGCGATGAGGTTTTTGCCGATGAAGCAAAATTGAAATTATTGAATGATGTAATTCATCCTTTGGTGTATGAGGAAATTTCGGGTTTGCTGCAAAAGCATGTTAGTGAGAATATTGCCATCGAAGCCACTTATTTTGATCCTAACTTTTTTGAGGATTTTGTGGATAAATTAGTTTGGGTGGAACGGCCGCAGGAGAAGGTGATGGAAACTTTGGTTGCAGAGCGTGGATTTTCTCAGGAATCTTCGGTTATAGCTTTTGAATTAATTAATAAGCCCAGTAAAATTGACTTAGAACTAAAAAATGATGGGGATTTGGTGTCTCTGAAGGAGAAGCTTGGGGCTTTATTCTCGAACTGACTTTCGTGTAAAATTTGATGGCAAAAAGACGTCAAAATTGACACGGCGATGCGTGTGCAAATGTATAGCACTGTGCTACCAAAATGCACACGGATTGGTTGTCTATAATTGACCGACTGCCTACTCGATAGTTTCATCTGTACTGTGACGATTCTTTTTGTTATTATTTTCCTGTTCTAAATTATTTTTATGAAATTTGAAGCTGTAATTGGACTGGAAATTCACGCGCAGATCTCTACGAAGACAAAGATGTTTTGTCGCTGTAGTACCGATTCTTTTGATAAGGAACCGAATATTAATACCTGTCCTGTATGTATGGGTTTTCCCGGCCAACTTCCGGTTGTGAATGAAGGCGCGGTGGAGAAGGGGATTATTGCCGCTCTGGCTTTGAACTGTGAAATTCCGGCTCACTGCAAATTCGATAGGAAAAATTATTTTTATCCTGATAATCCAAAAGGTTATCAGATTTCTCAATTCGATGAGCCATTGTCTAAAGCCGGTATAGTTGAAGTGGATGTGCCTGATGGGGCAACTACCAGAAAATTGAAAGTGCGAATTACTCGTCTTCATTTAGAAGATGATGCCGGTAAACTCACTCATGTGCGTAATGGTTCGTTGGTGGATTTCAATCGTGCCGGATCTCCGCTCATGGAAATCGTGTCAGAACCGGATATGCATAATTCTGTTGAAGCTGCTGCCTATGCACGCGAAATCCAGAAAATTGTGAGATATGTCGGTAGTAGCGAAGCAGACATGGAAAAAGGCATGATGCGTTTCGATGCGAGTGTGTCGATCAGACCTGTTGGTGAAGATAAATTGTATCCTCGCGCCGAAATTAAAAATTTAAATTCTTTTAAATCTCTTGAGAGTGCTGTGGAATTTGAGATTGCTCGTCAAACTGAAGAATGGGAGGCGAATGGTCCTATGAAGGGTCCAATTACTGTTGGTTGGAATGAGGAGACCGGTAAGACTTTTTTTATGCGTGATAAGGAGGAGAGTGATGATTATCGCTACTTTCCCGAGCCGGATATTCCACCTCTTTCTATTGATGCAAAATTGGTTGCAAAATATAAGGCGGCTTTGCCGGAATTGCCAAATGTGAAGAAGCAGAGATTCATCACTGAGCTCGGTTTGCTAGAAGATGATGCTAAACTTTTGTCTGATGATTTGAAACTTGCACGGTATTTTGAGGAAGTTGTCAGCAAATGTAATGATGCCAAGAAAGCGGTATCTTTTATTAATACTATTTTGATGAAACATTTGAATGAGGAATTAATTTCAGTGGATGAGCAAAAAGTGACTACGGAGATGATGGCTGAGTTAATTAACCTGGTAAACAAAGGTGAAATTTCCAATAATGTGGCGAAGGCCGAGGTTTTTGATGAAATGTATCAGAGTGGTAAAGCTCCGGCGGAAATCGTGAAAGATAAAGGGCTGAAACAGGTGAGCGATTCTGGTGAGATTGAAGCTGTTTGCAAAAAGGTGATAGAAGCAAACCCGGGACCTGTGGCAGATATTAAAGCCGGTAAGGGCAAGGCGATTGGATTTATAGTTGGCATGGTAATGAAGGAAATGAAGGGGCAGGGGAATCCGCAGATTATAAACGATTTGATTCGCAAGCTTCTGGCGTGATATATTTAGTTTACCTTATTCTTAAACATTTTTTATGTTTGCAACATCTGGCGATGTCCTCAATATTGCATTGGCTGTTGGTTTTCTCGTGTTGGTAATTTTTTTAGCAATTTTAATTTTCTATACAATTCTTGTCATGCGCGACGTGAGCAAGATTACGGAAGACTCCAGGGATTTGGTGGATAGAGTACATAATACGGTTACTGGTCCATTGAAAGCTGTGGATTATCTTGTGGAAAGGGTGAAACCGTATATCGAAGCGGCGATAGAGAATAGATTTGGAAAGGGGAAGAAATAAATAATTTCGGTAACTTCTAAATGAAAAGAATATTTCATATTGTCACGGCAGTCATAGTGTTTTTGAACGTTGGTTTGGTTGATTCATTTGCCTTGGAATTAGAGCCGGTGCAGATGGAAAAAACGATTGGGGCGGCTGTGAATTGGCTGCAACAGTCTCAGGAGAGCAATGGGCATTTTCGCTATGAATATATGCCGTTTTTAGATCGTTATATTCAGGATGACCATATTGTCAGACAGGCCGGAACGGTTTTTGTTTTGAGTGAGGCTATGAGAAGAGATGAAAAAAATCATTTCGCCCTCAAGGATAGTGTTAGAAGTAGTCTCACTTATCTGGATACCAATTCGACAGATCAATTATTCAACAATTATCAGTTTAGGTGCCTCAAATTAAATGAAAATCAATGCACTTTGGGTGGGACAAGTCTTGCTTTGATCGCTTATATTAATTTGGTAAAAAAGTATCCGGAGTTAACGAATAAATACTCGGATTTGATAGAGAAAAATCTGAATTTTATTATGGCCATGAGATTGCCTGGAAAAGGTTTTAGAGGATCTTTTTACTTGAATGCTGATCAAACGGAGACGGAATCGGATTTTTATAATGGTGAAGCTCTTTTGGCTCTTACCTATTATTACCAATATAATCCGGATGAAAAAGTCAAAAAAAATATTGATGAATCGGTGGAATATTTTGATAAATTCTATTCAGCCGATTGGAATAATAATTTTTATCTCTGGGGCATGGCGGCTCTGAAAAATTTATATTTAATTGAGCCTAAGGAATCCTACTATAAATTCGTGAAGGATTATACCGATTGGAGAATTCTTGGATATAAGGATAAGCGCAATACTGACAGGAATGTTTGTGCTTACCTTGAAGGAATTGTGAGTGCGTTTTCCGTTATTCAAACAAAGCCTGGTGATACGGAGTCGTATTTGGAAGAAATAAATTTTTGGTTAAATCAATCCAGAAATTTGCAAATCAAAAAGGGGGATAAAATGAGTGTGCAAATAAATAAAGCAAAGACCAAAAAAGTTGCTTTAAAAAACCCTAATAAATCCATAGGCGGTTTTCTGACAAGTTTGAGTGAACCTGTTCAAAGAATAGACTTCACCCAGCATTGCCTAAACTCTTTCATGCAAAAGTATGAGGATGTGGATGGTAATGAGATGTAGAGGGGTCTTGGGGGGTGGATATAGCTAGTTGTACGATTTTGATTTATTTTGCCATTGCTCCAAAAAATCCTGCAATAAATGATATTATTATTGATAGGACAATAAGTCCTACGCCAATCAGAGCAGTTTTTTTTATATATTTCCAGCTTTCCCAATTATGCGAAAACAAGGAATATATGAGCATAAAAAATGATATAAAACCAGTGATCCAAAGTACAATTATTCCAGCTACTCCTAGATAGGCGTGAAATCCTACTCTTTCTACCATCCCTTGGATTTGTTCTATAAGCGACTCCATATTTCTATAATATTATATAAGGAAAAATAAATCAATTTCATGTAACGTCCGCGCATAAACGAAGATGGCTAGCAGTATAATATAACGCGGAAGCGTTCTACTGCTAGCCATTTTTGGCGAGGCCTCAGCCGAGCCGTTTATGCGCTGTTGTGCGGAGTTGCGAAAATGTTTACGCGTTTAGAACTATCATGAATGTTATAAACCCAATCACTAATGTCAGAGGGAAAACCCACATTATTGATTTGCCGCTCATGTTCTTAGCTCCCCAAATTACTGTTAATACCAATCCTGTTACATACAGAAGAAAGAATAATGCCTTTAGCATGAGAGCGGCGCTTGAGAATATTTCCATATAGAGTGGGTTAAAAAATTTACTATGATATTAAACATTTTCGCAATTTTGTACAACTCCTGTTTATGCGAACTTTATTTGGTGGAGCTGAGGGGATTCGAACCCCTCACCTCTTCCATGCCATGGAAGCGCTCTACCAAATGAGCTACAGCCCCGAGATTTTCGTGTGGGAAGTCTATCATATGCGTATGAGAATGCAAATTTTAAGTTTGAGCAATACGATCTGTTGTCCGAGTCTTGACGGTGAGTGTATGCTCACCTATAATTAGGGTGTAAAAATTAACCCAATAGTATGGATCAAGAGAATAAAACAAGAATTGCCTTATTTGAGAATAAAGAAATCCGCAAGGAACTTCGTAACAATGAATGGTGGTTTTCAATATTAGATGTTATAACCGCTTTAACTGATAGTCCTCAGTCCAAAACGTATTGGGCAAAAATGAAAGAAAGAGATAAGGAAATGTCCCAACCGTTCCCATTTTGGGAACAGTTGAAGTTAGAAGCGCAGGATGGAAAAATGCGCGAAACTGATTGCGCCAATACCGAGGGTATTTTACGCATTGTTCAATCAATACCATCTCCAAAGGCTGAGCCGTTTAAACGTTGGCTGGCTAAAACTGGTTATGAGCGTATTCAGGAAATTGAAGATCCTGAATTAGCTGCAAAGAGAACTAGAGCTATTTATAGGGACAAGGGATATTCTGAAGCTTGGATTGAAAAGAGAATGAGAGGAATTGAAATACGTGAAGAATTGACAGAAGAGTGGAAAAAGAGAGGAGTTAAGGAAGGTTTGGAATACAGTATTTTAACTTCTGAAATTTCCAAAGCTACTTTTGGTATGACTCCAAATGAGTATAAAAATTTAAAAAGTCTTAAACGTGAAAATCTTAGAGATCATATGACGGATTTAGAGTTAATTTTTAATATGCTTGGTGAAAAAGTTACTACAGAAATTTCACAGCAGGAAGAACCGGAGACATTTAATCAAAATGTAAAAGTTGCAAAGAGAGGTGGTAATGTCGCTGGAAATGCCAGAAAAGAGACAGAAAAAGAGCTTGGAAGAAGTATTATTTCAGAGGGTAATTTTATTGGAGAAAATGTTAAAAAATTAATTTTATAAATATGACTGATAAAGAACTGGCAATTTTTGAGGATTATAATATTCGTCGAGAATATAATAAGGAAAAGGAGAAATGGTATTTTTCTGTTGTGGATGTCGTTCAAGTTTTGATTCAACAAAAAGATTTTCAGACAGCAAGAAAGTACTGGAATAAATTAAGAGAGCGATTGCAAAAGGAAGGTAGTCAAGTGGTGACAAATTGTCACCGGTTGAAATTAATCGCTGAGGATGGAAAAATGAGATTCACTGATGTTGCCGATGTTGAAACTCTTTTACGTCTGATCCAATCTGTTCCTAGTCCAAAGGCTGAGCCTATGAAGATCTGGCTGGCAAGAGTTGGATATGAAAGAATGCAGGAAATTACTGATCCTGAAAAATCTTTGAATAGAGCACGAGAGAATTGGCAAAAACATGGTAGGAGTGAAAAATGGATTCAGCAGAGGATGATGAATCAAGAAACTCGCAATAAACTTACTGATTACTGGAGTGATCATGAAGTTAGGAGTGGACAGGAGTTTGCTATTCTTACTAATATTATTCATGAAGAATGGGCAGAGGTAAGTATTAAAGACCATAAAAAGCTTAAAAACTTGGAAAACCAGAATTTACGAGATCATATGAGTGAAGCAGAATTAATTTTCACTGCTCTGGCTGAGCTTTCCACTAGACAAATAGCGGAGACTGTAGAGGCTACCGGTTTAGAACAAAATAAAATTGCTGGGAGAGAAGGAGGAGGAATTGCCAAGAAGGCAAAATTGCAACTTGAAGAGAAAACCGGCAAAAAAATAGTAACGGAGAAAAATTATTTAGGGGGAGAAAATATTCATAAATTGAAGTGACATTTTTTTAGTCTTAGCGAGCCATTTTAACGATGACTGCATCCTTCCCAACAACAAGGTCTGCGCATTCCGCCCTTCATCTTTGAGAGTGCCTTCACGATACGGATAGCTCTAGTTTCCTCTTTCTTGGCCGATGTAACCCAGCAAATCCACTCATTACGCGCGAGTGGCGTAATATCTTCCCATACTGCTAGCACTGCAGGCGTTGCAATAATGGCTTTTCTTAAATCATCGGGAAGTTCGTGTACAGTGCTGGTGGCTATTTCTTTTTTGGTCATACTGCTATTTTAGCGCTGCAGTAGACGAGAATGCAAATTTTAGGTTTGAGCAACGGGATTTGTAGTCGAAGTCTTGACGGTGAGCGTGTACTCACCTAGAATTGTGGTGTAAATATTTAGTTAATCAATTATGTATGAATGATTTAATTCCTAAATCTTCAAATAAGAGTTTTGAGGATATAAAGAAAGTAGATGAGAATGGTGTGGAATATTGGGGAGCTAGAGAGTTGATGGTGGTTCTTGAATATACCGAGTGGAGAAATTTTGGAAAAGTTATAGGGAAAGCAAAGTCAGCTTGTACCTTGAGTGAACAAGATGTTCAGGATCACTTTGTTGATATCAACAAGGCGATTAAAGGTGGTAATGGAGCCATTAATCCTGTGCTTGACATTAAGCTTTCTAGGTATGCTTGTTATCTTATTGCTCAAAATGGAGATTCTTCAAAAGAGCCTATTGCCTTAGCTCAAACTTATTTTGCAGTTCAGACTCGAAAGCAAGAACTTTTTGATTCTTTAAGTGATGATGAGAAGAGGGTTTTGGTTAGGGGTGAGGTTACAAATTACAACAAAAAACTTTTTAAAACAGCGAAGGATTCCGGAGTGAGAAATTTTGGAAAATTTAATGATGCAGGTTATTTGGGATTATATGGTTTAACGAATAAGCAAATTCAACAGAAAAAGCAGATAGGTGAGGATAAAGTGCTTGATAGAGCTGGTGCAACTGAGTTAGCTGCTAATCTATTTAGAATAACTCAGGCTGATGAACAGTTGAGATCAAGGCTGCATAAAGGTGAAAAGATTGGTGAGGGAAGAGCATCTAACGCTCATTTTGTTGTAGGTGGTAAAGTTAGAAAGGCTATCAAGGACATTGGTGGAACCATGCCGGAGGATTTATCTGCTCAGGAGCACATTGATATGGTGAAAAAGAGAATGGGTGTGCTGCCAGGGGAGAATAATGATGGTGAAATTCAGTAGTTAATATTTTGTTAACAACTGAATTTCTATCTCAACCTCTTCCTCAACACCTTCACCGGAAACTTCACAGTCGCATTGTATATCCTTTTAATTCTTGAAGGCTGCTGTATAAGGCGATAGAGCCATTCGGTGCCGGTGTGTTGGAGCCATTTTGGGGCGCGTTTGCGGATGCCGGCGATGTAGTCGAAGGCGCCACCAATGCCGATTGCCAATCTAATCTTTTTTAGCTTTTTCAGATTGCGGGAGATCCAGAATTCTTGGGCAGGGGCGCCGTAAGCGACGAAAAGTATTTGGGCCTCAGTCTTGTTTATTCTTTTGATTATTTCGGTTTCTTCAGCTTTGGTTGGCGATCCGGCGAAGGTTCCAACTATTTTTATTTTTGGATATTTCTTTTCTAAAATGTTTTTTACTTTTTTAGCTACACCATCGGCAGCGCCTAAGAGAAATACTTTTATATTTTCAGAGGCGGCTTGCTTGCAGATATTCTGCATCAGGTCGGTGCCGGTGACTCTTTCGGAGAGTTCGGTGCGGATATATTTCGGATAGAAAAGAATAGAGGAGAGGGAAGTGAACCATTTAGCAAAGATGGCAGGTCTCTTCTTGTTCTTAGTAATTTTTTCAAACTTAGCGGCCCAGAGTATACCGATGCCGTCGGCGATGTTTAGATCAGATTTATTCAGTACTTCTTGGTATTTGAGATTTTTTTCAGCAGTGAGGAGGATTTCAGGATTTGGAGTGCAAATGTAGTGTTGTTTTTTATCCTTTGCAAAAATGAGAGCTTTTTTCAAGGCTTCTTTCATTGTGATATTGTCGAATCGAATTTTGAAAATTTTTATTGTTTCCGGCATATGAAAACGAAATTGTTATCTATGATGGTTTCTAAGATTTTGAAGCCGTGAGTTTCTAACAGTTGTTGCAGTTCTTTTCTTTTGAAGGCGTAATAATAGCGGTGAACGTTGGTTTTTCCCCAAGGGATGAGGGTGTCGCGCCAATCGTACTTTCCCAGAGATAGTATATGTTTCAGGCGGGCTTTCCAAATATATTTTTTGTATTTATCTTGGAATAAATTCCAGACGCTGATTATGAAAATGCCTTTTTCTTTCAGAATTCTGTGCATTTCTTGCAGAGATTTCTTGCGGGTGTCTTTTCCCGGTAGGTGATGAAAGGAGGCTATGGCAGTGATAAGATCAATGGTGGCAGTTTTTAGGCCGGTTTTTAGGAGGTCGCCTTCGAGGAATTGGGTATTTTTTTCCTTTTTATATTTCTTCTTGGCTAGGTCTAAAAGATTTTTACTATTATCTACTCCAATGTAATTAATTTGTCGATTTTTTCTCAAAAATTCGAAAAATCTGCCATTTCCGCAGCCTAAATCGGCGATTTTCATGTCGTTTTTGATGTATTTTAAGAAAATTTCAAATTCCTTCCAGCTATGATTTCTGGTGTTGTCGAATTCTTCAGCAATTTTGTCGTAGTCTTTTATGACTTTGGCCATCAGCTGCTTTGCGATTTTCTCTTCCATATGCTAAAATATAGAGATAAATTTATAAAATTGAAATACGAAATGGGTAAAGTTAAGCTTGAGAAACCTGTGGTTAAGCCTAATCCTGCTGCTGAAAAAGCAAAAGTTGCCAAGGAACAAGCTGCAAAGGCAGCCGTAAATGAGGCTGCAAAATCCAGAAAAAAACTTTGCACTGAAGAAATTGATAAGCAGTTTGATACCGCTAACTTTGAGGATAGTTTTAATGCCTTTTATCCTAATGGTGAATTTTCTCAGGCTGAGGAATGTGCCAGGACAAAGGAGCTGGCCCCTGGTGTGATTATCAGGAAGGACATAGGACTCGATTTTTATAGGGTTCAAAAGGGTGATACTTTGGATGGAATAAAAGCTAAATTATCAAAGTTTCCCGATTTTGCTTATATGAAAAATCTACCTAGAAATAGGCTGACTTCTTTCAATATTCCGGCTTCAGTTTTGCAAGCAGATACTTGGATTCCATTACCGGCAGAAAAATCTACTGAGGAGCTCACGAATGAACAGTTTGTTGCAAATTGTGGGACCGCAATTGCTGAGATGAAGGACAACGAAATTTATGGGCCATTGATTGTTAACCTTTTGAAAACTGTAAGTGTTACCCAGGTGGTCGCGATGATGCTGGCTTGCGCGAAGACTGAATCCGGTACGGGTTCATTGTCCGGTTTTTCTCCTTTTAGATACGAAAATGGTCATAAATGTTTTTCTTATTCAGTGTTTCATATTTTGATGGATGGTGCCGGATTGAAGGCGCGTCAGAAACTTGGAATGACCGAGGGGCAGGTTCTATTACCAAAAAATTCAGCAAAATTATTTTTGGCTTTTTTGATAGAAAAATCTCCCAAAAATTTTCAGAAATATTTTCCTTTGGATAAAAATCTTGAAAGTTTTTCCTCGTTTTATAATGGAAATTGGAAATTAGCTGTTGAGAAAGAAAATGAGCGAATTACGAAAAGAAATTCCAAGAAGAAGAAGGGTGAAAAATTAGAGCCACTTGCAGAAGATTATCCTACTCGTCTCGGAAAAAATTACGCTACTTCTAAAGCGATGTTGAGAATCTAGTCAGATGTGTTAAAATCCTTTTGCTATAAAGCAAATTATGGATTTTGGAAAACTAAATTTAAAGGACAATCAGACCTTGGCTCGAATAATTATTGAGGAGGCGACAAAAAAGCATTTCAAGGATAGGCATGAATTTGAGAAATTTCGCAATGGTGTGACGAAGAAAAATAAGGGAAAAATTTTTCATAATTTATTTTTTATTCGCGCTTACAATGACCTTGTAAAAGAAGGAAAAATTAAACCAAATATTGAGCTACTTAGCCTGATACAGAAACGTAGTGTGCGTACGATGAGTGGTGTCGCTCCGTTGACGGTGATGATGAAACCATTTCCTTGTCCAGGTAAATGTATTTACTGTCCTACGGATATTCGTATGCCAAAAAGTTATTTGCCTTCGCAGCCGGCGGCGCAAAGGGCTTTCAGACAGAGATTCAATCCTTATACTCAGGTTTTCGTGCGTCTCAAGGCTTTGAGCATCACCGGTCATGAAATTTCAAAAGTGGAATTGCGTGTGCTTGGTGGGACTTGGAGTTCATATACCAAGCGTTACCAGATTTGGTTTTTGAAAAAATGTTTGCAGGCAATGAATGAATTTTATTTGCACACGGTTAATGGAAAGACGGATAAAATGGAGGATATTACAAAGGAAGAGACTGTGAATAGCGCTTATGGATCAGATAAAGTTAATACTGTGATTCTGAAGCCTTTGAATAAAAAGAATCAGACTTGGGAACAAATCGTGAAAGAAAATGAGACGGCAGAGGTGCGTTGTATTGGAATAAATGTAGAAACGAGACCGGATTTTATCGATGAGGCTGAAGTTAAACGATTGAGATATTTGGGTGTGACTAAAGTGGAAATTGGAGTGCAGACAACAGATGATGAAGTGCAGGAAATTACAAAGCGTGGTCATGATTTGAAATCAGTGAGAGAGGCTACGGCTTTATTGAAAGATGCCGGTTTCAAACTTAGTTATCACATGATGCCTAATTTGCCCGGTTCGAATGTTGAGCTGGATAAACGTATGGTTGGTGAGCTTTTTGCTGATGATAAATATCAGCCGGATTATTTGAAGATTTATCCTTGTGTGGTGGTGCCGAAATCTATTCTCTCTTCTATTTACAGAAAAGGCTTGTTTAAGCCATATGATGATAAGACTTTGGAGGATGTTTTGTTGGCGGAAATTAAAGATGTGCCGGAGTGGTGTCGCATTGATCGTATTGCTCGAGATATTCCATCTACCGATATTGAGGCTGGGTTTAAGTCTTCAAATATTAGGCAAATTCTGGAAGAAAGATTGAGAAAAATGGGCACTCCATGTCGTGATATTCGTGCTCGTGAGATTCAAAATACTATTGTCGATTCTAAGCATATTGAGCTTGTTATGCGAAAGTATGCCGCTAGTGGTGGTCAGGAATTCTTCATCTCTTATGAAGATGTGAAACAAGATAAACTTGTGGCCTTGCTTCGTCTGAGATTTCCTAAAAAAACTTTTATTCCCGAGCTCAAGGGTGCGGCTTTGATCAGAGAAGTACACGTATACGGCAAGCAAATTGCTATTGGAAACAAGGAAAAAGGCGAAAAGCAACATGTGGGGTGGGGGACGAGATTGATGGAAGAGGCTGAGAGAATGGCGCGTGAAGATGGGTATAAGAAAATGGCCGTGATTGCGGGTATTGGAACGCGTGAGTATTATGCGAAAAAGGGCTATAAACTCACTGGCACTTATATGGTGAAGAAACTGAGGGGATAATAGATAGATATTTATTTTAGTTTGCACAATGTATCTTGTGCAAAGTTATTGATGGTTTCAGAAGAGGGGTTGATTGACTCCTTGAGATTTTGAGTTGTTTTGATGGTTAGTGCTTTGTGTGTAGAAGGAGCTAGGTAAATTATCTATGCTTGATGTTGTCGATAAGTTCTGCAGATTGTTTGAAGGTTTGGGCTTCTTCTATTGCAGAAATTTGCCCTGCGAATTTCTCTGTTTAAACGCGTTTAAAAATTCTAGACGACGTTTGGGTCGTCTGACGTTTTGTTTAGAAACTTGGTTTAATGATCTTTTGGCTTATTTTAGGTCTTTTTTGTTTGTGAACTTTTCAGTCCTGTACGTAAATTTCTTGTAGTTCGGCAATTTTTGCTGCGAGTTTGTCGTAAGTTTTTAACAAAGGATCTTGTTGGATTATTTTCTGAGCACTTCCCCGGGCTTTTTCAATAGTTTTTGAATCTGTCAAGCTGGCCATTTTTAAATCAGGGATGCCGCTTTGTTTTACGCCATATACTTCCCCGGGTCCCCTGAGTTCCAAATCAATCTCGGATAATTTGAAACCGCTGGAATACATTTCCATGGCTTTCATACGCTGAATTCCGTCTTCGGAAAGATTTCCGGTGAAAAGGAAACAGTAGGACTTGTGCTCCCCTCTTCCTACACGTCCTCTGAATTGGTGTAATTGAGATAGACCGAAGCGTTCAGAGCCTTCTATCAGCATGATTGTGGCGTTTGGGACATCAATACCTACTTCGATGACGGAGGTTGATACCAGGATGTTTAATTTGTTGTCTTTGAAGTCACTCATTATTTGATCTTTTTCTTCCTGTTTTAATTTGCCGTGAAGTAATCCGAGTTTTAGTTTTGGAAAAATGTGTTCACTGAGGAAGGCATATTCTTTGAGGACGGATTTGACTTGGAGAACATCGGATTCGTCTATTAGGGGGCATATTACGAAGGCTTGGCGTCCCTTGTTTACCTGATCTTCTACCCAACGGTAGGCTTCGATGCGTTTTGATTCCGGGACTACTTTTGTCAGAATTTCTTGGCGTCCTTTGGGCATTTCATCTATGATGGATAAATCTTGATCGCCGTAAATTGTGATGGCAAGAGTGCGTGGAATCGGGGTGGCAGTCATGTTTAATAAATGTGGGGAACCGTAGCTTTTGAGAATTTCTCTTTGTTTTACACCGAAGCGGTGTTGTTCATCTATTATGGCCAGACCGAGATTTTTGAAACCAATTCCTTCTTGAATCAGCGAGTGTGTGCCGATAATGACGTCTGCTGTGCCGGTTTTCATTTGTATGATGACGTCATCTTTTTGACCTTTGGTGGTGCTGCCGGCAATGAATTGGATATTTAAGCCGAAGCGACTAAGTGTTTTTACAAAAGTGCTGTAGTGTTGTTTCGCTAATATTTCCGTTGGGGCCATTATGGCTACTTGGAAGCCATTTTTTACTACGTTTAGAGTGGCAATGGCTGCGACGATTGTTTTACCGGAACCGACGTCGCCTTGTATGAGACGCGACATGGGGAATGATAGTTTGAGGTCTTCGAGAATTTCTTTGATTACTTTTTTTTGAGCGTTGGTTAGTTCGAATGGGAGAAATTTAATGAACTCTGTAATTATTTCAGTTTTGGTTTCAATATTTTTGGCATTTCCAATGTTTGTGTGTTGCCATAGCCATTTTTTTTGCAGGACTTTTAATTGAAGTAGAAATAATTCATCAAATGCCAGTCTTTCCTGTGCCTTTTCTAAAATTTCATCACTTTCCGGAAAATGAATATTTTTAATGGCGGTTTTGTAGTCGATAAGATTATGTTCGTCCAGAACTTCTTTTGGCATATATTCTTCGAAAAGTTCCAGCCATTCGTCTACTAATGGTTTTAATTTTTCGCGCATCCATTTTGAATTGATACCTTCGGTTTCGTGATAAACAGGAACGATACGTCCGGTGTGAATTTGTTCTTCGTGTTGTTTTATTATTTCGTAAGAGGGACCTTGCAGTGTTATTTTACCCATGGAAAGTTTGGCTTTGCCGCTGAGAATAATATCCTTGTTTCGTGGTAGCATCTTGACGAGATGTGGTTGATTGAACCAGACTACTTGGATGGAACCTGATTCGTCTGTGAAAAGGGCACGAGTAATTTTCACTCCCGTTCTTGTGCTCATATTGAAAAGATTGCTGAGTTTACCTTTTATAACATTGATTTCATCTGTTCTGATATCAATTATTTGAGTGTATTCGCTGACATCATTATAGGTGCGAGGAAAATACATTAAAAAATCTTTCACATTTTTTACGCCGAGTGTTTCGAGTAAAGAAAGATGTTTTTTTGTGGTGCGTAGTACATTTGCTAAACTTCTATTTAGCATTGTTGGTTACTTTTAAGAACTTTCTCTTTCCTACCTGCAATAATCTTTCAGTTGAAAGGTCTATTTCTTCTTCATGTGTGGCGACTTTGTTGCCATCTACTCTTATTCCCCCACCTTCGATGAGGCGTCTGGCTTCGCCTTTGGAAGCAACTAATTTTGATTCGGCTAAAAGTTCAACGATATTTATTTTGGCTTTAGAGAATTTTTGTATGGGAATATCTTCAGGTAAACCTTTGTTAGCAAAAATCTCGATAAATTCGGCTTCGGCTTGTTCGGCGGATTTTTTGTCGTGATAGAGAGTGACAATTTCACGAGCGAGGCGCATTTTGAGATTGCGAGGATTTTCGCCTTCGTTCATGGCTTGTTTTAATTTGGCAATTTCTTCTAAACTAAGATTCGTAGTGAGCTCAAAATAACTTAAAATTAAATCGTCCGGTACAGACATGGTTTTGCCGTACATATCTTTAGGTGTTTCAATTACACCTATGTAATTATCCAAGCTTTTTCCCATTTTGTTTTTACCATCCGTGCCAACCAACAATGGAACAGTAACTACGTTTTGAGGTACTTGATTATAGTTTTTTTGAATTATTCGTCCGGCTAAAAGGTTGAATGTTTGGTCGGTGCCTCCTAATTCCAAATCTGACTTTAGAGCTACGGAATCGTATCCTTGCATTAATGGATAGAGAAATTCGTGCATGTATATTTCGGCATTTTTCTTAATTCTTTCCTGGTACATGTCACGATGAAGCATTTGTTGCACGGTAAATCCTTGTGCAAGTTTGACTACGTCGGCAAAAGTTAATTTACCAAGCCAGTCGGCGTTCCACACAATTTTTGCTTTTTTTGTATCTAGAATTTTTCCTGCTTGTTCCAGGTATTTTGCAGCATTTGCCTCAAGTTCTGATTGAGTTTTTGGTTTTCTGGCATTTAGTTTGTCTGTCGGATCCCCTATTTGACCGGTAAAATTTCCAAATAATAATTGTATCTCATGTCCAGCTTCTTGGAATTCTCTTAATTTTTTGATTACCACCATGTGGCCGAGATGCAAATCGGCTCCGGAAGGATCGATTCCCAATTTTACTTTTAGCTTCTTTCCTGATTGTAATTTTTCTTCCAGATCTTTGCGAACGATTACTTCCACCGTTCCGCGATCTAAAAGTTTTTTGATGTCTGGTTTCATATGTGCCTAT
>CALRGV010000009.1 GCA_943358175.1 Candidatus Peribacteria bacterium
ATAATGAAACGAGACAAAAAGAAGAAGCTAATGACCAAGCATGGTATTCACGAAAAGGATACCGGATCGTCACAGGTACAGGTGGCTATTTTGACCGAAAGGATCAATGAGCTATCCGGCCATTTGGAGTTACATCCAAAGGACGATCACTCACGCCGTGGCTTACTCGGAATGGTAGGCAAACGTCGCAAACATCTGAATTATCTCCGTTTGCATGACAAAGGCGAGTATGAAAAATTACTCAAGGAGCTCAAGTTACGCAAATAGAAGCCCTTTAAAATATTTTCTCTACCCCTAAAATCAGAGACGACTCTTAAGTCTCAGGGTTGAGAGAACGAATTTTCGTTCTTTGAACCTTGTCACTTGAGATCGGTCGGTTTATGGGGTCCCGCATTTAGCGGATATATCCCATAATCCATTTTAAATATGGACAACAAAGAAGTAAAAATGGATCTCGCCGGTCGCGAGTTCCGTATCAGGAATTATCCTGTTTCCAGTTACGCAAATGGTTTTGCCTTGGTCTCACTCGGCGACACCATAGTAATGGGTAACGCATCTATGAGCCCAAAAGGCAAAGCAGGTGCCGATTTTTTTCCTATGTCTGTAGACTATGAAGAAAATATGTATGCTGCCGGAAAGATCAAAGGTAGCCGTTTTGTTAAACGTGAAGGTCGTCCATCCGAGAATGCCATTATGATTTCTCGTTTGATCGATCGTCCAATTAGACCACTTTTCCCAAAGAACACTACGAACGAAGTTCAAATTATCTGTAGTGCGCTTTCTGCTGACTTGGAAGTTGATCCTGCTACTACTGCTATCAATGCCGCCTCTGCCGCTTTAATGGTCAGTGGACTTCCTTTTTCAGGACCTATCGGCGCTGTGCGTATGGGTTATGTAGATGGAGAATTAATCGTAAATCCTACTTACACCCAATGTGAAGAAGGGACGATGAATTTGGTAGTTGTAGGTACTCAAGATGCTATTACTATGGTGGAAGCAGCAATGAAGGAAGTAACAGAAGAAGTCGTGGTCCAGGCTCTCGAAATGGCTCATAAATATATTAAAAAAATCTGTGATCTACAGCTTGAATATGCTAAGAATTTTGAAGTACAAAAAATCGAAGCGGCCGTAGCCTCTTTCAATGAAGAAGCTGTCAATGCGGTGAAAGATTTTGTTACTGAGGACATGTTGAATGTCAGCGGTAAGACAAAAATGATTGTGAAAGAACAAATCCATGCTATTGAAGATAAACTTTTTGCAAAATACGCTACTGAAATTGCTGAGAAAAAATTCAGCGAAGGAGAGTTCGCCGGCATTCTAAACAAGATGCTCGAGAAAAATATGCGCAAGAATATTCTCGAAAAAGAAACTCGTCTCGACGGTCGTAAATTAAACGAAATTCGTCCAATCACTATCGAGCTTGATGTACTTCCACGTACTCACGGTTCTGCTATTTTCCAAAGAGGTGAGACTATGGCTTTGACTATCACTACTCTTGGCGGTCCAGGCGATGCTCAGATTGTGGATACAATGGAAAGAGACGTTACTAAACGTTATTTCCATCACTACCACTTTCCACCATTTGCTACCGGCGATATCAAACCACAACGTGGTCCGGGTCGTCGCGAAATCGGTCATGGTGATTTAGGAGAAAGGGCTCTGATCCCAATGCTTCCAAGCAAAGAAGACTTCCCATATACAATGTGGTTGGTTTCCGAAGTTACCAGATGTAACGGATCGAGTTCTATGGCTTCTGTATGCGGATCTTCACTCTCCTTAATGTGTGCCGGTGTTCCATTGAAAAAACCGGTTGCCGGTATTGCGATGGGCCTCGTCTCCAATGCTGAGACAGGCGACTACAAAATTTTGAGCGACATTCAGGGTATGGAAGATTTTGCCGGAGACATGGATTTCAAAGTAGCCGGTACAAAAGACGGTATCACTGCACTTCAAATGGATATTAAAATCAAAGGACTTTCTTTAGACCTCATGCGTAAGGCTTTGGCACAGGCTCACGAAGGTCGCAGCTTCATTCTTGATAGTATGAACGCTGTCTTGCCTGAAGCTCGCAAGAAGCTCTCACAATACGCTCCATTGATTATGAATATTACTATCGACCCGGAATTAATCCGTGTGGTTATTGGTAAGGGTGGTGAAACAATCCAGAAAATTACTAAAGAATGTGGTGTGGAAATGGACATTGATGATGTGGGTATTGTAACCATCACTGCTCCGGATCAGATATCTGGTGAAAAGGCCGTAGAGTGGGTAAAGAAACTTACTTACATGCCAAAAGTTGGTGATGTGTTTGAGGGTACAGTTGTGAAAATTATGGAATTCGGCGCTTTTGTGGAAATGACACCGGGGAAAGATGGTTTGGTTCACATTTCCGAACTCGATATTAAACGCGTAAACAAAGTGGAAGACGTAGTGAAAATGGGGGATAAGCTCAAAGTGAAATTGATGAAAATCGACGATCAGGGTAGATATAATTTGTCACACAAAGCGGTGATGGATGCTCCGGCAGCAGGTCATGCAAGCGCTCCACATGCCGCGGGTATGGATGGTCAAGCTTCCTCAGCTTTTGCTAAGCAGGAACAAGGCGGCAAAACCGACGAAGGCAAAGGCGGACACGGCCCTCTGGTAGATGGTACTAGCCACGTGAGGAAAGTAAATGGGGATGATAGATGATAGAGGTGCGAGCGCACGGCTGTCGCTAAGGCGACACGTCGATACTGGTGAAGGAGACGCCGAGCGCGCAACGAGAGAAGAAAGATAAAAGTATAAATGGCATTGACCATATGAGCGAGGATAATTATATTGTCCTCGCTTGTTTTAAAACGAGTTTTCGATACGCATTAGCGGGTATCGTATAACGGCTATTATGCGACCTTGCCAAGGTCGAGACACGGGTCCGACTCCCGTTACCCGCTCCAAGCTCTCCCAAAGCTAATCCAGCTTTGATATAGAGGTAACATAACATTTATCTAAAGGCAATTTATAGCTCAAAACGACTAAAAATTGTAAAAAAAATTGACGATCTGAACCAACACTCAGTATGCTCTTAAACATTCTCAAAAGTCCGCGCATTGTATGATAAATGAATTCAGCCACGTCCTCGCTTTTTTCGCCGCCACCAATTTCGTGCCAACAAAGTTGGCTGCAGCAAAAACCTTAAATTATCTCTGTTTTTATCGATTTACAACGATACAATAATTTAGTAAAATAAACAAGGTATGGAATTTGAAAAGCCAAAGGCAAGAAAATTTTGTGCTACAATGAGTTAGTAATAAAAAGTTAATTTTATGCTTAAAAAAGCTTTTAAAACAACCCACCAACAAAATCGCATGGGTCATGAGGGTAACGTGGTGGGAGCCAGGAAACACTATTTCAAAACCAACAGAAATAACCTCAAATTCCTTCTACACCACAGGTTTGAGTGGATGAACAAATTTATTCGTCCAGGAGATGTTGGAATGGAGGTAGGTGCTGGTATTGGTATAAGCAAGCTATTTATAAACTCAAATTCTTTTATAATTACAGACTTTAGTGAGAGCGATTGGCTGGACGTAAAAAATGTGGACGCGCTAGCAACTCCCTTTACAAATGGTCAATTCGACTTTGTGGTCTCGAGTAACATGATCCATCATGTTCCTTACCCTGTAAAATTCTTTAAAGAAATGCACAGGATTTTAAAACCAGGAGGAGTGCTGTTAATTCAGGAGATAAATGCGTCTTTTTTTATGCGTTTAATCTTACGCTTAATGCGCCACGAAGGGTATGACTTTAACATAAATGTATTCGACGAGAATTTAGTTTGCACAGATCCAAACGACCTATGGTCGGCAAATTGTGCCATTCCAAATTTACTTTTTGACGACCCTGCAAATTTTAAAAAAAGTGTTTCTTATTTCAAAATTGTTAAAGCCAGCTATTCTGAATTTTTCAACTTTCTCAATTCTGGAGGGGTGATTGCTAAAACTTTTTTTATTCCTTTACCATTATTTGTACTAAAAATTGTAAAAAAAATTGACGATCTTCTCGCAAATGCTTTTCCTAAAATTTTTGCCTTACAGAGACAAATTATACTAAAAAAGAACGCCTGATTACTTTCTCACAAATCTAATAATCACAGAACCATATTGTCGATTTTCAAAATTTTGCCAAGGCTGCCAACCCTTTGCTTTAAGCTGATTAACTCCGCCTGAACCAACACTCAGTATGCTCATCTTCTATGAAAAAAATAGCATTATTTCTATCCGCGACATCTTTACGAAACAATATCTTTTTGCATGCGAGCAGTATTTGAAATTCTAGGCATAAGGAAGATCCCAGTCCGAACATCGTGGACTAAGCAGCTCCAAGAGCCTATTCAAAGCTGAAGAAAGCTGGTTTTAGCATTTTTCCTATGGTTAATAATCGTGAAAACACATCAATATTCAATAGTTTTTCACGATTATGTTGCCAAAAACATGAAAATCTAATAATATCCAAATATGACAAAAATACTGAAAGTCTACAATCAGATTCAATCACTTCGCAACCGTTACTATCAGGCCGCAATCGGCAAGGAGTCACTCATCGTACTTATCTCAGAGGCCGAAGTGGCCGAGCAGGTCTATAACTCAAATGCGATCGAAAACAGCACTCTTACCCTCGAGGAAACTGAAAAAATTCTTTTACAAATCGATCTTGATCGATACATTAATGAGCGAGAACTTTTTGAGGCAAAAAATCTCGCACGTGTGGTGACATACATTGATCACAAGGCGAAAGAACTTGAGCTCACACTTCCAGTGATTCTTTCGCTTCACAAAATGCTTATCCTGAATATCCGTGACGACATCGCCGGAAGATTTCGAAATGCAAATGAATATGTCCGCGTTGGGTCACATATTGCACCAGCTCCTCAGGAAATCACCAAACGACTCTCAAAAATGCTCGCAGAGTATAATGCATCAAGTCACGAAAACATCATCAAGAGAATTGCAAAGCTCCATTTAACCTTCGAGCATACGCATCCCTTTGTTGACGGAAACGGCCGTATTGGTCGCGTGACAAATAATTTTCTTCTTATCCGAGAAGGTTTCGTTCCGATCAATATTAAATTTATAGATAGACAGAAATATTATGAAGCCTTCAGAGAATTTGATGGAAAAGGCGCAACAACCATTATGGAAGAAATTGTCGGAAAAGCTCTGGCGAACAGCTATCATAAACGATTGGCGTACCTTGAAGGTAAAAAAAATATAACTCTCCGTGAATATGCAAAAGTGAAGAAGTTATCACATTCGGGCCTCATCAATAAGGCGAATCGACAAACAATCGAAGCTTTCTTGGAAAAAGGGGTATGGAAGATTGGAACAAAATAGTTCGAACCGCACTGCGTGCATCCACTAAGGAGCTCCAAAATTTCTTATCTCCAGGCCGGTAGTGTCCCGTTAAGTTTTTAGGTTAAAGAAATGCCGGTTGAAGATCGCTTCGTTTCAGAAAAACTGGGGCCTTTTCAGGGTTTTGCCGCAATGACGTGACGAGCATTTTTTTCCCAGTACCCCATAGCCATACCGCGCTTTTGGTGATCGATTATTACTGCATCCAGAATTTTAGTAAGAGCCGCATCTTGTACCTCTTTTCCATTTTTATCAAGATACCTGTTAATAGTGAAATCGAATGTATTCCCAAAAAGATGAGTTGATGCGCCTACGCTTGGATCGATTGCCGTTGGATTTTTTTTTGCTTCTTTGAGTTGCTGGTCAGGTGAGCGAAACAGAGATGAAACAAGTAATCTGTAGCCCCCACTTTTCTGCTGGAACTCTTTTGCAATGCTTCTGAGAACTTCAAGCGCATATGGTCTTAGATGCGGCGTACTAGCTGTTAATGGTAACATTCCAAATGCTTCTCCTTTTGTTGTAACAACAACAATTTCTTTTTTCTTCAACAGTGCTTCCAATGAAGCCAACTTTAAGCCATCAACTTCGGTAGTTTGTTTAATCAACTTGGAATATTCCATGCGATATAGCCTGTCTTTGTGAAAGTTTCTTGGCTTCCATTTTAGTTTAGGCTTTCCGGTAAGATCTATACCAGCTCCTAACATAGCTCTTCCGTTCTTACCAGCAATCTTAACAGCAATCTTAACAGCAATCTTAACAGGTCCTCTTGGTAAAGGTTTTGGCGCTATTGTGGGCTTCATTTTTTTGCCAACTTTAGGTGCTTCTTTTGTCATTTTTATTTTAAATAATTCTACAAAGTATAGCACTTTTCAGATTCATTTTCAACGAAATAGGGCTTCCTCAATAAAAAGGGTCGACAAACTTTTCATTACCTGCTAATATGCCTCTCGCAAAGGACAATTGTCATTTGCATCTTATTATTTTAACTATCAAAAGTATGATCGGACAGATCAAGAAACTCACTGATAAAGGCTTCGGCTTTATCACTGGAGAGGGCCTACAGAAGGATTTATTCTTTCACAGCAACTCTCTCGTTGGAATCACTTTCAACGAACTTAAAGAGGGAGACGAAGTCTCTTTCGAAACAGCTGAATCCCCAAAAGGATTGAACGCTGTAAATGTTCAACTCGCTGGAGGAGAACAGGCTTAATAAGCTACTTGAGAAAGCCATTACCTGCAAAGGTAGTGGCTTTTTTTATACCAAAATTTGTAATTTGTAATAAATGATATAAAATAAAATCATGAAAAAATATTTATTAGGGGCAGTCTCAATTTTTTTAATTACTTCACTTAGCGTTTTTGCTGCTGGCGGAGGCGGCGGCGGTGGGGGAGGTGGCGGAGGAGGAGTTCCAACACCAACACCTGATCCTGTACCAACAATTGTCACTACACCCGAACCGGCTTCATGTGCTCAGGGCCCTTGGGCTTGTGCGGAATGGAACTCATGCCAGATGAATGGCCACCAAACTAGAACCTGCGCCCTAAATCTTGATTGTAAGGCTACGGCTACTACGCCAAAACCGGCTGAAGATCAGGTTTGTAGCGGTCTTAAGTGCGGACAGCTTGCTACGCTCAAAGAGCGCGTACAATGTCGCTTGGGACTTAAACCGGCAGAGCTAAAAACCGAGTTTGATATCCTGTACTTTCCGGAATATTGCAAAGTGGAAGAGACTGCAGAAGAACAACAAGAATGCATTGATTTATACAAAGCTTTTAAACCATGTTGGGACATGCCGATTGGCGCTAAGCGCTTAAAGTGTGGCATGAAAGTTTCAGGAATCAAAAAAACACCTGAAAGCGATCGTATAAAATGCAACAAACAGAAAGGTGATGCCAAAAAATCCTGCCAGGAAGAAGTTAAGGAAAGTACCGAGCACTACATCTTATTCCAAATGTATGAATATTCCATGCGAGCGGAGAACATGCTAAAGAAACAGCAGGCTGTAATTTCGGAAGTCACCGATTTTGACGTTTTTGTTGAAGAAACCAAGCAAAAAGTTGAAAAAGCCAACAGCACAACCACTTGGAAAAAACTTCTAAAAGAAGTGCAAAACAAGTTCGCCATTTTAATGTCGGAATAGCCTTCAAGGTTACAGAAGACTGGACTTAATGCTGAAAACAGCATACAGTACAATCTTATTTATTTTTTATGGCTGAGTATCCACGCATCATCTGCGTAGCTGGACTCCCGGGATCTGGGAAAACTGCTGTGTGTAAAGCTCTTGAGGAATCTGGAGGTTTTAGTATGGTTGAACGCGATAGTTACCCTAAAGGTCTTTTTGATGAGATGAAAGGAGGAGATTTACATAGGCTTCGCGAAATTTTTGGTCGCTTTGTATCTTCCACTCGTTTACCGGGCTTTGAAGCGACGCTCAAACATGGTGACAATGTTGCTCGTATACTGAAACTTCAAGATAATAAAATGATGGAATTTTTTGACAGAGATCCCACATTTTTGGGCAATACTTTGGGTTTAGCTGCTGAACACCAAGCAATGGAGGCAGCCTCCACTCAGGCAAAAAAAAATCTCGATCTACGCATTCTTTTTTCCAGCGGAGTTCTGAATACACGTGCCGGGCGTGATGCTTCCTTGAGATTTTTTCCCTCACAAGGTATCGTTCCCAATATACTTATTATAAGGGCTCAGTTACACCAACTTATGGCAGCTGTTGAACAGCGAAAACGAGAAACCTTAGATGATGAGCATTGTAATGATCATAACCCCGTTCACCCTTCTGAAGCATGGCATTCTGTTACAGTGCTGGATAATAAGAGATTAAAAGACCCCTCTGAGTTAGCAGCTTCTATCCGTAGAGGTCTTTTAAATTGCACGGAAAATACTTTGACCAGACCTATTGAATTTACAATCCCGAGTGTATAATCACTCTATGCACTATTGGATTCTAAAAAGCGAGCCGGAAACATATTCATGGGACACTTTAATGAAAGAAAAAAAGACTTTTTGGAACGGAGTGCGCAATTATCAGGCTCGCAATAATTTGGCAAAAATGAAAATAGGGGATCTGGCCTTTTTTTATCACTCCGGTAAAAAACGTGAGATCGTAGGCATTGCCAAAGTCACGCATGAAGCACGCCAGGATAATCTTACGGAAGATCCCCGCTGGGTCATGGTGGATGTAGAGTCGGTAAAGGCTCTCAACACGCCAATAGGATTAAGCCTGATTAAAGAAATCCCCGAGCTAAAAAATATTCATCTCGTACGCCAAGGCCGACTCTCCGTCAGTGAAATCAACCAAAAAGAATTTGAACTGATTTTGGCTTTAGGGAATTAGTGATTCTCCCACCAGCCTTCCTGTACACCAGGCCGCTTGCAAATTAAAGCCACCGGTGAATCCATCCACATCCAAAATTTCACCGGCAAAATAAAGTCCGGGGCAGATTTTTGACTCCAGTGTTTTAGGATCAATTTCTTTGGAATTAATTCCGCCAGCCGTTACGAATTCCTCACCGGCAGATCTTCCGACTACTGTAATAGTCGCATTCTTGAGCCATTCCACCGTTTTATTTATTTCGATTTTTCCAATTTCCGCATTAATTTTCCCTGCCTTAATTTGCAAATTATTACTAATAACTTCCGCTAAAGATTTTGGAATAAAGAAGTCCAAAGTATTCACGAAAGATTTTTTAGGATTTTCCTGCAACGCTTTTTTTATTTTCACCGACATCTCTTCATAATTAAATTCCGGAAAAAAATCTATAAACATCGTCACTTCCTTTTTTAGATCTGCCAGATCAAAAGCCGCAAGCGACGAAAGCGCAAAAACCGCCGGACCGGTAATTCCATTATGGGTAAACAAAAAAGCTCCTTCGAATTTAGAAGTTTTTTCTCCAACTATTTTAAAGCCGGCTTTTTTGAACGAAACACCCGCCAAATCTTTTACCCAAGTATCTTTCAAAATAAAAGCATTCAAACTTGGCGCCAGGGCAGTGATACTGTGCCCTAAATCTTCAGCAAAAGAATATCCATCACCTGTTGAGCCGGTTTTTTTATAGGCCTGACCTCCTGTTGTGACAACTAATTTATCGACCTCTAATTCGCCGCCATCGGCAAAAATTAAAACAAATTTATCGCCAAATTTTTCCACACTGTCCACTTTTGTTTTCAACAACATTTCCGCATCATTTTTTTTGAAAATATTTTCAAAAACCCCCACTACATCTCCGCCATTATTCGATCTGGGAAATACTCTCAAATCCGCTTCGGTTTTCATTGGTACACCATGATTTTCGAACCACTGATATACTTTTTCAGGAGAAAAATTATACATCGCAAACTTTAACAGGTTTTTTCCACGCGGATATTTCTTCAAAACTTCATCGATATTTTGAATGCCTGTCGTCACATTGCATCTTCCACCTCCTGAAATAATAACCTTATTGCCCAGGATAGAATTTTTTTCCACCAAAAAAACTTCGGCACCTTCCGGGTTTTTCTCAGCTATTGTCGCCGCGCACATCATCCCAGCCGCACCACCTCCAACAATTGCAATTTTCATCATCTGTAATTCGTAAACTGTAGTGGAATCTTTATCTCCGGCCTTGTGCGCAAAAATGCAATTATAGCTTGTAGATCATCAATGGATTTTGAGCTTATTCTTACGGCATCTCCCTGTATTGACGCCTTAGATTTTGGAAAATTTTCTTTGATTAATTTGCTGACTATTTTAGCTGTTTCCTGATCCAAAACTTTGATGAGCTTCATTGTTTGCCTCATTCTCATTCCTCCTGCTTCTTCAATTTTTTGTCTATCCAAAATTCTTGGAGAAAGATTTCTCGCCGTCATCCTGCGTGACAAAATATCGTGCACGGCTTCAATCTGAAATTCATTTTCCGTATTTACCTTGAATTCCGTATCGGTGAGCTCGATTTCAAGGTTTGAATTTTTTAGATCATACCTGTTTAAAGCCTCTCTTTTGCACTGATCCACGGCGTTTGTCATTTCTTGAAAATCAAAATCCACAACGATATCCATTGAATGTTCATCTGCCATATTTTTTTAGTTAAAAACTATTTTTTCTTGCCAACAATCCAATTCCACAAGGTGGCAAGAATGTAACCATCGATGCAGCCGATCACAAATGTCAAAGCCACTAGGAATACGCTTCCTCCAAAATCGAAGGCTCCAACAGTGTAGCCACCGGTCACAAAATGACGTGCCATTATCCAATCAACGAAACCTTGCGCCCAGCCTCCGGCTACCAACACAGACCATACAACATGTACCAGAGCCGCGACCGTACCGAAAAACAATGCTACGCGATTTTGATTTATCATAGGAAAAAGAGGTTAATATATCCTGATTCTACTACTTCTTTAGATTTGTTCAAATTTAAATTGATGTTAGAATCTCACTATGAAAATAGCCGTACTCACATCTGGGGGAGTGGATAGCTCGGTGGCACTCAGGCTTTTACAGGATCAAGGCCATGAAGTTACCGCTTTCTATCTGAAAATTTGGCTGGAAGATGAGCTTTCTTTTCTTGGTGAGAATTGTCCCTGGGATGAAGATTTGAAATATCTTCGTGAAATTTGCGGCAAGAATAAAATTCCTTTGGAAGTTGTCTCCATGCAAAAAGAATATTTTGATACCGTAGTTTCTTATACGATCAAAGAAGTTAAATCCGGTCGCACACCAAATCCCGACGTAATGTGTAATAACAATGTAAAATTTGGCTTGTTCTTAAAAAAAATAGATAAGAGTTTCGAAAAAATTGCTACCGGTCATTACGCGGAAGTCATCAAAAAGTCCGGCACTTATTATTTGAAACAAACTCCCGATCCGATTAAAGACCAAACCTATTTTCTCTCAAATCTAAAGCAAAAACAGCTCGTTAATCTCATTTTTCCGCTCGGAAATCTGAAAAAAGAAGAAGTTCGCAAATTGGCCAAAAAGTACAATTTGCCAAATCAAGATCGTAAGGATAGCCAGGGAATATGTTTTCTGGGGAAATTCAAATATAGCGATTTCATCAAGCATTATTTGGGTACAAAAGTGGGCGATCTCATTGAATACGAAACCGGCAAAAAGCTGGCTCGGCACGAAGGTTTTTGGTATTACACCATTGGCCAAAGAAAGGGAATTAAACTTTCCGGCGGCCCATGGTTCGTAGTGAAAAAAGATATCAAAAAGAACATTGTTTACATCTCCAATCACTACCACGAGGCTGATAAAAAAAGGAACACTTTTAAAATCGGTCACTTCAATTGGTTCTCAGGAAAATTGCCTACCGAAAATCACTTAAACGTAAAGCTACGTCACGGCGAAAATTCCTACAAATGCACTCTCAAGAAACTTTCAAAAACCACCGCGCGAATCGAAATAGCAGGTAATGATCAGGGTATAGCCCCGGGCCAATTTGCCGCATTTTACAGCGGCAAAATCTGCTTAGGCTCGGCTCTTATTATTGCTTGAATCCATCATTAAAACTTTGAAGAACCAGGCGGAAAGTATACCTCCGACAATTGGCGCCACAAAGTAAATAAAAGACGTGTAAGGTACTCCAATACCAAGCGCGACTGCCGGATTCAGGGTGCCATAAGATAAACCTCCGGTAATCATTATACCTATAAGCAGAGAGCTTCCGATGACAATACCATGCATTTCTTCTTCCACCTTCCCCCAAACCACTGCGGAAACTCCAAATACCAACATTCCTGTTCCAATCGCTTCAGCCAATGCTGTTTTCCATAGATCTACACTTGCCGGGAAATTTTCCACGCCTGTGGTAGCTCCCACAAAATATTTGCTAAAATAATAAGCCGCAACTCCTCCAATAAGCTGAAATAAAACGTACATTAACGCATTTGTAAGGTCTATTTTTTTGACACTCGCCATTGCAATAGTTACGGCCGGGTTGAAGTGTGCTCCACTAAATCCACCAAAGATGTACACAAAAGTTCCCAGCACTATAGCTGCAACTACCTGAGTAGGAACGGGAGTATGGGTCATGATGGAAATTGCCACTGCGGATGCCAGTACAAATGATCCGAGCAATTCAGCTACATACTTGTGAACTGGAAATCTTTGAGTTTTCATGGAAAATAATTTTAAATTATGAGGTAACTTCATTTAACCAAATATTATGTCCCATGTAAACTATTATGAAGAAAGTGTTTAATTGCTATTGGATACGAGGCGAAACTTAAATTTTGACCGCAGTGTACGATTTGTGTACACGAGGATCAAAATTTAAGTTTCAACGAAGTAGACGATAGCAATTAAACACTTTTAGTTCGTCATATATTCCTTGATCAGCTTCGCTGCCTTTTGCAAATAAGTGAAAGTCAGATTCGGAAGGGAAGCCCGAGCATAAGCGCGATAATCTTTCTTTTCACGATCAGTTTCCGAGAAAAATAAGTTTGAAGGAATTAGCACCACCCCCTTCTTTGCCAAGCCGTAGAATAACTCTTCCGGCTCTACTCCTTCCTTTGTATTTCCTGGAATCTGCATCAAGTCAAAACAGCTATAGTACAAATTTTTATTATACTGCATGCCCAAAATCTCATAAAAACTTTCCATATTAACTCTAATCCTTTTCAAATATTCATCTCTATCCTCGTCGCCAAAAACCATATGGGATACGCCCAAATATTGAGACGGGCCGGTGACGAAAGCCACGTGTTGGAATTCTCCTCTGATTCCGCCAGGAGCTTTCGCGAAAATCAAAAGCTGCATCAGATCTTTTGCCGTATCCAGATGACCTTTTAGAATATTTTCGGAAATATATTTTTGCCCCTCTTTTGTAATTACGAATTCTCCGAATCTCAGCCCGGTACTTCTCTCTATTTTACTCCTACCACCAATCAAAATTGTTCTTTCCGCCGCGAAATGCATGATTGTTTTTTTGCGGGCAAAAAAGAAATCACTATATACCTCGTCAGAAACAATCAGCGCATTTCTTTCTTTCGCAAATTTGCCAATTTTCTCAAGAAATTCTTCACTGTTACAGAATCCGGTTGGATTATTTGGATCAATCAGACAAATCATTTTGATATTTTTTGGAGCACCGGCTAACATTTCGTCCAAATTACCCACCACCTCGCCGGTCTCCGGATTTACCGGAATTGAAAAAATCTTGAGGCCTCTGTTTTCCATGATTGTATTATATGGAGCGTACACGGGTGAAGAAATCAATACCGTATCTCCAGGCTGTAAATAACCACATTGTGGCTCACACAAAAGTTTAAAAATTGTTCCAATACCATGAGAAACGCCCTGCATAAAAATCAAATCCTTGTAATCAATTCCCAGATTAAATCTTTCATTGTAATGATTGGCCACTACCAGTCTCACGAGAGTCTCACCCTGCGGATCCAAATATGATCCACCGGATAAAGCGGAATATTTCAACATCTCAAAAATGACCTGTTTTTTATCCCAATTTAAACCCTGTTCTTTCGCGTATTTTTCAATTCTGGTCAGAAAGAAATAAAAATCTTTTAGAACTCTATCGGATTTTTTTTCATTATATGTTTGATTGGCATGAGCCTGAATTTTTTCCCACAATACTTCAAAATTATCTCTATTGTCAGAAACAAAATGATGATTTGGATTATTCAAAAGCATATCCACTTCCAACAAAAACGCATAAAATTCTCTTCCATGAACAGACGGAGAGAAACCATATCCGGGATCACCGCGCGATAAATCCACTACATTGGATACGCCCACACTTTCATCAGCAACCTCTCTCAGTAAACGAAAAATCCTAAACGGATTATCTTTCACCAGATCATAGCCCCATTTGTTGTCTGTCAATTTTATCATGTTTTATAGTTAGTTCAGTCCGCACTCTAAAATTTTCAAGGGGAAAAGGCAAGCTTCTTGTTTTCAAATTTTTTCATTAGTAATATAGTACGGATATGAAAATCACCAGCCCCGCCTTTGAAAATAATGGGAATGTTCCCGCAAAATATACTTGTGATGGAGAAAACATAAATCCACCACTGGTTTTTAGTGAAATTCCTGCGGCAGCGCAGAGTCTCGTGCTAATTGTCGATGATCCTGACTCACCAAGCGGTACTTGGGTGCACTGGACAATCTGGAATATTGATCCAAAAGTTACCGGAATTGACGAAAATTCCATCCCTACCGGCACCACCCAGGGAACCACCAACTTCGGCAAAGAAGGCTACGGCGGCCCATGTCCCGCATCTGGCATTCACCACTACCATTTTAAATTGTATGCCCTGGATATCAAGCTTTATTTACCCGGCGTCAGAGCTGACAGTCTGGAAAAGGCAATGGTGGGACACAATTTGGATCAGGCTGAGTTGATTGGTTTATACACTAGGGAGAAATAAACTACTCCTGACACTCCTCACAATACACTGTCCCTCTTCCTGCGACCACGGTTCTTTTCAAAATGCTCTCACACTTTAAGCATTTTGCACCCCCACGCCCATATACATATAAAAGTTCCTGGTTTTTACCCTTATAGCCATAAGCATCTTGAAAATCGGAAATGCTGGTTCCACGATTTTTTACACCTTGTTTTAGAGCTTTTATGACTCCTTCAAAAAGACGCCCCAATTTTTTTTCATTCAATTCCTCCATTCTCACGCCAGGTCTAATTCCCGCATAAAAACATCCTTCATCGGCATAAATATTGCCAATTCCGGCGACTTTTGATTGGTCCAGAAGCCATTTTTTCACAGAGCCTTTTCGGCCCTTCATCATTTCAATAAAACCACTCACATTCAGATCTCCATTCAACGGCTCCACTCCCAGTCTTGAAATTCCAGTCACTGCCTCGTACTCGGAAGCTTTACAAATCCAAACTTTCCCGAATTTTCTCACATCGCAAAATCTCAAAGACACTCCATTGAAATCAATTCTCGTTCTTTCAAATCTTAAAGGCTCATCTCCAGGGTCGCAAGAAATTATTCTGCCACTCATCCTCAAATGAATAGTCATCACGTAATTATTTTCAAAAAAAATATTGATGAATTTGCCTCGACGCTCCACCGTTACCACCTTCTTGTCTCTAATAGAAGCCACATTATCCAAGGCACCAATGATAGAATTTTCATGAGTGCCAACAAGATCAACAAAAAACCGCCCCTTCAAAACAGGCCTCAAATCCGAAACAATGGTTTCGACTTCTGGTAATTCCGGCATAAAATATTGAATTTATAGAGTTGAATAAAGATGTTAGATACGAGGCGAAGACAGAAAGTTGACCGGAGTGTACGAAGTAAGTACATGAGGATCAACTTTCTGTCTTCAACGAAGTAGATAATATCTTTATTCAACTCTACATACCTTCAAACTCTACATCTCCATTCACTTTGCACTGACAGCAAAGACGATGCTCTCCATCTTTCATGCACATCATTTCTAAAGTTTGTTCTTCAGTCTCCTGCACTGGAGCCAAATTTTCTTTACCATTATGAACCTGAATAATGCAAGTTCCGCAAACGCCGTCTTCACAACCGAAAGCAATCGGCCAGCCATTCTCGCGCACAGCATCTTTCAGCAAACTTCCCTGAGCGGTCTCAATCGTTTCCTTACTATTTTTAAATGTAACTTTTGGCACGCGCCCATTATCCTACAACTCAATTAAATTGCAAATTTTTCCCAAATCCAGCAAAATAAAATAACTTAAATCCTTTCCATGAAATGGGATTTCCCTCAAATTCTCAAAATTTTTTCAGAAGGTGATAATTATCGCTTGTTCAATGAATCAATGCACGGTCTTGAAAGAGAATGTTTGCGTATGGATTATGAGGGCAGGATCTCTCAGAAAGCGCATCCTGCAGCACTGGGATCTGCTCTGAAAAATCCCCTAATCACTACTGATTTCAGCGAAGCCCAATTAGAACTTATTAGTCCTCCACGTTCTACGGAAGGAGCGACGGCTGAATATCTGAATAATGTGCACATTTTTATGGCTCAGCGCCTCGATAAGGAATTTTTCTGGCCCTTCAGTATGCCATGTCTTCTGCCAAAAAATCCTGCCCAAATTCCTTTAGCAAATTATGGGAATTCTTTTGAGGGTAAACGCAAAACTAAGTACCGCCTCGGACTAAGTCATCGTTATGGACGCAAAATGCAGACCATTTCAGGTACTCATTATAATTTTTCTTTTTCGAAAAGTTTTTGGGAATTTCTCCATCAGAAAATAGCTCCAAAATCCAATATCCAAAACTTCATCTCTGAGCAATATCTCCACATTGTACGCAATTTTCTGCGCTACAGCTGGTTAAATACTTATCTTTTTGGTGCCGCTCCGGTAATTGACGAAAGTTATTTGGAGCATAAACCGATTTTTATTTTCCGAAAACCAAAGTATTTAAAAAAACTCGACAGTAAGAGCTATTACGGAGAATATGCCTGTTCTTTCCGTATGAGCGAGTTGGGCTATTACAGCAAAGTCCAGACTCAACATGCCGTTTCATTCAACAATCTCAAGGAATACATCGCCGACCTTACCAAAGCCATTTCCACGCCCGAGCCAAAATATAAAAAATTTCCGGGCATAAACAACAACATTTTACAGATTGAAGCCGAACATTATTCACGCATTCGCCCAAAACAGGTTTTACAGACAAAACTCGTAGCACTTGGCACGAAAGAAACTCCACTTGAAGCTCTCAAGGCACGCGGTATTCTTTATGTGGAAGCCCGCGCCATAGATATAAATCCATATTCGCCAATTGGTTTGGACATTGATCAGCTCGAATTTCTGCATACATTTTTGGTTTATTGTCTTTTTAAACCAAGTCCACGAATCGAGGAATGTGAACACTGTCACATCACCGGTAATCAAAATAATGTTTCGATTTATGGTCGCAAGCCGGGACTGACTTTAATCAAAGATTGCAAAGAATTAGATATGAAAACCTGGGGTCGCGAAATAATAGAGGAGATGATTCCAATCGCCAAATTACTGAATAAAAATTCGAAAGATAAAAATCACCAAAACAGTTTATTAGCTCAGCTGGAAAAATTGGAAAATCCTTATCTTACCCCATCGGCTAGGATTATCGCTAAGCTACAAAAGCATAAGCAAAGTTTTCTGGAATATGGCTTAGAGCTAGCCAAAAGTCATTGCCACCATTTCAAAAAACAAAAACTGAATAAAGAAATCGAAAGTGAATTTGAGGGAATTGCCACGAAGTCGATAGTGGCTCAAAAGAATCAAGAAATGATCGATGATACTTTTACTGAGGGCTATGAGGATATGGAATTTTCCACTCAGATTTTAATCAAAGAAGCTTTTAAACGAAAAATAAATGTAGAGATTATCGATCGCAGAGAAAATTTTATAGAACTAAGTAAAGGCGATCATGTCGAATATGTGAAGCAGGCCACCAAAACTTCGCGCGATTCCTATATCACTTTTCTGATTATGGAGAACAAAAATGTGACTAATCAGGTTTTAAATGCCGGTGGTTTGAGAGTGCCGGCAGGAGAGGCTTTTACTAGTCCGGAAGCCGCGATTGACGCTTATGAAAAATTTGAAAAAATAAAATCTGTGATCAAGCCGACTACCACGAATCACGGCATTGCGGTTTCTTTTGCCGAGCCGGGCGATAAAAAATCTTACATAAAAGCCGTACATGAAGCCTTCAAGTTTGGTGCCACGATTTTAGTGGAGGAATTTATTGATGGAGAGGAATATCGTCTCTTGGTGATCAATGATAAAACTCGCTCAATCGTAAAAAGAATTCCGGCGAATGTCCTTGGCGACGGAATCCATACTATCAAAGAATTGGTTGAGATAAAAAATGGCGATCCCAAATATTACAAATATTTCAATACTTATACTATCAAATTAGGCGTTGTGGAAGCCGCACATCTCAAATCCCAAGGTCTGAATTTCAATAGTACTCCGGCAAAAAACAAACGCATTTTTCTCCGCACAAATTCCAATGTTGGCACCGGCGGTGATCCCATAGAGTGTTTTGAAAATGTTCACAAGAGTTACAAACTTCTCGCCGAGGAAGCCGCTCTCATCGCCAAAGCAAAAATCTGCGGCGTGGACATGATGATCAAAAACCCGCAAGAAAAAGCACAAGAAAATTCCAAAAATGCATCCGCCAACTACGGCATCATCGAAATCAATTACAATCCCGCTCTGCAAATGCATCACTATCCAGTCGACAGCGAAGGCAAAAACGTGGCAGGCGACGTGCTGGATTTATTGGGATTCTAATTTTCTTTTGCCTTAAACAAGCCATTTCTGCTAAAATCACCTCATGAGAATTAGTACTCCAGCAGTTCTTGTTGGTGGCATAAAAATTGGCGGCAAAAATCCAATTGTCATTCAATCAATGACCAACACAGATACTTCCGACGCCAAAACCACGGCCAAACAAGCTATGGAATTAGCCGAAGCCGGTTCGGAAATTGTGCGAATGACTGTAAATACCAATCTGGCCGCGCCCAAAGTCCCTGAAATCAGAAAAATTCTCGACGACAAAGGATACAAAGCCCTCCCACTCATCGGCGACTTTCATTTCAATGGCCACACTCTTCTAAAAGATTTTCCTAAAATGGCCAAAACTCTGGATAAATATCGTATAAATCCGGGCAATGTAGGTTATGGGGATAAACACGAATATAATTTCTCTACAATCATAAAAATCGCCCTCGAAAATAATAAACCCGTGCGCATCGGTGTGAATTGGGGCTCGCTCGATCAAGATCTTCTCACTGAAATGATGAACAAAAACGCGCGTCTCATAAAGCCAAGATCTGACAAAGAAGTGATCATAGACGCCATGGTAGAATCAGCCACTCGTTCCGCCGAAATAGCCGAAAAACTCGGCCTCGCTCAGGACAAAATTATTCTAAGCGTGAAAATGTCCATTGTTCAGGACATGATCAAAGCTTACGAACTCCTATCGGCCAGAATGCAGAAAAATAAACATTTATATGCGCTTCATCTGGGGCTTACCGAAGCCGGTGTCGGCATGCAAGGATTGGTTTCCAGTTCAGCCGCCCTAGCAATTCTCCTCCAACAGGGAATAGGAGACACTATCAGAATTTCTCTCACGCCTACGCCCACTCAGCCTCGCACTAAAGAAGTTGAGGCCTGCAAAACTTTGCTCCAATCCCTTGGCTTCCGCTATTTCAAACCCCAGGTCACCAGCTGTCCAGGCTGCGGCCGTACCGATAGTCATTTTTTTCAAGAGTTAGCCGAGGAAGTGAATGCTCATGTCACAAAAATCCTCCCAATATGGCAGAAAAAATATCCAAAATCTGCCCAAAAAATAGCCGAATTAAAAATTGCCGTCATGGGCTGTGTAGTAAATGGTCCTGGAGAATCCAAGCATGCAGACATCGCTATCAGCCTCCCGGGCCGCATGGAAAAACCCGTTGCCCCTGTTTACATCAAAGGAAAATTCGTCAAAAGTCTTCAGGGCAAAAAAATCCCCCAGCAATTTATTCAACTGCTGGAGGATTATATTGAAGACAATTTTTCCTGACCATTCTTAGTTCTTGCTCTCTTCCAGCGTCACTATCACTTCCTTCTCCTTGCCCTTGCTTGAGATTTTAAATTTAAGCTTATCTCCAACCTTCTTTGTGGAAATATAGTGGGCAAGAGTAGTGTCCTTGTCCAATTTGTTGCCATCTACTTCCAGAATAATATCATTCTCCAAAATTCCTGCTTTATCCGCCGGTGAACCTGGAATAACAGCAAGGTCTTCGGGTTTTTCACCTCTCAAAACCAAAGCTCCATAATCTACATCCAGCTTATTGGCTTCTTTTATTTGATCATTGATTCCTATATATCTCACGCCAAGGTAAGCACGTACAATTTTGCCATGCTCTTTTACTGAATCTACAGCGTTTTTTACCAGATTTGCTGGCAGAGAGAAACCAATATTATTTGCACTAGCCACGGCTACATTCACGCCAATTACTTTGCCCTGGAGATTCAAAAGTGGGCCTCCGGAATTTCCCGGATTAATTGCCGCATCAGTTTGAATTACACCTTCCAATTGTTCTGACATGCCTGCCCCATTTCCGGCTGTAATGGAACGCGATAAACCGGAAACTACACCAACGGAAACCGAATTGGTAAATTCCAGCAAAGGATTACCAATCGCGATAGCCGTCTGCCCTACATCTAAATGATCGGAATCGGCAAATTCCAAATATGGTAAATCTTTCGCCTCAATCTTCATCACCGCTATATCGTTTACAGGATCGGTGGAAATAACTTTCGCCGGATATTTAGTCTTGTTCTCACCTATGAACACCGTGTATTCCGCTTTTTCATCGGCAACTACATGCTTATTGGTTACAATAAATCCATCTGAAGAAACGATAAATCCGGAACCTCCACCCACATCTTTTTTTTCAGTTCCATTTTGGCGATATTGTGGAATTTGAAAGTTAAAACCTCCGAAGGGACTTGCGCCACCAAATGGATCCATTCCACCAAAAGGATTACCTGGCGCTTCTTGATAATATTTTTCCATTACCGGTACATCTTTAGTGATAATTATTGAAACGACCGAAGGTTTGGCCTTTTTTACCGCACCTACCACCAAGGATTCTTGGCTTCCTTCAACAATCTGCACTGAATTTTCCTCCTCATTTTTCAAAAGTCCTTCCGGCACCTTTGAATTATTATTTTGCGGTGCAAAACTCATAAAAAGTATTGCTACGATCAGTGAAGTGACACCGCCGGAAACCGCTCCGACCAAGATTGGATCTTTTTTTTCCATTTTTGATTTGGTTAAATGATAATTTTAATTTATATTCAAGGCGCAAATTAATTGACAAAACTCTATGATTCTTTCTGACAAAACTCTTAAGGCTATGCTCGCTTCAGGTGAACTGGTTGTCGCTCCTATTGACGAGAAGTCCATTCAACCGGCTTCTATTGATTGTCGCCTCGGTGATCACTTTCTATTGGTCGAGGATAACCAAATGGATATTATCACTCTCGATGCAGAGATCAAGTATCGTGAGATAACTAGCGATTCCATTACAATTCCGCCACATTCATTTCTCCTGGCGACTACACAAGAGTACGTAGAAGTACCGAATAATCTTACAGCTTTTGTTGAGGGAAGAAGTTCAATCGGTAGAATTGGCTTATTTATACAGAATGCGGGCTGGGTAGACCCCGGTTTTAAGGGCCGAATTACGTTAGAATTGTATAACGCCGGATCACTTCCGATAAAATTGCAAGCCGGAAAACGCATCTGCCAATTAGTTTTCTGCAGCATGGACCAAGCCGCGGAAAATCCTTACGCAGGTAAGTATCAAAACCAGAAAGTTACTGTAGGAAGCCGTGTATTTCAGGATAAAGATAGAAATCATGTAGGAATAGAGCAAGAAGCAGCAGTATTGGCGAGCGCACGGCGCGAGCGCGAGCAAGGCGAAAAATCTGGCTCTGCCAGTTTTTAGCCGCAGCGAGCCTATAAAAAAATATTATGAGACAATATCTCGATCTAGTCCGCGAAGTCCTGGAGCAAGGTGAAGAAAAAGCCGACCGCACCGGCACCGGTACTATTTCAGTTTTCGGTGCCCAAAAAAAATACGATCTCCGCCAGGGTTTCCCCATGGTGACAACAAAAAAGGTGAGTTACGGCGCCATCGTCCGCGAACTTCTTTGGTTTCTCCGCGGCGCCACCAATATCAATGACGATCTTACCCAACACACTCCCATATGGGATCCTTGGGCAAAAGAAGATGGAGATCTCGGTCCAATCTACGGCTATCAATGGAGAAAATGGGAAAAATTTGAGGAAGATAGAGAACACGCCGGCCTCTTCAAAAAAACTCACGTTGATCAAATTCAAAATGTCATAGAAACCATCAAAAATAATCCCGATTCTCGTCGCATAATTGTCAGCGGTTGGAATGTTTCGGATATTGAAAAAATGGCTTTGCCACCTTGTCACACCCTGTTTCAATTCTATGTAACCAATGGTCGTCTGGATCTTCAATTATATCAGCGCAGTGCCGATATTGCTCTTGGCGTTCCGTACAATATTGCCAGCTATGCCACGCTTTTGATGATGATGGCCCAGGAATGCAATCTGATTCCGGGGATTTTCGTGCATACGATAGGGGACGCGCACATTTATAAGAATCATATCGAAGGCCTCAAGGATCAGCTGACTCGCACTCCACACAAACTTCCCACTCTGACGATCGCTAAAAAGCCTTTCTGGGAACTAAAATTCGAAGATTTTACTCTGGAAAATTACGAACACGAAAAATTTATCAAATTTCCAATAGCCGTATGATGCATCCAATCTACATGATAGTAGCTGTAGACGAGCATCTGGGTATAGGCAAAGCCGGTCATCTTCCTTGGAAACTTCGCAAAGAATACAAATATTTCCGCGATACTACTCGCAAGACTGAAGACTCAAACAAACAAAACATGGTGATCATGGGCCATCGCACTTGGGATTCTCTCGAACCGGAATTTCGCCCTCTTCCAAATCGCCGCAACGTAGTGCTCACTCGCCACGCAGACCTCGCGGTCGACGGCGCTGAAGTTTGTAATTCATTAGATAAGGCTATCGCCTTGGCCGATGAAAAAACTGAAAAAATCTTCGTGCTTGGAGGTGGCCAGATTTTCAAGGAATTCATCAATGATCCTCGTCTAACAGGCATTTATCTCACAAAGGTACACCAAACTTTTGACTGCGACACTTTCTTCCCTGAAATTCCAGCCACCTTCGGTCAGCCAAAAAAAATCGGCTCCGACGAAGAAAATGGAATTAGTTATGATTTCCTGTTCTACGGTTTTATTTAGAATCCAGCTCTCATGACGACCGGCTTACCATCATTTTTAATGCTTCTTTCAAGACGGGCTTGATCAGCACGCTTCTCAGCCTTTTCGATAAACTCTTTACCATTAGCTACTGTTCTTTCAACCGCCGCCTTGCCTTCTTTTGAGGCAATATCGTAGTATTCATTACCGACCTTCACAATGTAATCGGAAGAAGCAACGAGACTGTCGAGAGCACTTTGTCCTGCATCAGTGACAAAACGTCCCGCATCAAGGACACCACCTTTTACGTAGGTGGCAAGGAATCCTGCATTGAAAGCCAGCTTGTTCCATTGTTTGCCAGACCATTTACCGGCATCAGCCATTTGTTCATTTGTCCACTTCGCACCATTTGCAACCTGTTCGGCAACAGCGTCGTAGGCAATGAGACCGAGACCTTCGGCAATTTTCAAAGTTTGTTCTGCTTTAGCAGCAACGGCAGAGAAGGCCGCCTTGCCTTCTTTTGAGGCAATATCGTAGTATTCATTACCGACCTTCACAATGTAATAGGAAGAAGCAACGAGACTGTCGAGAGCACTTTGTCCTGCATCAGTGACAAAACGTCCCGCATCAAGGACACCACCTTTTACGTAGGTGGCAAGGAATCCTGCATTGGAAGCCAGCTTGTTCCATTGTTTGCCTGACCATTTACCAGCATCAGCAACTTGTTCATTTGTCCACTTCGCACCATTTGCAACCTGTTCGGCTATACCGTCATACCCGGCTTTTGCCAATTTATCCTGTGCTTCACCAAAATCGGCAGTTGCGTTCATCGCGCTTCTTACGGCACCTTTACCGGCATCAACTGCAGCGCTCGCACCCTGACCAACATCTTTCATGAATTCGCGCGCGGCAGCTCTAGGGTCGTTTGGATTTGCAGCCGCAACTTCAGTTTTAGCACGCTGTTCAGCCTCAGCTTTTGCTTTCGCTGCAGCTTCAGCTTTTGCGATATTTTCATTGGCTATCCTTTCGTTTTTATCAATTTGTTTAACAAACATAGCTGCGAGATCAGCACTGCCCAAAATATCCTTCGAAGTTTTCAAGTCATCTTCATAGCTGGCAAGATTATATCCATCTGGATCTTTTTGATCTGGGCCACCGAAGAGCTTATCCCATTTATCTACATATCCCTGAATTTTTTTAGTAACAAGGCTATAAACCGTATCTTCAATTACTTTACTATTTTGCTCAGCAAAATTTGGATTAGCTTTCACGGTTTCAGCAAATTTTTTAGGATCTCTAGCAGTGGCAAGTACTGCTTCCCATGAGCCTTTATTCCCAGAACTCGATCCAAAAAGTGTTTCCCAATTATCGAGATAGAGCTTAACTTGATCACCAAGCTTGTCACGACTTCCTTTCATATCTGCAGTTTCATATTCATTTCCTTCAGTGTCCAGAGTCTTATCTCCATCCTGAACAGGAGCGAATGTTTCTCCAAAAAAGCCTGCAATGGCTCCGGCAGTTTCAGGTCCTACTTTTCCATCAACATTTACTTTCAGTGCCTTTTGAAGTATCGAAACATCTTCAGAAGAAAAACCGGCAAGATTCAAACGATCATTGATTTTGCCCCAATCACTCTTTGCATATGATCTAATACGAATAGCATCCATGACAACATCTCGTCTATCAACGAGTTTCATAATTTGTTTTACACCATCTTGTTTTTCGAAGCCGTCAAGTTCCTTGGCAATATCGGCAGTTACAGCTTTAAGAGTTTCTGTATTTCCATCCTTGATACCTTGAACTTGTTTGATACGTTTATCTTTCAGAGCGTCAAGTTTTCCCTGAATTGCATCTGTCTGACGTGGATCAACTCCTCTAAACTCTCTTAATTTAGCCTCAATAAGACCAATTTTCTTTTGAACACCGCCTTCGTCCACAATATTAGCCTTTGTATCAGGTTGTTTTCCCTGCAGCTCGCCTTCCTTTTGCTTAATTGCCTGAACAAGCTTGTCAGGAGCTCCACCTTCAGGTCCTGCAAAATAGGCAAGACGACTCTGGTGAAAAGATACCTTTGGAAAACAAAATAGATTTTTCATATGATTTTATAGGTTATCAAGTTTAGTAAGTAATGATTCAGCGGCAGTGGATTCATTCACCTCCGCCTGTGCCTGAATGGCTTTGAGTTCAACTCGAACTAGTTCTTTCATATCTTCGGATGCTTTAATATTTATATCGGAAATAGCAGCTTCCTCTTGCTCTCTTATTTTTTGAACCTTAGCCTCCGCACCTGACAAAAGAACCTCCAGCTGGGAAGAAGCTTCAGCGGAAAGATAAGGAAGTATCTGTGTATAAATTTGTTTTTTCTCTACCGTCAAAACATTGCTTTGAGCGATCAAAGAAGAAAGTGAAGAAGAATCAGGCATAGGATATTTTTATTTTTATTTTTTTATTACCTATATTATAGCAAAAATAAGCCAAAATTTCAAGCCTATTCGCAGCTCCACAGCTTAAGCTAATTCTATTTCCTTCACATCCTTAACCACCTCCCCCGGATGTTCAGCGGGATTTACCTTGGTGTAGTGTTTTACGATTTTGCCCTCTCTATCAATCAAAAATGAATCTCTCTGAATGCCCATGTATATTTTCCCGTACATGGATTTTTCCACCCAAACTCCATATTTTTCAATCACTTTTTTATCCACATCGGCCAGCAAAGGAAAATTCAATTTGTGAGCAGTGGCAAATTTTTTATGTGACTCTGTGCTGTCCGCACTCACACCCAGGACCTGCACTCCCAGGCCCCTCAATTTGCTTAATCTATCCCTGAAACACTGCGCCTCCAAAGTGCAACCAGAAGTCATATCTTTCGGATAAAAATATAAAAGTACAAAATCACCTTTGTAATCAGCCAGAGATCTCACTTCTCCATCCTGATCCTCCAGCTTGAAATCCGGTGCTTTCTTGTTTAACAATATTTTCATAATTATTTGGTTTTTTCCTTCAAAATCGGCTCAATTACAGATTGGAATTTTTCGAAAGGCTGTGCGCCGCTTATTACTTGGCCATTAACGATAAAACCCGGAGTTCCATTAATTCCCGCGCTTTGTCCGGATTTCTGATCCGCGGCAATTTCATCCTTGAATTTATCGCTATCAAAACATTTCTTCAATTCAGCTTTGTTTATACCCAAGCTTACTGCAAATGTACTCATTACGTCATAATCAAATTTTCCATTCTGTACTGTCTCGAATAATTTGTCATGTACTTTAAAATAATCCACATTACCATTGGTCGAAAGACTACGCGCGCATTCCGCGAAAAGAGCGGAAGGATAAGCATAAGGATGGAAACTGAGAGGGAAGTCACGGAAGACCAGTTTTACTTTTCCTGTGTCTATATATTGAGCCTTTATTTTCGGGAAAGTTTCATTTTCAAACACGCCACAATATGGACATTGATAGTCTGAGAATTCCACTATGGTTATTGGTGCGTTTTTTTCACCTAGAAATGCGTCATCATCACTGAAATCGCCGGTAACAACTTTAGGTTTTTCAGCTTCTGCCTGAGCATCTGCGGATTTCTGCTGTTCTTTAGAGATATAAGCATCTATACCCTTGAAAACTTTTTCCTCTAGAGCACTATCGCTTACGCCACCATTAGACATCTTTAAACCAAAAAACACCAAGGAACCGGAAATAGCCACCGCCGCAAAAACCACCGCCGCAACAATTTTATTTGTACTTGTATCTGTGATAGACATGGAATGAGAATTAAGAAATTTCCACCGAATTATAGTCCAAAGACTTTTACATTAAAAGCTTTAAATGTTAATTTTCTTTAGTAATTAAAAATTCCATCATGAAATTAATCTCCTGGAACATAAATGGTCTACGCGCGGTTGAGAAGAAAGGTTTCATTGCATGGCTACACAAAGAGAAACCGGATATTATCGGTCTGCAGGAAATAAAGGGTCAGGAGCATCAATTTAGTAAAGAATTATTGGCGCCGGATCATTATCATGCTTATTTTAATCCGGCGCAGAGGAAGGGATATTCCGGCACGGCTATTTACACGAAAGTTCAACCGCACGAAATTTTGAATGGCTTTGGGGTGGAGAAATTTGATTGTGAAGGGCGTACGCAAATTGTTGATTATGGTGATTTTGTTTTTTTTAATATTTATTTTCCGAATGGGCAAAGGGATCAAGAAAGATTGAATTATAAAATGGAATTTTACGATGTTGCTCTGAAATATTTTGATAAATGTGTGCAGGAAGGTAAAAAACTTTTCATCACCGGCGATTACAATACCGCTCACAAAGAAATAGATCTCGCCCGTCCAAAGGAAAATGAAATGACTTCCGGATTTTTGCCAATAGAAAGAAGATGGCTCGATAAACTGGTCGCTCACGGCTTCATCGACTGCTTCCGCGAATTCAATCAGACTCCGGAATGTTATACTTGGTGGAGTATGAGAGGGGGTGCGAGATATAGAAATGTGGGATGGAGAATTGATTATTTTTTCTGCTCAAAAAACGCTCGCAGCATGGTGAAAGATTGTTACCATATGCCAAACGTCATGGGTTCGGATCATTGCCCGGTGGTGCTTTATATAGCAAAGTGAAAATTCAAAACTTTGAGCGAAAATTCTGTAAAGAACTGGAAGGGTAGTAAGCTTATGAGGTTCGAGTTCGTCGGGATGCTTTGGCTGTGACTTTCGTCACGCCTCGGCAAATTCCCGCTCGAAAACTCTATTCACATTACTACCCAACCAGTCATGGTCACCTGTCTCTCCGCGAGGCTCGCCCCATCAGGGGGTCATCGCCGTGCGGAATTTAAGTTTGTGCTGCCCAGCTAGACGTTGCGGTACGAACCGCTGTCGCGCTTGCTCATTGCCGCACGACCCGTGGACGGGGCGCGGTCATACTGGGAGTCCAACTTCGCGTAGTGGTCCGCCAGGTCCTTCTTCTGGACCTGGTGACGCTTGCGACAGTTGTGATGGGTACAGGTGACCATCTGCAGGCCGAGGGCCTTCTGCTTAGCTGAAAGACTCATTGGACACTTCTCCTGTCATAGGCGCTTGCGCCTGGGTTGTTGTGATGACCCCTCCTAGAAACGGAGGTTCTGGATCGCGACGCCGCGGCTGAGTTGGGCGACGACACGCTGACGCTGACAGCGGCTCTCGTGACTCTTGCCCTCGAAAGCAGTCTTGAGGCTCTTCATCATGCCGGGCGGCAGACCGTCCTTCTTGGCGATGAGGCGGAGCTTGTCGTTTTCCTTGTCGCGGCGATGCTTGTTGAGCTCACCGGGATGGAACTTGACGCCGCAGCACTCGCACTTGATGAACCGATTCGCCTTGCGGAAACGATTCTCCTCGATGAAATAATTCTCGCCGGTATTGAACATGGAAACTCCTGACAGGTGAATCCAAGCGACTTAACGCTCGGGGTTTGGTTGCTGAAATGTGAAAATCTGTTACTACCCTAGTTGTCAAATCATGAACGGCCGAACTTCGACCGCTCATAAATTACTTTAGAGGGGAGTTACTGACCTTCACGAACAGGTAGGGTACTAGAAAATAGAGAAATGTCAAGCTATAAGCCAAGATTTTAACGAATGTAATGAAATGCTCACTTATTCGTATTCAAAAATAGACTATCCGCTAGACACTTAATTGATTAAAATCTAGTATGAATACATCATTAACCAAAATTATATGAAATTCCAACGTCTCCTAAGCATCGTCACTATTGCCGCAATGACATTTTTAGTAAGCAGTACTAGCGTATTTGCCGAGGAGCAAGTACTAACTATCAGTTTTCAAGCAAACGTACTCAAAGACATGGATGACGATACTAGTGTTATCAAGAATAAATATGTGAATATGTACAAAGTTAAAGTGGTTGGTAATGACTACGTAGGTACGCGCGTTAAAACCCTCAGTACAGGCAAAGATGGCTATCAGGCTGTTTTTACTATTAAACCTGGAGAGGCGGTGCATTTTATTGCCTTCAAAAACAAAGCAACCGCAAAAAAGGCTAAAAACAAAATCAAAATGACTGATGATTTCTATGGTGTACCACCAATGAAAAACTTTTCTGTAGCCGGCAAGCCAATGGAACTATGCACTACGGCCGGAGTTGATTTTGAAAACAAACTTACTGACTCTGCTACGGGAATCACCCTTTGCACCGAAGGCGAAAATGGCTATATCCAAGGAAATTTAGAGTTAACTAAATAAATTAAGCACTCAGAAAAGCCTCGCAAAGATTTTCTTACGAGGCTTTTTTAATTCTAATTTAAAAATTCAAATCTCTTATCAATCCACTTGGTTTTTGAATAAACCTTTTTGCCATCGAAATATAATTCCGCACCGGCCCATTCAAAACGATAAATCATATCCCAATGGATATTTGAGTCATTGCCATTTGGGCATTCTTCATAACATCTTCCCAGAGCCATATGCAGACTCTTGCCCATTTTTTCATCGAATAAAATCTGGCGCGTTCCTTGTTTAATATTATTATTTAAACCAAAAGCGAATTCTCCGTGATATCTTGCACCTGGATCCGTATTCAAAATCTCCGTCAAAGCTTTTTGATTATTTGACTCCTCCTTGATCACTTTTCCATCCTTCATCCACAATTTTACCCAGTCAAAATCCTGTGATTGATAATGAGTTGGTACATTAAAACGGATTGTTCCATTCGCTGAAGTTCTTACCGGAGCAGTAAATATTTCTCCATCTGGGAGATTGCGTTTTCCACAGCAAGTTTTCCACTTCTGCCCAGCAATTGAAAGAGTCATGTCCGTTTCCTCCCCAGTCACTCTTACTTCTTTTACTTTCAACATTAGCTCCTTAAATTTAATCTGCATTTTTTCTTCCTCTTTCCAATTCAAAAGACAAGAATCGAAAACAAATTCCTCCCATTCATCCAAGCTTTTTTTTGCAAGCATCGCTGAGGCAATCGTAGGATAATAGAAAAGGCACCAACGTTTTTTATGTAGAATTTCACCGAGAATTTTGCGAGATTTCTGCACTGTTTGAATTTTTTTAATATCCACATCAGTCATCTCGTAAGGGTTTGCATCAGCCACAATTTGAACCATCGCATCATAACTTTCCGCCACTTTTTTATCCAAATCACTCAGGTATTCCATCTGCTCTTTATTAGCATGATCAAAGAAGACTTTGCTCATTTCATCATGAGAGAATCTCACGTCTACTTGGATTGCACCCGCTTTTATACATTCACGATAAAGCTCTTTGATTAGAGGATAACTATCGAATCCATAACCGCGCAAAAGAATTTTTTCACCTTTTTTTACAGCAATGGAATAGTTTGTAATTACATCCGCCAGCTTTGCTAATTTGTGTTTATCTACCATATGTTTTTAGAATTAGATTTGGAAACATCATCGAATATAACATGGAAGCATTAGTGTCCCCAAATAGTTATCTTACCTGCCCATTTCCTCTCCCTATCCACTTGTAACTTGTGAGCTCTTTGATGCCCATTGGCCCGCGCGCATGGAGTTTTTGAGTGCTTATTCCCACTTCCGCTCCCAAACCAAATTCACCACCATCGGTAAATCTTGTAGAGGCGTTCACATAAACACATGCCGCATCTACGGCTTTGAGAAATTTTTCTGCGTGCTCTCTGTTTTCTGTAACTATTGATTCGCTGTGCTTTGAACCAAAATTTGCAATATGATCCAGAGCCTCGTCTAATTTTTTCACAGTCTTCACGGCCATTTTTAAAGACAAATATTCCATGCCGAAATTTTCTTCCGTCGCCTGATGCAAAAGATCCTTAGAGTAATTTTCTTTTAAAACTTTATAAGCTTCTTCATCAGCAAAAATCTCCACTTTTTTTTCTTCCATTGGTCTACAAATCGCCGGCAAATCCAGCAGTCTAGACTTATGAATGATCAAAGTATCTAATGCATTACAAACGCTCGGACGGCTTACCTTAGCATTAAAGACAATCTCCCGACCTTTATCTAAATCACCAAATTCATCAAAGTATGTATGAACCACCCCAGCTCCGGTTTCTATCACCGGAATCATCGAATTTTCTCGCACAAAATTAATCAAACCCTGCCCGCCTCGTGGAATAATCACATCCACATATTTATCCTGCTTCATAAATTCCGCCAAAATTTCTCTGTCATTTCGAAGTAGCAAAACCAAATCGCTCATAAAAATATTTTCACCACCGGCAGTTTCAATCGCTTGCAAAATCAGCTCCACCAAAATCGCATTCGAATTTTCCGACTGCGATCCACCTTTCATCACACAAGCATTTCTGGATTTAAAACATAAAGCAAAAATATCAATCACCACATTCGGTCGCGCTTCAAAAATTACACCCACTACTCCAAATGGCACGCTGATTTTCCTTAAATCCAAGCCATTTTCTAGCACTCGATGTTCCAGTTCAATCCCGACAGGGGAGTCGTATCCCGCAATTTCTCGCACGCCAGCCGCGATAGTGGCTATTCTCTTTTCGTTAAGTAAAACTCTATCATATAGCGGATCACTTTTATCCATCTTTACTGAGTCTTTCAAGTTTTCAGTCAGAATTTTTTCCACACCCCCTTCCAATAAATCCGCCAACTTCATCAGCACTTTATTGACCGCCTCTTCCTCTACCATCACGAATTTACGACTCGCAGATTGAGTTTTAGCTAGAGCTTCTTGTAGATTTAGCTTATTCATCTTTATTAAACTTTAGTCAATCAAAGTAGTCATTTTATTTACTTAACTCTTCACTTCTTTTTAAAGCTGCTTCTCCGCCTTTTGCAAATATTTCACCCATCCCACCAGCTTCCATTTCTCTCACGCCAGCTTCCGTCAGTCCACCTTTTGAACTTACCTTTTGTCGCATGTCTGTTAAATTCCAAGCATTTGCTTTCACTACTTCTCCTGTCCCAATCAAAGTCTGTCTTGCCACTTTTTCCGCTTCTATGGGCGTCAGCCCATGTTTTACTAAAAACTCTACCATTTTTTCTCCGAAATAAGCCAAAAATCCCGGACCACAGCCGCTCACCACTCCAATGATTCCAATTTTTTCTTCTGTCTCCACTTCAACTTCCTGTCCAAAACTCGCTAAAATTTCTCTTACCAATAACTTCTCTTCGCCGGAAACTTCCTCGCCAGCTTTCCAGATAGTTAGTGATTGTCCCACCTTCAGAGCTAAATTTGGCAAAGTCCTGACTACTTTTTTTGTTCTCAAGGATTCAGCTATCTTCTCAATCCCAATTCCAGCCATAATCGAAATCACCAATTTTCCGCTCAAATCAATTTTAATACTAGCTGCTAATTCACTGAATACTTGTGGCTTTACCGCCAGAATCACAATTTTCGCGCCACTGATTTTTTCATTCACATCATCTCCTTTTGAGCATCCCACTAATTCAAAACCTCCACGCTTACTCAAAATATCCCACATGGCTTTTCCCATATTCCCTAAGCCAATTATACAAATCTTTTTCATAAATTAAATCTTGTGAGCAATAAATTTGCTTCCCACATTTTCTCCATTCAAAATCCTGGTAATAACATCTTTTTCCTTACTGCTCGTTATGAAAACTTCCGTACCATGCTTTGCAATTGCCTGCGCCACACCAAATTTATTTTGCATTCCGCCCTTACCAAAAGAAGATTTTTCACTGGAAATTATATGTCTTGGCATTTCTTCTTCCGGTTTAAATTCCGGAATCACTTTTCCATCTTTGTCATATACTCCTGTCACATTACTCAAAATAATCAGTTTATCGGCCGAAAGCATTTTTGAAATCATCCCTGCCAATTCATCATTATCGGTAAACATCAATTCCTCAATACAGACAAAATCATTTTCATTCATAATCGGCACAATATTTTCTCGGAAAAGAGTTTCGATACAATTCTTAGTGTTCAAAAAATGTGTTCGATTATTAAAATCCTCTTTCGTCGCTAACATCTGCGCTACATTACGCCCATGTTTCTCAAAAAAATTGGAATATAGCTCCATCAATTTTACCTGTCCAACTACAGCATATAGCTGGCGCGTGGTAACTTCGTCATATTTCAAAGGTTTTTTCAAAGTCGCCCGTCCAGCACCCATCGCTCCAGACGTGACCAGTAAAATGTCATTATGCTCACTAGCCTCAGCAATCTGACGCACCAAGTCCTTGATCAAGTCCTTATCCAGCTTCAGATCATCGGTAGTCATGGCATTCGTACCCAATTTTACAACAATTTTTTTATTTCTCATGTGCCTAAATCTAGCCAAAGAAGGGAGAAAAAGCAAATAGGATAGGAAAAGACTCACAAAAGATTGCCATTTCCGAGAATCCCCGTTAAAATCGGCTTCGTAAGTTTTCATGACTTTCAACGTGCCGGGGTAGCTCATTGGTAGAGCAGAGGATTGAAAATCCTTGTGTAGGCAGTCCGATTCTGCCCCTCGGCACCACAATTATCAATAAACCTCATCATGCGAACCAATATCAATTGGAATAATTTGTTCGTCCCTGATGATAAAATGAATAATTAGCCTATACGAAATATTAATTGAAACACTGGATAGGCCAGCCAATCTTCCTGATAATTTATGCAATCGCAAAGAAGGATGCTGAGGATTCAGGCAAAGTATTTTTAGGATTTTTTCGTATTGTTCTAAGATTTCCGGATGTTTTGCGAAAAATTTCTTTGCCCTCCTCTGATAACTTTCAGTGATTACTAATTTATACATTCTTCAAATCTTTTATGTGACCTTCGACTGTTTTTACCTTGAATTTACCATTTAACAAATCTGCTTCTGATTCCTTTAAGGCAGCTTCCAGCTCACATTCTCTTAGATAATGATATTGATCCATAGTAAGTACCGCAAAACTTTTTTCACCATGGATAGTGATGAAAGTTTCAGTGAATTTTTTTGCTCTTTCGTTAAGAGCCGACATACCTTTAGTTTTTAATTCTTGAGCCGTTACGATATTATTCATGGTACTATATAAAGTATAACTTAAAGCACTACTTATGATACCATTTGGTATTTCATATGTAAAGAAGAATTGGCTAATCCAGTCCGAACCGCTTCGCGTCTACGATGGAGCACCACCCTTCTGGCCGCTTCATGTTGCAATACTTAGCAATTTACTATATAATTACTATGTACTTGCTAATTAATTACTATGACTACTGTATTCTTCAAAATCAACGATATTCAAGGAAATGAAGTCGAAAGAATGATGGAAGAAGAGGGTTATACCAGTAAGTCCGAGTTTTTCCGCTTTCTGATCAAGTTCTACAAATACCACAAAACTCCTGAGGAAAAACGTTTTAAAAAAGCTGCCAACGAGCTCGGAGAAGTTTTGAAAAAGCTAGATAAAAAGAGTAAATTAAGCTTGTCATTTGATAAGCAACTTGAAGATGTATGAAATATTAGTTAGTAATTATTTTTCCAAGCAGCTCAAGAGACTGATCAAAAAGAACCTTAAACTAAAGGAAAACCTGAGATCAGCTCTTTTTAGTTTCAACAAAGATCAGGCCATATCCATCGGTCATGGAGTCTACAAATTGAGAGTTTCTGCAGAACATAAGGGCAAGTCTAGGGGATATCGTGTTTACGTTTATGTAGTCGAAATAAATAAAATTCTCACTCCAATTGCAATTTATCCAAAAAATGAGAAAGAAAATCTCTCACTCAATGAAACAGCCATGCATCTGGAAATGGTCAAAAATGAACTGTCTGCTTTTCTTTAATGATAGTCCGAACCGCTTCGCGCCTGCCTGCCGGTAGGCAGGTCTACGATGGAGCACCACACCACTTTTAAGAGAACTGGTGTTTTTGGCGTGTGGTAGATGAGAAAAGCGGTGAGAACATGGGGTTTACAAGGAGATAGAATCGGATCAAATTATTTTCTTCTAAAATATTCTTCAAGAATGGTTGATCGATTTTTTCCTTCATTAACAGATTCATGCCGCAGTGCTTCAAAAATTGTTTTCATCAATTTGGGATCATTTCTCAGTGCTGATGGAGTTTTAGGAAGCCACGCGTAATACCAATAGATCTCTTGCCGTGACATGCTTAATGACTTCCACGCCAAAAGGAGTATAGATTTATCTGACCTTAATGATTCTGACGCATACTGTAATTGTTCGCCGCTATCTGTAACAGCTGCTATCACAACATCTCTGTCATCTTTCAAGGCTTCGGAAATTTCTCCTAATGAGCATCCGTAACTTATAGCTGTCATAGCAACATCTCTGTCATTTTTTAATCTACTTGAAGCGAATTTTAGAGAAGATCCGGTTTTAGAAACAGCGGCAAGAACAACATCTTTATCATCCCTAAGCCTTTCAGAGGCATACTCTAAACTCCTGTTGTCTTTAGAAACAGCGGCAAGAACAACATCTTTATCATCCCTAAGCCCATTCGAAGCATGTCGTAAAGCTCTGCCTGATTTGGAAACAACAGCAAGTACCGTTTCTTTATTTTCTTTTAGGTCTTTTGTAGCTTTCTCAAAATGTTCAGCCCCTATAGCCATCAATTCTCCATCCCCAAAGACTTCGCTGGAAGCATATTGAATACTATTTTGGTCCTGAGTAATAGCGGCACGAACAACATCTTTGTCTCTTTTTAGCTCATCCGAAGCGTACTCTAAGGCTTCTCCACAGTTAGAAACTGCTTTTAGTACAAGTGTTTTATTATTTTGTTGTTGGGGAGATAAATAATACAAAAAAACTCCACTCATTTCAACCGCAAGAGAAGCGACCTCGTCGTCATTAAGAAGACTTTTACCTTTACCAATACTGCTACCGATGTAGTACAAAAGCACTGGTGTATCAAGTATCGAGAAGTTCCGTATATTCGCGATATCCCGCTTGTAAAAGTGGACGCCTTCCTTTAATTCTATCCTCATTGAAGCCAAAACTATTTCTTTATCACTGAGAAAATTTCTACTTTTCATAATCTCCCATGGTACTCTAAACCCTGCTTTCAGTAACTCGAGAATAAGATCTCTATCAGTATCCAGTAGCTCTGGAGAAATACATCTAAAGCCACCTTTTCCAACTCTAACGGCCGCAATAGCGAGATTTCTGTCTCCTCTTAGTCCTTCAGAGGCGAAACCCAGAGCTTTGCCATTTTGAGAAACTGCAGCAAGTACAACATCTTTGTCACCTCTTAGTTCTTCAGAAACGAACCTCAGAGCTTCGCCATTTTGAGAAACTGCAGCAAGTACAACATCTTTGTCACCTCTTAGTTCTTCAGAAACGAACCTCAGAGCTTCGCCATTTTGAGAGACTGCGGCAATTACAATATCTTTGTCTTCTTTCAATTCAGGTGATACGCATTCTAAAATGCCGCCATCCCTTTTCAGAGCACTCAGCATAACCTCGACATCTGAATACAATTCAAACGCAATTTTATCGAGATCGATTTTAGCAGAATTCTGTAAATAAATTATAGCTTCTTCTCTGTCTTGTATACGACCACGATTCTGTGTTGAAACTATTTTAACCATTTCCAAATAATCATTCAAATCTTGCCTTTTTAACCCTGATTCATCTGTATCCCTAACTACGAAAAAAGCGGAAATAATACGGCTCGGGGCAGTTGTTTTAGTGAACTTCCCATCAACATTCACTCCGGCAAGTAAATTTGCAAGCGTTTGAACTCTGGGATCGCGCGCGCGTCTGCCAACAGTAAGAGAAAACTCCAACAAATTCATAGTTGGGAATCGCTCTTTCTCCGGGAGGTCTGTTGCGGCTACAAGAGCATCATGCTGGATATCTACAATTTTTTTTGGAATTTCAGTTTCTTCAAGTGGCACAGCTTTAGGTTCTTCGTTTCCTTGCGAATCAGGATATGATACTTCATCTAAAAGTATGTTATCGATTGGAGCTTTTGATGTTGGCATATTGAAGAGTAGTTACAAGTTGCAATTAAAGCATTTATGGACGATTTTGTCAACAAAAAAGACAAAAAATAATCAAAATCTGACAGAAACGGCTAATACAATTTTTAATATAATAAATATATTTAGCCATAATTCCACGGCACCAGTGGCGACATTTCTGGCCACTTCACACTTTGCATACCTTCAAATCCAGTCCGAACCGCTTCGCGCCTGCCTGCCGGTAGGCAGGTCTACGATGGAGCACCACAATTGAGCAATCATGGTTTTAGGGCTTTCTTTCCAACAACCTCTAATGGAAGGACTATTTTATATTATATATTGACCGAAAAGGTTGGATGAGTTATAATTGAAGCTATCCAACCTATACTCGTTTATTCATGTTTATACAAAAAAACTTAAATGACTTACTTGAAGGAAAACTTCAAAAACTAAACAAGTTTCGTCCTCTAGCTCCAACCCTGATTCAAAAGCTCAAGGAGAAGTTTGAGATAGAAATGACCTACAATTCAAATGCCATCGAGGGTAATACCCTTACTCTCAAAGAAACCTATTGGGTAATTCAACAGGGGATTACAGTGAAGGGAAAGTCGCTCAAATATCATCTTGAAGCAAAAAATCATCAACAGGCACTTGATTATCTTTATGAGCTTATTGAGCATGGAATATCACACACAATTTCAGAACATCTCATCAGAAGTTTGCACGCTCTAGTGATTCAAGATATTGATAAAAACATTGCCGGAAAATATCGTGATGTAGATGTGTTTATCACCGGTACGGATCATCGTCCACCAAGTGCACTTGAAGTTCCAATAAAAATGCATGAACTTACCGAATGGGCACGGAAAAATTATGGGAAAATGAATATAGTAGAATTTTCCGCTATCTTTCATCATAAATTCGTTCATATTCATCCTTTCCAAGACGGAAATGGTCGAACAGGAAGGTTGCTGATGAATATTTTTCTCATGCAGTATGGATTTCCAATGACTATAATTCAGGTTAATGACCGTCAGAAATATTATCGTGCACTGCAGGAGGCAGATCATGAGAAATATAAACCACTTTGCAATTTTATAGCACAGGCAATTCTTCGTTCATTGAATATTTACCTCGATGTTCTTACTCCTTCCAAAGAAAAATTTAAGACAGGTGAAGAATGGATGTCTCTACACGAAGCTACAAAATTTTGCTCTTATTCACAGGCATATCTTGGCAAATTGGCTAAGGATGGTAAAATTGATGCTCACAAATTGGCAAGAAATTGGGTTACCACAGAAAAGGCAATAAAGGATTATTGTAGGAAACAACTAACCTAGTCCGCACCTACTCCCTAAGCATTTCCTTCGTTAATCTTTTTTCGATTTCTTCTAAATCGGTTTTTTGCTTCATGATAATTAGCTCGGCATCATCTTCCGGAGGCAGACCCAGGTGGTCATGGATTCTATCCAAAACAATCAGGATTTTAGTGACCTCCTCTTCTGTCTTTACATTGATTTGAAGATCAATTTCTTCACGTAAATCCTCGATATTGGCGGAACGATTTTGGCTTATCAGCACAATAATCGCTAAGAAAATCGCTTCCAAAGATACTACTGTTGTTAACAGTCCAAACGGGAAAGGATCAAAAATCGGAACGCCCGGTACCAGTCCCGTATTGATTGAAATCCACGCCGCAAACCACAAGACATTCATAAAAAGAAAAGAAACCGTCCCAAAAGAGTCGGTTAAAAAATCCGCCACTTTATCACTAAAATTCCGTCGCAAATCCATCTTCGCCTTAAAGCTTTGCATTTTTTCGCGCTGCACCTTAACCAACTCCTGGCGTAACTCATGACTGCTCTTTAGACGTTTTTTTAATGAGGACATGAAGTTTTATTATATGGCACCAATATAGACTACTTCTATAATTTAAGTCTAGCACCAAAATTCTCTTGCAATTAA
>CALRGV010000010.1 GCA_943358175.1 Candidatus Peribacteria bacterium
CCAAATTAAAGGGATTTAGAGCTTTGGTTCGGGGCGTTCGTGATATGAAATTCTTTCTTTTTCGCATCTCAACTTTCTATGCCTAAAATCATCGTCAACTATTTATTCAAAGAAATTATCTACTGATCCACAATTATTCCGGAAACTATAAGTATTTTTTTATTCATTTGGGCTTTATGTGTTTAGTTGATTTTCTTGAATTTATAGTATTGGCATATTTTTGTCTATAAAAAAAATCCCTGCCTCTCGGTAGGGATTTTTGAATTTGTGTGGGGGAATCAATGCCGCTCGCTTTCGCTCGCGCTGGCTGTTACTGCAAGATCTTTGCAACAACTCCGGCTCCTACTGTTCTGCCGCCTTCACGGATAGCAAAACGTGTGCCGTTTTCGAGAGCGATAGGTGAGCCGAGAGTAACGATCATCTTGATGTTGTCTCCAGGCATTACCATTTCTACATCCGGTGGTAATTCAACAGAACCGGTAGCGTCTGTAGTACGAAGGTAAAATTGTGGTTTGTATCCTTTGAAGAATGGAGTATGACGGCCACCTTCATCTTTAGTCAAAACGTAAACCTCAGCTTCGAATTTTGTATGTGGAGTGATTGAACCAGGTTTAGCAATAACTTGACCTCTTTCAATATCTTCTCTTTCAATACCACGTAGTAAAAGACCAACGTTGTCTCCGGCGCGTCCCTCGTCAAGAAGTTTACGGAACATTTCAACACCTGTAACAACTACTTTTCTTGTTGGGCGAATACCAACGATTTCAACTTCTTCATTGATTTTAACGATACCTTGGTCAACTCTTCCAGTAGCTACAGTACCACGACCTTTGATTGAGAATACGTCTTCAACAGACATCAAGAAAGGTTTGTCGAGAATACGAACCGGGTCTGGGATGTATGAGTCAAGAGTTTCGAGAAGTTCAACGATTGGTTTACGAGCAGCTTCGTCATCCGGATTTTCAAGAGCTTTAAGAGCTGAACCACGGATAACAGGAGTTGTATCTCCAGGGTAACCATTCTTTGTAAGAATTTCACGAACTTCCATTTCTGCAAGGTCAGCAATTTCAGGATCTGCAACGTCGATTTTGTTCAAGAAAACAACAATGAATGGAACGTTTACCTGACGAGCAAGCAAGATATGTTCACGAGTCTGTGGCATCGGACCATCCGCAGCTGAACAAACGAGAATTGCGCCGTCCATTTGGGCAGCACCTGTAATCATGTTCTTTACGTAATCGGCATGTCCAGGACAATCTACGTGAGCGTAGTGACGTTTTGCTGTGGAGTATTCCTGATGTGAAGTCGCGATAGTAATACCACGTGCCTTTTCTTCAGGGGCGTTGTCGATTTGGTCGAAAGCAACCGCTTTATTTCCAGGGTATACTTTTGAGGCTACAGTTGTAATTGCAGCTGTAAGAGTAGTCTTACCATGATCTACGTGTCCAATTGTACCCACGTTGACGTGGACTTTACTTCTATCAAATGCTTCTGTAGCCATACTTATTAGTGTTAGGTGATGTGTTTAAATGTATAGTTATCCTACGAGCGCAAGCTCATAAGCGGGGGCATAGTATATTAAGAATTTATCATTGTCAAATGGGATTTTATTAGTATTTAGTAGAGGTTTGGTGGATGATTTTTTGAATCTGCAAAAGTTATCCCCGGGGATACTTTGTATAGATTGAGATAGTGTTTTCAGGCGCAACTAGTTGACAAGTCGCTAGAACGTGTGATAAACCAGGTTTAGTAAAAATAACTTCAACTTTATGGCATCAGCTAACGAAAGACGTCAAGAACATACTCCGGATCAAGAATTTGCCGGCCTGGCAGCTCGTTCCCTGAGAGAAGGTGTGCCGGTTGATGAATTAGAATTAAGATTGCAAAATCGTGATGGGTCTGTCGGACCCGATGCAGAAAAAGTAGAGGAGCTTCGTGGTGGTGCTAATTCAAAATTACTGGCTATGGCGGGCTATACTACGGAAAAAGCTGCGGCAGAATTACAACCGATAGTTGTTGAAAAACCAGCGCTCGAAGCAGCTCAACAAGATGCTGTTTTTGAGGCATCCGAAGGCCGTTTTACTCTTAGTGAACAAACCATGCTTTTTTCTGCAATCGAAGACCGTTTTACTTCCCAGCCGGAACGTTATAATGGCATTCAATGGTCTGGTGTAAAAAGGGCGCTTGAAGCAGCGGATAAAAGTGTTATAGCTGGTCTTATTAAAATGGAAGAAAATGGGCATGAAGTTGGCGTAACTCCTGAAGAAAAAGGTGGTAAAAAAGGATTCCGTTTTGATAGTTGTTCAAAATCATCTCCTGTCGGTATAAGAGATGTTGATTATGCTCAGGCGGAAACTGTTGCTAAAGGATGGAACGTGGACTTAATGGGTGATGATGTATTTGAGAAATTAAGAAAAGCTGGAATTATTACAGAGAGTGGTACTTGGAGTCATCTTAAAACTGATGAGAAAACATTAAAAGGCGGTCTGTCGTGGTATGGTTTTGATAATGGCGTGAACAAGTACAATGCCAACGCTCACGATCTTAATGGCGGCTTTCGTTGCTCGCTATGGGTTCCGGAGGTGTAAATTACGCCAAGTATTTTGAAGCGGCTTGTTCAAAAGCCGCGTGATAGTTTTTTAATACTGTTTCTTCGGTGGAATCTTCCAGAAATCGGCTAAGGTCTTTCATGATGTCTTCTATGCTTACGGTGGCAATTTTTGTTCTGAGTTTGTCTATTACCTCGTTGGCATCTTTGAATTTCATTTTTATGCCGGCCTGTTTCATCGCATTGTTCAGGTACGAGAGGTTGATTTTTTCCTTGCGATTCAGGTACCATAAGAGATCATAAAAATCTCTGCCTTTTACATATTCGCGGTTAAATACCGCGCACAATTTTCCGGCAAATAAAGTGTTATCACTGTGTTTCAAAATTGGAAACATCTCATTGAATTTCGTGACGAAAAATGTCTCAATTTCTGTCGGTAAAATTTTAACCGGATTTATGTCAACCTCCAGTTTAACGTGAATTTTATGGCTTTTCAGGCCGCTAATCCCAAAAAGGTGGAGAATCTTGCCTACACGAATAAATGATTTTTGAACCGTTTTATCCTCACTAATTTTAGTCTCAACTTCAAAATCCGTATTTTCCAAAAAAGTGATAACGGCCTGATTCAACTCCTGAAATGAATATTTGGGTGTTTTGTTGTCTAATGTAAAGTCCAGATCTTCGGAATATCTTTTCAGGTCATGGCAAATTCTCAAACAAGTTCCTCCCATAAAGCTTAAACTGCTGCCATATTTGGACTGATAAATTGCTTTCAAAATTAAAACCTGGAGATATTCTCTGATAATGTTGAGAATTCCACCGCTATTGACTCCTTTCTTTTTTGCTTCGTTAATAATTTTGGTGAGATTTTGCATATGAATGGAAACTGTTAAGTAGTAGTTCTAATTTTTTTGAGTTGAAAAATTTTGCATAAGCCAGGGCTTTTTTAAAATTAATTTTTGTTACGCCGGCTTCAAGTCGTGACTCTTTCCAGAAAGAATTGGAGGCTTCGAGTTTTCCACTGTTGAGATAGAAATAATCCACCAAGGCTTTTTCTTTTTCCGCCATCAGAGTCTTTGAATCGAAACCGGTGAATGCTGTTTTTTTAATTTTCTGATAGGTAAACGTCCCGACATCTGTCTCAAAGTGCCGCGTGGCCTTGGTGCTGACCAGGGTGTATTGAAAAACCGTCTCTGTCATAATGCCGTAAAAATTCAGGGCGTATTCCAGGCTGAAGTAGCAGGGATAGTACAGGCTTTGTACAAGCTCGGAAATTTCGTAATTTCTGCCTGTAAACATATACAGTCCTCGTTTCAGGGAAGTCAGATCACCACTTTTGGTCCACTGATGAAGCTGCAGGTTTAGCACTTTTGGCTTATCGCGAAAGCAGATAACCCGGGCTTCCGCTACAGAAAAAATGTTTTTTTTCATCTTTTTGCTAAAATCCTTTAGTTTCATTTGATTGTATATTTTTATAATTTACTGAAATAATAGCTGTTCAGGGTAGGAAAGTCAAACTAAAAAGCCCCTGAATTTTTGGTTCAAGGGCTTTTGGAGTTTTAGTGCGTGGGCGCGGACTACTTTGTTGTGCGTTTCGCGATAATCGCATCTGCTACGTTCTTGCTTACTTTTTCGTAGTGACCGAATTCCATGGAATAGTTACCGCGACCTTGACTCATAGACCTCAAGTCAGTGGCGTAACCGAACATTGTTGCCAAAGGTAGATTACACTTAATGAACTTGATTACTCCACGATCACCGGTTTCAATAATTTGACCACGGCGTGAATTGATATCACCCATAACATCACCGAAATTATGTTCAGGACAAGTAACTTCTACGATCATGATAGGCTCAAGAATAACCGGCTGAGCTTTTTTACAAGCGGCCTGAAAACACATGGAACCTGCAATTTTGAAGGCTATTTCAGATGAATCCACATCATGGTAACTTCCATCATAGAGTTCGACTTTTACGTCCACGATAGGGTAGCCGGCGAGAATACCTCTGGTAAGAGCTTCGCGAACACCTTTATCAACTGCCGGAATAAATTCTCTTGGAATTTTACCTCCGACGATAGCGTTTTCGAATTCATAACCTTTACCCGCTTCTTGTGGATAAACTCTCATTAATACGTGTCCGAACTGACCACGACCACCGGATTGTTTAGCGTATTTTTCTTCAGCTTTGGCTTCGATAGTAATTGTTTCACGGTAGGCTACCTGTGGAGCACCAATGTTTGCTTCCACTTTGAATTCACGGCGCATACGATCAACGATGATATCAAGATGTAGCTCGCCCATACCGGCGATGATTGTTTGACCTGTTTCTTCATCTGTATTTACGCGAAGGGTAGGATCTTCTTCAGTAAGTTTTTGTAGAGCGAAGCCCATTTTTTCTTGATCTTCTTTGGATTTCGGTTCTACGGCAATTCTGATAACCGGTTCAGGGAAAGTAATAGATTCCAAAAGAATTGGCTCATCCGGATCGCAAAGAGTGTTACCGGTAGTAGTTTTTTTCAAACCTACGATAGCGGCGATATCTCCGGCTTTTACGGATTTAATTTCTTCTCTTTTGTTGGCATGCATTTGAAGCAAACGACCAACGCGTTCTTTATTACCTGTTGAAGTATTAATGATGTAGCTTCCGGCATCGAGCTGACCTGAATAAACACGGAAGAAACAGAGAGTTCCTACGAATGGATCAGTAGCGATTTTGAACGCAAGAGCGGAAAATGGTTCATTGATATCACAATGTCTGAGCATTTCTTCACCTGTTTTTACGTCGTGACCTTTGATCGCTTCTACGTCTGTAGGAGCTGGAAGGTAAGCGCAAACTGCGTTCAATACCAACTGAACACCTTTGTTCTGTAGAGCTGTTCCGCAAAGAACCGGATAGATCTTGCTGCCAATTGTAGCGCGGCGAATACCGGCTTTTAATTCTTCAATTGTAATTTCTTGACCACCCACGAATTTTTCCATAATAGAGTCGTCGTTTTCACCAACTTTTTCGATAAGCATGCCACGGTATGTTTCCATCTTTTCTTTCATGTCTTCCGGAACCGGAATTTCTACGATGATTTCTCCGTTCTTGCCATCAAAAGTATAGGCTTTGCGTTCTACGATATCTACCATTCCCGAAAATCCATTTTCTTCGCCGATTGGTAATTGAATGGCTACAGCATTTGGGTTTAATCTTGTGTGAATACTCTTCATGCACATGTAGAAATCTCCACCAACCTTGTCCATTTTATTTACAAAAGCGATACGTGGAACATTGTATTTATCAGCTTGTCTCCATACTGTTTCGGATTGTGGTTCTACACCCATCGCACCGTCGAAAACGGCAACACCTCCATCAAGTACGCGGAGGGATCGTTCTACTTCTACTGTAAAATCCACGTGTCCAGGAGTATCGATGATGTTGATTCTGTGTGGGTCTGAAGTTCCGGTTGGTGTCCAGAAACATGTGGTACAAGCGGAAGTAATTGTAATACCTCTTTCTTGTTCTTGCTCCATCCAATCCATTTGGGCGGCGCCTTCATGTACCTCACCAATTTTGTGAGTTTTTCCGGTATAAAAAAGTACACGTTCAGTTACAGTTGTTTTTCCCGCATCAATATGCGCGATAATTCCAATGTTACGTAATTTACTCAGGTCGTCGGCCATATGGTGGGGGTTTAAATTAGTTTAAATTTAGTGCTAGGAGATTATAGGGACAGAGGTGCTTAAGTCAAGGATAAAAAAACCTCGTACAGTAGTACAAGGTTTTGTAATTTTGTTGGGAAGGAAATTTTGTAGAAACAAAATTTCTGTTAGTACTTAGCCAAGTGAGCGAAGGCTTTGTTTGCTTCTGCCATACGTACTGTGTCGTCTTTCTTCTTGATAGCGGCGCCGGTGTTGTTTGAGGCGTCGATCAATTCGTTGGCGAGTTTTTGGGACATAGGAGCTCCTTTTTTGCTGCGAGCACCACCGATTAACCAGCGACAAGCTAATGCCAACTGACGTTCCGGTTTTACTTCACGAGGAACTTGGTAAACTGCTCCACCAATTCTTTTTGGTTTAACTTCCAAAGGCGGTTTTACATTATCTAAAGCTGTTTTGAAAACTTTGTCGGCATCGGGATTATTTGTTTTCTTGCTGATGATTTTCAAGGTTTCGCTGAAAATTCCTCGAGCAATGGACTTTTTCCCTTGCATCATAATATAATTCACGAATTTCTCTTGCATAGGAGTTGATCCTTCCGGAATTTGTAGAGCGCGTTTTTTCATTGATGATTAAGTTGAGATTATTAAATTATTTTTTAGTAGGTTACCCAGCATGGCGGGGTCTTAGCCTCGCCTTAGCTCGGCAGAAAAAATAGTAAAAGACTATTTTTTCTTGGCACCATACTTGCTTCGGCTCTTTTTTCTGCCTTGGACTCCTTGCGTATCGAGAAGACCGCGAACGATATGGTAACGAATACCAGGTAAATCTTTAACACGTCCTCCACGGATGATTACCACACTGTGCTCTTGAAGATTGTGTCCTTCACCAGGGATGTAAGCGTTAACTTCCATTCCGTTTGTAAGTTTCACTTTTGCAACTTTACGAAGAGCGGAGTTCGGTTTCTTTGGAGTCATTGTGCTCACCTTGGTGCAAACACCACGCTTGATAGGTGAGTTGAGCTTGATTTGAGTGTTCTTCAAGTGATTGAATCCAAATATTAACGCAGGAGTTTTGCTCTTGTGTCTTGGATTGCGTCTTGGCTTTCTAATTAACTGATTTATTGTTGGCATAGCGGGGCCTAATTTATAGTATGTTTTTGATTATTGCAAGGAAAAATTACAGTACAGGTAGTTTTTTATCATTTTCTATTGTTTCTTCAGGTGTTTCTTCAGGAGAAGCAATGAACTTTGACGTGACTTTGTTTAGTCTGCGGAAGGTTTCGCCGGCTGGAATTAATTTACCGATGATAACGTTTTCTTTAAGACCTTCAAGTTTGTCAATTTTGTTTGTAGTAGCGGCTTCAACGAGTACGCGGATAGTTTCCTGGAAGGAAGCGGCAGATAACCAGCTGTCGGTATGAAGAGCGATTCTTGTAAGACCAAGTAGGAGTCTTTCAATTTTGGCTTTTTTACCTTTTTTAAGCGCGGCGTTGATTTTATTGAATTTAATGATGTCGATAATTTCTCCAGGTAAAAGATCAGTATCTCCGCTGTCGATAATTCTAACTTTTGAAAGCATTTGGCGAGCAATAATTTCAATATGCTTGTCATTGATACTTTGACCTTGTGAAGCGTAAATACTCTGTACTTCAGTCATGATGTACTTTTGAACAGTATATTCATCAGTCAAGAACATCAATTCTTTCAAGTCCAAATGTCCAGTGGTCAATGGTTGACCCTTTTGTACGGTAGTGTTGTCTTTAACTTTGATTGTTCTGGATGGTGGAACAAGATAGCTTTTCTTGATTTTGCCATCTGTAATAATAAAGATATGGCCTTCTTCTATTCTGACCACTTTACCGTCTTCGTTACATTTCAAAGTGCCTTTCTGGTTTTCTTCCTTTGCAATTACTTGTTTAGGTTTCACGTGTTCACCAATTTTTACGATTGGTTTCATTTCGCCGAGGAGAGTGTAGCCGATTTCTACTGAGTCGTGAGAGGTAACAGTAATTTCAGTAATTTTACCATTTTGTTGAATATGAGCTTTTCCTTCAATCTCTGAAAGTACACCGGCGTTTCTAGGACAACGAGCTTCGAAAAGTTCTTCAACACGTGTAAGACCCTGGGTGATATCTCCGCCTTCCGCCACACCTCCCATATGGAAGGTACGCATAGTCAGCTGAGTACCAGGCTCACCGATACTCTGAGCGGCGATAATACCAACGGCCGTTCCGATTTGTACTTCTTTGTTTGTGCCGAGATCTTTACCGTAGCATTTGATACAAATTCCGTTCAAAGTCTGACAAGTCATTACTGAACGAACTTCGATATCATCGAGTTTTTCATCTCTAATAATCTTGAGAGTGCTCTTTTCGATAATTGTGTTTTTCTTGGCATATACTTTGCCTTTTTTATCTTTCAAATCTTCAGCAAGAGTACGGCCATAAAGTCTTGTTTCAAATTTTTCACCAATTTGTTCAGATTCGAGACGAGTAAGGGTATGGAAGTGTGTAGAACCACAATCTTCTTCACGAATAACCACATCTTGATTTGAATCAACGAGACGACGTGTGAGGTAACCCGCTTCAGCAGTCTTAAGCGCTGTATCTGATTTACCTTTACGTCCTCCATGCGTAGCAATAAAGTATTCCAAAATCTTGAATCCTTCTTTAAGGTTTGATTTAATTGGGAGCTCGATAGTTTTACCGGCCGGATTGGCTACGAGACCTTTCATACCGCAGAGCTGAGTAATTTGTCCCCAGTTACCACGAGCGCCTGAGTCGATCATGTAGAATACGTTGTTTTCCTGGTCGATACTATTGACCATTTTTACAGTGATCTCAGCTTTAGTTTTGGACCAAATTCTGATCGTGCTGTTGTATCTTTCGTCTTCAGTGATAAGACCTTTCCAGAATTGGTTGTTGATTTGTTTTACCACTTCGGAAGCGGCCTCTACCATCTGTTCTTTTTCTTTTGGTACAATCATATCAGCCTGGCTGAAAGAAATTCCTGATTTAGTAGCAAATTTGAAGCCCAGGTCTTTCAGATTATCCACAAGGCGGGCTGTCGGTTCGATGCCGAGAAGTTCAAAACATTCTGTCACGATTTCGGCGAGTTTCTTTTTACCAATGTTTTCATTGTAGTAGGGAAGAGCTTTTGGAATGAAACTGTTTAAGATTAAGCGACCGAGAGTTGTTTCAATGAGCTCACCGTCATTACGGCATTTGATTTGAGCTTGTAGGTGCAAAAATCCGTTTTGGTAAGCCAGTACAGCGTGTTCGATACTTGGGAAAACCATACCTTCGCCCTTCTGACCTTTAGTTCCTTTTGTGAGGTAGTAACAGCCGAGTACCATATCCTGAGTAGGAGTAATGATAGGTTCACCGGCAGATGGTTTGAGAAGATTTCTCTTTGAAAGCATGAGAGTCTTGGCTTCCATTTGAGCGTTCTTTGAAAGTGGGATGTGGATGGCCATTTGATCTCCATCGAAATCCGCGTTGAAGGCGGCACAAACGAGTGGATGAACCTGAATAGCTTTACCTTCGATAAGTACAGGTTGGAAAGCCTGGATACCGAGACGGTGAAGTGTAGGAGCACGATTTAGGAGAACGTAGTGATCTTTTGTAACCAATTCGAGAATATCCCAAACTTCTCTCTTACCCATTTGAATAAGTTTTTCAGCGTTTTTTATATTGTGAGCAAGTGAGTCGCGGATCAAGTGACCAATAATAAATGGTTTGAAAAGTTCCAAAGCCATGATTTTTGGAATACCACATTGATGTAGTTTTAATTTTGGACCGATGATAATTACAGAACGACCGGAGTAATCCACACGTTTACCCAACAAGTTTTGACGGAAACGACCTTGTTTACCTTTCAACATATCTGAAAGTGAACGAAGTTTTCGTTTGTCGCCTGAGCTGAATACTGTTTTACCCTGGCGTGCGCTGTTGTTCAAAAGTGTATCGACAGCTTCCTGCAACATACGTTTTTCATTTCTGCAGATAACTTCCGGAGCACCGATAGACATCAGTCTCTTCAAGCGGTTGTTTCTATTGATAACACGGCGATATAGATCGTTTAAGTCTGAAGCGGCGAAACGTCCACCATCGAGCTGTACCATCGGACGAAGATCCGGTGGGATGATAGGCAAAATTGTCATGACAAACCATTCCGGCTTGATGCCTGATTTGAGCAAGCTTCCTGCCAATTTAATTCTCTTGATGATTTTTTTCTGTTTCTGTCCGACACTGTTTTTAGAATCTTTCTTTAACTTTTCGATTAAAGCTTCCAGGTCGAGACTACCGATGATATTACGAATTGTTTCAGCACCTGTGCCGGCTTTGAAAATGTGTCCGAAGCGTAGTGACATATTTCTATAGTCGATTTCAGAATAAACTTTGCTTACAGTTAATTTTTCGAGAGAATCTTTGTTGTCGGAGTGTTGAAAATCGTATTCTTCAATTTTGTGGCTGTATTCAGCTTCAAGATCAGTTTTAGCTCGCTTTGCCATTTTTGGATCTTCAATCTTTTCAAGATCGAGAGATTTCATTTTGAATTCATCCTGGATTTTTTTCTTGTGAGTTTTGAATTCAGTGGCAAGATCGAGAAGGGCTTGCTCTTTGGCTTTTTCGTCAACTTCGGATACAACGTAAGCGGCAAAATAAACAACTTGTTCCAAAGTCTTAATTGGGAGATCCAGCAAAAGGCCAATACGACTTGGAGTGGAACGGAGGAACCAAATGTGGGTTACCGGAACGGCCAATTTGATGTGAGCCATTCTTTCACGACGTACCGAAGATCTCGTAACTTCAACACCGCATTTTTCACAAACTACACCTTTGTAACGAATTCTCTTATATTTTCCACAATAACATTCCCAGTTTTTCGTAGGACCAAATATTTTTTCACAGAAAAGTCCATCTCTTTCAGGCTTTTGGGTGCGATAATTGATGGTTTCAGGCTTTTTTACTTCTCCGTGTGACCAAGCCAGAATTTCTTCCGGCGAAGCTACGGAAAGACTGATAGCATTAAACACATCTTTTTTTGTATTCTTAGGATCCTCGAATTGTTGTTGAGGCTGAGATTTTGGGTGTGCCATGGTTTATTGGTTAAGTTGGCTGTATATAAAGCTTATAGACCTAGGTCTTTAGAGATAGGGTCGTCACCGAAAGAACCACCGCCATCGTTGGCAGCAGCTGGAGCGCTTGCCACCGGAGTGGCTTGCTTCGCTGGTTCGCTGTGAGGCGTGTGATGAGATTTTTGAGGAGCAGAGTGGTGATGTTCTGCGTGATTTTCGGTTTCTTCCGGAATATAGTCCGGTTCGTTTGCAGCGTCTTTAGGACGTTTTTCGAGACGTATCATGTCTTTTACCACGATTTCAGTTTTGAATTTCTTAATGCCTTCCGGACTATCCCAACTGCGTGTTTTCAAATAGCCTTCAACATAAATAAGGTGACCTTTGTGTAAATATTTTTGACAAATTTCTGCGAGGTGAGCCCAGGCTACGCACTCGTGAAATTCCGCTGAGTTATTACGTTCACCGCTTTTTGTTGTCCATTCGCGGTTTGTAGCCATGCCAAAGGTGGTGACGCTTTGACCGTTTGGAGTTTGTCTCAATTCAGGATCTCTAGTTAAGTTTCCGATTAAAATTACTTTATTTATGCTGCGCATGTGTAGTTGTTTAATGTAATGGGGATAGGTGTTTCGCCGGCCGAACGCTTCGCTTTACTCAGCGTTTGCACTAATATTCGCCTCTGTAATTCCTTCCAATTTGCCGATGTCTTTTGAAGTGCCTTCACTTTCTTTTTCGATTTCTCTCTTGATGTTGCCTGGAATTTCATCCATTTCTTCCGGATCTTCTTTCAGATATTCGGCGTCTTCAAAGTCGGCGCGACGGCCTTCTTCAGTTTGCAATAATTTCACGGAAAGACCGAGAGATTGTAATTCTTTAGTAAGAACGTTGAAGGATTCCGGTACACGTGGTTTGCGTATCATTTCGCCTTTAACAATAGATTCGTAAGCTTTTGAACGTCCGTACACGTCATCTGATTTAATTGTAAGCATTTCCTGCAAGATATGAGCAGCACCGTATGCTTCAAGCGCCCACACCTCCATTTCTCCGAAACGCTGACCACCATGTTGAGCTTTACCTCCTAGTGGTTGCTGAGTAACGAGAGAGTATGGACCGACTGAACGAGCATGGATTTTATCTTCAACCAAATGGTTCAATTTAAGCATGTAGGCGATACCGACAGTTACTTTTCTGTCGAACGGTTCACCAGTTTTTCCGTCGTAGAGAGTGATTTTACCATCTTCAGGAAGTCCGGCGTGTTTCAATTCTGCAGCGATTTGATCAGTAGTAATACCGTTTAGAGTAGGAGTAGCTACAGTAATGCCTTGTTCTTTCGCAGCCCAACCAATATGTGTCTCGAGAATCTGACCGATGTTCATACGACTGGAAACTCCGAGTGGATTCAAAACGATATCTACCGGACGACCATCTGGTAAGAATGGCATGTCTTCTTGTGGAACGATAATTGAGCAGACACCTTTATTACCATGACGACCGGCGAATTTATCACCAATTTGTACTTTTCTAGTCTGAGCAACGTTTACTTTAATTTGTTTGAGAACTCCGGTAGTCAATTCGTCTCCGGCTTCTTTGGTGAACATTTGAATAGCTACAACTTTTCCACCTTCACCACCAGGGAGGCGGAGTGAAGTGTCTTTTACGTCGCGGGCCTTATCACCGAAGATTGCACGTAGCAATCTTTCTTCAGCGGTTAATTCTGTTTCACCTTTTGGTGTAATTTTGCCGCAAAGAATGTCTCCTTCTTGTACAGTGGCACCGATTCTAACGATACCATCTTCATCGAGATCTTTTAATTTAGCTTCACCAACATTTGGGATATCGCGAGTAATAATTTCAGGTCCAAGTTTTGTTTCACGGACATCTACAACGTAACTTTCAATATGAATTGAATCGTAATAACCTTTTCTGGCGACTACATCCGAGAGAATTACCGCATCCTCAAAGTTGTAACCTTCCCAGGACATATAGGCTACGAGAAGATTTTTTCCGAGAGCGAGCTCACCGTTTTCTGTAGCTGAACCGTCAGCGAGAATATCTCCCTTACTAATTTTTTGACCTTTAGTTACTCTGGCTCTCTGGTGAAGACAAGTACCCTGATTTGATCTTTCGTAAGTTTGTAATGAATAGGTTACTTTTCTGCCGTTTGAGTATACGATTGTGATCATATTGGCATCAACGTAAGAAATTTCTCCATCCATTTCAGCAAAGGCTACTTGCCCGGAACTTTTGGCGGCAATTTCTTCGATACCGGTACCAACTATCGGAGCGTCGGGAGAAATAAGAGAAACGGCCTGACGTTGCATGTTTGAACCCATGGATGCACGAGTATTATCATCATGTTCCAAGAACGGAATAAGCGCCGTAGTAATCGAAATAATCTGTTTTGGAGAAACGTCGATATGAGTTACGTCGTTGACGTGAGCAAGAGTAGGTTCACCATTTTTACGGGTGGAAATACGGGTGCCGACGAGTTGTCCGATTTCATCTACCTCGGAGTTTGCCTGGGCGATAATTAATTCCTGTTCTTCTTCCGCATCATAGTAGTTGATTTTATTTGTGGTGTATGGACGAACCTTTATTTCTTCGAGGTTTGTTTTAGCAATTTTTTTAGCGGCGGCTTCGTCAATTACTTCACCGGCTTTTACGATAACATGGCCGTGACCTTCGATTGTTTCACGAGCAACATGTCCAACCATAGCGCTTTCGCTGTTTTTCATTACATCGGAAACTTCTCTAAATGGAGTTTCGATAAAACCATATTCGTTAATTTTTGCGTAAGTGGCCAAATGCACAACGAGACCGATATTTGGTCCTTCCGGTGTGGCAATAGGACAGATACGACCGTAATGGGATTGATGTACGTCACGTACGTCGAAGGATGCTCTTTCTCTGGAAAGACCTCCCGGACCCATCGCGGAAAGACGACGTTTGTGTTCGAGCTCGGCTAATGGATTTGTTTGATCCATGAATTGGGAAAGCTGTGAGCTGGCGAAGAATTCACGGAGAGCAGCGGTGATCGGACGAGAGTTTACTAATTGAGTAGGAGTAACTGTTTCGAGATCCATAACAGTCATACGATCTTTTGCGATACGATCGGTACGGAGTAAACCTACACGGAATTTGTTTTGTACCAATTCACCAACGGCACGGATACGACGATTGGAGAGATGATCGATATCATCAGGACGCATTTCACCGTTGTTGAGTCTCATTAAGTGCTTGAGAATGTAAACGAGGTCTTCCACTTGGAAAGTGTGGAATTTTTTCTTGTTTGGAGTTTCGAGTTTGAATCTCTTGTTTAATTTGTAACGAGCCACGGGACCCATGTCGTATTTTCGGTAATCGAAGAACATGGATTTGATAAGCGCCTTGGCGTTTTCCGGAGTGGCGAGGTCGCCGGGACGGATTTTTTTATAGATATTTTGGTAAGCATCTTCTACGGTCTTTGAGCCGTCTTTTTCTAGAGTATTGAGAATGAAATCATGCTCGGGATCTAAAATTACATCCTTGAATAGTTCGAGAATCTGGCTGTCTTTATCAAATCCGAATACGCGAAGCAGGGAAGTGATTGGGATTTTACGTTTGCGATCGATTTTTACTGTAATGATGCCTTTTTTGTCAGTTTCGATTTCGAGCCAAGCACCACGTTTTGGAATAATTTTTGCAGAGTGCATGTCTATAGCGGAGGAATTCTTTGAAAAGAAAACACCTGGGGAACGCACGATCTGGCTTACAACTACTCTTTCAATACCGTTAATAATGAAAGTACCGCGATTAGTCATCAGTGGTACGTTGCCCAAAAATACGTCCTGTTCTTTAATTTCTCCAGTCTCTTTGTTGATAAGCTGAACGTGTACTTTTAATGCGGCTTCGTAAGTAAGATTTTTGTTCTTGGCTGTTTCGGCATTATATTTGGCTTCAGCAACAGAATGTTCGATGAAGTGTAATTCAAGTTTTTTACCGGAAAAATCTTGGATAGGCGTAATTTCTTCGAGAAGTTCGCGAATACCTTCGTTTAAAAACCAGTTGTATGAGTCTAGTTGAATTTCGATAAGATTTGGAATTTCTACTTTTTGATCAATTTGATGACTGAAGTATTTGCGCTTGTTCTTCAGGATAATTGGTTCTTTACGCAAACTGATTTCTGAAGGATTGATGATGTTTTTATCCTTCTTTTCTGAGAGTTTTTGTTCTTTTACGATATCTTCTTTGTGAGCTTTTTTGGCCACAGCTTTAACTTTAGCGGGAGCTTTTTTTGCCGGCTCCTTAGCTTTTTTTTCTTTTTTCGACATATTTGAAAATTGAGTTATGGGCTAGTATATAAGGAGTTCACTGTCGCGAACAACTTAGATTACTATCCAGGCGCAAGCGCCTTCAATAACTCATTCAAAGATTTTGATAGCAGCCTGATTCTAAGTGTATTTTCCGGATAGTCAAGTTGATTTTTTATTGTGAGTGTAATATCTTGGGCTCCTTTTGATGGTTTTAGTTAATTAAATTTTTATGAGTGAAGCTGATTTGTCGGGTGGCACAAGAAGGTTAAGTTTGATTTCCAGTCCTGCTCCCGAGAAGGGGAAGCGACTTTCACCGGATGAATTTTTTCAGACGGGAGTTTTGCCTTCTTTGAAGCGAGTTGCGGCAATCGTGTCCGGCGAGGATGGTTCTGCGGATTATGAGGTCATAGAGGTTTCAGATCAAATAGCTGTGGGATTGAGACGAATATTGGTTTCTATGGCTTTGAAAGTTCCAAAATTCAAAGGACTTGCCGATAAAGCTGCTTGGATGGAAGGGAAAATTGCCGTGAGGTTGGTGGAAAATTACTCATGCCATGTTGTGGTGTTAAAAGATGCTGAGGATATGGATTTAGATGAATTTGCATCCGGTAAACATTATTATTTTGAGGCTGCCGGTTTTGTTCAAACTGAGGGTGATAATGTTTCGTATGGGGATAGTAATTATTGGCAAATTAAGAAAGCTATTGAAAAAAAGGAGGGTAGAAATTCCGAAGCGGCAAAGGATATAAGAAAAGTAATTAAGTTAATTAGGGCTTTGTTGTATAAACCGAAGTTGAAGGAGAAAAACAGGGAAACGTTAGCGTCTGAATTGTGTGAGTTGAGGATGAAGGTTGGCGAAGCTGCACGAGCTGTTGTTCACGATTTTATTAGAGATTATGATGAGAATGATGGATGGGTTGAGGTTATCGATGACGTCGAGGCAAATGGGTCTTATGGGCAAGCAATGAGAAGGTTGGAAATTGGTAAATTTGATTTGCGTAGATTGGTATGATTTGCTTGTATAGATTTATGCAAAAGCGTTATGCGGAATTGGATTTTCTGAGAGGTTTGGCCATAATTTGTATGGTGATTTACCATTTCTTTTTTATTTTGGATTTTTTTGGTGTTTATGGTGTGGATTTTGAAAATTTGGTGGTTAGAATTTTTGCGGCAGTTGTTAGGTTCGATTTTTTGGCTTTGGTTGGGGTGGGAATGGTGATTTCATATTATAGAGTTTTGGGGCGTCGGTCGGTCGGGCGTGAGTTTCGCGCGGCAGATAGAGCGGCGGCGATTTTTAAGCAGTGGAAAAGGGGAGCGATGGTGGGTGCATGCGCTTTGGTGGTGATGGCCGCGACTTATTGGTTTATTCCGGAGTATTTTGTGAGATTTGGAATTTTGCATCTCATTGCGGTGAGTATTTTTTTCTGGAGTTTTTTTGTGGAGTGGAAGTGGGTGGTTTTGGGTTTGGCTTTGGTGAGTTTTTGGCTGGGTTGGGGTGGAGTGGATTTTACTGAAATTTTGTTTGGGTATTTTTTGCGGGATATGCTGTGGAATATTGCGGGACTGGATTATTTCCCTTTGTTTCCGTGGATGGGAATGGTGGGTATGGGGGTGTTTTTGGGTCAAGTGTTTTATCCGAAGGGAGTGCGGTGCATCGGCCGCGCACTCGAGCAGCAGCGAGTGTCCGAGAGGACCCGCGTGATACCGCGTTTTAGAGTTGTCTGCTTTTTGGGTAGACATTCTTTGGCGGTTTATATGATTCACGTGCCAGCGATTTTGGTGGTGTTGTGGGTGATGGGGTTGGTGAGGGTTTGAGTGGCGCGAAGATTAGTATTAATGATGGATGAATTTGGATGTCGTGTGCATGTGGTGCTCTTGGCACAGTGGTTTTTGTTTGGATATTCACGTTTGTTGCGATACCGTGTTTCTTATTTTTTGATATTTTAAATTTACCGCATGCTCGAGTTCATGGTGCGCTTTGCAGAGCGGTATTATGAATTTCGGATTATGGGTTTTGCCTATTGAAAAGGGTAAAGTGTGATGAAGATTTTCTGCGTATTTCTGGCAATTAGGTACTGCGCATTTTGTGCCATATTCGTCGTGGAGAATTTTTTTGACAGCAACTGGTACATGAGGTCTGCTCTGAGCTTTCAAAAAAACAGGTTTTTGAAGAATGTATTCGCTAATATCGTATCTTGAGTTCATTTCCATGACTTTGATTTGCTCTTGTTCTTGCTTTTCCTGTTCTCTTTGCAAAACTTTTTTACTTATTTCTTCTTTCTTTTCGGCAATTTCAATTTCGCGTTTTTGTAAAAATTCTAGGAGAATTTTATTTACGTCGAGGCCTTTTTGTTGGAGGTTGAGGAGTTTTTCTTGAACTTCAGGGGAGAGATGGAGGTATTGATCGTCTAAATGAATGATTGATGATTGTGCGGATTTTCCTGTGGAGGTATTTGACTCAGCGGAAATAGATTGTAAAAAAGTTTGCATATGCAAAGATTCTGCCTCGTTTTTCGTTTTCAATAAGCCGTTTTGACTTTGATCAGGCATCGTGAAATCCTGGTGATTTTTTGTCCATTTTGTATCTCTAACTAAAGTTTCGATTGCCGCGCTGGACAATATTTTTACCTGATTTGCTAAGAACTCTTCGTTTTCCAGATTTACAATCGAAGCAATTCTAATCAATTTATTTACGCTAACCTCACTATTGAGTAATAAACTTTTCAGAATGGGTAGATTTTTAAATTTTTTCTCTAAATTTAATGCTAATCTTACTTGTTTTTCGCTCAATCCTGCTAATTTATAGGCAAATACAAAAATTGAGGGGAAGCCTTTTTTCTCGAATAATCTGCGCTTGTTTACTTCCGGTAAAAGTCCCGTGAATTTGCGGCGCCATTCGAGCGCGCGTGAGCCGTAGGTTTGGCAAAGATGGTAGAGGTTTTGGTCGGTGAGGAGGGTATGGTTTGAGGGCATGGATGTGGGTGGGATGATGAGGTTTTCGTGGAATATTTGCATAGAGTTGAATGTTTAGAATTTTAGTTAAAAGCAACTCTAATTTTGCTGTTTTTTATTGAAAATTTCCAGTCGGAAATGCTATTTCTTGCTGACAGGAGGGATAAAATGTTGGTGAGTACGCGCTCACCTGCGAGATTGAACGAGGGTGGTTGGGTTGAAAAAATGTGTGGTGAATGGTGGTATGTGGAATATGGCGTAATTTGAAAAGCCGGCGATTTTGGTCGCCGGCAGTTCTTGTCGAGATTTGCCGAGGCCGGAATCGCCGAGGGCCGACTTGAAGGTGCCGAAGGAGGCGAGGAGGACGGCGAAGTTCTGGAAGGTTTTCATGACGTTGAGGCTCCGTTGTCGATGTGATGCGTCCGCCACGGTGGGTCGGAGCGCGATCATGGGGTGAGAGTTGCATTGGCGAAGTGCCGTTGCAAACTCATTTTTACTCTAAATCGTTCGGCAACACGCCTGGCGATCCTGTTTCCTACAATTCTTTCACGGACTCAGAAGAGCCGTGCGATATCGTCGATTCAGCAAGCTGCTAAAAAGAGTTTTTTAACAAGTTGATGAATCGAAAATATGCCGAAAGAATCTATACCTAAATTCCAATTTTTAGAGGACAAGTTCCTGCACTCCGCTAAAGAGCGAGTTGCAAGACAAATAGAGTATCATCTAATAAATGGTTTGTCGATCTGTTTTTGGCGTGAATAGGCTGCCAACGTTGAACCTGTCTACAATCTATTCAACGCCACCATCGGGCTGATGTTGGCCGCTTTTTGGGCTGGAATGATGCCGGCGAGGATGCTAAGGAGAGTCCCGAAAAATATGGCTTCCAGAATGAGAGTTGGAGTGATGTGGAAGACGCTTTCGGGATGGAAGGTGGTTTGGGCAAGCTGAGCGATACTGAGTTTGTCGATGATTTTGCTGGCTATGAATCCTACTATTACGCCCATGCCGCTGCCGATAATTCCGGTGACGCCGGCTTCGATTAAAATGAGGGTGCGGATGTGATTTTTGCTTGCGCCGAGAGCGCGGAAGAGACCGATTTCTTTGGTGCGTTCGGCAATTGTTGCCAAGAAAGTACTGATAATAGCGATGGTTGCCGTAAGGAAAATGATCAGGCTGATGGCGGTGAGCGAAATTTTCAAGTAGGTGAATTTGGCGTCGATGTCTTGCAGATTTTTTTGGTAATAACCGGTATTTAGGCCGAGAGCTTCAATTTTTTTGGCAACGTCTACCGTTTCGCTCGCATCGGAAGTTTCCACAAAAAGTTCGAGATAATTTTTGGGTGTGGTCGCATTTTGCCCTCCATATTTTTCATTTAAGTTTTGCACGATAGTGTCCGGAAGGGTTACGCCAATCAAATTAACCTTGTCGGAAAATCCTACGACTTCCAGGCGGATGGTGGCGGTTTTATTATTGGATGAGGGGAAAAAAGTGGAGTAATTAGGGTAATAGGTGAGCTCTTTACCGATGAGTCCATCTTCGGTGAGTGCAGGCAGATTTTGAGGTGAGGCGATGGCGAGATTGTAGAGGTCGAGAAGTTTACGTGGAATCAAAGCGGGGTAGGGTTCTGTGTTTTTGTCCCAAACTTCCGGAGAGGGAAGATCATTTTTTATGAATTCCTTTGGTACGCCGAAGGCCATGGTTTCCGTGGAAAAAGTCATGCCGAAAATTGGAATTTCCAGGGAAGAAAAATTGTTATATTGAATTTCGGGGTAGATGTTTTTTACGCCGTCTATTGCGGAAATTTTGTTAATCGTGTCGTTGGTCAGTTTACCTTTTTGAGATTGTTTGAGAATGGAAACTACGCCGCTATTTTTAATTTTTGGAGTGACGGTGATTTGAGTGAGTGGGCTCTTTTTTTCAATTTCGCTAAAAGTGGCTTGTTGAATGCCGTTGCTCAGTCCGAGAAAAACGATCAAAGAAGCTGTGCCAATAGTAATGCTGAAACTGGCTAGCAGAGTGCGGAATTTGCGTTCCTGAATATTTTTTATGGCGAGAGAGAGAAGCATAGTTTTGAGATATGGTGTTTATACGAGATGGCCATCTTCTACGTTTATAATTTTTTCCGCCGCTTTGGCAATGAGGGGATCGTGAGTGGCGATGATGAGAGTGATGTTGTGAATTTTTTGCAATTTTTTCAGCAGGTCAATAATGGTCTGGCCGGTTTTCAAATCGAGGCTTCCTGTTGGCTCATCTGCGAGGATTATTTTTGGCTTATTGATCAAGGCTCTGGCGATTGCTGTGCGTTGTTTTTGACCACCGGAAAGTTCATTTATTTTACTGTCTATTTTGTTTCCCAGGTCCACTTCCTTGATTAATTTTTCGGCGTAAATTTCGTCGTGTTTAGAAGGGTGATTGAAGTAAGTTGGCAGGAGTACATTGTTTTTCACCGTCATAAAAGGTTCCAAATGAAATTCCTGAAAAATGAAGCCAATAGTATGATTGCGGTATTGGGAAAGTTTCTTGTCTTTGTATGAAGCTATATCTTTTCCTTCAACAAAAATTGAGCCTTCACTTGGTGTGTCGAGTCCGCCGATGAGATTTAAGAGCGTTGATTTACCGGAGCCGGATGGTCCCATTAAGGCGATAAATTGCCCTTCCTTGATATCTAAATTTATATCTGAAAGAGCATTAGTCGAAGATTTGCCGGAGACAAACTTTTTGGAAATATTTTTGAGTTGAATCATTGGGTGGATGGGCTGCTTGACAAAACTGGTTGACAAGCTGGTGTTTGTGCGATAAACTTACTGTGTTCAATATAACTTATTTTTTATGAATTTAACAGTTACGAATAGGGATTTGTTAAGAAACTATAAGGAGTTAAAGGGCAAACTTTTAAATGGTGATATTGATCAAGTTTTGATTCCTCAAGATGATGGAATGGTAATTAAAGTTTCGGTAGAAAGGGTTCTTACGCCTGTTCAGCAGTTGATCGCTATGATTAAGAAGAAACCGATTCTCAATGTTAAACGTCCTGAACAAGATATTTTTTAATTTTTATTGTGAATGTATTTACTTGATACTAATATTTTAATTTATTTTTTGCAGGGGAAGAAATCTGTTATGAGTTTTATTAATAAGTCTGGTCAAAGCCGCTTTTCTATTAGTATTATTTCAAGATTGGAATTTTTATTAGGTCTGCAATATCCAATTTTTGTTTCTAAGGAATTTGATCAGTATTTGGATTTATTTGAAAATATAAATTTAGATAAATTGATTGTTGCTGAAGCTGTATCTTTGTCTTCAAAATTAAATAAAAAGTTGAAATTTAAAGATCTAATTATTGCTGCAACGGCAATCCTTACTGGTAAAACTATCGTTACAGCGGATAAAGATTTTAAAAAATTGCCAGGTTTGAATGTGAAGCTGATTGAAATTGATTAAGCCTCTAGAACGCTTCGGATGCCATATTGAATTTGTCGTTTTTGGCTGTGCCACCGTCTACTTTGCCGTAGAATTTTTCGTAGAATTTTTTGGCTTTTACTAGTTCTTTTACTGTTCTTTCGTTGTCTCCGCAGTGGAGATATTTTGGTAAAATTTTCATGGAAATTGCGCCCGGATAGCCATCTTCTTTGAGTTTAGTCATGAAGCTTTCAAGAGGCATAATACCTTCTTGTGGAGGGGCGTATTTTTTGCCGTGATAAAAGTTTGAAAGGTGAATATGAACGAGAAATTTTTTGAGGGCGGTATATGCGCGCATCAGATCTTTGCGTTGTTCTCCAAGACGAGAAACATCGAGACAAACGTGTTTGAAATCCTTGAGGTCGGAGGCACTGCCCATGGCGTGGTCCGGAATAATGCCGAGGAAAGTGCCGGCGGGAGCGTTTTCAAGAGCGATGGAAATGCCTTCTTTTTCGCGTAATTTCGGAATCTCACTTTTCATCCAGCTGGCCATTTTGAAATCGAGAATTTTTGGTGGCTGAAGCACTACTACTTTAGCGCCAATATTTTTGGCTAATTTTACAATTTCTTCAATTCTTTTTGGAGCAATTTCGGTTGGGGCGGTGACTGCATGAACAGGAAGTTTGTATTCCTGAATCAATTTTTTGATGTAATCGCCGTTATTGGTGTCGAATTGGCCGTAATCTACGGCAAGATCAAGACCGTCATATCCGGCTTGTTTCGAAAGATCAAAAATGCGGCTTAATCCATAACCTCTCAAGGAATCTGTAGAAATAACAATCATATTTTTTATTTTAAATCATAGGCTATTTTACCACGTTTGGATGGGTGGCGGCAATGGTGCTCGCTTGCGGAATTCCTATTTGTGTTCTACCTCCGAGGTAGGGTTGAAGTACTGCCGGTATGGTGACTGAGCCGTCGGCGTTTTGGTAGTTTTCCAGGATGGCGACGAGAGTGCGAGTCATGGCGCAGGCGGTTCCGTTCAAAGTATGAATATATTCATTTTTTCCGGCGGCGGTTTTATAACGGATTTTGCTGCGGCGAGCCTGGAAATCGGTGCAGTTTGAGCAAGATGTGAGTTCGCGGAATTTGCCTTGAGTTGGAATCCAAACTTCGATGTCGTATTTTTTTGCTGCAGGCATACCGAGGTCGCCGGCGCAGATATTCAAAACTTGATAATGGAAACCGAGTTCCTGCATGATTTCTTCTTCGATGCTGCGGATTAATTCGTGTTCTTCCTCTGATTTATCAGGATGGCAGAAGCTGAACATTTCGATTTTGTCGAATTGGTGCACGCGGATAATTCCGGCGGTATCTTTTCCATATGATCCGGCTTCGCGGCGGAAACAAGTGGAGAAGCCTACGTAGCGGATGGGTAATTTTTCTTCAGGGAGAATTTCGGTGTAGTGAAGCATGGTTAGTGGAACTTCCGATGTTCCGGCGAGATAAAGATCGTCGTTTTCAGGATTTGCTTCGGATTTTGGATTTACGTGGTAGATTTCATTTTTATCAGCCGGGAAAAATCCGGTCGCAAACATCGCTTCTTCTTTTACGAGCACAGGTGGAATTATTGGCTGAAAACCTTTGGCCATTAACTTGTGAAGGATGTGTTGTACAAGAGCGAATTCGAGTAGCACGGCTTCATTTTTGAGATAGTAAAAACGCGTGCCGGAAGTGCGAGTACCGCGTTCCAGATCGAGGAGATTTAGGGAAGTGCCCAGTTGAATATGATCTTTTGGTTCAAAGTCGAATTTCGGCTTTTCTCCATGAGTTTTACATGGTTTATTGTCGGCTTCAGTGCCGTCAGGAGTGGATTCGCCAGGGGGATTTGGCACCATCACGGCGAGGTCGTCGATTTCTTTTTCCAGTCTGGTAACTTCCGGTTCGAGTTCTTTTAGTTCCTCTTTAAGTTTGGTCATTTCTGCGATGAGTTTGGCTTTTTCCTCTTTCGGAGCGTCTTTTACTTTGGTGCTTTGTTCGTTTTGTTTAGCTCGAATCAGCTCAAACTTCTGCATCTTTTCGTTGCGCTCGTTGTAGAGTTTTACGATTTGGTCAATGTCGGCATGGGCGTGTTTGCGGGCGACACCTTGTTTTACGAGGCCTGGATTTTCTATGATAAATTTTATGTCGAGCATTGGAAGAAAATTTATTATTTTATACTTAGCCTTTGCTGACGTAGTTTCCTTCCGCGGTGTTTACCATAATTATGTCTCCTTCTGAAATGAAGAGTGGTACTTTTATGGTGGCGCCGGTTTCGATAGTAGCATCTTTTGAACCGCCGGTGGCAGTGTCGCCTTTATATCCCGGAGGGGCGGAAATTACTTTGAAAGCCATTTTTGGCGGAACTTGAATGCTGACCGGAATGCCATCGATATACATGGCGTAGCATTCGGTGTTTTCAATTAGATATTTGACGGCGTCGCCGATTAATTCTTTATCAAGACCGAATTGTTCATAATTTTCATTGTCCATGAAATTGTAGGTTTCGCCGTCGTTGTAGAGGTATTGGCATTTGTTGCGGACCACATCAACTAATTCTACGGCTTCGCCGGATTTGAAGGTATGTTCAACAACTTGACCTGTTTTTAGTTGGCGGAGTTTAGCTCTTGTGAAAGCCGAGCCTTTACCCGGATTTACGAATTGAGCTACGGCGATGAGCCATGGGTTTCCTTTGTGTAGAATGGTAAGGCCTTGTTTTAGATCTGTGGTGCTGGACATAGTGTGGGAATTATTTATTGTGTGCGCAAATTTTCGAACATTTGGAATTTACCTTTGGGCGAGAGTATTTGCAAGAGAAGTGAGGTTGTTCATCGGAAATAGCAACACTTCTTCGATGGATTTTTTATCGAGGAGGAGCATGATGAGGCGGTCGAGGCCGAGGGCGATGCCTGAGGTGGGTGTTGCGATTTTGTCGAGGGCGGTGAGGAATTCTTCGTCGATGGGGAAGACGGTTTTGTCGAGCTGTTTGCGGAGATTTTGTTCTTCCTCGAGGCGTGCGCGTTGTTCCTTTGAATCTGTTAATTCGGAAAAAGCGTTGGCGAGTTCTATGCCTTTGATGTAGAGCTCAAAGCGTTCGGCGAAGAAGGTATTATCGGCTGAGCGTTTTGCGAGGGCGGCTTGTGATGAAGGGTAGTCGTAGATGAAAATCGGTTGATTGATTTTTGCGAGTTCCGGTTCTATATAATTTAAGAAAATTTTGAAATAGAGGTCGTCCCAGGTGGCGCAGCCGGATGAGTCAAAGGGGAAGGGTGATGCAGAGCTGGATGGGACGGTGTGACTTGAGGCTTTTTCATCGATAGTTTTTTTGAAAGTGGCAAAGTCTTGGTTTTCCAGCAGATCTAGGTCGCAATATTTGATGAAAAGTTCATTGGTAGTGAAGCGCGGCCAAGGGGTGGCGAGGTTGATGGTCGAGGATTGGTAAGAGAGGGACTTAGTGACTTGACTAAGTATGGAATAATTTTGTGTCTGACCGTTGACGGTCAAATTGTCGGTAGTTTGTGTGTTTACGGATTGATTGGCCTCCCTAGGGAGGATTTTACAGATTAGAAATGTAACAAGATTTTCGCAATCATTCATCAAATCTTTGTAATCTGCATTTTTTCTATACCACTCGAGCATAGTGAATTCCGTATTGTGCAGCGGGCCGTCCATTTCGCCGTTGCGGAAAACTTTGGTTATATTGAAAATTTTGTCGAAACCTTCGGGTGAGCCGAGCAGCTTTTTCATTTGTAACTCGGGGGAAGTATTGAGGTACATTGGAATTTTGGTGGCAGAGGAGAGTTGCGAAATTGCCGGTGGGGTGAGAGTGGTTTCAAAAGGCGTGAGGTGAGGTTCCATTCCCGGAATTGGTGTCATGATTGGGGTTTCCACTTCCAGAAAATCATTTTGCACGAAAAAATCGCGGATTTTTTGAATGATGAGGCTGCGGGCCCGGGTGGTGATTTTATTCATGGGGGTATTTTATGTTGGATGTTGACAAATTGGCAAGCTGAAGGTACTTTTGACCGCCTAAATTTAAAAATATTTTATGGCAAACGGTAATGAAAGGTTTGGTTATAGTGATGCTTCGAGAGCTGAGAGAGAAATTGGTTTGATATTGAGAGATCATGGAATGGATAGGTCAAAGGTGAAGCAGATGGTTGTTTTGGGTTCCGGATTGGGTGATTTTGCGGATGGATACATGGATGCGGAAAAGGCTTGGCAACCCAGCGGGCCGGTGAAAATTCCTTTTAATCAAATTTACGGCAAGTTTAATGGAGGAGGAGTGGAGATGTTGGGTGAGGGTGTTCCTGGGCATGATAGATCTTTGATTATTGGTCCTTTGAATGGTTCGACAGACGGAAGTTTGGTAATGGCACAGTCCGGGCGTGAACATCCTTATGAAGGAGTGAGTACGCGCAGATCTACTTTTTGGCTTAGAGTAGCTCAGTTGATGGGTGTGCAGGATTTGATTGGTTCCAATGCTGCAGGAATTTTGACTCCACAAACTTTGAAGAAAAATGCTTTGATGTTGATGCATAGCGATATGGATTTTGGTGGAGATAATCCTTTGATTGGCCAGAATAATGAGGACTTTGGTCCGAGATTTCCACATAGAGCGGATTCTTATCCGGTTGAAACGAGAGATATTGTTAAGAGGCTTGCCGAGGAGATGGGTATAGCTTTAGATGAGGGTACTTACGTGAGAGTGTCGGGGCCTAATTATGAAAGTACCGAAGATGTATATCGTTTGAGGCATTTGGTGGAGGAGATGTGGTATCAAGGTAGAGTCGAAAACGATCCGAGATTTCAGAAATTTACCAAGGCTACCGTGGGAATGTCCTCTACCTTTGAAAATATGGTGGCGCAACATGCTTCACAGTCTGAAAGATATCCGGCTTTTCAAAACAGAGCTTATCTTAGTGTAGCTACTAATTATGCAGCGATGCTTGGTCCGGATGGGCTGATCAAAGGTGAGGTTTTGAAGCATGCACATGTAAAACAATCTGCAGATGAAGTAAAAAACCATATTGGTAGATTGGTGCAGGGGGTTTTATTGGAATTGAGAAAAAAAGTGGCTTAAATTATGGCGTGGAGCGTATGCTGAGATTTTTGTGAGTGAGGAGTTTTAGGGCTGGGAAATTCGTGAAAGATTTGAGGTCTGTTTTTTTTGTGTTTTGAAGTTTCGCGAGAATTTCCGGCTTGTTTTTGAGGAGGACGAGGAGATTTTTGGATTTTAGAATTGGGCCGAAAGTGAGAGTGAGGCGATTTGGGATGGCAAATGGCTTTATTGGTAGAGCTCGCTGCGTCTCCCGACTGGCAGAGCCAGTTCGTTCGTCTTGCTGCGTGCTCGCACCTTGTGCTCGCATGATGCTGTGGACAACTGTTTTCTTACTCGTGAGCTCTTTTGAGTTTGGGAAAAGTGAGGCGGTGTGACCGTCCGGGCCTATGCCGAGAATCATTAAGTCAAAAGTTTTTGGTAATTCTTTGGAATATTTTGCGAGGGATTTTTCGATGGGGAGAGAGGTGTCGAAAAAATGAAAGTGCACATTTGAGGCGGCTGAGGAATTTGTTAGTGGCGCGAAAGATTCTGTGATCATTTTTTGATTGGAATCTTTATTAGTGGAAGGGACGTAGCGTTCATCAACTTGGTAAAAATGGAGAGGATTTGCGAATGGCATGAAGCTCAGCTTTTTGGCTAAGGATTCGTAAATTTCTTGTGGCGTTGTGCCGCCGCTGAGAGCGATGTTGATGCGAGTTTTTTTTTCACGAATAATTTTCAGAATAAAGTCCGCGGAGACATTGATGAAATCGTGGGGACGGGTGATGGATTGGAGGTTCATGGAATGGTGGTAGGTTTTTCTTGCGCTTACTTTTTTTCTGGTATGTCAAACCATTTGAAATCGTCGATTGTCGTGAGCTGATCTTGTCCTGTTGGTCCCGGTGAAAAATCTGGATATTTTTCCGGTTTCAATTTTGCTTTTTCGATGAAGGCCAGAATTTTGTCGGTGATTTGCCAAGTGGCGATGATCTCTTCGAAACTTAAGAAGTGGAGGCGACGTTTTCTGATTACGTCGAGGAGAAGCATGGAGTGTTCCGGCATAGATTCCGTGGTACTGCTTACGGTGCCCGAGGTACTAATTTCCCCACCGACAAGGCGAATATTGATTCTTTCATTCGGTTGTAATTCAAAAATTAAACGGTTTGGTTCTTCATCTTTTGGTTGAAAAGCAAATTTTTTTAATTCCACCACGACGTAAGTATGTTTTTCATCAAGTTTTTTCCCGGTGCGAATGTAAATTGGAGTTTTGTACCAACTTTCACGGTCGATAAAAAGTCTCATGGCTGCGAAAGTTTCAGTCTTGGAATTTTTTGGAATATCTTTTTCTTTGTTGTAACTTTCGTATTGGCCGAGGACGATATTTTTTCTGGATTCAATGAATTTCAAAGCGGAAAGAATACTGTATTTTTCCCGATGTAAGCCAACGGCATTTTCCGTAATTGGTATGGACATTGTGATAAGCGCGAGAATTTGCAGAAGGTGAGATTGCACCATATCTTTAATGGTTCCCACTTGGTCAAAATATCCGGCGCGAGAGGTCACGCCGAGTTTTTCAAAAGCGGTAATTTGGATGTTTGCAACTTCCGGTCCTTTCATCATCATATTGATGAGACGATTGGAGTGGCGGAGGTGAAGAAGGCTTTGTACTGCGGCTTTTCCGAGGTAGTGGTCCAGCAGATAAATATTTTCTTCCTTGAAATAACGAGCCACAAAGTGGAAAAGTTCACGCGCGGATTCGGTATCTTCTCCAAATGGTTTTTCTAAAATTAGGCGAATGTCTTCGTTTTCATGACGCTTTGTTTCACCAAGATTTCCGATGATATTTTGGAAAACTTGAGGAGGGACGGAAAAATAGGCGAGTGTGGTGATTTCTTTGTTGTTTGTTATTTTGCTCAAGTGGCTGCGGAGTTTTTTGAAGTCGTCCAGTTTGTCGTATTGGCCGGAGACGTAGCTGACGTGTGAGGTTAGTTCTTTGAGAATTGTTTCGTTGAGATGCGATTTTGTCGCATGTTTGAAATGATTTTTTATGCTGTCCGAGAATTCTTTTTGGAAATTTTCTTTTTCGATTTTGGTCCTGGCGTAGCCAACAATATGGTATTCTTTTGGCAGATGTTTTTGTTCCGCCATACTGTAAAGAGCTGGAAAAAGTTTGAGTTTTGCTAGATCTCCGGAAGCACCGAAGATTATGAGAGCGAAAGGTTTTTCGATGTGGTAGGAATTCATAGAGAGAGATGATGAGGAAACATTTTTATTATAGACTCTTTTGATTTCACTACAATAATTGTTTTGAGTTTATTTTGGATTAGCTATTCTTATTATTTTTGTCTTTTTTTTCTGAGAAATTTGTTGAGGTTGGCCTTGTTATTTTTTATCTTTCTTGATATACTATTTACGTACTTACTTATTTGCTTATTTATGGTTAAGGTTTTGCATTCTACTTCCAGAGGTCAGATTACTCTTCCAAAAGAGTGGAGGGATGGTTTTGATACTGATTATTTCAAGGTTGAAATTCAAAAAGATAAATTGATTATTGTTCCGATGAATCCGGAAAAATCATTTAAAAATAGGGTGGAAGAATCTTGGCAGCAATATGAAGATGGAATGTTTATCAGTAATGAAGATTTGAAGAAAAAATATGGTTTATAGTCTTGTTTATACTAATCAGGCAGAAAAAGATTTGGACAGGATTGATAAGGTTATGGCTGTTCGAATTTTGAAGAAAATGGATTCTTTTGTGAAGTTATCTAATCCTTTGGTTAAGGCGAAGCAGTTAACTGGATTCGATATTCCAACTTATAGATTTAGAGTGGGCGACTATAGAATAGTTTTCAGAAAGGATATTAAAACTAATTGTTTAGTGATATTGGTGGTATTGAGCGTAGCGCATAGGAAAGAGGTTTATAAGTGATTTCAATCCCACTCCGTGTGAAATGAACCTTTTTTGTCGGTGCGTTCGTAGCCGTGGGCGCCGAAAAAGTCGCGTTGGGCTTGGATGAGATTCTGGGGGAGATGTGCTTTGGCGTAGGAATCGTAAAAATTTAGTGAGGCGGAGAAAGCGGGGATCGGGATTGCGGATTCGAGAGAGAGTGTGAGAAGTCTGCGCCAGGATTTTTGTTTTGGGCCGGCGAATAGGTTTGTGATTTTTTTGAATATTTTTGTTGCGGCAGTTTTGTCTTTGCCGAGACCGATTGTCAGATTTTTCAGGTAGGTTGAGCGAATGATACAGCCGCCTTGCCAAATGCGAGTGATTTCCGCCAGGTCGAGATTCCAGTTATATTCTTTGCTGGATTGAGTGAGTAGGCCTACGCCTTGTTCGTAGCAGAGAATGATGGAGAGTTCGAGAGCGTTTTCTAATTGAGTGATGAGATTTTTCTTTCCGCTTGATGTGAGTTTTTTGGCTGTGGGAGTGAGTTTTAGGACTTTGCACATTTGGCGGCCTTTAGTATCGCCGGAGACTATGCGGGCGTCGACGGCGGCGTTGATGGTTGGGATGAATACGCCTAAGTCATGTGCAATTTCCGTGGTCCATTTGCCGGTGCCTTTTTGGCCGGCGGAATCTTTGATAAAGTCGATAAGATAGGCATCTTTTTTAGATGATTCCGGGTCTTTTTTTGCGAAAATTTTCGCGGTGATTTCGATGAGAAAAGATTTGAGATTCGGATTTTTATTGTAGCCGGAGAATATTTTTGCGAGTTCGGGATTGCTGAATTTTCCGAGATTTTTGAGAATGTCGTAACTCTCAGCTAGAAGCTGCATGATGGCGTACTCGATGCCGTTGTGGACCATTTTTACAAAGTGGCCGCTGCCGAAATCTCCAAGATGTACGACGCAGGGTTTTCCTCCGAAATCTTTTGCGGCGATTTTTTCAAAAATTGGACGAATTTTTTCCCAAGCGGATTTGTCTCCGCCGGGCATGAGTGATGGGCCGTGGAGGGCACCTTCTTCACCGCCGGAAATTCCGCAGCCGATGAAGTGAAGATTGCGAGTGGCGAGCTCTTTTTGTCTTCTTTCGGTGTCCTTGAAGTGTGAATTTCCACAGTCAATGATGATGTCGTTTTTGTCTAAGAGAGGGCTTAATTCGGTAATCATGTCATCTACCGGTTTGCCGGCTTTTACGAGGAGAATTATTTTGCGTGGAGTTTCGAGACTGGCGACGAATTCTTTGAGAGTTTTACTGCCGTGTAATTTATCTCCAGATTCTTTTCCAAAATCTTTAATAAACTTATCAGTCTTTTCAGTGGTGCGATTGAACACGCTAATTGAGAATCCTTTATTCGCAATATTGCGAGCGAGATTCGCGCCCATTGTGGCGAGGCCGATGAGACCGATGGCTGATTTATCTTTCAAGATAATGTTTGTTACTTAGTTCTGTTCCATTTGCGAATTTTTCATGAGCCTTCAAGATTATTTTCATCGCTTCTTTATTGTTTTTTGCGATGTGTACACAAGTCATTTCATGTGGACTGATTAGGCCGTCTTTCAAAGGATATTTCTTGACCCATTTCATTAATTTTTTCCACATTTTTCCTACGAGAATAATTGGGATTGGATGAATATGTCCCACTTGAATTAATTGCCAGGTGTAGAAAAATTCCAGACAACTGCCGACTCCACCGGGCATGACCACCACAACGCTGGAGAGTGCCATAAAATTATCCAGACGATCTGAGAATTTGGCGAAATGTTTGCGAAGATCGAGATGTTTGTTGTCGCCTTGTTCGTGAGGTAATTTAATTGCTAAACCGATGCTGTCGGAATGATTTTTGGGATCGCCGGCTTCGTGACCGGCATTGCCGGCATCCATTAGTCCGGGACCACCACCGGTTACGACATCAAAGCCTTGTTCACCAATTTCTTTAGCTAAATTGAAAACTTGTATGTAAATTTTATCATCGGGCTTGGTGCGGGCGGAACCAAAAATTGTCACGCGAAAATCTGAGCGACGCAGTTCTTTCAGTAGACTGTTGCGACGACTGCGTACTTTCTTAATTGTTTTTTTGATCGATTCTTTGGTGATTTTTTTAGGCATGAGGATGGAGGATTATTTTTCTATTGTTGATTCTAGCAAATTGAATTGAAAAAGATAATATTAATTAGCCATTATTTTACCTTTTTAGTAAATATGTTTTAGGGTTTTATTGTTGTATTTAGCGGTTTATTTCTGTTACCTTGCTCTCCTTTAAGTATATTTGGGCAATGTTTACGGAAAATAGACTGATTTACAAAGAGGGTAAAGAGTATGATCGTCTTCAGGGAGTTGGTCCTTTTTGGCGCAATGTTCCTAAGGATCATGATAGTTGTGGTATTGGCTTTGTTTCAACAAAGGAAGGGACAAGAAGTGCGGTAGATTTGGCTTTGACCGGACTTTGTGGAATGAAGGATAGAACCGGTGAGGCTTTTAAAGCGGGAGATGGTGCCGGTGTGATTTTTGAAACTGGGAGTTCCAGGGATTTTTGGGCGAAACAATATGCTGAGGCTCATCCCGGGAATGGTATGAATATTGAAGGACATGATCAACTTTCCGTTGGTATGTTCTTTTTTGAACCGGAACTTGGTGAAGATCCTAAATCACAGAAAAAAAGAATTGAATCGATAATGAAGCAGCAAGGTGTGCATGTGCATGGTTGGAGGAAGGTTCCTCTTAATGATTCCGTTTTGCCCGGCCATGTGAATGCCACAAGGCCTTCTGTTTGGCAATTGATGTATTCCCCAAAGCCGGGAATGTTGAAACATCATTACGATCAACAACTTTTTTATGCTCAACAAAGAGTGGAGAGGGAAATGCGCGGGGTATATCCGGTTTCTTTGAATGCGGCGACAGTAACCTATAAAGCTAAAGCAACACCAGGACAATTCAGGCATCTTTATACAGATCTTAATGATCCAATGTTGGTTTCCAGAAATATTGGTTTTCATGCCAGAATGGGTACAAATACCGAAGTGACTTGGCCTAATACTCAGCCCGGAAGAAAGCTATTTCATAACGGAGAACTTGTGAGTGATGCGGCTCAAAGTAGCGCGCAGGCTGATCTGGAAAGACGTTTGGGTATAACTGGTGAAGGGGAGGATTGCGTGACTGTTTCACACGGTAGAAGTGATACCATGCATCTTGATGGAATGGTTCAGGTTTTAATGGCTCATGGAGTGCAATCCCATCAGGCATTGCTGAGAAGAATGGCCAGGGCGACTGATGATAAATGGAGATATTCTGATAAAGTAAATGCTTTAAATGATGATATTTGGCGTACTCAGGGACCTTTGGGTTCCGGACAGGGTCCTGCGGCAATTGTGTCTGTCACGGGAAAGAGAATTAGTATAGCGATGGATAATATGGGTCTTAGAACTTTTTGGATTTATGGAAATGATAAGGTGGTGGTTGGTAGTTCGGAAGTTGGTGCTCCCGCCGTAAATTTGAGTGAACTGAAATTTGCTCATAGATTGCAAGGTGGTGATATTGCTTATGTTGATAAGGGACATTTGGTGCTGCCGGAAGTGGCTATTGAAAGAATTGCTCAGCAGACTCGTTTGAAAGTGACCGGTGATAAGCGTTTCTTTTTTCTTGATCAAAAGCCTCATGAATTAATTTCCGAGGGGGCTGAAAAACCTTCAGCGGAACTTTTAATTAAACTTTGGAATCAGATTGGTGGTGATCAATATGCAATGGAAGTGATTAAAAGCATGGTGGTGGATTCGAAGGAGCCAATTAAGGGAATGGGAGATGATAGGCCTTTGCCGATATTGTCTTTGGCGCGTTTGAGGGTGGCGGAATATTTTGCTCAAATGGGTGGTGTGGTGACAAATCCTCCGGTGGATCCACTCCGAGAAGGCGATGCTATGGATACCAGAGTAACTCTAGGAAAGGATCCAAAGCAATTAGATCAGTACGATCCTGATAATTACGAATCCTATGCTGAGTTTATTGCAGAATCTTCTTTGTTGAATCCGGCTCAATTCAAGGAACTTATAGAAGGTAATAAATTGGAGAATGGTGATAAGCCAAAGCATGTGGTGATAGATACTACTTTTGATGGAGCATCTGGTTCGGATATGCAGAAAAGATTGGATGAAATAATTGCAGGAGTGGTTGAAATTGCGGATGAGGAAGGGGCTCCGCCGATAATTGTTTTAAGTGATAAAGCTTGTGGAAACAGTGAAAGGCTTTTTGTTCCACCGGTATTTTTGGTGTCCGGTATACATCAGGCTTTGAGAGCAAAAGGTCTTAGGGATAATGTGAAATTGGTTTTTGATACGATGGATGTCGTGGAAACTCATGATATGGCGCTTTTGGTGGCTCAAGGTGCCGATGCTGTCTATCCACGTCTTTTATGGGAGATGGTTAGCAGTGATGCCGTGAAGTTTAAAAATGATAAAAAGGAAGATGTTCCGGTCGAACAGCGTATGGAAAATTTGCAAAAGGCGATGATTGAACAGTTTAAAGTGGTGATGTCTAAGTATGGAGTGGTGACAAATGGTGCATATAAGGGGTCGTGCTATTTTGAGATTTTGGGGCTTTCACATGAGATTGCGCAGAAATATTTTCCATATAACGCTTCACGTATAGGAGGTTTGGATTTTGATGATTTGGTGGAAGATCAGATTGAGAGGTTGAAAGAGAAAGCCAGGTTTAGAAGTGTGAAAGAAGCTAGTTCACGTAAAGGTCAAGTGATGAAATGGATGAACCAGATTTTGTTGCAAGAAGACGTTAAAACTCCGGATGAGGCTTATGAAAAATTGGTTGAGTATATTGATAATGAGCGTGATCCGATTTTCTTGCGTGATTTGTTGGATTTTGTCTGGGGATCGGAAAGAGAAGATGGCTGTGAGTTGCCACTTGGGGAAGTAGAATCCGTAGCTTCAATTATTTGTAGGCATTTCAGAGGGGCACAGATGTCTGATGGTGCTTTGAATGGTGTGGCGCACGCGGCTATTGCAGTAGCAATTAATGAATTGGCGGAAGAATTGATGCCGCAAATTTATGATCCTTCGCACAAAATGTGTAATGGTGAATTGCCATTGGGATTTGCTCCAAAAGATTTTGATAAAGGTTACAGCAAGAGACTCGATCCACGTCCAAAGTCCGGTAGTGGTGAGGGTGGTGAGGATGCTTCACGACATCCGGGTGCGGAATTTGCGGAAGCATGTAGCATGTCTAAACAAATTGCTTCCGGACGTTTTGGTGTGGATGCCTATTATATTATGAGTGTCGGGGATGATGGTGAAATGCAAATAAAGATTGGGCAGGGTGCAAAACCATATGAAGGTGGGCACGTGAAAGGTCATAAGATTGATAAACGTTTGGCTAAACAAAGAGGTACGCGCGAGGGCAATGATTTGATTTCACCGCCAACTCAGCATGATATTTATTCGATTGAAGATTTGATGAGATTGATTTGGGATATCAGAGCGGTGCATCCGCAAATCAAGACCGTGAGCGTGAAAGTTACTACAAAAGCCGGAATTGGTACTATCGGAGTCGGTGTGGCAAAAGCCGGGGCTGATAAGGTTACAGCGAGTGGTCGTGAAGGTGGTACCGGTGCGGCTAAGTCCAGCGCTACCAGACATACCGGTTCACCGCTTGAGCTTGGTATTTTGGAAATGTTTGCGAGTTTGAAGAAAGTGGGCATGGTGGATAAAATGAGAATTGAGGTTGATGGGGGAATTATTACCGGAGCTGATGTAGTGAAATTGGCCATTATGGGTGCGGATGAATTTGGTTTTGGTACTTCTTTGTTGCAGGCCGGTGAAGGATGTATTTTCTGTAATGCTTGTGCGGACGGTACGGAGGAGACTGGTTGTCCGGTGGGAATTTGTATTCCACCTGAGGATGGAGGTGCGAGACTTGGATTTGGCGCGAAGGCGGTGAAATATCTTAAGAAGGGTGACCCGATGAAATTTGATGATCAGCTAACTAAATGTAAGAATGCCAC
>CALRGV010000011.1 GCA_943358175.1 Candidatus Peribacteria bacterium
GCAATAGATTACTCGCTCACCTTAGTCTATTCGACTCGTCCACCTGCGTTGGTTTGCGGTACGGAAACTTAATATTCTCGCTACCGAGGATTTTCTTGGCAGCTGAAATCGCTGGAATCACCCTGTCAAAGACAGAGCATTTTGCATCACTGCTCGCGAGCCTCTACGGATTTACCAATTAGAGACATAAGCTAACAGCTTGCACGTGAATTCATTAACACGCTCCAGCTATCCTTCTGCGTCACCCCTGAGCTAGCGCCGCTTTCAATCAAAGAAAGTCTTCTTTATCGGGCCGAAGCCTTCAAAAGTCAACAATCAAATCTTTCCAACATTGCTTTGACGACTATTAAATTGTACAGGAATATTAACCTGTTATCCATCGGCTACGCATTTCTGCCTGGCCTTAGGACCGACTAACCCCAAGTCGATTACCGTTGCTTGGGAAACCTTGGACATTCGGTGTTCAAGTTTTTCGCTTGAATTTCGTTACTCATACCAACATTTTCACTTCCTGACGCTCCATCAAACTTCACAGTTCGACTTCGACGCTGACAGGAACGCTCCTCTACCACGGTACGTGATCGAAATCACATACCATCCGCATCTTCGGTTAAAGTCTTGAGCCCCGCTATATTTTCGGCGCGGAATCGCATAGACCAGTGAGCTGTTACGCACTCTTTAAAGGAATGGCTGCTTCTAAGCCAACCTCCTGGTTGTATACGCAATTCTACATCCTTTTCCACTTAGACTTTATTTGGGACCTTAGATGGCGATCTGGGCTGTTACCCTTTTGACAATGGCACTTAGCTGTCACTGTCTGACTCCCATAAAACTCGCAGTAGTATTCGAAGTTTATCTAGATTTGGTAGACTTATTTCGTCCCCTAGTCTAAACAGCGCTCTACCCCTACTGTTATTATTATGAGGCTAGCCCTAAAGCTATTTCGAGGAGAACCAGCTATCTCTGAGTTCGATTGGTTTTTCGCCCCTATCCACAATTCATCCGCTAGTTTTGCAGCACTAGTCGGTTCGGTCCTCCAGCAGCCTCTCGGCTACCTTCAACCTGACCATGGATAGATCACTCAGTTTCGGGTCTAGTGCGCGACACTTACGGGTTATTCACCCTCGCTTTCACTGTGGCTCCGGGGTATTAATCCCTTAACCATGCGCCGCACAGCTAACTCGTTGGTCCGTTCTACAAAAAGTACTTCGTCACCTTGCGGCTCCGAATCGTTGTAAGCAAAGAGTTGCAGGTTCTATTTCATCCCCCTAACCGGGGTGCTTTTCACCTTTCCCTCACGGTACTTGTTCACTATCGATCTCTAAACCTATTTAGCCTTGGAGGATGGTCCCCCCAGATTCAAACCGGATTACACGTGTCCGATCCTACTCAGGAACACTCTAGAAATTTACCCTATTTTCGTCGACGGGACTATTACCCTCTGTGGTCGCCCTTTCCAGGGACGTTTGACTAATAGAAATAACGTTCATATTGAGGTCCTACAACCCCCTATTCCGTAGAATAAGGTTTAGGCTGATCCCGGTTCGCTCGCCACTACTACGGGAATCTCGTTTGATTTATTTTCCCCAGCCACTAAGATGTTTCAGTTCGCTGGGTGTCCTCCGTATACCTAATTATTCAGTGTACGGTTTTCCGACATTACTCGGAATGGGTTTCCCCATTCGGAAATCTCTGGGTCAAAGCCTGCTTAGCGGCTCACCAAAGCTTATCGCAGCTAGCTACGTCCTTCATCGGAGTTTAGAGTCGAGGCATTCACTCTTTGCTCATAAGTAACTTATTTTGAAATTACAGAGAACCAATTACTTTAACTAGTAATTGGTAAAAAAAAATTTATTTATATGCCACTAGTTTTCAAGGATCAAAAAAGGGTGTGTATTGCTACGCACCCTTCAAGCTACGACTTCATTAGACAAAAGTCATTAACCTAAAGGGTAAGTAGCTGATTTTTTCTGCATTAAGTTTCTTATTTTTAATCTGTTATGTATCCCAAATGCCTCGCCATTATATTTATGAGAGATAACAATGTCAACATCATTTTAAAAGAAAACTCTATAACTCACAAAAACCGCTTATTTATGCGGAAAAATAGTAACCAGTAAGCTTCGCATTAAAAAAACGACCCAAGAGTATTACCCAAAAGAGACTGAAAAGTTCCCAAGGAGTACATTAAGGAACCAATAAAAACTAACATTCCAATCAATACTACTAAAGTATTTGTTCCACCCATTCCTAAATACTGTTCAGCAAAACCAACCTCACCAATAAATTCTTTAATCGATCTGCGAAAATACATAATTACAAATCCGAGTGGGCAACCTAGCAGTAATGCAATCCAACGATCCATAAAATTTATTTTATTTCGCCCACTATACTAGGCATTGGTACCTTTTGGCAAAGCCAATCTGGTTAAATCTACATTGCCACTCAAAGCCTGACGCGTAACCCAAACATTGGTTTCAATCCTCGCCCCACCCTCCAACATATCAATTAATTTCCAATCAAAATGTTCAGCATCACTACGATGCTTATCAAGCAATCCTTTGATAAAATAAATCCCCGGCTCAACCGTCATCACTTGATTTTCAACAAAAGGTCTGCGCACTACCGTACCATTCAATATCGAATCCGGCTGATTCTTATCTGTCATCATTATAGGCTTTCCATTTTTGCCAAGCTCGAGCATTCCACGATCATGAACTCTTGCTCCCAAAGAATGACCTATGGAATGTGGACAAAAAACTTTTGTATAACCAGCCACCGCCGCTTCCTCGGCACTACAATTCCTCAAAATACCGACCTGAATCAAAAGCTCCCCAATCCTTATATGCATCGCACGCTGCATCTCATTGAAATTGGAATCAACAGTCAGCATTTTCACTATATCTCTTTGGATAATATCCAAACCTTTAACCACCTCCCTGAAAACAGGATTAGCATCATGTCTCAAAAAAGTCGACGTCACGTCCGCCGGATAACCCAAATGAGTCATTCCAGCATCAAGCAACAAATGATCTCCCAAATTAAAATCAAAATCTCCGCCCTCATGATGCAAAACGGCAGCATGCTTACCTATACCAACTATTGGTGGATATGACTGATAAGCCTCTCTTTGTTTAGCACCTGCTGAAAAAGCCATTAAAACTTCTCCTTGAGTTCCACCATTCATAAAACTATCCAAAGCAGCCTCATGCCCACGAGCCGTATTAACATTAGCTAACCGCAAAGCAGCTATTTCAAAAGGAGTTTTTGCTAAACTATTTCTATCTAAAACTTTCAAAAAATCCACAGGATCATTTTTTATTCCACTAACTCCTTGAAAATCAGATTTTCTACCAACGCCTGCCACCTTTTTCCCATCCAAAAAAGCTCTCAAAGCACTACGTATTTCGTTCGGCGTACCAACATTTAGATTAAAATGTTGTCCGGCACCTTCTGAAATAGCCGGTGGCATATACCAAGGACTCTTGGGATCAGAATTCACAAAAAGAGTTGGTTTTTCACTTTCCAGATCAAGCACCACAAAATGTCCGGCAGTATAACCCAACCTTGCCCCAACGGCCGCAGTTTTTTCATCACGCTCAGCATCCAAACCACCAACCACTCTCATAAAATCAGCATTGCCGCGAAAAGCCGGAGCGTTATCATCACGATGATGAGGGACAGGTTGACCCGAGGCAAATACCACGGCATCAAATTCATGGTTGCTCAAGTTTTCCGCTATACTCGTCTGCAGCTCCCTCAGATGATCACCATATAATTCTCCCGGAGCAGTATTGAGTGGAGATTTTTGTTCCATGGGAAATTAATAATAAACTAAGAGACAAAACTACCAGAGACATCAACAAAAAACAAATTAAAAAAGAATATCCATACATGATGGATATATAAATGGTGGGCGAGGGAGGACTCGAACCTCCGACCTCGACATTATCAGTGTCGCGCTCTAACCACCTGAGCTACTCGCCCTAAATATGCAAAACAAATTTGCGAAGACAAAGCTACTGGAAAGACAACCAGGAGTCAATTTATTTTTTTACATACAGATAGACTCCATCCTTCTCTGCCGTGATCTTCACACCCCTTAATTTAAAAGCATTTGAAATAACTCTTGTCCCCTTTTTCAATTTCGGCCAAATATCTTTTTCAAAATTAGTCATTGCTTCAATCAATAAGAAACAAACAATCACATCATATTTAGACAAATCCTGATGCCAAAAATTCCCGAAACGAATTTTTTCTTTTCCCCCGGCAAAAAAAGTCCTCAACCTCGCCAACAAAAAAGTGGGTATGGAAAGTTCATAACCGACAGCCTCCTTTACTTTTCCTCTAGCAATTCTTCTAATAACTCTACCATCACCGCAACCAATATCCACCACCCTGTCAGTCCCCTTAAATTTTCCCAATTTCAACATCCCCTCAATCGCTTTATTCATACTCGGCACAAAAGGAGCACCCCTAACCATGGCATAAACACCGGGAAAAACGAGCACAAGCAGTAGTGCCAAAAGCACTACCTTAAGCCAAAACCAAGCCGTCCAGACGATCAAAAATGTAAAAACAAAGGTAACTAAAACTTCAAGCATTTAAAAAATATAAAAAAAGGTGTAATATCCTAACACTTATATAGTATACCTAGCTGTGTAGCCAATGCCAAACTTCGAAGAATTCAACAAATATTACGAGGATCATATGCCGCAAGTCTTTGGTTATGTTTACATGCGTACCAATAGAGACAGGTCGCTGGCGGAAGATATTGTTTCGGAAATATTTTTAAAAGCTATAGAAAATTTTGAACAATACAGTAAAGAGAAAGGCAGCTTTAAATCATGGATTTTCCAGATTACCAAAAATTATCTGATCGATTATTTCCGCTCAAATAAGAATCGTGCGAGCAGCTCCATAGACGATCTGGCAAACGAACTAAAAGATCCCGGCGACACCAAACAATTAGCCCAGAACGAAATAGAGAAAGAAATTATAATTGAAGCAATAAACACTCTGCCTGAAAACAAGAAAGAACTCGTGATTCTCAGATACTTCTCCGGATATTCATACGAAGAAATAGCCAAAGTAACTAAAGATAAAGAAAACAACATTAGAGTAATAATACACCGCACCTTACAAGATTTAAAAAGAAAGCTGGAACATATTAAATACCAATCAAACTAAAATGTCAGAAAAGAATAACGATCAACAACTAGAGAAAATCTTACATAGCATCGCCCAAGATGCTAAGGCAGACAAAAACTTTGAACAAATGCTCAAAGTAAAGTTACGTGAACGTTTTCATCTACAACACGAAGCACCAAAAGAAGAGCAAAAAAAAACATTCCTCAAGAGAATATGGAGATTCAAAACTCAATTTGCATCCGCATTCATCTTGGTGTTGTTCAGTTCTACAACACTCTACGCCTACAATAGTGATGAAGTAACCAACGGCAGCATTTTGTATCCACTAAAGCGTTCCACTGAAAACGTAGAAGAGCTCTTTGCCACAACCCCAGAAGCCAAAACAGAGCATTACAGCAAGATGGCTAAAAGAAGAATGCGCGAATTAGCTGTTCTTCAAGTAAAAGGTATTACAGATGAAACAACCATAAAAGAAACAAACGCACTCCTAAGAAAAGCCTCAACCATTGCTCTAGAAGTAGCAGATGAACCAATCGAGTCTAATGAAAGGGAAACTCAGGAAAGGAAAACTGATGAAAGAAAATTAAATGAAAGAAAAACTGATGAAAGAAAAACAAATGAAAGAAAAACTGATGAAAAAATCAAGCAAAGACCTGTGGAAATAAATCTGGCTCAAGAAAGAACTCCAGACAAAGACCCAAATGCAGATGCGACAAGAACACCTCTTCAAAGAACTAAAAGAACAAAAGCCCTGGAGGAAATCTCCGAAATACGTGAAGAATTCGAAGAAAAATTTGAAAGGAAAGAAAGAGAACCAATAATTAAGGAAATTGAAAGACCAAAAGAAAGACCAGTAGAAATAAAACTTATTAGAGATGAGCAAGCAAAAGAATCAAACCGTCCAACAGATCGCAAGGAAGAGAAAAGACTCGAAAAAAGACTCGAGAAAAATGATTCAAAAGGATAAGTAAATCCACAATTTTATCTTGCAAAGAAAGAGCAGTTTCCGTAATATACCGCTGTTCTTCATGGATCTGATAAGAACATGGGGCTGTAGCTCACTTGGCTAGAGCGCCTCGCTTGCACCGAGGAGGTAAAGGGTTCGACTCCCTTCAGCTCCACCATCATAAAACAGACTTTCCGCAAGGGAGTCTATTTTTTGTTGTAAAAATTGTGATATTATTAAAACAATATTAATTTCCTTACCCTCAATTATGAAATTATTCAGTACCAAGTCTCTTATTTTAGCTTTAATTGCTGCGATTATTTTAATTTTAGGATTTAAGGGATTTGAATATTTTGAAAACCAAAAGACAGAAACTATAGTTGAAAAAGTAGCAGCCGAAGATCCGGTTGAAACAAAAATTATCAATGAAATCAAGACAAATGAACCGGCCAAAACAAATGAACCGGATAAAACCACCACCACTACTACTTCTTCACCAAACCAAGAGTTAATCGAACTTTACTATAATAGACTGGCACAAGGAGACTTGGATGAAGCTTATGCAATGAAGAAGTATAAAACTATGGACCTTAGCGTTTTTAAAGGATGGTACAAAAATCTTAAAGCAACAGAATTTCTCGATTTCATTACAGTTGCCCCAAATCAATATGACTTCATTGTTGAACTTGAAAACGATGACGGTTCCAAAGAAAAATTTCGCATAGTAATGCAAGTTGAAGGAAAACTGTTAAATACAATTTCCTCTACCTCAACAGATGAATCACCTGCTCTAAGATTCGTTTATGGTGAAGATGGAGATGTCACAACTCTCTTCCTTGTAACAAAAGGAAATAAAAAAATTATTGATACCGCCAAAAAATCCAAATATGAAGAATTCAACAATGTGGAGATAAGCTATGGTGGAGATTATCTGATGTATTTTAAAACTGGTGCGGAATCAAATGAGGGTAAAATTTACGACATAGCAACAAACAAAGTCATTCATGATATTGGACCTACCAGAGGGCTATATGGCTTTACTTATGACCTTAAACATTTCTACAACTGCATCGAATCCGGAATGCATGGAGGAGAAATTAAGAGCTATTCCGTACCTGGATTTAAACTCGAAAAAGACTTGGCAAACGAGTCCATGGTTATAAAGTGTGATAGCTATGACAAAAAATCTAATACTCTAAGGTACACCCTCGGCCTGAATGGATTCGAGAACCAGCATAGCTACGTCTATGAATTCGCAACCGGATCGGTGAATAAATAAGTAAATTAGCAACACTGAAAAAGGCCTTCACAATGGAGGCCTTTTTTTTGAAATGCGAGTAGAAGATTAATTGTATTGGATTAGATACGAGGCCTGAAAACGAAGTAGATAATCTAATACAATTAATCTTACAAAAAGAAAAAGACCTCCGCTGAGGTCTTAGCCTTAACATCCAGAATGTAATAGAGAAAAAAATGAGTCTTGCCTCGCTTGCGCGAGGACTTTTTTTTGCCAGTCTTGCGACTGGACTTTTTAAACTATCTACCGAAGCAAATAGTTCGACCATAAGAATTTTGCATTCTTATGAGTGGTTAACCAACCCATAAGTTTGCAACTCTTTGTATCTCCATAAAAGGAGGTGATCCATCCGCAGGTTCTCCTGCGGATACCTTGTTACGACTTCACTCCAATCAGTAGTTTCACCTTAGGTCCCCGCCTTACGGCTAAGGGAACTTCGGGTGCTCCTACCTTTCATAGTGTGACGGGCGGTGAGTACAAGACCCAGGAACATATTCAACGCGCCATTGCTGATACGCGTTTACTAGCGATTCCAGCTTCATGAAGGCGAGTTGCAGCCTTCAATCCGAACTGAGATCGGCTTTGTGGGATTGGCTCCGGATTACTCCATTGCTACCCATTGTACCGACCATTGTAGCACCTGTGCAGCCCTAGGTATAAGGGCCATGCTGATTTGACGTCATCCATACCTTCCTCCGACTTTGAATCGGCAGTCTCCTGTGAAAAAACAACACAGAACATGGGTTGCGCTCGTTTACGGACTTAACCGAACACCTCAAGGCACGAGCTGACGACAACCATGCAGCACCTGTCTTCTGGTTCCAAAAGGCACTTCCACGTTTCCGCAGAATTCCAGAGATGTCAAACCTAGGTAAGGTTCCTCGCTCACTATCGAATTGAGCCAGGTGCTCCACCGCTTGTGTGGGTCCCCGTCTATTTCTTTGAGTTTTAATCTTGCGACCGTACTTCCCAGGCGGGATACTTAACGCGTTAGCTGTGGCACTAGAGGGGTCGAATCCTCTAACACCTAGTATCCATCGTTTAAGGCGTGGACTACCGGGGTATCTAATCCCGTTCGCTCCCCACGCTTTCGTCCATGAGTGTCAGTTGTTTCCCAGTACGTTGCCTTCGCTTTTGGTGTTCCTCTGTATATCTACGGATTTTACCCCTACACACAGAATTCCACGTACCTCTGAAAAACTCTAGCTTGCCAGTTTCAAGTACAGGCTTGAAGTTGGGCTTCAAGATTTAATACTCGACTTAACAAACCACCTGCGGACGCTTTACGCCCAATGATTCCGGGTAACGCTTGCACCCTCCGTATTACCGCGGCTGCTGGCACGGAGTTAGCCGGTGCTTATTCTTGGAGTACCTTCAGAATTATTCCTCCAAAAAAGGGCTTTACAATCTTGCGACCTTCATCGCCCACGCGGTATCGCTTCGTCAGGGTTTCCCCCATTGCGAAAGATTCTTTACTGCTGCCTCCCGTAGGAGTATGGACCGTGTCTCAGTTCCATTCTGGCTGATCATCCTCTCAGATCAGCTACCCGTCATAGACTTGGTGAGCCGTTACCTCGCCAACTATCTGATAGGCCGCAGGCCCCTCTTGAACCGATAAATCTTTACCCTTTCGGGACTATCCGGTATTAACCCGTATTTCTACGGGGTATCCCTGAGTTCAAGGCAGGTACCAACGTGTTATTCAGCCGTTCGCCGCTCCTCTTGCGAGGCGCTCGACTTGCATGTATTAGACATACCGCCAGCGTTAACCCTGAGCCAGAATCAAACTCTTCGTTAAAAAGAAATCTCTTTACGAGATTAAGTTGGTAAGCCCGAAGGCAAAACCAAAATGTTTGTATAATGACTCACAACGCTGATATTTAAATCATTTGCTGTGAGAAAAACTCAAATTTTTCTCTATTACATTCTAGATGTTAAAGAACGGCTGTTTTTGGAAGAAATCCTAGGAGGAATCATTACTAACCACCTCCAGAGCATCGGAAGTGTATTCAAAATCAAAAACAAAGTCAACACGAATTTATCAAGACTATTGAATGAGCCGATTTACAGCTTGAAAAGCCAATTTTTAACCATATAACGCTTATTTCACAATGATGACTCCAATGCGTCAATTCCAACAACCTGAAAGAAAACTCAAATTCTGATATAATGATTAGAGTCCTTATTAGAAATAATCCTTAAATTTCATCCTATGCACTCCTCAGCCTTTGATCCGATTAAATCTGAATCTATTCTTATTCCAACCGTAATTGAAAAAACTCACGCCGGAGAAAGATCCTTTGATATCTACTCTCGCTTACTTAAAGACCGTGTAATTTTTTTGGGAACCGGAATTGATAGCCATGTAGCAAACTTGATTGTCGCTCAATTACTATTCCTGGAAAACGAAGATCCGAAAAAAGATATTATTATGTATATCAATAGTCCCGGTGGTCACGTCACGGCCGGTTTAGCTATCTATGATACTATGCAGTATATAAAACCGGATGTATCTACAGTATGTCTCGGTATGGCCGCTTCCATGGGCGCAGTACTTCTCACGGGTGGAGCCAAAGGAAAAAGATTCTGTTTACCAAATTCCGAAGTAATGATTCACCAACCTTTAGGTGGAACAGAAGGTCAAGCTTCCGACATCATTATTCATGCTGATCACATTAAGAAAACTAAACACATTTTAAATGGCATTCTTGCCAAACATAGCAGTCAACCACTCAAGACAGTAGAAAAGGACACAGATCGTGATAACTACATGGATGCCGAAATGGCCAAAAAATACGGCCTGATAGACAGTATCATTGATAAACGCTAAGTACTAGTAGTAGCTTGCCTGTGTCTCGTACCATACTCAATGGCGTAATCTACAATCGCTCCGGCAATACTTACTCCGGTAGATTTTTCCAATTCCTTGAAACCCGGATTGGAATTAACCTCCAAAACAACAGGCCCATTTGCTCCTCTTATCACATCGACACCACCATAAGTTAAATCCAAAGCCTGCACCGAACGCAAAGCAATGGAAGCCTCTTCCTCTGTAATTTCCACCGGCCTACCTACGGCACCCAATTCTATATTGGATCTAAATTCTCCCTTTTTGGCTTTTCTCATCATAGAACCGACAACTCGCCCATTTACCACAAAAATTCTAATATCTTTTCCTTTAGAATATTTCACAAATTCCTGCAAAAGGTACATCGGCTGATCCCAAAGTAAAAATGATTTCAAAGCACGCATACTTTCAATAATAGTAACACCAACACCAAATGAACCAACGGGCTGCTTCACTATAATAGGAAAACCACCAAGCAACTTTGAAGCCTCCATCAAATCATCCTTCCTCCTAACCACCATGGTTTTGGGAATTGGAATACCATAATGATCCAAAATCTGCATCGTCTTAATTTTATTTTTTGCAGCCTGAATCGCATGAGATCTATTGAACAAAGAAATCCCCATCATTTCCATCTGCTGAATCAATGACACATGCAAGTCCACATTATTCAAAATAGAAGGTCTTGTAATCATCACATCGTAATTCTCAAAAGGTTTACCGTCATACAAAAGCCACGGAGATTTGGAATCAAAAATTAATTGGAATTTTGAAGCACGAAAAATACGCGCTACATGACCCCTTTCTCTAGCTACCTTTTTGAGCTCAATTTCTTCCTTCGTAGCCGTATTGCTCAATGAACGATAGGAAAGAATACCTATTTTCATAAATCTGCCAGTAATAAAACAAGCCTGAGTCTATACACTATTTATGCAAAGTCAACCCACGGCGTAGCCGTGTATAATTAAATATGATAAAATAATGCAAAAGCACCTAACTCATTATATGAAACTTAAACATTTAGCCGTCAGCATTGGATTTTTTTCTACTCTTTTTCTTACCGCATGCGGCAGCAGTGACAGCACCACCACGACAAGCACAACTCCATTAAAAGAAGGAAACAAAATTTATGAAAACGATAATTTTAGTTTACAAATTCCGATGCAATGGGAAACGATCGACAAAAGCAGCTTTACCAGCAATGTACCCGCAGAAACAATCATCGGATTCAGAAATCACGTAAAAAGTGATCTTTTTACCGCTAATATAAATATTGCGCAAAAAGAAGTTGACTCAACTATGCCTGTAAAAGATTTTGCGAAAAGCAGTTTGGAAATCACGAGAAATAATCTAATTGGATACCAATTAGTTAATGAAAAAGAAGGAAAAAACACATATTCCACGGAATTTGAAGGAAAAAAATCGGCCAGTGAACAAATAATTCATTTCAAACAATTACACGTAATAAATAATAGCACCGCTTACACAATAACCGGCGCCTACTTACCAAATGAAGATGAAAGCGTCGTAAACGCTATAGGTGAAATGCTGGAGAGCTTTATGTTAAAGTAAACTTGGATGAGAGAAAATTTAGAGCATTAATCCATTTACACGATTACCATGAAGAAAAAGAAGAATTGAAATTTTGGTCGAAAGTAACAAATATCCATACTTCACAATTTCATAAGTTTTACCGCAAACCAAACACGAAAATTCGTCAAAAGGAGGGCTACCACGGATGTATTTCTATTAGATATCTTGATGCTTCTATTGCCAAAAAGCTCAGTGCTTTGTATCATCAGCTGGCTCGACATTTATAGGTCCTTAGTATAATGGTAGTACACGAGTTTCCAAAACTCTTAGCGTAGGTTCGATTCCTACAGGGCCTGCCAGCAGCCACGAGGCAAAGCCGAGTGGGCATTGTGAGTTTAGAGAGAGAGATCTTTTAAAATAAGGCGCCATGGCCAAGTGGTAAGGCAGCGGTTTGCAAAACCGTTATTCTCCAGTTCGAATCTGGATGGCGCCTCCAACAAATTTTCTCGCAACCCTCCAAATCAAAATATAGCCCACAACCTATGCCCCTAAACACCGCCATAGTTAAAAACAAACAGCAATTCACGGAAGATGTAATAGAACTGGAATTTGAGACACCGCAGCCCTTCAATTTTGTGGCCGGACAATTTGTGACTTATAAAGTTACGGATAAAGTGCCACCATGCTTCAGGGCCTATTCCCTCTCCAACGCTCCAATAAAAGACGGAAATATCCTAGCCACATGCCTTAAAGTAGTCCATGACGGACGCGGCAGCAACTGGCTGAATAGTTTGAAAATCGGTGACAAAGTGGAATTCATGGGACCAAGCGGCAAATTAATTTTCCAAACCACTCCGGAAAAACTCGCTCTTTTTATCGCCACCGGCACCGGTATCACTCCCATGAAATCGATTATCGAAGATGAATTAAATAAGGGGAATAGGCAAAAAATGCACTTACTTTTTGGCTTACGTCACGTCAAAGATGTTTTCTATAAAAACCATTTTGAAAATTTATCCGCAAGATATCCAAACCTCACCGTCGAATACACACTTTCCCGCCCGGAAAATGATCCATGGGCAGGCTCAAGCGGCCGCGTCACGGAAATATTAGACAAAATGAACCCAGACCCAAAAACCACCGAAATTTACATCTGCGGCCTCAAAGATATGATTAACGACGTGGTCACACTACTAAAATCCAAAGGCTTCGAAGACACCTCCATCCACGAGGAAAAATACAATTAAAATAGCGTACTCAAATAGCGCCTTTTAAACTATTCCTCCAATATAACCTTGGTATTACATAATAGATATAAACGAAAAAAACCAGAACTAGAAATAAAGCCCCAAGATATTCATGAAATAAATCTATCGCTAAAACCTTGGAAACATATCCCCCAATCATCAGAATAATAGTTATTCTAAGCAAATTCAACAAAACAACAGCCACCAATCCTACGAAAAAAGCCGCAAAAAATCTCAACCACTTAAACCTCCTACCATCACTCATAAATACGGAAGAAATCGCAAAGAAAAACACAAAAGTTAACAATGAAAAAATTCCAGCACATGGTGGACCGATATATACGGAAAAATCTTTAACCCGTATATTAAAATTCTCAAAATTAACAAAAGACTCTGAAGAAAAAAAAGGCAAAATTTTAGACAAAGAAAACACAATCATATTGGAAAAGAACGACCAGTGAGCAGATACCAGAAGCTGAGCAGACATATAAAGAAACACCGCAAACAGTATCAACAAAAGCTCTTTCAAATAGCGCCTGAAAAAATTCCAACCGAAAACAGTCAAAAACAAAAAGAAATTAGCGACAACGATTTGAAAATAATACTTTGAAAGAATAACCGCATCATAACCATCAACGGAAAGATTGAGGTAACCCCTCAAAGTAGGAAATAAAAACACGAAAAGAGTCGAAAATAAAAACAAAAAGGTCATATCCTTCTCCTGATTGGGATACTCAATATTCACAAAATCGATTCTCTTTACAATAATAAAAATGAAAAAAAGCGCCGGAAAAAAAATAAACAAGATATGGATCCTGAAGATGCACATCTATTCCATACAGACTCTTAGTAACAAAGGGATAACAGTAATTTAACAAAAAGAAAATTCCAAAAAACAACACGCATCGCAGAAAATAAGATCTGCCTCTACACAAATAGTTCCAAATGTTTTTTAAAAATAAAATCATCAATACATTTTAACATAAAAATGATAAAATGTCAAAAAGATGTTCTAGATATACTTATTTTGTAATTTGTAAATTTGAGCTACGGAAAACACACCCTAGTCATCACGCGATGATGATTAAAATCGGCGATATAAAGCACCTTCGCCTTGAAGTCAGTCGAGACTATCTTACAAAAAATATTACAAAACATAAACTGGTGCTCGGGGAGGGACTTGAACCCTCACATCATTGCTGATACAGGATTTTAAGTCCTGCGTGTCTACCATTTCACCACCCGAGCAAGGGGTATGAGAACTACCGCCCCATTTTTCCCTTTTTCTCCAACAAAATCAACCCCTTCTTGAAAATCCCACTCTTTGACAAAACATCAATCCTAATCTATAAATAAGCACTATAAATTTTGCAGCACGATGCCAATAAAAAATCCGGGAGAAATAGAAACAGTCTTAGGACAAGATTTCAGAATTGAAAGAATTGTAGGATTCGGCAACTACGCTGAAGTCTACCAAGCAGTAAATCAAGACAACGGTGACAAAGTTGCTCTAAAAATATATTCTCGCCCAATTAATACGTTCGTAAGAAAATTAATTGATAATGGCCACAAAATTCGCAGTCAACACCCTGAAATTCCCAATAATCGACTTATAAATCCTTTTATTACTGAATTAAACAGTGCTACACCAAGAGTAGCATACAATTTTGTTGATGGCGTAAGCGCTACCCACCAAAGCGATACAGCAATAGATCTAACCCAGCAAATAAAATATGGCCGCTCTCTGGCACTAAACACAGCAACTACGTTAGACCCATTGAAGAACAATGGGCTGATCCATAGAGACATAAAAGCAGATAATATACAAATTGAGCCAACCTTAGCTCATGCAACCTTAATGGACATCGATTCACTGATCGAAGAAGGAAATCAACCAGATACAGGTGAATTTACATATGGCACCTCTCTATTCATGTCTCCGGAACAAATTATTCACGACAGCCACATCAGCCCAGCATCCGATATGTTTAATCTGGCCGCAACAGTAACTTTTTATCATTTAGACTGGGAAACAGCCGCAATTATTGATATTGGTACAATGACAACTAATCCTAGCATTGTTTTTAAAAAAAGAATTGGTTCCTCCATCACAAACTCCGTAGAAAAACAAAAACGCCTACTCAACCTGGATCGTTTTCCGGAAGAGGTAAGAGACCAGGCACACGGCTTGCTTATGTTTATAATAGCCGGACTGCAACCAGATCCCAAGGCAAGACCGGCCAATTCAACCGAAGTAAAACAATTATTGGACAGTACCAGAAACGCCACCATGTATTGCGGACCGGTCACATTTTCAATTTAGCATTGAAAAACAGGCCATATTATGTTATAATTAACAGATTAAAAACAAAAAAATGCGCATTTCCCAGAAAACACAAAATTTACTCTTCAATCACCGCTTTATCTTTGATAAAACAGGTGAAAAACCCACGTCAGTGCCCGCACAAGCGGAAAAGCCGGACGGAAAAAAATTAACGGAAGGGAAAATGGCTGAACGTAAAGTCTTAGCGGATGCTGAAGCAAAAAAGAACACAGAAAAAACTGAAGAAAAACAGGAAACTCCAGCTGGAAAAGTTCATCAAACCTACTTCGAAAAAACCGAAGCCATATCTGAAACAGACGCCGAAAAAGACCGCGAAAAACTTCGCGCAAACGACATCAAAACTATTCGTTTCAACTCCAGACTGCTCAAAGAAAAAGCTGAAAAAGAAGACGAATCCACCCAAGCACTAGGCATTAAAGAAGAAACTCAAAAACGCATTAAGGCATACACCGATAAGACTGAAAAAGACTGGTATATTCTCAATTACCAACGCCTTGGTTCAGATAAGAAAGGGCAGACTCACGAAATGAATGTCGGACTTGGAGATATTTTATTAGATCCGGATATCAAAGAAATTCTGGTAAAAAAAGCCGACGGTTCAGTGATAAAAGCGCATCGAGGAGTAGTAGCGATTCGCCAAAATCATGCCGGTCGCCAAGCCTTTCTCGATGAAAACAATCAATATGTGGACACCTACACCGGTGATAAATTCCGCATTCTCAGTAATCAAGAAACAGATCTGAAAGATCCAAAATCCCTCAAGAAATACTTGGAAGAATTTTCCACGGAAGAAAAGGTACGCCAGGAAAATAAAAAACATTTTGATGATGAAATCAAAACAACGCAAGACCAAGACGCCTACTATACCGAAGCCAATCTTGACCCAAATAAAAGCATAGTTGAACAAATAAAAATTCCATTATCCGGTTCTCAAAAGGAAAGTGCCAGAATAATAGAAAAAGTCTTCAAGGAAAGCCTACAAGGCAAAGGACTTTCAGATGAAGCGATAGCAAAAATCATCGCCGCCGCCATTGTGAATTCCTACAAAGAATCCCGTTTAAATGCCTCAAACAGAACCGGCGACGGTGGCCACAGCATCGGTCTATTCCAAGTAAACGATGCCGGTGGAGCAGGTGCCTATCTCCTGAAAACCATGAGTCGCGAAGAATCTATTATTTACAGACAAAATCCGGAAAATAACTGCAAAATAATTCTCGAACGTGAAATCCTGAAAGGATTTGGTAAAACATTACTTGCCCGAGCAAAAGCCGGTGCCTCAGTCACGGAATTAGCGGCTATTTTCTCCAGAGATATAGAAAGGCCTAAAGATAAATACGGCGCTATGCAAGGTCGCGCAAAACAAGCTTTAGTAATGTTTGGCGAACGCACTTCAAACACCAGCGAGGAAATTGCCGAGAGAATAGACAATGGCAAAGAAGGATACAACGGCAAAGGCATTATCAAACTTCGCAGCAATCAAGACTCTTGGATTTTCGGAAGTAGCGGTGCGGTAGCTATGAACAACCTCAAAAACGGCCTAAATCTAGGCAATACCGGCTTCTTCGGAATTGTCGGAATCAGCCCGGGTAAATTTTACGAAAGACTGCAAGGAACTTGGCCAAAAATCTCTCAACTTAAATTACCAAAACAAGTTGTATTGGTAGGATTGGCCGCAAACGGACTGGGCTCAAATACCGACACGGCAGTTCAAAAAAATATTGACACCTATGCTTCAATCAAAAAATTCCTCGAGGAAAAAGGAGTAAAAGTAAAAATCGCCACTGTACAACCAGCCGCAGGTCTGGGCGACCAAATCAGCAGATTCAACAATGAACTCCGCAAAAAATATGACCCAGACACTCTAATCGACATTGCCAAATACACCACCACAGAAGATGGCAAACATCTCAACAGTGAATACGCCTCAGCCGATGGCATTCACATGAGCAATAAAGGCTACCAAAAATTAGCCGGCCTGATAAAAAAAGGCGCCGACCAAGAAAAAACAGCCTGAAATTAAGTAGTTGGAACTTTTTCTCCAGCTAGTTCATCAAGAATCTCTCTAACCTTCAATACCTCCTCAGCGTATCTCTTATAACCAGCGCCCCATCTTTTTAGGCCCTTTTCTTTCCTTGCACCATGATCATTAAATATTCCAGGAACATGATAATGAAATCTAATATTTGCAATTTGCCTTGGTGAAAGACGAGTCTTGTAACTAGTAATTAAGTTATTAGCTTTTATGTCACTTTGTAAAACCATTGCGATAGCAAGTACATCAACCAAAACAGATTCACTTCTTTTTATCTTCCCTACTGGTTTATCAGTAAATCTAGCCATAATTTCACCAAATTGAGCCTTAGCGCGAACGAATTTAAATACAGGTTCATGAAGCTGCCCAAGTCCAATTGCTGCCCCATGATCTCCAACAATTCCAAGAATAAAACCACTTTCTTTTTTCATTGTTACTAGAATCAGCTCAATAGGAACCCCTGTTTCCGCTGCACAATATTTAACAATCTCCATCATATTTTCTTTTGCGAGTGCAAGATAATAATTTTTCACCGCATTCCCGGAACGATCTCTGCTACATTCTTTTTTTGCATCCTCAACCATCGTTTGAGTGGGAACCTTTATATCATTTGGATTATAAGAAAGCTTCTTCGCCGCTTTTAAAGCATCTTCCTTTCTTGAAAAGGTTGAGGCGGAACCTCTTTGCGTTTGATATGAATTTTTATGTTCCCCTCTGTGATAATCTTCAGAATCCACCCAGTCGGAATACGTTTCTATATTTTCCCTGTCTGATAATATTCTAAATTTATCACCTGAAAATACCGGCACAAATCGTTTATTTCCATCAAAAAAACCAACACGCCCTTTATATCCACCATCTTCACCAACCCCCCTTGTGGCTTTTATCACTGTACCATCCCCTCTTTGAATCAAAATAGTTTGAATATCCGCATCTACCAAAATATCACCGAGTTGAATATTATTTTCATGAGTTAATTTCACTTTTTTATCTGACCCAATTTTCCTAAAATCCAAAGTAAACCAGTCGCCTATTTGGCTTGTATATGCCCTTAGTCTTCGAGCGGTTTCTTCCTTCAGACCCGCGATTTCTTGTTCCCCATTTTCACCTTCTTGTTTTGGACAAAAAAGACGTGGATTGTATCTAATTGCTGAAAGCTTAGAGTTTCTAAGGAAATTTTCATCACCTTCTAATGGAAATTCAATAGATTTGATCCTTGCAAGGTAAGCAGCTTGAAGCTTTCCAGGAGAAGGTAGAATATTTTTTTCCTTACAAATATCTTCTGCAGGAGCTTCCTGACCATCCATAACACTATCAACAGCAGCCTTAGTATCTGAAACCTCATCGGCCACCGCCACTTCGCTATACGCAGCCATTGCAGTCATAGCGAGAAGCAGTAAAGACATTCTATTGGCCACACTCAAAGTCACCCCCTTAGGAGTGCTTTGATCAACACCGTCCGCCTCATTGTTGCTCACATCTAAATTTCTGATAACGTCTAGAGTTAAGATTAATAAAAAATGTCACTCACCAAAAAAGCACCATATCAGATAATCAATTCAGGTCAAGAGAAAAGGAAATTTTTTGGAGAATGGAATCGCTTCGCGATTGGTGTTGCTATGCCTGCTTTATGGCAAGCGCGGAAATTTGCCCTGCAAATTTTTGGTGGTCAAGGAGGGACTTGAACCCTCACAGGATTGCTCCCACAGCGTTCTGAACACTGCGTGTCTACCATTTCACCACTTGACCAGAGGAAATTTTTTACCCAGCTTCGCCGAGCTTTCATGGTGGGGCAGCCGGGGGTCGAACCCGGGACCGTCGCCTTAAGAGGGCGCTGCTCTACCAGCTGAGCTACTGCCCCATGAAATATCTATGCAAAAATTGCAAGGAGCAAACTATCATCAATCTGGCTCGCTTGCAAGATTTTCGCAGAACCGACACCAACTACTTTAGCAATAAAATTCCGGAGAGATTGTCCATACTCTTGAATTTATCAGCCTCATATTGAACATTAATATTAGAAATTTTCAATATTCCCTTACCAAAATTCACGATTAAATCCTCAGCTGGAATTTCGCTAGTGTTAGGATATTTTTTAACTAAATTCTCTATAAAATCCTTTAAATTAACAGTCACCAAAATTTCTGTACCACTAACATTCTGAATTGTTAAGACCTCCCCACCTTTCATGTTTACCACATATTCCCCATCGTCAGAAATAAAGCGCGGACTAATAAAATTACCACCACCATACACATCCATTTGAAAATAATATTTATACCCGCCAACATTCACAGCACAAACAAAGCCGTTTTGACTATACTTTTCTTTCAATCTGTTCTCACATGCATCCTGACCCATGGCATAAAAGTTTCTATAACTTGAAGATGTTCCACCATATGGTCCATGAAATTTACTAATATCAATTCCCATATAACCTTCCATTGTCTGTACCTTACTCCAATAATCATTTGGATATTGAGTCACAATACTATTCAAATCTTGAGTAAACCAAGGCTGAAAAATTTCTACACCATAGCCCTCGGCAAGATAAGTCATAATTGAATTAATAGCATAACCATCATCCTGACTTAATTTAGAATCATCAATTTTTACTACTTTTCCATCTATCAAAATTCCATTCTTTAATAAAATCGTTTCCAAACGAGCCATTTGACTAGCTCTAGGCAATTCAAAAACACTTTGAGGTCCATACATTGTCAGCAACAAAATCACAAACAATGAACTGGCCATAAATTTCAAATTTTTTGAACGAGAAATGAGGTAAAAAGCCGCTATAACTGTAGCCCAAATACCAAAAACAGCTACGAAATACCTATCTTGAGTCACGGCATAGCTTTGAATTCTAATACCGATTGAAAGAGCCAAAACTAAAAGCAAAGGAAGAAGACTGACAAAAAACCATTTTTTATAAAACTCCACGTAGCCAAGAAATTTTTCTTTTATCGAATAAACAAAGAAATATGTCAAAACACCTACAGCAGAAAAACCCATAATCCAAGCAGCAACTCCTCCAAGAGGCCAAGTCAAAGTAAATAAAATTTTCGCACTATAAGCATATAAAACAATCAAATAGAGTGAAACCAAAGGCACCAAAAAATACTCCGTCAAAACTCGCAAAAACTTTGGATAAGCCGTGGTTTGATCAAGACTCTTATAATTAGCAGGAACACCGGAAAGACCATAAATCGAAGCAAAAATTCCGACAATAATAAACCAAGCATCACCAAAATATTCACCATCAATATTCAACTGAAACATGTAATCAACAGATTCAATCAAAAGGGCGATTCCCAAAAACAAAATACCAAAATACACCAAAGTCTGGAAAAATCTCACGATTAAAGAAATTGCAAATTGCCAGAAAGCATTAGCCTTACCTCTACAGAAAAATGGCGCAAGAAAGACCAAAACCGCCGCAGATATAAACATCAAAAAAGCTCTCAAACCATCAACTGAAAAATTTTCCTTTAACCCTCTGAATACAAAATAATAAGCTGCACCAATTACCCCAAGCACCGCTGCTCTGGAAAAAAATCTTCCAATTCCCCCAATTTTTTTCGATTCCATAAAAACATCCACCGCCAAAGCCAAAGGAAAAGCAAAAAGACAGGTCATAATATAGGAATACAAACCATATTGATCACTAAAGTTATTATGATTTGAAATCACCGCCAAAATCGTCGCCACATAAGCCGCAAGAACAGAAATTGTGAAACGACGAATAGTCCTTGCCGTAAAGTCGGAAACTTCAAGCAGAGTAGGTAGAGCCATGGAGGATTGATTATTGAAAACAAAGAGAATGATAGCAATTTTCAAGTCTTTCCACAAACAAATTCCCTCGCTATACTAAACAACGTGAAAAACATTCTACTTTATACAGACACCCCGCAAGTCGGCGGCGCAGAACTGCAGATGTTTTTGTTGGCAAAATTTTTGGATAAAAAGGAATTTACGCCAATTTTGGCTTGTAGTAGCTATCCAGCGCTTGACAGATGGTGTGATAATTTCCACAAAGAAGGTATTAAAACAATTCGCATAGCCGTAAAACACAAACACGACCCTAAACATTTTTTCTCATTACGCCGCATTATTAAAGAGGAAAAAATTGACTTATTACATGCGCACATCTGGAATCCAGCAAGCTGCAGATATGCTTTTAGCGCAGCTAGCAGTACAAAAACTCCAATAATTACCACCGAACACGATCCCTTTAAACTTTCCTTCCTCAAAGATTTTTTCAAAAAAAGAAGCCTAAAAAAAATCCGCAAAATCGTGACGGTCTCTGAAGCCAATCAAAAAGTTCTCAAAAAACTTTACCCGGAAGAAAAAAATAAATTCGTTGTCATATCAAATGGCATTGATACTACTTGGTGGCATTCTCAATCACTACGTATTACAGATCTGGATCGCAAAAAAACAAAAGAGGAATTATTTCTCGCGCACGAAAATTCTCTCATAATAATCAGTGTCGCCGAGCTTCACGAACGCAAAGGTCTCAAATATTTAATTGAAGCAATTCCGGAAGTTTCAGCCAAATTTCCAAATATAAAATTGGTAATAGTAGGAGAAGGCCCGGAACGTCCGGAGCTCGAAAAGTTAATCAAAAAACTCGACATCGCAAATCACGTAATACTCACCGGCCGTCAAAAAGAAATTCCAAAACTTCTGAAATGTGCGGATATTTTTGTACTTCCATCACGTCGCGAAGCCTTTGGTTTAGTAATTCTGGAAGCCATGATTACCGGGCTACCGGTAATTGCGAGCACGACTGGAGGCATTCCAGAAATTATCACTGACAATAAAACAGGCATTCTCGTGAAACCGGAAAATTCTGCGGAAATTTCAGAGGCACTACTTGATTTAATTGCTCATCCTGAAAAGCGCTCAAAACTCTCCTCAGCCGGCGCAAAACTCGTCCACGAAAAATTCCAAGCCAAAAAAATGGCCGAGGAGTACGAGAAAATTTACCGGTGTTGAACGGACTTCGACAACACAAAATTGCATCGATTTTCGGCTTAGCATAAAGAAAAATAGAAATTCAATAAATAAAAAACTTGCAAAGAATTTGGCAGTGCTATAATGAAGACACATCTAAGCACTCAACAAATTAAATAAACAATCATGACCAATGCAATTACTACAGAAATGCTATACGAATTAATGCTGGATTTCAAAAAGGAAATGCAAAGTTTTAAAGTAGAATTGAATGGATTAAAAAACGAGCAACAAGGCTTTAAAACAGAGCTAAAAGGAATCAAAGAAGAGCTAAGACTTTTCAAATACGAAGTCACCAAAAGATTCGATCTCGTCGACATGCACCTTAACATCAACGATAAACGCTTTGATGCAATTGAAAATCTACAAGCTCAAGATCATAAAGTCCTCACAGATCTATGGGAAAACCGAAAGGACATGAAATTAAGCCTTACACATACACTTCTAACAGTAACAGGAGTGACCTCAGGAGTAATAGCCTTTGTAGTAGCTATAATTACAGGTAAAGCAATGACTTTTAGAAATTAAGAACAAACAATCTCTTGACGGTGAGCATATGCTCACCTATACTTGCGGCATGAAACTAAAAACAGTCTACATCTGCAATTCTTGCCAATATGAAAGCTCTAAATGGATTGGCCAATGTCCAGAGTGCAATACCTGGAACAGTTTTGCTGAAGACGTAATTAATGTGGGGAAACCAGCTAATGGCAGTTTATCCAAAACACCACGATCGCTAAAAGTAGGCGCTCAATCCCCCACCTCACTAGAGCAAAGTGGCAAAGTCAGTACCGCCAGACTAATGAGCGATATTGAAGAATTTGATCGGGTTCTGGGAAATGGCATCACCCCGGGAAGCATGATTTTACTAAGTGGCGAACCGGGAATCGGCAAATCCACTCTTACTCTACAAATCGCCAATAATTTGGCCAAAAAAATAAAAGTTCTCTTAGTCTCTGGAGAAGAATCCGTAGAACAAATCGCCGGTCGTGCCGGTCGTCTTAATTTAAATGAAAAAAATCTATTGGCTTTGAATGAGTACAACCTCGAAAACATTCTGGCAACAATCCAAGCCGAAAAACCAGGTCTAATAATTATCGACTCCATTCAAGTAATTTCCAGCATGGATTTTCCGGGATCTGCAGGCTCAATTACACAAGTCCGCTACTGCACCGAACGCCTACTAGAAATATGTAAAACAAGCAATATTCCTATAATTTTGATAGGTCACGTCACGAAAGATGGCACTCTAGCCGGACCCAAAGTGCTAGAACATTTAGTGGACACTGTGCTGCTTTTTGAAGGTGATCGTTTCCAACAATTTCGTTTATTACGTGCTCAAAAAAATCGCTTCGGGCCTTGCTCAGAAGTTGGAATTTTTGAAATGACTGAAGATGGTTTAATTGAAATAAAAAATCCTTCTCAACAATTTCTCGAAGGACGTAAAAAAAATGCAATCGGCTCCGCAATTACTGTGGCAATGGAGGGCACTAGACCATTTTTAGTTGAAGTACAAGCCCTTGCTTCCACCAGCTCCTTTGGTTTTCCAAAACGCACAGCCAACGGCTTCGATTTAAATCGCTTACAAATTCTTATCGCCGTTTTAGAGAAATACGCCAAATTTAACCTGCAAAACCAAGATGTTTTCATCAACGTCGTCGGCGGAATAAAATTAAATGAACCAGCTGCAGACCTTGCAGTACTTATGGCAATCGCCTCTTCCTATCTCAAAAAACCTCTACCACAGACTAGTGCCATATTCGGAGAGGTCGGGCTATCGGGAGAGCTCCGCAAAGTAATCCATCACGACAAACGTCTCAAAGAAGCCGATAAATTAGGCTTCAAAGAGATAGTTAGTCCGGCAACTCACAAAGAAATTCAGACGGCACTAAAAATTCTAAATTAACGATTCTTACTCCTCCAATAATTTCTTGAAATTCTTATCCCAAGTAGCTAATCGAGACTTCAACAAATATTTTTTGGCACTAAAATCCTTCTTTTTCCATGGCTTAACGTCCAAAATTCCATTCACTGCCAAGTTTGCTACATCATAACTATATTCATCAGAATCTTTCACATCTTTATACATACATTTACTTTTCGATTTGCACACATCCGGCACATCCACCGCTTCGATCATCTCTTCATCCACTAAAATATCATGAGCCACCGTGAAATATCTTGCCGCTTCTTGCCTAGTGACAAAATCATCAACACCGAAATCACCATCAACATTTGGCAACATCACTCCCTTTTCAATTACAAAACAAATAGCTTCCGCATTTGGAGTCGTTTCATCAACATCAGAAGCACAATTGGTATCACTAGATGAATCCTCGTCCTCATCCTCATCCTCATCCTCATCCTCGTCTTCGTCTTCATCTTCGTCTTCGTCTTCATCCTCATCTTCATTAATAAGATACTGAGCTATCACCACAGCAACATCAGTACGACTAACTTTGGCCCCCTTGTCATCAGTTTTTATAACCTTTCCCATCAAATCCTCACCATTTATAACAAAATTAGCTACACCAAAGGCCACTAGCACAGCAACAACCAATACTGAAAAGATTTTTAGATTTTTATTCATATTTTTATTTTAAAATATCACTAAATATTATATCACATTTAGCCCTTATTTAAAAGCACCATTCCATTAACTGATCAATAAAATTATACACCTACATTCCGAAAAATTTCTTTGAATTCTTCATCGCAAGTTTTTCTATTTCACCAAGTTCCATTCCTTTCACCTCGGCAATCTTCTCTGCCGTCTCCACAACATAAGCCGGCTCATTCCTTTTGCCCCTATAGCCTTGTGGCGCCAAATAAGGACAATCAGTTTCCACCATAAATTTGTCCAATGGAACTTCCTTGACCACCTCACGAAGTTCCCTCGCACTTGGATAAGTAATTATTCCCGTAAATGAAGTCATAAATCCTGCCGCCCAAACCCTCCGAGCAAATTCCAAATTCGAACCATAACAATGAAAAACAGCCCTCACCGGCATAATCATATTTCCATCATCACATCCGCAATCCTGAACAAGTTTTTTATACAAACCCCCGTCCCGACTAAATTCCAATAATAAATTCAAAGTATCCTCATCCGCCGCGCGATTATGGACTATCACCGGCAATCCCACCCTCACCGCCAATTCCAAATGCTTTCTAAAAGAAAATCTCTGTTTTTCATGATCAATTTCAGCTTTAAAATAATCCAAACCGGTTTCTCCAATCGCCACAATTTTTCGCCTACCTACCGGACAGGCAAGCGCGCCCCCACCATCACGGTCCTCCACAATCCACTTCTCCCATTCCGCCAAAAGCTCATCAGTCACCTCCAGCGCATCATATGGATGCAAACCAACCGTCGCATACAAAAATCCACTCTCATCCTTACGAGCCATTTTTACTGCCAACTCCGAAGAGGCGGCACCGCAACCTACACATACTATTCCCTCCAAACCGACCGCACGAGCACGTTGAACCACCTCTTCACGATCTTCATCGAACTCCGGAAACATGATATGCGCGTGTGTATCGATAAGCATACCTTGAATTTACCAGAAAATACAACATAGCACCATCAGTCCTTCCAAAAAACTCCACCTCTCCTCAACATATCCTCAGGATAGACCTCCTTATCTGCCAAATTATTTTCATTATTAATTCTTACCAAATTCAACACTACGGGATCTTGATCCAAATTCATACCCTCCAAATACACCACAGCTCTACCACCAATCACTCGCTCCCTCACAAGCTGCGCCATTTTTTTACCGGATTTTTGCCCCATAACCTGATCATCTTTATTTGGACTTTCTCCACGCGCATGATAAGTCTCCAAGCCTTCACCAACTTTACTAATTTTTCCAATTTGCCTTATAGCTCCCTCAACAAATTCCCTCAGCCTCATAAGTTTTACTTTACGCTTACCAGAATCATCTCTTTCTCTACCCAAAACAAGCTTCATAAAATGCTCAGCCAATTCAGCATCACTCTGCAAAATTTCTTTCAAAGCAGCAGCCTTTTTACTATTACCACCATCACCAATCATCTTCACCAACAGATCACGATTTACTTCTCGTCCCGCCACCCTTTCCTTCTCAACAAATGCATATAATTCACCGGTCCATTCTCTCACTTCAGGAGGCACAAAACCCTCAGCCACAACTACAACACAACTACCGTACTGCTCTTTACATTTCGCCACCTCCTTCGCAATACTCAACAAAGAAGTAGGCTTTTCCGGCACCAAAATCCTTACGGTTCGACCAAATTCTACAATTTTACGAGCCAAATCCTTAGTAGCGGGATCATTTTGCAATTTCTGAAAATTACCCGGATCCATACGCCCCGCTTCAAAAGACAAACGACCACATTCTCTACCAAAAATTTGCATCACTCTCACTTCCTTATGAGTAGCAGCATTTTGCGCAAAACTATAAACGGATTTCTGCACCTCCTCCACAGCCGTCCTAAATCCCAACGCTTGCACACGTTGACCATCAACACAGACATCCGAATCGAGAGTTTTCGGTGACCCTACGACTACTTTCTCTGGAAATTTCTGCGCTAAAAGTTCCATAAATTCTAAATTGCCATTACCACCAGTACCCACAACAGCCCCAAACTTAGCAACATTCGCCAAAGTATTTGCAACACTGCCATTACTAAGCGCATTTAAACGTATGGAACCAAAAGGCGTGCTAGCCTGTCCCTTCATGTCATTAGCCAATAACTTATCAACCAGAATTAATTGTTCAGCCAATTTATCCGGATTAACCGTCAAACCCTTACCGGCATCTTTAATGCCTAATAATACCAAATTTGGATCAAGATCCTGAGCAAAAGAAGACATACAATCAGCAATTCCGGCACAATCTCCACCACCAGTAACTCCCAATACCATTTTTCCGGTTTTCATCAAAGCCTCAACTAATTCAAATTGAGTAAAATATCTCAATGAGCCACCAACCAAACCGGCAGTCACACCATCCTTAGTAAAATCAGCATGTCTCAACTCTCTCCGACAATTCGCATTCAATCTTTCAACTACCCCATTCATTATCTGCGCAACATTTAAAACCGCATGTACATCATCCCAAACTTCCTTTCTAACAATAAGATAGGAAGGAACATCGGGGCCTCTGGGTTGAGGCAATTCATCCGTTCTGTGATGCTCAAACACTAGTGGCAAAACAGAAATCCCAGCACCTGAGAAGGGAAATCCACTATCCCTTAGGTCACTATCCACACCACGAGCCTGCGATCCAAAAGTATCGTTTGCCATCCTTGCCGTATAGTTTATAACTCTAAATTTGACAAATGTATTCTATCTAAATATTATTATAGTACAACCATAAATAATTCAATGTTAGAAGAAAGCCAAAAAATCAGACCTCTCCTTAAAGAAAATTCTTTTGGCTGGGCTTTCTTTTACTTTTATTTTAGCTAACCCCCGAGGCCTTTAGATTAATTCTCTTATCTACAAGCCTCAAAAGAGGCTATTTTTATTTATAACCCCAAAACTATGATTATCGTAATGCAAGCAGGCGCACCAAAAACTGACGCCACAAGAATTATCGAAGAATTACAATCTCAAGGTTTTACACCCATGCCACTATACGGGGTAGAACGCACTGTTATTGCTGTTATTGGTGAAGAAAGAGACTTGAGCATCGGACACCTCGAAGCTATGGCCGGCGTGGAAAAAGTAATGCGTGTAGTTCATCCATATAAACTTGTCAGCAAAGAAACCAAACACGACCCCAGCATTATCGAAGTAAACGGTATCAAAATCGGCAGCAATCAATTAGCAATAATCGCTGGACCATGTTCCGTAGAATCTGAAGATCAAATGGAAGAAGTCACGCGCGAACTCTCAAAAGTTGGAGTAAAAATCCTCCGTGGTGGCGCTTATAAACCACGCACAGGACCATACTCTTTTCAAGGTCTTGGAAAACCTGGACTGGAAATAATGCGTAAAGCTGCGGACCGCTACGGTATGGCCACAATCACCGAAGTTCTCGATATTCGCGATCTGGATAATATTGCAGCCCAAAGCGACATGATCCAAGTCGGCGCTCGCAACATGCAAAATTTCGAATTACTCAAAGAGCTTGGCAAAATAAAAAAACCGGTTTTATTGAAACGCGGACTTTGTGCCACAATCGAAGAATTACTTCTAGCAGCGGAATACATTATGTCTCACGGAAATCCTCAAGTAATTCTTTGCGAACGCGGCATTCGCACTTTCGAAACAGACACTCGCAACACACTCGCTCTCGCCACAGTGCCACTGGTAAAAGAATTAAGTCATTTACCAATTCTCGTAGATCCATCTCATGCGACCGGCAAAAGATCTCTTTTGGAACCAATGAGCAAAGCCGCTATTGCCTGCGGAGCGGATGGCATTTGTATCGAAGTTCATCCAAATCCGGAGAAAGCATTATCCGATGCTCAACAACAAATTACGCCAGCCAGATTCGCGGAAATATTAGAAAGTTTAAAACCAATTATTGCGGCAGTGGGCAAGACATTATAAGCATAACGTGTTAAATTTAAATCATATGAAAATAATTACCGCTCACCACAAAAAAATTATCGACGATTCCTACAAAGTCTTTATAGAACAAGGCGTTATTAACAAACTACCAAGCCTTTTAAAAAAAATAAATTTAGGGCAAAAATATGCCATAATTACCGACTCGAAGACTTCAAAAATTCATGGGATTAGTATTTCGAAATTTCTCAATAAAAATGGAATTAAAAACGAAATTTTTTCTTTTGAGGCCGGTGAAAAATCCAAAACTTTAAAAACAATTGAAGAACTTTCTGAAGCAATGGTGGAAAAAGGTTTTAATCGTAAAGATTCCATCATTGCACTTGGCGGAGGAGTAGTTGGAGACATAGCCGGATTCCTCGCTTCAATTTATTTACGTGGAATTCCGTTTGTGCAAATACCTACTACCCTACTCGCTATGGTTGATTCGGCCATCGGTGGAAAAACTGGTGTAGATCTCAAGGCCGGTAAAAATTTAATTGGCACAATCACTCAACCTAAAGCCGTTTTTATCGATATAAATTTTCTAAAAACGTTACCGGAAAACCAGATTAGAAGTGGCCTTGGAGAAATCATTAAATACGGAGTGATTAAAGACGAAAAATTCTTCACCTATTTAGAAAAAAATCTTTCAAAAATTTTCGCTCACGATGAAAAAGTTCTCAACTATATCATCAAAAAATCCATCGACATTAAAGTAGAGGTAGTTGAAAACGATGAGAAAGAAAGCAAAAATCGCATGATCCTCAATTACGGTCACACCTACGGACACGCATTGGAAAAACTTTCCAATTACACATTGCTTCACGGCTACGCAATTAGTATTGGTATGGTCATCGCCAACCAAATGGCCGTAGAAAAAAAACTATTAAAACAAAAAGATGCCGATCGTATCAAAGCCTTATTTGAAAAAACTGGACTACCAACTTACAGCATGCACAAGCCAACAATCAAAGACCTTATGACCGACAAAAAGAGCGATGGTAAATCCATCAATTTCATTTTACCAACAAAAATTGGCAACGCAATTATTTACAATCAAAAATTTAATTAAACACACTATGAATCCATATCTACGCGAAGCACTCGAAGAACTAACTAAAGCCGGCGCCGAAAAATTACCAAGAGAAGAAACAATTGAAGCTGCCGCAGATGGCAAGGTTTTCAGTGGAAAAAAAGCGGACGGTGGCCTTTGGGTATTGAAGAAAAACCATGAAGATAGCTATAACTGCCAGTGTTAATCGCCTACCTGCCGAACATCAAAAGCGAAAACTTCATTGTCGTAAAACTGTGACATAGAAGCGGAATCGGCTGTAGCGACAGTGAAACGCCAATCTCCATAATTCTTCCTGGCAGCACCATGGTTTTGGTAAAGCACGACATAAACCCTACCACGCACCTGCTCATCAATTGGCGAAGGCAAAGATTCGAAATTATCCGGTTCTTGAAACCTTCCCAATACAGAAGAAGCCTCCCTACCCAACAACTGCCTAAGACCTAAAACCACCTCATCATTATCAACTAAAGCTTCATCAACAAAAACCAGCCTTGCACCACTGACAATCTGATTAATCTCACCCAACGCTGGTTTCAACACAATATCAAAAATCTGAGACGCTCGATCAAAACTTTTATTACCATCACCCATTGAGAAAATATTATTTGTAAAATAAAGAAAGCATGAAATCAAAAACAATTCAACCTCGCCCAAAAAATCTAAGTATTCCTGGTTCCAAAAGCCATAGCAATCGAGCCTTGATTTTAGCAACTTTATCCAGTGGAACAACGACACTGAAGAATGTAGCAATTTGTGATGACACAAATTATTTAGTGATAAATTTGAGAAAACTTGGAGTTAAAATTCAGCAAAATGACACAACCTTAAAAATTAACGGAGTTAATAAAAAAGGTAAATTAAATTTCCCTAAATTCTCAAAACCAATCACCCTTTACACCGGAAACGCAGGCACCACTACACGCTTTCTGGCCGCACTCGCACCATTAACTGGCAATGAGATAATTATAGATGGAGATTCACGCATGAAAGAGAGACCAATTGAGGAATTGGTAAAAGCCCTAAATAAACTCGGAGCAAAGATACAAAGCACAAATGGCTGTCCCCCATTACATATTTTTCCAAAAAATTTGGAAGGAGGAACAATCAATCTTCCAGGCAATATTAGCAGCCAGTATCTTTCAGCACTTTTAATGATTGCCCCCTATGTAAAAAGAAAAATCACAATAAATATTGAACAAAAACTTTATTCAAAACCATACGTAGACATGACATTAGAGATAATGAGGCAATTTAAGATCAAAACATTGAACAAAAAATTTAGACAATTCTCGGTTAATCCAATCAAAACTCTTTCAACTCAAAACAAACCAAATATTTTCACAATAGAAAGTGATGCCTCTTCCGCTTCTAACTTTGGAGCTTACGCCGCTCTTCATCCGCAAAAGCCAATTCTACTAAAAAACATTCACAAAGATTCTCTGCAAGGAGATATAAAATTTCTAAATTATTTAAAAAAAATGGGCTGCAAAATCACTGAACAAAAAGGCAAAAACTCAGGCACATTAGTTCAAGGTCCCACAAATTTAAAATCTCTCAGGACCATAGACATGAACGAAACCCCGGATCTCGTCATGACTTTCGCAGTGATTGCCTTATTCACACCAGGCAAAACTCTCATCACAAATATTGCCAATTTACGAATCAAAGAAACTGATCGCATACAAGCCTTGGAAAATGAATTAAAAAAACTCGGAGTCACAGTCAAAACCGGCAAGGACTGGATAGAAATTCAAGGACTTGTCAAAAATCACAAATTAGAAAGCCCCGCCGGCGGGGAATTAAAGTATGAATTGCAAACAAGTCAAGATGATGAGCGACTACAAAAAAAAAGATTCTTCATCTCCACCTACAACGACCATCGCATCGCCATGGCCTTCGGCATTTTAACAGATTTACTTCCAAATTTAAAAATTGAAAATCCATCCTGCGTTTCCAAAAGCTATCCAAATTTCTGGAAAGATTTGTCGAAATTAACAGATCAAAAAGTCCAGAAACAAGTGAATCATAGAATGGACATTCCTAAAAAAAACATCATTCTCACCGGCCTTCGCGGCAGTGGTAAAACTAAAATCGGCACAATGCTCGCCCTTAAATTAAAAATGAATTTCATAGATATCGATGAAGAAATTGAAAAGGAAGAAAACGCAAGTATCCCGGACATTGTATCCGTCCGCGGCTGGGAATATTTCCGTGCGGTAGAAAGTAAAGTCACACAAGAAATCGCTAAGTTAAAAAATACTGTCATCTCCACCGGTGGAGGCACAATTCTCGATCGTGAAAACGAAAAAGCCCTGAAAAAAAATGGCAAAATCATCTATCTTTATGTGAAACCAGAAATAGCCGCAAAACGCATCCTGAATAGCAAAAATCGCCCACCTCTCACCAACAAAGAATCAGTTGAAGAAGAAATGAAGCACCTCTACAAAGAACGCAATGGCCGTTACTGCGAAAGTGCCAACCTGATTTTTGAACGCAGCGAAAATGCGGAAAAGGACTGCAAAGAAATCATCAAAAAGCTTGTAAGATAAGCCAAGATTGAGTAAAATTCCGTCACTATGCAACTTCGCAATTTAATCAACAAAGAGGAGCTGAAAGCCAAATTGGCTACAACAGAAGAAAAACGCCGTACTTTTTCCTTCTATCGTTATGTTAAAATTGAAAATCCACAAGAGTTGCGTGATGAACTTTTTATAAAATGGAACAATCTGGGGGTTATGGGACGCATATATCTGGCACACGAAGGAATCAATGCTCAACTATCACTTCCGGAAAAAAACTTCGCGGAATTTCAAAAAGAACTTTACTCAAACACATGTTTTACAGATACACCTTTCAAGATTGCCATAGAAGACGATGGCAAATCTTTCTACAAACTCACGATAAAAGTGAAAGAAAAAATAGTAGCAGACGGTCTGGATGACACCACTTTTGATCCATCAAATACAGGCACCCACCTCGACGCCGAAAATTTCAACAAACTCATGGATGATGAAAAAACTCTGGTCGTCGATATGCGCAACCAATACGAAAGCGAAATAGGACATTTTGAAAACGCCATTTGCCCCGACTCCGATACTTTCCGCGAAGAATTACAGATAGTAAAAAAACTCCTGAGAGGCAAAGAAGAAAGACAAATTTTGCTCTATTGTACAGGCGGAATTCGTTGCGAAAAAGCCAGTGCTTACCTGAAACATGAAGGATTTAAAAACACTTTCCAACTCCAAGGCGGTATCATTCAATATGCCAAAGAAGTAAAAGAAAAAAATCTAGATTGCCGTTTCAAAGGCAAAAATTTTGTCTTCGATGAACGCATAGGCGAACGCATTACTAAAGACATCATCAGCGCATGCCACCAATGCGGCAACCCCTGCGACACTCACACTAATTGCTCCAACGACGACTGCCATCTTTTGTTTATCCAATGCGCAAAATGCCGCACTTCATACGCCGGCTGCTGCACCCCAAAATGTCAAGAAATCGCTGCGCTTCCAAACGAAGAACAACGCCTTCTACGCAAAGGTAAAAACAAAACAGACTGCCTTTCGGTATACAAAAGCCGCCTTAGACCAAAACTGCATGCGAACTAATTTTCTCGTCATAGGCTCAGGCATATCAGGCCTAAATTTCGCCCTCCATGCAGCCAAAAAAGGCCGTGTACTTATTGTAACCAAAAAAAAATTAATCGATTCAAGTACAAACTACGCCCAAGGAGGCATTGCTGCTGTTCTCGATAAAACTGATGATTTCAAGCAACACGTCAAAGACACACTCGAAACCGGCGCCTACCACAACAACAAAAAAGCCGTAGTTTTCATGATAAAAAATTCCGCTGCAGCCGTCCACAGGCTAATGGATCTGGGCGTAGAATTCGCCAAAGAAAACGGCCAACTAAAACTCACTCAAGAAGGAGGACATCATCATCGTCGTATTGCATATGTCGGCGATTATACCGGCAAAGAAATCGAAAGAATTTTGGTCAAAAGAGTAAAAAACAACAAAAATATTACAATCATTGAAGACGCTTTTGCTTTAAAACTTATTACTACAAATAAAACTTGTTTCGGAGCACAAATTATTCATAAAAACAAAATTCAGATAATTCTTGCTGATCAAACAATTGTCGCCACCGGCGGCATCGGCCAGCTTTTCGAATATACTACCAATCCACCAATTTCCACCGGCGACGGCATCGCTCTTGGCATAGAAGCAGGTTGCAAAACCAAAGACTTGGAATTCATTCAATTTCACCCAACAGCACTGGAAAAAAACATTTACCCACGCTTTCTAATTTCTGAAACAGTACGTGGCGAAGGAGCTAAACTTATCAACAGCAAAGGCGAATACTTCATGGAAAAACTTCATCCCTTAAAAGACTTAGCACCTCGCGACATAGTGGCCCGCGAAATATACTCCCAGATGAAAAACGGTCCAGTATTCCTCGATAGCAGTACAAAATGCACCGGTCACACCAAAAAATTTCTTCAAAATCGTTTTCCTCAAATTTACAAACACCTCCTTAAAGACGGGATTAAGATGGAGAAAAATTTAATTCCAGTCACTCCGGCTGCGCATTATATTTGCGGCGGAATCGTCACCGATCTTCATGGCCGCACCGGTATAAAAAATCTCTTTGCTTTCGGCGAAGTCACCTGCACTGGAGTCCACGGAGCCAATCGTTTAGCCTCAAATTCACTATTGGAAGCCCTCGTTTTCAGCAATCAAATTATTAAAAAACTAAAGAAATCAGTAACAAAAGCGGACACAAAAATAAAATCACCAAAACTTCTAGCAAAAAATTCTCGCCAAACAAAAACCGCTCTCATCCTCAAACAAGAAATTAAACATCTCATGTGGCAATACGCCGGCATCATCAGAAAACGCAGCCTAATAAAACAAGAAGCCATTCCACAAATGCAAAAAATCATCACCAAACTATTCCAACTTTCCCAAAATAAAACCCTCACCAACCAAACCCTGACCGAAACTGAAAACATGGCCAAAGTCGGCCTCTTAATTCTTCAAGCCGCCAACAAACGCAAAAAATCTCTAGGCTGCCATTTCGTTCAAGCCATCTAGCTCCCGAGCTTCGCCAACTTCTGTTCCTGATCATATTTTTTCATCGTCTCCAC
>CALRGV010000012.1 GCA_943358175.1 Candidatus Peribacteria bacterium
CCGGCCGCCTGGGCTCTCCTAGACGAAATGTCAATGAAGACGAATTGCTAGAAGCAGGACGGTACTCAGAACTGTCTGAGCAGCTTCGGCTGTCTACCTAAGGCAGAGAACCATTCCTTAGCGAGGAAGGCGAAGCGAACGAAGTGAGCTTTTTAGCTCAACATTTTCATTCACTCCAGCTCTCATCGCTATGAGAGATTTTTTGTTTTTATTTTCCTAACTTTTTAATGAGCGACGAGCGGTTGCTTTTCTAGGGCAGTAGATTTCAACTGGTGAAATCAAACCACTATAGCAGTTCTAAAATTATTGTCAAAAAATCACAGTGGACGAAAGCAGCTAAATCTTGTGCGACAATCAACTACCAGATTAGAAATTGGCACTGATTAATTCAGAATTGATGAAACATTCTGCCAATTCACAAAACTACCAAAAGAACTTTTTATAGTTTCGTCTCCTCCGTAGACGACAAAAGAATTCTTGCTATCGTTTCCGGATATAGAATTCCAATAAATAAGATTATTAAAATATTCCTTGGAAACTGTTTTACTGGCTTTGATTTCAATTGGAATAAGCTTATCGGCTCTTTCAATCAAACAATCTATTTCACGCCCGGATTTATCTCTCCAGAAAAAACAGTTCGACTCCAAACCTTTATTTGAACGATTTTTTACTATTTCTGAAATAACCAAATTTTCAAAAAGACCACCACGTAAATAATGGGTTGCCAATTGTTTTTTTTCTTCTATGCCAAGCAATGAGCATGCTATTCCGGTATCACAAAAATAAAGCTTTGGCATTTTAACAATTCTTTTATTGAAATTTTTGTGATGTGGCTGTAATAAAAAAATCATAAAACTTGCCTCCAAAACCGAAATCCATGACTTGGCGGTATTATGATTTATCCCGCACTCATTAGCCAAAGATGAAAGATTCAACAGTTGTCCGATCCGCCCCGCGCATAACTTTAAAAATTTCTGGAAAGTCGTTAAATCAGTTATATTTTTTATTTGCCTGACATCTCTCTCTACATAGGTTTGAATGTATGATGGATACCAATCGATTGGAGCAATTTTCTGACTGTACAGTCTCGGATAAAAGCCCTTAAACACAGCCTCCTCCATATCCACGAACTTATATTTATCGTTTTTCAATTCCGCGAGACTCAAAGGCAAAAGCTTCAACAAAACTACCCTCCCCGCCAAACTCTGGGAAATTTTTTCCTGTAAAAGAAAGTTTTGTGATCCGGTCAATATAAACTGACCGGGTTTATTGCGTTCATCACTGATGGTCTGAATATAAGAAAATAATTTTGGAACTTTCTGAACCTCGTCCAATATCACGCCATTCTTATAATTCAAAAGAAATCCCTTAGGATCCTCATCTGCCAAAGACTTAATGCCAAAATCCTCAAAAGTTACATACGGATATTTATTAAAGATACTCCTCACCAAAGTAGTCTTCCCTGACTGTCTCGGACCCATAAGTGCAATTATTGGCGAAGCCTTAGCCAAAGATTTAATTTTTTCCTCAAGTATTCTTGAAATCATGTCTCAATCTTACATAGCTTTGGACAATTTGTCAATTGAATTGACAAATTGTCCAAAGGGCCACATCTCACCCTTGTCAGTTCACAAATCTCCTGATAAAGCGTAGCTATCATGTTTATTTCTCTCGACCTCGAAACCACCGGCTTTGATCCAAATATTGATAAAATTATCGAGTTTGGAGCAGTAAAATTTGATTCTACGGGAGAAAAAGAAACTCTGAAATTTTTTGTAAATCCCGGGATTACTATACCGCAAATCATCACTCATATTACAAACATCAAAGATTCCGATCTAAAAGACTCTCCCCCATTCGAAGACAAAAGAGCTGAAGTGCAAGCCTTTATCGGCGATCTCCCTATAATTGGTCACAACATCAAATTCGATCTCGCTTTTTTGGTAGCAAACAAAATTGAAATAAAAAATCCAAGCTACGATACCCAGGAAATCAGCGGCATTCTTTTACCAAACATGCCTTCATACAGTCTGGAAATTCTTAGCGAGAAACTAAATCTCACTCATCACGAAAAACATCGCGCCCTCGATGATTCTATCGCCGCCATGGAACTTTTTCTTAAATTAATCAAAGAATTTGAAAATCTGGAACCGGAACTTTTGCAGCAAATGAAAACCCTAACCGAAAGATCTAATTGGCCGCTCAAAGAGCTGATTTCGAGCATCACGAGCAAGTCAAATTTCGATAAAAAACCGGCGAAAAAAGAAGCTCAAGATTTTTCCCCATCAGAAAATTCGCTAAAAATTCTCAACAGCAACGAATCCGCACTCTTCGAACTCATTCCACCATATGACAATTTAATAAAAACACTTTGCGAGAAAGCGGACGAAAATACCTATATTGCCGTCCCCTATCAGGTATTTCGCAAAATAAACAACGAAATTTCCAATGAAGTTGGCAAAATTGATATTGCAAAAAACTATCTTTCCCTCGAAAGACTAAAGAGATTCAGCGAAAAAACTTTCTTTGAAAATTATGAAATCAGCGCTCTCCTAAAATACTTAAACTGGAGCAAGCAAACAAAAACCGGACTACTAAGCGAAGTAGCTCTCTTTCAGGATGAAAGAGACACCATCATAAAAGTAAATATAGACGAAAACGTCATCACTCCGGAAGAAGAATTTTTCTTCAAAAAAGCGCTTGAGAAAGGGAAAAAAAGACCAACTCTCTGCACCAACGAACATCTAATTTCAAATCCTCCGGAAAACAAAAAACTCATAATTATCGACTTTGATAATTTTTTAAACTCACTCCATTTCAATGCTTCCGATTACCTCAAGCTCGAACCGGCAATAGATATTCTCAAAACTCTGGAAGAATTTTTTCCAAATGACCTCACTATCACAACTTTAATTACGAAAATTACAATTCTTTTTGGACTCCTCGGCATAATTTTTGAAAGACACAACGACAAGAATGTTTTCGCAGCCAGAAGCGCCATAAATGAAGACATATTTCAGACTAAAGAATGGATAGATGCCACTCAAAGCCTAAAAAATGTTATAGAAATTTCCCTGGAGTTGGGTAAAATTAAAAATGAAGAAACCGATGGATCACTCAAACAATGGAAAAATTTTCTAAAAAAATTGGATTCCATTCTCGCCAAACCGGACTTGGCAAATTACATGATTTGGCTGGAAAAAGATCCTCAATCAAACCTTGTTATACGCAAGGCTCCATTTTCGCTAAAAGAAAACCTAAACGCAATTTTCAGCAAAGCAAAAAACTATCAAATAGTTGACGAATGTATCACCATAAATGACGACGGCAATTTCATCAAAACTCTCGGAAATTTAAACCCGGACTTACCAATTTACAATCTCAACCCAAAAGACCAAAAAATTGAAATTTACATTGCTAAAGATACGGACGGAAGTGATCCAAACAAAATTCCCAAATTTATCGACAAATACTACAAAGAAAAATCCCAGAATATCACCATGATTTTTAGCGCAAAAAAAGATCTGGAGCTCTCCACTCTACAGTTAAGCAAATATAATTTACCGGTACTTTCCCAGCTGGCCGGATCATTAGGCAAAATCCAGGAACGTTATTTGAATGAAAAAAAGACATTACTTTCCCCTATTTTACTAATAACCTCTCATCTTTGGGGAAATTTTGAATACTACAGCAAAATTGATACTCTCTTAATCTACAAAATACCTTTCGATCCGCCAAGTGATCCAAAAATAGTTTCTCTCAGCCGCAACTATGTAAATCCATTCATGGAATTACAAGTTCCTTTAGCCATAAAATCAATTAAGAGAATTATCAATCGACTCAAAAACAGCCACGCCTCGATTAAAAAAGTCATCATTTTCGATCCTCGTATGACCAATAAAAAGTACAGCGAAACCTTCATCGAAAATTTAGAGCTTATGGCTCCAACCAGAATAGTAAAACTACACACCCTGTTGTAATTTATTTCAACAATTTAAAACTACCGATAAAAGATTTAATCTGATCATCGGTTGGTTCAATATTGGAGATCATTTCTAGCTGATACATCCTTGATTCCACAATATAAGTATGAGCTACAACATAAAAACCCTCAGAAGTTTTAATTTTATACATCAAACCTGGAAACTTACCGTAATCGGATTCTTTTTCCATATATGCAGCTTTAGCACCAAAAGAACTAAGCTGCCCAGATTGCTCATTTTTTAAAACTTTCCTTGGACCATCTTCCGCGATAGCAGCAGAAGAACCATCGCTAGAAGCCACAAGAAAAGCATTATTATCATCCATGTCATAAGTATAAAGAGTCATATTAACTTTTGACCCATTCTTACCATCTACCAGGGTGGATTCAGCCTTAGGCTGACCTGGAAAATTAATACTAAAATCACCTTCTTTTGAAACAAAAGAATTAGGCACTTCAACTTTAGAATCAGCTCTCACAAAAGTATCAGTCGCTGCCGGCACATCAACGATTTGTTTATCTTCACCACCAGAGCTACAACCCGTTAAAATCACTAAGAACAATGGAACCGCCACCAGAATTTTTTTTGATACTTTCATGAAATTGAAATTTTAAATAATTTAAATAATTAGCCAACCAAGTTTTTAATAAAATACCCTACGAAATAAGCAATAGTAGCAGCCACTCCACCCACAACCGCTGTCTCCAATCCACAAATAAACCAATGCCTCATCGAAAATTTTGATTTCACCGTACCCACCAAAAACAAGCCAAGCAAAGTAGTAATCACAGTAATATAAAACATCTGCTGATCACTAAAATCCACAAAAGCCCTAAAAGTATATCCAATCAAAGGAATAAAACCCACTAGAACGAAAGAGAAAAACGTAACCACCGCTCCTTTCATTGGATTAACATTTTCCTTGGTCATATTAAACTCATTGCGCATCATTAAATCCACCCAAACATCAGGATCGGAAGTAATAATTTCCACAGACCTATCCAAATCCTTTCCCTTGAATCCATAAGACTCCATAATTTCTCTCACTTCACCTCTTTCATGCTCAGTTTTTTCTTTCAAATGTCTAAATTCAATCTGACGAATTTTTTCATATTGTTCCAATTCCGCTTTATCGCTCAAATATTTACTTACCGACATCGAAAAACCATCACCAAATAAATTCGCAAAACCCAAAATCAAAATAATCGGCACCGCCAGTGAAGCGCCTTCTACGCCTGCCACCACGGCAAAAGTAGTAATTGCTCCATCAATGCCTCCATACACAAAATCCGCTATCCAATTATAACCTTGTGGAACCTCGTGCTGTTCATTATCTAAAGAATCTTCATGTTTACTCATCAAGAAAGATTATCTCTAAATCTGGAAATAAAGCAATTGACACATGAAAAATATTAGAATACATTCACAGCGTAAAAGAAACACTATGATCAAATTACTCCCTACAACAAGCGTAATTCGCCGCAGCAAATACCGCCAGAAGCTGCGTTGATTTAGTGTAATAAAAACCACTCAAACCACAAGGCTTCACAAAAATGAGGTCCTTTTTATTTCCAGAGCGCTTGCGCTCAAAAGACTTAACCCAAAAATCATGCAATCATTAACAAAATACCAAGCCGTTGCCTCTCACGAAGCAAAAAAAGGAGAATTCAAAAAAGCCGTACTCCTCTACTCCGGAGGTCTGGATACATCTGTTATGCTGAAATGGATTCAGGACGAATACGAAGCGGAAATTATCGCTCTGACTATAGACATAGGCCAGAATGAAGACTTCGGACCAATCAAAGAAAAAGCTTTGAAACTAGGCGCTATCTCAGCCCATGTAATCGACGCCAAAGAAGAATTTGCCAACAATTATTTATCGAAAGCAATCAAAGCAAATGCCGATTATCAAGGTGGTTACCACTTATTTTGTCCGCTTGGTAGAGCCATTATTTCTAAAGTAGGTGTAGACATCGCCCACCAAGAGAACGCTCAAGTAATCGCTCACGGATGTACCGGAAAAGGCAATGACCAGGTAAGATTCGAAGGTTACATCACTACTCTCGATCCACAATTAAAAACCATTGCACCAGTAAGAGAATGGGGCATGGGCAGAGAAGAAGAGCTAGCATATGCCGAAAAGCATGGCATTCCCGTTTCCCAAACTTCCGCAAAAATTTATTCCTATGATGAAAATCTCTGGGGTGACAGCGCTGAAGGTGGAGAAATTGAAAGTATGAGCAAAATTCCACCTCTCGAAAACATTTTGATCAACTGCAAAACCCCTAAAAACGCTCCCGATGAAGCAGAAATTCTCGAAATTGATTTCGAAGAAGGCCTTCCAACGGCTGTAAATGGGGAAAAGATGATTCTCTGGAAACTTATTAAAATGCTCGCCCAAGTGGGTGCAAAACACGCTGTCGGTATCACTCACCTGGTTGAGGACAGAGTTGTTGGTTTGAAAGTTAGGGGAATTTTCGAAGAACCGGCTGCCGAAATTCTCATTCAAGCTCACAAAAATCTCGAAAAACTTGTTTGCACCAGAGACGAAAATGAATTCAAAACCGCCATCGATCAGAAATGGGCTTATCTCTGTTATGGCGCAAAATGGTTCCACCCACTTATGAATCATCTCAATGCCTATATCGACAGTGTGAACAAAAAAGTCTGCGGTACGGTTACTGTTGAGCTTTACAAAGGGAAAGTGTCTGTGGTAGCAGTAAAGTCGAAATATTCGCTATTCAATGAGAATCTAGCGACTTTCATGAAAAACAGTTCCTTCAATCAAAACTCCTCCGCGGGCTTCATTGAACTCTGGAACTTACCACAAAAGACAGCATATAATCTCACTAAAGAATTATACAAATAAATTTGCAAATAACCAAGCGGGTGGCTCAGGGCTGTACAGGACCCGCAGAAGTAATTAATAATTAAAATGGCTAAGCTCTGGAAAAAATCAGGCACAACCCTCCATCCGCTAATTGAAAAATATACCGTTGGCACGGACTATATTCTCGATGCCAAATTAATGCCCTATGACATTCAGGCCACAAAAGCCCATGCCAAAGGACTCCAACAGATTGGAATTTTCAAAGCAGCTGAAATTCGCCGAATATTTTCCAGTCTAAATAGATTAGAAAGAGATTTTAGAAAAGGTCGTGTGAAAATCACGGTTCAAGATGAAGATTGCCACACCGTAATTGAAAATTATCTCACCAAGAAAATTAAAAAACTTGGGCTTAAAATTCATACCGGCAGAAGCCGAAATGATCAGGTGCTCACGGCACTCAGACTTTACATGAAAGATCATCTAAAAATGATCCGTGGAAAAACCAAGAAACTGGCTCGTGAATTTCTCGATTTTGCCCAGAAATATCAGAACATGCCACTGCCGGGTTATAGCCACACTCAACAAGCCATGCTTTCCAGTGTTGGCCATTACGCCTGCAGCATTTTAGAGAGTCTGCTCGACGATATAGACTTCCTGGACTATACCATGCAACATATCAACAAAAGCCCACTAGGAAGCGCCGCCGGCTTCGGAGTCTCCCTCATGCTCGATCGTGAACTCACTGCCAAAGAAATGAAATTCCGTCATGTTCAAATAAATTCTCTCTACTGCCAAAACAGCCGTGGAAAATTTGAAAGTATTTATCTGGAAAGCTTGAGCCAAATAATGATGACTCTAAGTCGTTTTGCCACCGACCTTTTATTATTCACTTCTCAAGAATTTAATTTCTTCGAAGTGAAAAACAATCTCGTCACTGGTTCCAGCATCATGCCCCAAAAACGCAATCTTGATGCCATGGAATTACTTCGCGGATTCAGCACCGTAGTTTCAAGTAATCAAACACAAATCAAAGACCTAGTTAAAGGTCTTATCTCAGGCTATAACCGCGATCTTCAACTTATCAAAAAACCTCTTTTCGAAAGCACAGATATCGTCATGGATAGTCTCGACGTGGTGGAACTCTATCTCAAAGGAATCACGCCAAATGAAAAATCCATCACTGATAAAATCAATAAAAATATCTTCACCGCCGATCTGGCCATAGACCTGGCAAAAAACAAAAAAATGCCTTTCCGCACCGCTTATCAAAAAGCGATGAAATTTATCAAAAAGCAGAAAATCGACATCAAAGAAAACCTCAAAACCAAAGTAAGCCTCGGCGCACCAGGTAACTTAGATATTCAGCATTATAAAAACCGTCTCGCTAAACTTTAAATCACCAAAAATCCCGTTCCATACATAATCACCAATCCGGTCAAAAATCCGAGAACGTTGACTGGAGTAAATAAACCTTTTTCAGCTTTCTTCGACATATAACCGATAATATCGTAACTCACATCAAATATTGCGCCTGAACCTATCGCTAGAAACAAAACCGCCAACGTAGGAGAATAAGCAAAACCACCAATCAAACTACCAATAATTGTTGGCACACCGGCAAGCAAACCCATCGTCACAAGATGTTGAACAATTCTCTCTTTTCCATCTGTCATTCTGGTTAAAGGCGAAACTATCGCTATTCCCTCGGTAAGATTATGAACCATAAAACCAATTACCAGCGTGGCACCAAGTGTCGCCTCACCAATAGCATAAGCACTACCAATAGCCAATCCTTCACCCAAATTATGCAAACCTATTCCCAAAGCTATTAAATAAGCCCAGCGAAGATTTTTATAATGATCTCCCTTCAAAGTAACATGATTTTCCGTCTTGTAACTCACCACTCCCAAAACCATTATCGCCAACAAAAAACCAATTATTAATAATCCCACGCCGTTAAAGGAATTAGGCACCTCTCCAATCAATTCAACTGATTCCGCCAAAGCATCAAAACCTAAAAACACCAATAACCCAACCGTCAAAGACAACAAAAACATATACGCTCCCCCTTTCAATCTTCTCAAAAACGGAAACCACAAAAGTCCAAGCAGCACCGGAATAACTCCAACATAAAGACCCAAAAGCACAAAAGTTCTTATATATTTTCCATCAGCAACTGGAGATAAGAAACTCACATCAACTTCTTTTTCAAAGGCCACCCCATTACTGGAAACCAGTTTAAAGGCTAAAGGATCACCCTCCACCCATGGATAATAAAATCCGATATTAGCATTTTCAAGCGGCTTCAAAGTATGCGACGGATTCATTTCAAACTTCCAAACCACATCATTAACTATCATCTGAGCAACTGTTACCTCTTCCGGCCCATCATTCAAAACTTTTAAAGTTATCTTGTTCGGTTCAAAAACAACCCTCTCCACAAATATTTTCTCAACCGGTGGAAAATTTCCTTCAAGCACTCCCAAAGTTCCCTTTTGCACAAAAAACCAGATCATCAAGGCGACCAGCACCAAAGGAAATAAAAAGGCCAACACGAATTTGATTTTTGCATTATTAAACATAAAATTTCTATAAGTTATTTACTCAACAACAAACATTCCCGCCCATCCCAGCTCCGCAAGCTCCGAAACGTGCGAATGGAACATATACATACCTTTCTCCCTAAATCTAACATCCAGAATAGATCTTTCTCCCTGACCCATTGAAATAGTATCGGTGAAAGCATCCGGCGTAAGTTTTGTACCGGCAATATAACGATCGAAAAAATTAGCGTGCAAATGGAAAGAATTTATCGTATCAAATTCCAACATATTGGATAAATGTATTCTCACCAGCTCCCCCTGCTTCACATGAATCGGCTGATAATTATAAGCAAAAGCCTTTGTATTTACAGCATAAAAATCATTTTCACCATCAAAATCCGTATCGAATCCATTCATTACCATTACTAATTCCTTAGCTGCCTTAGGACGTGTATCGAATTTAGGATCCACAATATAAGCACCGTAGAGACCTTTTGAAATATGTTGAGACACAGGATAAGAATGACAATGATAAACATGCGAACCAAAAGGCTCAGCCTTGAATTCATAAATTCTACTTTCTCCGGGATTCATTATTTTATCTTCAGCATCCCCACCGGTACCATCCATTTTCGCAGAATGATATCCATGAAAATGTGCAGTATGAGGTTTTGTGGAATTATTTTTAAAATGTATTTTTATCGTATCTCCCTCGGTAGCCCTAATAGTCGGTCCTGGAACTTGCCCATTATATGACCACGCCGGATAAAAAACACCAGGGGCCACTTCAATTGTTACTTCTTCCACATTAAACCAATACTCACGCAACAAAGTTGCATCCGGTAAAGCAGTCTCTTTATAAAATTTTGCTCTTTCCTCCTGTGGTAAATTACTGAAATTCCAAGCAGTTAAAAACTTTAAGGCATCGAAATCCTCAGTCTCATACTCACCCTTTGGACCAATAGCAAATTGTGCAAGATTTTGAGAATCAGCAGCCATTCCATCATGCACTGCAGGTACGTCCTTTTCAACATTAGCAACGTCATCATCATTATTATCAGACACATTCTGACAACCGGCCAAAATCACCAAACCAAACACGAGAGCTATTTCTTTAATTCTAATATTCATAAAATGTTAATATGTCCTAACTTTTCCTCAGTATAAACATTTCCCCTTTATTGTCAACAACTTATGGCTATAATTAGCCCATGGAACAAGAAGACTATCTAGAAACAATCTATAACTTAACCGTTAAACAAGAGCTGGTGAGAATTTCCGATATCGCAAAAATACTGAAACTCAGTAAACCATCGGTCACCCAAATGATGCAACGTCTCGAAAAAGATGAATGTGTTATTTACAAGCCATACTTGCCACTACAGCTAACCTCAAAGGGTAAGAAAATAGGCAAAAAAGTAGCCGAAAGACACGAAGTATTGGCAGAATTTTTAACCATTCTAAAAATTCCAAAAAATATTCAAGAAAAAGACATACATGGCATTGAGCACAGCTTAAGTCCCATCACCCTGGATCACCTCAGAAAGACAACGAAATTTCTCAAAGAAAAAAAATTTAAACCCTAATCATGAAAATCCTTAAGTTCGGCGGAACATCGGTGGGATCTGTAGAAAATATTAAAAAAATTATAGCAATTGCCACAAAGTCACAACAAAATGATCATATAGCAGTTATTGTTTCCGCCTTCAGTAAAATCACCGATAAACTAATAGAAATTGGGAATTTAGCCGCGCATGGCGACAAAAAATACCTAGAAATTCTTGCCGAAATAAAAATTAGACATTTAGATGCGGCCAAAGAATTAATCGTTTCAAATTCACCGGAAGCCTTAGAGGAAATAGAAAAAACACTGCAAGAACTCCAAAATATTTTGGAAGGAATTTTTCTCATCAAAGAAATTTCCAAACGTACTTTAGATCTCATCATGAGCTTTGGCGAAAGACTTTCCGCCTACATTATCAGCCAAAGCATAGATGCCGAATTCCTCGACTCTCGAACATTAATCAAAACAGATGAAAATTTTGGTAATGCCAAAGTTAATTTTCCGGTTACCAATAAAAACATCCGGGAATATTTTGCGCAACACCCAAAGCTACAAATAATCACCGGTTACATTTCCAGCACCACTAATAACGAAACCACTACACTCGGACGTGGCGGTAGCGATTATACAGCTTCAATTTTTGGTGCAGCATTAGAGGCGACAGAAATAGAAATTTGGACAGACGTCGATGGAATAATGACCGCAAACCCAAAGCAAGTAAAAAAGGCTTTCTCTATTGATAAAATCAGCTACATAGAAGCCATGGAAATGTCCCACTTTGGTGCGAAAGTCATCTATCCACCAACAATGGTGCCGGCAATGAACCAAAACATTCCAATCATAATAAAAAACACTCTCAACCCAAATTTCCCAGGCTCCATTATCGGAAAGGAAAGCAGTGCGGAATTCCCGATAAAAGGAATTTCCTCCATATCCGACATTGCGCTACTGAGACTACAGGGTAGCGGCATGATCGGAGTACCCGGGGTATCGAAAAGACTTTTCGGCTCACTCTCCAGCGAAAAAATCAACATTATTCTTATCAGCCAGGCCTCCTCCGAACATTCAATTTGTTTTGCCGTAGAACCAAAATCCGCCGACCACGCCAAAAAAACAATCGAGACCGAATTCGAACAGGAAATTAAAGCCAAACAAATCGATCCGGTAGTTATCGAAAAAGACCTCTCAATCATCGCAGTCGTGGGAGAAAACATGCGTCGCACGCCAGGTATTGCCGGAAAAATTTTCACCGCATTGGGGAAAAACGGTATTAATATTTCTGCAATTGCTCAAGGTTCTTCGGAATTAAATATTTCAACCGTAATTCCAAAAATCGATGAGAATAAAGCCTTAAACGCCATTCACGACACCTTCTTTTTATCCGGCACGAAAACGCTGAATATTTTCCTGGTTGGCTGCGGACAAATCGGCACCACTCTCCTCAATCAAATCAAAAATCAAAACGATTTCTTGCAAAAAAATCAATCACTGGAAATTAAACTAATCTGTATCGCCAATAGCAAAAAAACTCTTCTTGATAAAGACGGCATAGATCTGAAAACATGGAAAGAACAATTAGAAAAAAGCGCCCAATTTAACATTGAAGAATTTATCGAAAAAATGCTGAAACAAAATCTACCAAATAGCATTTTCATAGATTGCACCGGCAACGAAAAAATCACGGAAAATTATGAAAAAATTCTGAAAAACAGTATTTCCATAGTCACGCCCAATAAGAAAGCCAATTCCGGCACCTACGAAAATTACCTGAAATTAAAAGAGACCGCGCGTAAATCCAACATCAAATTTCTTTACGAAACAAACGTTGGCGCAGGCTTACCTGTGATCAGCACTCTACAAGATCTTCTATACAGCGGTGATAAAATCATCAAAATTGAAGCCGTACTCTCAGGCACACTCAGCTATATTTTCAATTCATTCACCGGAGATAAAACTTTCAGCGAAATAGTTCTCGAAGCTCAAAAAAAAGGCTACACTGAACCGGATCCACGTGACGACCTAAACGGAATTGATGCCGCCAGAAAAATTCTCATTCTCGCCAGAGAAATAGGACTACCCCTGGAGATGAAAGATATTGAAGTGGAAAATTTAGTACCGGAAGATTGTAGGCAGACCTCCGGTGTCGAAGAATTTTTCACAAAACTTTCAAATCACAATCAAGAATATTCCGACAAACTGGCTCAAGCTCAATCTGAACAAAAAAGACTCTGTTATATTGCCAAAATAGAAAACGGCAAGGCCTGCGTGAAACTTGAAGCCGTAGGCAAAAATCACCCATTCAGCGCACTATCGGGAAGCGACAATATTGTATCATTTACAACCAATCGCTATTTTGAAAGACCACTGGTAATAAAAGGTCCCGGTGCGGGAGCGGAAGTCACAGCGGCCGGTGTCTTCGCCGACATAATACGCATAGCTAATTATCTCAATTAATATGAAAATTACAAAAAAACAATTCGAAGAAAAACTAAAAAACCAACAATTGACAATCACCATTATCGGCATGTCCAATATTGGAAAAAGTCACTGGTCAAAAAAACTAAAAGAAATTAATTTCGAACATAAATGTTGCGATGACTTAATTGAAAATATTCTCGAACCGGAATTAAAAGCTCTAGGCTACAAAGGGCTTGCTGATCTGGCGAAATGGCTGGGGCATCCATTTGAACCGGGATTTTCCGTTAAACAACAAAACATTTTGCAACACGAATACAATGTAATGGAAAATATTATCAAGGGATTAGAAAATAAAAATAATCAAAACCTCACCATCGATACAACCGGAAGCGTCATCTACACCGGCGATTACACCTGCAAAAGACTTAAAGAAAAAAGTCTCATCATTTACATTGAAGCCTCTTCCGAAATGCGCGAACAAATGTTTGAACGATTTCTCAGTAACCCAAAGCCGATAGTCTGGGCTCATAACTTCAACAAAAAAGAAAACGAAACTGACCTGGAAGCACTAAAGCGCTGCTATCCTGAACTCCTGAAATATCGTAGCAGCCAATACCGCAAACATGCAGACGTCACAATTCCTTATTCAAAAACAAACCACAACGACTCGGCGGAACAATTTCTGGAATTAGTAAAAAGTTACCTTCATTAAAATGAAATTATTCAGCACAAACAAAAAAGCAGCATCGGCCACTTTCGAAAAAGCTGTCATGCAAGGCCTTGCCGAAGACGGAGGACTCTTTATGCCAACGGAAATCCCCACGCTTACGCCGAATTTTTTTGCAAAAATAGACACCCTGAATTTTCAAGAAATTGCCTTCACGGTAGCAAAAACTTTAATTCAGAATGACATCCCTGAAAAAGAACTTGAAAAAATCATCTACGAAAGCATCAATTTTGACGCTCCACTAAAAGAAATCAAAGAAAACATTTACGCTTTGGAATTATTCCACGGCCCTACCCTGGCTTTCAAAGATTTTGGTGCCAGATTTATGGCCAGAATAATGTCATATTTCATCAATAAAACGGCGAAGAAAATTACCATAATAGTGGCAACCTCTGGAGACACCGGAAGCGCTGTAGCAAGCGGCGTATACAATGTCGAAGGAATTAGAGTCTTCTTGCTTTATCCAAGCAATAAAGTCAGTAAAATTCAAGAACAACAGCTCACTACCATGGGCGGAAACATTCAGGCCCTGGAAATCGACGGAACTTTCGACGACTGCCAAAAATTGGTAAAAGAAGCCTTCCTCGACCAAGAATTAAAAAATATTTTCGCCGAAAACAATGACTCCCTTGCCTCGGCAAATTCTATAAACATAGCCCGTCTCATTCCACAATCTTTTTATTATTTTCACGCTTACTCACAATTAAAAAAAATATTCGGCCCAAATATGGAACCGCCGATTTTCTCAATCCCAAGCGGAAATCTCGGCAATCTCACAGCCGGACTAATCGCAAAAAAAATGGGTCTACCAATAAAAAAATTCATCGCCGCAAATAATGCCAACGACACTTTCACCGAATATTTAAAAACCGGAAATTTCACCGCCAAACCATCAGTAAAAACCATTTCCAACGCCATGGACGTCGGCAATCCCAGCAATTTCGTGCGCATTCAAGAACTTTACCAAAACAATCCGGAAAAAATGCGCCAAGATATATGGTCAGCGAGTTTTTCTGATAAAGAAACAGCCGCCGCGCTCAAAAAAGTTTTTGAAAAATACAATTATATTATGGATCCTCACGGCGCAGTGGCCTATCTGGGACTTCAGGCCTATCTGGAAAATTCACCGGCGCCGGTCACACACAATACTAAAAACGCTTCTGTCAACAACCCTCTTATATTTTTCGAAACCGCTCATCCGGCAAAATTTCTGGATATCGTAGAACCAATCATCAATCAAAAAATCCCAATCCCCGATCGCCTCGCTGCTTGTCTCACCAAAGAAAAAATTACAACCAAACTTTCTAAAAACTTCACTGATTTTAAAAACTTTTTAGCAAAAAACGCCAAATAATGCTAAATTAAAAACGTAATTCCTCTATAACTCAACCACATATGGCACACACACTCCCGACCCTACCTTACGCCTACGACGCTTTGGAACCACACATCGACGCTCGCACCATGGAAATCCACCACACTAAGCATCACCAAACTTACATCGATAAACTCAATGCCGCTCTCTCAAAATATCCAGAGCTCGCCGACAAACCTTTAGACGACCTTCTCAAAGATTTAAATGCCATTCCGGAAGATATTCGCATGGCTGTGCGTAATCACGGAGGAGGACATTCCAATCACTCTCTCTTTTGGAAAATAATGGCACCAAACGCAGGTGGTCAACCATCAGGCAAACTCGCCGAAATGATCACGGCAAAATTTGGCAGCTTCGATAAATTCAAAGAAGAATTTAATACCGCGGCGGCAAACAGATTTGGCAGCGGCTGGGCATGGCTTTCATTAGATAAGACAGGAGCCCTGGTAATCACCTCCTCAGCAAATCAAGATTCTCCTCTATCCGATGGCCTCAAGCCAATTCTGGGACTCGACGTCTGGGAACACTCTTACTATCTCAACTATCAGAATCGCCGCCCGGACTATATGAATGCTTGGTGGAATGTAGTCAATTGGAGCGAAGTGGAAAAAGCCCTATAAGCTGAATTTCTTTTGCCAAAAATCCAATTAATAGTACAATAAAAATAGATTTTTAAATTACTAATCCATATATGATTTACGCACTTTTAATTCTGGCACTTTTAGCAGTGGTGGTTGTGGGAGTTTACAATGGAGTAATTCGCTTGAAGAATAAAGTGGAAGAAGCCTGGGCGGATATAGATACTCAGCTCAAAAGACGTTATGATTTACTTCCAAATTTAGTTGAAACGGTAAAAGGTTATGCTTCACATGAAGCACAAACTCTGGAGAAAGTAATTCAAGCACGCAACAGTGCCATGAATGCGAAAACCCTTCCTGAAAAAGAACAGGCTGAAAATATGATTGCCGGAGCCTTAAAAACAATTTTTGCTTTATCGGAAAATTATCCGGACTTAAAAGCGAACGCAAGTTTCATGAATCTCCAAAACACTCTCAAGGAAATTGAAGAACACATCCAGCTTTCACGTCGCTACTACAATGCTACGGTTCGCGATCTCAACACCAAACTTGAAGTATTTCCAAACAACGTAATTGCCGGTCCCCTCGGACTAAGCAAAAAAGAATTCTTCCAAGCCAATGAAGGAGAAAAAGAAAATGTAAAAGTGAATTTTGCGGGCGATGACAAGAAGGAATAAATAAAAGGTTAAAAATGGAATTCCCTAAAAAAGCTTCAGCGCTTCTGCTATTTTTCTTCTTGATAAGCTCAAATTTAGCGTTCGCCGAAACCATTGAATCCTACGATAATCAAGGAAGACTCACGGAAAATTGGGAAATAAAATCCTTCAACTCCGAGATCTATTTAAATGCGGACAGCTCGGCCGATATTACCGAAACAATCACTGCTGATTTCAGCAAGGAATCTCATCGTGGCATTGAACGCGACATCCCCTATTCATTTATAAACAATCGCAACACTCCCATAAAACTGCTTAAGGCGATTGATGAACAAGGACAAAGCTGGCACATAAAAAAGTTCAAAGAAAACGGTTATTTGAAAATCCAAATGACCACTCCGGACGACCATTTGATGAATAGCGAAGCCAGTTTCATTATTAAATATCACATTGATAATGTATTTAATTTTTTCGAAGATCACGATGAATTTTATTGGAATGTAAATGGCCCGGACTGGAGCGTCCCAACAACCAATGTAAACACCACTATTCATTCACCTGTAGACCTGCCGGAACCACCACAAATAGCCTGTTTCACCGGTGAATACGGATCAGCACAAAACAACTGTAATTACAAAAAAATCGACGCCAAAACAATCTCCATTTCTACCACAAAAGCACTGCGAAATTACGAAGGACTAACTGTAGTTTTCGGCTTGCCACAAGGCACAATTACCAAACCATCAATCCGGAAAAAAATCACCTGGTTTATTCAAGATAATTTAGTAATTTTTCTTCCGATAGCAACTTTTCTTATCGCACTTTTTTGCTGGTATCAATATGGCCGTGATGACCAAGGTGTTTCAGACACAATAGTTCCAACTTTCACTCCCCCAAAAGACCTGTCTCCCACCGAAACAGGGACAATAATTGATGAAAAACTTGATCCGCGAGACATCACCGCCGCCATTATTGATTACGCGGTTAAGGGTTATATAAAAATAAAAGAAATAGAAACTCCGGGCATGTTCCGAAAAAAAACAGACTTCGAATTGGAACTGGTAAAACCGTGCCTACTGGAAAAGAAATTTGAAAAAGAAATAATTCTGGGAATTTTCGGCATCAACAAAACCGGTCAAAAGAAAAAAATATCGGAATTGACCAATAACTTTTACACTCACGTTCCTCTCATTACAAACTCCGTACTGGAAGAATTAATAGCCAATGATTATTTTCCCCACAATCCTGAAACAGTTTGTTCCACCTATCAATTTATTGGCTTTGGCATGGTCTTTGCGACATTATTTATAATGAATATACAATCCGGTCTCCATATTTTTTCAATAGCTCTCTCTGGATTAATCATAGCCGGATTCGGCGCGATAATGCCTAGAAAAACCACCAAAGGAACACGAACCTACTACGAATTAAAAGGCCTCTACGAATATATGAACACCGCAGAAAAAGATCGCATGAAATTCCAGGAAAAAAACAACATCATCTTCGAAAAGCTCCTCCCCTACGCCATGGCCTTTGGCATTATTTATAAATGGACCAATTCCTTTGAAGGAATACTGAAAAAACCACCATCCTGGTATTATCCTGCGAACCGGCATGGTCATTTCAACATGATTGTTTTTGCAAACGGCCTCAGTAATTTTTCCAACTCAACCACAAGCAACCTCACCAGCAAACCCGGAGGACAAGGAGGAGATGGCGCCTGGAGCGGAGGCAGCGGATTCAGTGGTGGCTTCTCCGGCGGCGGTTTCGGCGGCGGCGGCGGACGCGGATTATAAACCCAACTCCTCCTTCATCGATTCTATTTCATCTCTAATCTCCGCAGCTTTTTCGAATTCTAAATTCTGGCTGGCCAAATCCATCTTGGCCTCCATCACTTTAATCATACGTTGCATTTCGTCTTTTGGCATTTTTTTGAGATCCAAATCTCTATCCCCTTTCTTTCCCTTCTTCTTACCACCAAACTGACTAATATCTTTAACGGCCTTTATAATTGTCTCTGGCGTAATTCCGTGTTCTTTATTATAGGCAACTTGTTTAGCACGACGCCTATCAGTTTCTCCAATAGCCTTAGTCATTGCGTCAGTCATCTTATCAGCATACATAATTACAAACCCATTCACATTACGCGCGCAACGTCCAACCGTCTGTATCAACGCGCTAGCGCTTCTCAAGAACCCTTCTTTATCCGCATCCATAATCGCCACCAAACTTACCTCCGGCAAATCCAAACCTTCACGCAACAAATTAATACCCACAAGCACGTCAAATTTTCCTAAACGCAAATCACGCAAAATTTCAATTCTCTCCAAAGTATCAATATCCGAATGCAAATATTTCACGCGAATATCCGCGTCAGCTAAAAATTCTGACAAATCCTCCGCGCTTCTCTTCGTCAAAGTGGTAATAAGTACACGCTCATTTTTTTCCACGCGCTTAGCAATTTCTTTCATCAAATCTTCAATCTGACCGGCAATAGGCCGCACGGAAATTTCAGGATCCACCAGACCGGTAGGCCTTACCACCTGTTCCACAATTGCCTTTTCAGGAGTATTAGCTATTTCATATTTCCCCGGCGTCGCAGAAACAAAAACAGTATTATTCATATATTTCTCAAATTCATCAAACTTCAAAGGACGATTATCATGCGCCGACGGCAAACGAAAACCATGCTCAATCAAAGTTTGTTTTCGTGAAAAATTACCGTTATGCATACCTCCAATCTGCGGCACTGTCATATGAGACTCATCTATAAACAATAGAAAATCTTTAGGCAAATAATCCATCAATGTAGTAGGAGGTTCACCGGACATTTTGCCACTCAAATAACGAGTATAATTCTCAATACCGCTGCAATATCCCGTCTCCTGTAAAATTTCTATATCGTATTCGGTACGTGTTCTGATTCTCTCCGCCTCAATATTGCGTCCGGTTTTCACCAATTCCGCATAGCGCAATTCCATATCCGCTCTAATACCCCCAATTGCTTTTTCAATCTTATCCTTCGTCGTCACATCATGCTTTGCCGGAAATATAGTCACGCTCTTTAATTCATTTTTCAACTCACCGGTAAAAGAATCCACTTCCGAAACGGCATCCACCTCATCACCAAAAAATTCTATTCTGAAAACAGTATCCCTATCCGGAGGAAACACTTCCACCGTATCACCAAGCACATGGAACATACCATTTTTAAACTCCATTGATGAACGCGTATATTGAATTTCCGTCAATTGACGTAACAAATGATCACGCGGAATACTATCGCCTACGGTAATCGTCCTTGCCAAAGTCGCATAATCCTTCACCGAACCAAGGCCGTAAATACATGACACTGAAGCCACAATCAAAACATCCTTACGCGTAAGCAAATTCACGGTTGCGGCATGTCTAAACTTCTCTATTTCCTCGTTAATGGAAGCATCTTTTTCAATATAAGTATCCGTCGACGGTAAGTAAGCCTCCGGCTGATAATAATCATAATAAGATACAAAATAACTCACCGCATTATCCGGAAAAAATTCCTGAAACTCACTACAAAGTTGTGCCGCCAAAGTTTTATTATGTGCCAAGACAATAGTCGGACGCTGTAGTTCTTCCACCACCTTTGCCATGGTAAATGTATTATGCACAAACATACCACCATCACCAGCTAAAAATGTTTCATTATCCTTTACGGAAAAATCGTAGACATATTTTTCCTGAGAAATAATTTCTTCAATACTATTGACCGGAGTCCATCTCAAAAAAAGCAAAGAAGATAAATTTCTAATCAATTCGGAATTCGGAAATTTTTTCAATAACTCATTAACCAGTCTTTCACAAGCCACACGAGAAATACATCTTTTACCACTCTCGATAAAACTAAACATTGAACGACTCAAACCAGACATTAATGCCAAATCCCTTTGCCTAAAATTAAATTCTTTTCTGATTTCCGAAATTATCTTACCAGCTCCGGGAATAACATCCACATTAGTATTAAATTTCTTCCCAATAATATTTTTCAAAGCAACATTTTTTCTGTCATAAATAAAGCCAATTTTATCTGCAAAAATCTGAAGATCACGCTGCCCAGAAATAGAAACGCAATTATAAAAATTGCCTTTATGAGTGGCTGAATTATATGCTCTCTTAAAAACTGTCCTTCTCCTAGACCAAATGCCAAATCTAGCCAATGCATATAGCAAATCTGATGCCAATTTTCTGCTCGCAGTCGTAGCAGTTACAGCCATACCATCCACTCCACCATCACCACTAAAATAACCGCTCAATAAACAAGCCAATTGACTCAAAGAAAGTTTAGCCCAAAATGAAGGCAAAAATTTATTAAAAGACCCACGACCACACAGGTTCCCAATCAAATCGGCAAAAATCACATTAGCAATCACCATATCTCCATTAGATCGAATCTTATAACTTAAATTTAAATTTTTAAGCAACTGTTCTACTCGCTCAAAAAAAGCCTTTTCCCTAACAGATAATAAAACATATTTATTATTAGACCACCCTTCAGCCAAATAAACTCCCAAAAGCTGAAGAAAATCATCGGATAATGGATAATTCATTGGATAAGTTTCTTTTCCCAATCTACTGGCAACCTGAAAATCAAAAGCATTCATCAAAGAAAATTCTGCAAACATCGGCTCTAAATCATTCATTTCGACTCTCTCGTCACAATTAGCAATACTAAAAAATTTAGTATGAACATCCGATCCATACGAAACAGACATTATAGAAGTAACTAACTTTTTACCATATACTCCAACACAAGCCTCTAAAGGTTTTTTGACACTGGCATAAAAAGCAGCCTTTACATATTTCTTAAGATCAATAAAACCTAGCCCCTGCTGTGGAGCCAATTCTTCCAGGCTCACCGGTAAAGGAATATAATCCGTTTTCTTCAATTCTCTAGTCTCTAAAAGCTGCAAATTTCCATCTCTCAAAACAAAGACATTATGATCACCGGTGAAGGTAGCAAAACGTCCACAATTCGTCTTAACTTTATACAACTTTTCAGGTGATTCATGCCTAACGAAAGCTGTAATTGGCTTAATCTCAACTTTATTGGTTTTAGAATCAAAAGATGGAACGAAATATTTATCTTGCACATCCACCGCATACAAAATCTCCGTATTCTCCTTATTTTTTTCAACTGATTTAGATTTTGAAACAAGTTCATCAACCAAAATCCCGATTTCCACAGATCTAGGAACATACTGGTTCATCTCATCTTTCAGATAAACCATAACCGGCGTATCCGAAACTACACTTTTGCCACTACCCGTAACTCCCAAGAGAGTTTGAAACTTTTCACCTTTTTTTAATCCATCGCTCAACGCCTTAATTGCCGCAGGCTGATCGCCTTTTGGCTGCATTGGTGATTTAAGTACAAATTTTTTCATAAAATGTGAAAACAGCCTGAGGATGATAACACACCATGTGATATAATCAAATCAGAAAGCCTCACATAAGACAAAAACCATGTACAATGATCTCCTCAAGTTCACAATAAAAACAGCAAAAAAAGCCGGCAAATATGTCATGGCCGAACAAAAAAAAGGCCTAATAATTGAAGAAAAAGGTAAAAACGACCTGGTAACGAATGCCGACAGAGCTTCAGAAGAACTTATCATTAAAGAAATCAAAAAAAAATATCCGGACCACGCCGTAATCGGTGAAGAATCCAGTTTTATTCGCAAATCCGACATCGCCGATTATGCTAACGCCGAATATATTTGGCTAATAGATCCAATCGATGGCACTACAAACTACGCTCATCAATTAAAGGAATATGCCGTTTCTATCGGGCTATTCAAAATGTCCAAAAAAGAAAAATCCAAAAATTTCCAATATTTAAGCGGTGAATTAATCGTCGGAGTGGTATATGCACCGGGCATGGACGAACTTTTTTCTGCAGCAAAAGGAGAGGGGGCTCACCTGAACGGCAAAAAAATACAGGTTTCCAAAATCACCGAAGTAAAAAACGCCCTCTTTGCCACCGGTTTCCCTTACAAAAATCAGGGTCTCAATTTGCCATATTTCAACGCCATGATGGGACGTTGTCAGGCGATTCGCAGGCTGGGAGCAGCTTCTTTGGACCTTTGCTACGTGGCCGCCGGCCGTTTCGAAGGCTACTGGGAATTTGGGCTCAAGCCTTGGGATATCGCTGCCGGAGCACTCATAATCGAAGAAGCCGGCGGCCACGTCACCGACACCAACAATAATCAAATTGATCTCTTCGGCGGCGACACCTTCGCCAGCAACAGTAAAATTCATCAAGAGACCCTCGATATCTTTGATAAAATTCCCAGAGCTCATCTTGCCTAAAAACACCATTTCCATTACTATTGGCGCGCCTAAAAAGGCTAAACCTTCACGTGCGCTCGTAGCTCAGATGGATAGAGCATCAGCTTGCGGAGCTGGGGGTCACAGGTTCGACTCCTGTCGGGCGCACCAAAGACACGAAGTGTCCTAACCATCAAAAGTTTGCGAAGCAAACACCTATTCCAATAAAATCGGTGAATTTACTTTGCGCCTCTTGACAAAAAGCTATATTGATGCCAAAATTACCCCCTTTTGTTAAAATTATGCCTTTAAGGGATAATCCTGGACTAGAACATTTAGAAGAATCTCATCTGGAAAACCGTCTGCTTGCTGCCGGCTATATGCACATGATGCTAAGACGGTATCCTTTTGAAGATCCGGATTCCACCTTTGAACATGATGAAGATGCTTACGTATTCGATCTGGAAAAAGAACATTTAACACTACCTGAAAAACTAGCTTTTGAAAACATTAAAGACAGCATAGCACCGAGATTCCATGAGCGACTACAAAGCCTTTGGGAATTATTAGTAATACAAGAAGACAAACATAAAAAACACGCCGGTCGCATTAAAATAAAACTGCAAAAAGCAGATTCAGCATTGCACGACGATGAAGCAGAAAAAATATTAGATCTTCTCCCTCTTAAAATTAGAGAGGAATTTAGAACCGGAATGTTAGCTATTGTATCCGATGGAAAATCTGACGAAGACATAGGCAACTGGCAAAGTGAAGAAAAGGGATTACGTAGAAATTTCGAGGACGATAGTAAAAGATATATCGTTCTTTTACGTCAATACTGCGAAGCTCTTTTAGAAACTTATCAGGCAAAAAATGAGGAAGGTAAAGAAGTTGGAGAAAAAGAATATATTTTACCAAAAGACCATTCTTTACGCCTACAAGTAGTAGAAAAAAATCGCTACTTGCGCCTAATTGATGCCATCCATCGCGGTCTACAAATAAGCAAAACTCTTCACCATAATCAAAAGAAAGGCAGATTACGCAAATCCGGAAATCTTCCTTACGTAATTCACGGTAAGGACGTAACCCACTCAACAGTGCTCGACGTAATTCCATATGCTCTTGCAGAGCATAAATCAATACTTGCCTCTCTCATAGGTATTATCGGACCTATCCATGACGTGATAGAAGACGCCGATGTAGATCTCGAAACTTTGATGAAAAAAATCGAAGACTTAGTCGATAAATATGATACCAATATAGAAAGTCACATTGGAAGTTCGTTCGTAAAAAGGGAAGACATGAAAGACGGCAGAGAAGAATATAAACGTAATGTTTTAAATATTGTTAAACGAAACATGCGCCCAATGATCAAACGTATCATGCGTATTCTCAGCAACAATTGTAAATTTTCCGACAAAAAAGAATTACGTGAAGGCTTCACAAATTCTCCTGCCTCACCAGAAATAACTTTGAGCGCCATGGGCTACGGTAGAAAAGAAATGGAGGAAGAAAATAAACGCCTAGAGGCAGAAGGAAAAACGGAAAGAGTTACTCTGGATGAAATCCAAGCTAGAGGACTAAAAAAAGCTAGAGAGCTACAGGTAATAAGCGGCTTTAAAGAATTAGGTGTAAAAGCACTTTCTCCAAAACCTTCCGAAACTTTTACCGAATTCCCAGAAGAAGAAGAGAAGGACGATGGCAAGACAACCAGCGCTATCGTAAGACTAGCCACCTTAGGCGATAAAGGTGAAATCGAACAAACAGCACTGATTCTTAAACTGGAAGATCGTGCAAACAACGTCACAACGCCTGTCAGTACAAATCCAGCTAGCCAAAGAAGAATGCTGCGTACTACTGTTTCTAGAATCATTGCTTGGGCCATGCTCGACCACGACCACGCTAAAATGCCTCTATACAACAGCTTACCGCGAGCAATTAAGAACACCATGATCGCTTACGAAAAACTCATTGCCTCAAATCCGGAAGTTATTGAAGACCTTGATCACCAATATCTGGCAAGATTAAAAGAATGGCAAACCACAGCCATACGTTTTACAGTACCGGCTAAAGTAGAGGCCGTACTGAATAAAAATAGAACTCTGCAAAACGAAAAATCTTAAAACTTCAAACTCTTCGCCGCCTTCACCCTATCCTTCGCGCCAAAAATATAATTTCCGGCAATCAGAATATCCGCACCGGCATCAGCGCAAATCTTCCCAGTCTCCGCATTTATTCCACCATCAATCGCGATATCGCCTTTGAAGCCCATTTTTCTTAATTGCCCAATTTTTCCAACCATCTTTGGCATAAAAGATTGTCCACCAAATCCAGGTTCCACCGTCATAATCAAAATTTGATCTACATGGCGAAGCCATTTTTCCCCCAGCACATCCATCAAAACTTTAACCGAAGTCTTTGGTTTAATACAAACACCGGTTTTCGCCCCAAGCTTTTTTATCTTTTTCAACACATTCACCAAACTATTCTTCCCACTCTTCGCACACACCTCAGAATGCACAATAATCAAATCCCCTCCACTCTTCACAAAATCCTCTAAATAAAGCCACGGACGCTCAATCATCAAATGCACATCAATCGGCAATTTTGTTTTCACCCACTTCAAAATCGGCGCCCCAAAACTGATATTCGGCACAAAATTTCCATCCATCACATCAAAATGAATCCTATCCGTATATGGCTCAACCTCAGCAATCTCCTGAGTCAATTTACCAAAATCCGCCGATAAAATTGATGGAGCAATTTGTACTTTTTTAGACATAGCAAAAATTAGATTTCATCCATCTTTTGAACCCTACGCGCATGTCTTTCCTCCGCGTCAAAAGGTGTAGCCAAAAATTTATCAGTCATTTTATTCATTAGTTCCTGCGTACTGATTTTCGCGCCCATACAAAGCACATTTGCATTATTATGCTTGCGGGACATCTCCGCCATATTTTCATCAGTCACCATCGCCGCTCTGATTCCACGCATTCTATTCGCCGCCATGGACATACCTATGCCCGTGCCACAAATTAAAATTCCAAAAGACCCTTTATGTTCTTTCACTTTTTCTCCCACTTCCCTGGCGATATCCGGATAATCACAAGACTCTTCCGTAAAAGTTCCCAAATCAGTCGCGGAACAACCTGCATCCAAAAGATGCTTATGCAACTGCTCCTTGATCTTCACCCCCGCATGATCACTACCGATATAAACCAACTGTTTTGCTTTTTCTCCGAACATAAATTTTTAATTAGTTAATGCTGTTGTCACCGACCTCGCTTCGTGAACATTTTTGATGATTTTTGCCAATAAAGGTGCCACTGACAAAACTTTCAAACCCTTAAACATTTTTCTATCTGCAATTGGAATTGAATTCGAAACAACCACTTCTTTAAAACCTGCTTCCTTGAATCTTTCCGTTGCCGGATCTGAAAAAACCGGATGAGTTGCCGCCAAATAAACATCTTTATTTGCTTTCATGGCACGTAAGGCTTTCAAAGCCGCGGTCACGCTTCCGGCAGTATCAATCAAATCATCATAAAGCACGCAAGTCTTACCCTCCACCTGTCCCACCACATGCATCACTTCAGATTTATTATGAGCAGGTCTGGTTTTATGAATAATAGCCAAATCGGCACCAATTAAATCGGCGAATTTCTTCGCATCCTTCGCTCCTCCCGCATCTGGAGAAACCACCACTACATCCTTTAATTTTTTCTTAATAAAATAATCCGCAAAAAGTCTTTCCGTATTCACATTATCCACCGGAAAGTTAAAAAATCCCTGTTCCTGATCGCTATGCAGTTTCATCGTAATTAAATGATCCGCTCCTGCCGTAGAAATCAAATCTGCAATCAGCTTAGCGGAAATCGGCTCGCGAGGAGTGGCAACGCGATCCTGCCTGGCATATCCATAATGCGGCATCACTACGTGAATTCTACCCGCAAAAGATCTTTTCAAAGAATCCAACATTATAAAAAGTTCCATCAAATCTTCATTCACATTTTCACTACCTGTCTGCACCACAAACACATCGGTACCACGCACAGTCTCAGTCGGCTTCGCGTAAATTTCCTTACAAGCAAAACGCGAAATTAGCATTTCTGAAAGCGGCAATTTCAAAGCCTTAGCTATTTCCTTTGCAAGTTCAGGATGAGAAGTGCCCGAAAAAATTTTGATTGGAAACTCTGACATAAAATCTTTTTAAATAATCTTTATTTCTAACCTTATAGACATCTTATCACAAATTCTATAAATTTTAAAAATTATTTAAACAACCCTCAAATAACCGGGACCATATTCACCCAACATCTTTTCCAAAACTGCAAAATCGCCTTCCTCAACCTTCATATTCGGCAAAATTTTCACCAATTCCCTATCCACCTCACCGTCCCCCAAAGTAGAAGCCAAACCAACAATTTTCACATTCAAATTTGGCAAGCAAATATCATTATAAACTTGATCAAAAGCGGTACTCAAAAGAAATCTCGCACTACCAAAAATCACGGGAGTCTTCCCTGCAATAGCAAAACCGGCCGCCGCGGAAACCATATTTGATTCCGCCAAACCAAAACCAAAATATCTTTCACTAAAAAATTTCACAAATTCATCACAGTCAAAATTTTTCACTGATCCGGTATCCAAAACCACCAGGTTTTTAAAATTTTTACCTAATTTGAGTAACGTACTGTTCATAAATTTCCTTAAGTTTTGGAATTATTGCCAACATCTCATTA
>CALRGV010000013.1 GCA_943358175.1 Candidatus Peribacteria bacterium
TGTCGGAAGCCAAAGAAAAGGTTCGCATTTCGTGCGAAAACGGGTGTCAAGTCGAGTTGAAAACAGGATAAAAAGTAGCTGGAAGATCGGTTAGTCTTTCGTACAAAATAGTCTTAAAGTTGAAGCGGCTATGGGTAAAAACTGTCAGTGCCGAAATATCACTGGGGAGACTTCTCTATGAACGAAGATGAGCAAAAAAACTCTCACTGCCGATCGTGGTGGAAACTGTCACCGGTGAGACTTTTCATTCATGAGCGCACGATGTCAGCCCCCCGGCCGACAATTTTCCAATTGCTAATTAGACATTCTTAATTGTAAATTGATTTCATGCTCTACATAGTCTCTACACCAATAGGAAATCTCGAGGATATGACTCTGCGCGCGATTAGAATTCTCAAAGAAGTTGATTGCATCGCGGCGGAAGATACACGTCATTCACATATTCTTTTGCAAAAATACGAGATCAAAACTCAAGTACTGAGTTATCATTCATATAGCACCACTTCCAGACTGGAAAAGATTGTGGAGATGTTGGTGGCCGGAAAAAATGTAGCTTTAATTTCAGATGCCGGTACGCCAGGAATTTCTGATCCGGCTTATACTTTGGTGCGTGCGGCGATTGAAGCCGGCATACAAATAGTTCCAATTCCCGGAGCTTCGGCCGTACTGGCAGCGCTGGTAATGAGTGGCAAACCAATGCACCAGTTCCTCTATCTTGGCTTTCTGCCAATAAAAAAGGGCCGCCAGACTTTGCTGAAATCCCTGGTCGCGGAAGAAAAAACAATTGTGATTTATGAAGCTCCACATAGAATTCTGAAAACACTGGGCGACTTGAAAGAATATTTTGGTGATAGAGAAATTTCCGTCTGTCGCGAAATTACGAAAATTTACGAAGAGACTGTTCGCTGCAAAATTTCCGAGGCGATTGAACATTTTACAAAGAAAAATCCGCGCGGAGAATTCGTCCTGGTAATACAGGGGAATCGGGATTAATTAGAAGACGCCGTTGATCCAGCCGAGATCGTCGCTCTTTCGCAGGATGTCGTTTACCGGTGGGTAGGAATCTATTTTGCCTATTACGCCCGCGGTTACTGTCGTTTGCAAGGTGATGTCCGGAAATGTGCCGGGATATTCGCTTTTGGCTGAATTGGCCAAACCAATTGTCATACTGATAGTTACGGTGGGTTGAGTCTGCATGGCGGATTCGGCGTAGGCTTTGTATGGATCGTCGAGAGGATTGATGGTGAAATTTAGGCTTTTGATATTGGCGCGGCGCGGGGTGATAGGGACGAATTGGCTCTCATTTGGATCGAAAGCTATAACAAGATCGGCCTGGCGGGGCAGATGGATCTTATTGTTTTCCAGGTACTTTGCTGGAGAGTCACATGTTAATAGAGCCGCGCATTTTTTTATAAATGGGTATTGGAAAGCGGCGGGAACATCCCAGGCAGCGGTACACTTATAATCACTATCACAACTAAATACGTCTGTTATTCCATTTTGGTCCATATCCTGACCGGTCATTCTCATCATGCCGATCGCGCAATCGGTATCCCCCACACCGCACTTACCACTGGTCATATTCTTTTTTGCAATGATTGTTTTGTGGGTACCGCTGCTATCAATTAAATATAGCTCAGGAACAACATTATTGTTAACTCCAGCACTCAAACCTCTATCATATACTGCATTTGCGTCAGTGGCAGTCAAAAGATCCGGATTATTTTTATATGGATTCTGGCCGGTATTCAAATCCGTGGAATCACTGAAATAGATTTCGCAAGTTTTTTTGTCATCTGCCGGATAAGAACATTCTATACCCAGATCATCCGGATTATTCACTGGATTGCCTGGAATATTATTGGCATTTGGAAAAATACTTTTTCCGGGATCAAAAAAGCGGCTGGAATAAACACCGTAATTAATTCCGTAATATATTTCATCCGTCAAAGAGTTTTTCTGCTGAACAACATTTACGCTGTAATATTCCTCATAATCGATAGTGCCGCTTTGAATTTCATTGGTGAGTTGTTGCATGAGAATTCTGGCGTCTTCGTAAATTTCATTTTGAATGGAACTCTTTTTTTGTAATTGAACGACGTCTACCAGCACCGTAGCGGCAATAGTGGAGACCACGGAAAAAAGGCTCATGGCTATGAGCACTTCCGTCAGCGTAAATCCTTTTGTATGCCGAAATTTTTGCATTTAGAGATAATTATACATGGTGAGTGAGCGATTTATTTCGAGGGTTTTTGCGCCATCCTTCCATTGGACTTTGGTGTTGAAAGTGGCGCTGCTATTGTCGGCGGCAAGATCTGTAAGCTGAATGCTACGGAAGAATCTTGAAGGAGTGGTGACACCATCTTTTGCTGTCTGGTAATAGCCGTCTTTGCCGACATGTAATTGGAAAGGGCTGTTTTGAACATCGAGATTTGGTGCATTAGCATCTTTATCAGTCAGAATCCAGGTACCATTATTTATTGAAGCCACAAAATAATCACCGGAAACCGGAGTGGAACAATCTTTCGCCACATCCATCCTCAACCAACAACTCTTATCCCCAGGTTTCAACATCCAGTTTGTATAGCGAATATTTTTCACCACTTCTTCACCCTCTTTCGCCAGTCCGCGCGCTACCAAATAATCCTTTGCCAAAATCGTGGTACCAATGGAATTCTGAGTAATTGTACCCAAAGCAATAACGCCCATCGCCAAAGTGGAAATTGCTACGAGTGCTTCAGTAAGCACCATGCCGAGCCGAGCACCACGTTTTTTTGAATGAGGCATAGCTTGATTATATACTAATATCTACTCCGGTGTAATAATGTAATAATATTTCTTTATAATTCTTTCCCTGCTCGGCCATACCACGGGCGCCGCAACCGCTGAGTCCCACTCCATGTCCGAGAAATTTATCTCCATTGCAAGCCGAGTCATCCACGCCAACCAAATAAGGTGTATTAGTCCAGCCCCAAACATCTTTGGCACTCTTTGTTTTCGTACCATCGCTTTGATTAAAGTAAGGAGTTTTGACGACTTGTCCATTGAGAGTAATTACTTCTCCCTTGGTGGCATCTACTCCATCGGCTACATTTGGCGCACGTTTTTCCAAACCATAACCCAGATATTTCTGGCTGACCTCTGGATTATCATCGAGATTGTATGGTTCACCTGGAAATTTTTCACTGATTTTTAAATAATATTTAGCATAACTTCTGGCCGCTACCATAATCGCTTTAATTTTCTCAGGTAGTTCACCGTTGGAGACTTCGCCAAGCCCTTTCAAATAATCTTCCATATTTAATTCATTAATCACAATCAAAGAACCAAGATTGGATCTCACCTCCAGCACACCGCGATATTCATTATCATTTAATTTTTGGTTCCAATCCGGCGGATGGTTAAAATTCTTAATTTGAAGAATGGCATTATCATCCGGGATGAAACGAATTTGTTCGGATTTTATAAAATTTAAATCTCCGGCCTGGACGTGATATTTACCGGAATCTTCCGTGACGGAAGCCAGGTCTCCGGCGCTGAGAGTAGCCAACATTGAGCTGCCGGCATAGACACTAAAACTGCCATTAGCGGTGATTTGAGGTTCACCGGTGAAGCCCAATTTAATTCTGATTATGTCGTCCGTCGTACCGGTATCAAGGCTTGTCTGCAGAGTTTTTTCAACAACTTTGTAGTAGAAATAAAGCGGCGTGGAGGTGATTCTTTCCTTGCCAATTTTTGGATTGGCGAGAAGAATTGCCTCTCCATCCTCCGCATCCTTTGGAACTTTGACGTTGAAAGTAATCGTACCGGTATCTCCCGGATCAACCTTGGCCGGACTGAGGGCCAAATCATTGATATTTAGATCGCCCTTTTTAGCAAAAGTAATACTTAAATCTTTTTCACTCCAGCTCTCCATTCCGACATTACGCAGACTGATTGAGAGGACGTAAGACTCCCCTTGTTTCCATGTCTTGAGAGAAGTTTTTGCGAGTAGTTCGGAATCGTATTGTTTTTCATAAATCACTGTTTCGAAAGAAACTTCATCACTTGAAACCCAGGCGGCATTGTCCATTGTTGGCCTAAACATTTCTTTGTAATAGCCGGGCTTTTGAGAGGCGGTAAAAGTAAAATCGAATGTGCCACTACCTCCGGGGGCGACTGATTTTTCTTTTAAATCCGCGATTATTCCCAGACTGTTTCCCTGGAGAGTTATTTTGTTGTCACCATCATTTTCCCAGGCGATATTGCCGTTATTCTTCAGTGTAACGGTGCCATTGATCACATCTCCCCTTTTGGTTAATTTTGAAGGAAGATTGGCGTTTACAAATTCATATTTGTAGACCGGCGCTTCCACGTTGATAGGAATGGTAATTTTATCATCGACTTGCTCCTCACCATTAACGACTGCATGGATAATAAGATAAACGGTTTTGGCCTTCCTGCCGGCCTGAATTGAAAATTTAAAGGTACCGATGCTGCCCGGAGCAACGGAATCTTCCACCAATTTGGCCAAGGTATAACCCTGTCTACCGGGAAAGCTAGCCACTCCATCGAAATAGGCATTATCCTCAAAATAAATATAAGTCCGGTTGTCCCAAGATTTTTTGCCGATATTTTCCAGTTTCAAAGTCACATCTATGAGCTCATCAGGTTTCATTTCCACATAATATAATTCCGAATTGTCTTGAAAATCATAATCCTGCACAAATTTTGGTTTCAGATTGAGCTGCTGGCCGGCAAGCACTCTAATCAGAGGAAGTTTGGCGTAAAGATATTGGCCGGGACAATTGGTGCTCATAATGTCCCTGTGGGCAAAAAGATTTGGACGTATTTTACCGCGGAACTCTCCACTGGCCCCAATATCAAGACTATGAATTTTTGCTTTTTTATAAATAAATTTACCGGCTCTTACCAAAGCGGATTCGGCAATGTCGTTGGCCTCATAATCACCCAAAAAAGACACACCAATGGAACCGTGATTTCCCGCGCCGGCATGAGCTCCGATGACTCCCTCTCCACCGGAACGTCCCTCATAAACATTGCCCTGCGTATCAACTACATAATTATATCCTATATCTCCCCAACCGCGCGTAATGGCATGGTAGTAATAAATATTGCGCATCGCCTGTGCCGGATCATCGATATTTCCGGTACTGGCGGTGTGATGAATAACAACTTTTTCCACCTTTTCCGGATACTGTAGCGGCCATTTATAGTTATTACCTTTTTCATCAGCCTCTACGATCTTGGAATACTTTAATTCATTGGCATACTTATTATAAAAATCCGGATCCAATTGTATTAATTGCGCAGGAGTATCGTTGTTTGCCATATAGCGATAGGACTCATCGGCACCCCAGGCGTTGCGAGAAATCACATTCGGTTCGGCGTAATCCTTGATCATGGTTTTCAAATCCAAAATTTCGGCGGCAATGTAAGAGGCGTATCTTGGCTTTGAAGAATTGTCGGAGTCGTCGGAGAAAATCTTTTTACCGGATTGAATGAAAGTCCATTCGGAATTTTTTACCAGTGGAACTTTTTCTCCATCGCCGTAAAGTAAATATTGGTATTGAAAAGCGGTGGCCGGATTGGAGAGAGCCATGGCGTATTTTTTGCCTTTCAAAAGCAGATCTTCTTCTTCTTCCAGATCTATCCAAGCGGTCCAAGTACCATTAATTTCAAATCTAACTTGAGACTCCACGTGAGTACCTTCCGGAGCTGTTTCGTCCCAGGCCCCGCCAACTGCGGTAAATTTGAAATCAGATTTTTGAATTGGAGAGGTAAATCTATCCATCTCCCTGTAGGGAGCGATAAGTGGTGCGTTTGAGGCAAAAAATCTGGATTGAATAGTAATAACATTATTATCGGTAATGGTTTTCACATGATCAGTGGATTGATAATCCAAATTCAAAATACCGGCGAATACTAAAATAAGCAGGAAAAATGAGTAAAATGTAATGAGGATGATTTTTTTTAGGCCGTTCATGGTCTTCATAGTACAGGAGGATAAGAAAAAAATCATTTCTACTTTACAAAGGGCTGCGTTGAGACTAAAGTTGGCCACGGTCTTACAGAAAAGGCCTCTTAGGATTTTTTCCAAATAGCTATCTTGTATGGAAGTAACGTATAATCTTCGTTATCAAAAAAGTAATTTTTCGAATAAAGTAATACTCGACAAAGAAGGCGAGGTTATTATTTATAGCAAGGGTTTTCGGTTGAAAGGAAAGGGTGCCGCCGATAAAGGTGAGTTGATTAACTTCTCAGAAATCAAAGAATTCTATTTTAGAGATGAGAAGATTTTCTTCATTACTTTCATGAAAGAAAAATATACTCTGGCGGATGCCGGTACGCTTTTTGATCAACTGGTTGCGGATATTTACAAGTCCAGAAATGAATTTTTGATGGATGCTTTGTTTATGAAATCCGGAAAGCTGAAAGCTGAATTTGAGGGAGCTTTCCAAAGAGTCAGTAAATTTGCCAAACTGATAAATAAAGGAAATGCGAAACTGCGCTTGTACGAGGGTAGTTTAGTGATTATCCCGAGCAAGCAGGATGCTTTCAGTATACATTTTGATTTTGTGAATTTTTATGAATTTGATGAGGATGAATATACTTTGAAAGTAGTGATGGATGATGGAACTACAATTTTCTTCTCACAACTTGGGAATGATTTTGAATTTTTCCAGGAAAAAATGGATGGTCTGTTGGGAGGTATGTATGAAACACTTGTGAACGATATTCTGAGACAGGCGTTCGTGCAATTTAACGCATCCACATTGCTAAAGCTGGCCTACAAAATGAAGGCTGGCAAAGCTGTGAGCCTGAAGGATTTAAAAAAAATGGATATGGATTTGGCAAAAGAGGTGGAAGATTTTATTTTCCAGGATGAAGTTTTAAAAAAGAAAATGAAATTTTTGCGTGACCAGGTCGATGAATACAATGTCTATTATGGAATAGCCCGGGATGACGCGGTGAAAAACAGTTTTATTCGTTGGGCAATGTATGCGATTCCTTCAAATAATTGTGTAGCTTTTTGTATTTTGCCTAGATGGCAACAAGGAGGTACAGCTTCCGCGGGAGCGACAAAACCTGAGCGTCATGATACTTATTTTTACAAAATAATTGTGGAACAGGGTGCTCCGGCCGACAAGGTGGAAGATAAGATTATGGAAATTAATCAGGCATTGGTAAATCTACACTTCGCAAAAGATCCATGCTATAAAGATAAACGTGACTTGAGGCATTCTCCATACCAATACGCGATTCGCAAACTTCCCTATTTGCGAATTTTGAGAAAGTCATTCTCCGGTTGTGCTAGCGCTCCGGATGCAGATGAATGGACAAAACAAGCAAAGGAAATTTTAAAAAATATGAAAGTATAACTTTAACCCAAAATATATGGCACACATATTTAACGACGATAATTTTGAAAAAGAAGTTTTGAAATCAGATATTCCGGTGTTGGTGGATTTCTTCGCGGAATGGTGTGGACCATGCAAAATGATGGCCCCGTCAATTGACGAATTGGCTAAAGAATATGAAGGTAAATGGAAAATTGGAAAACTGGACGTGGACCAAGCGCCAAAAACCGCTGAAGCCTACGGAATTCAAAGCATCCCAACAATTGCCTTTTTCAAAGATGGTCAAGTAGTGGACAAGAGTATAGGCTTTCAGGCAAAAGAAAAGATTAAGGCAAAGTTGGTTTAGTATTCCTCTCTCGGCAAATTGTTTTTTGCTGTGGTCGCTGCGGCTAAGGCCAGTTTATCGACTTGGTTGTTTAGCTTGTTTGTGGCGTGAGCTTTTACCCAGGTCCATTCAATATGCAACCAGGCACGAAATTTATCAATCAGAGCCCAGAGGTCCGTGTTCACATTGCGCTTCCATCCTTTATTTAGAGTTCCCATTAGCAAATTGGAATCGCTGTAAAGAGTGATTCTGGCATCAGCAAGCTCCCCTTTATTGATATTTTCATGCAACCATTCCAGAGCTTTGATAATAGCCATCATTTCCATACGATTGTTGGTGGTGTGGGCTTCGCCGCCGGAGAGCCTTATATCTGGGACTTTGTCGGTTCCTTGACCGGGAATGAGCACTCCCCATCCGCCCGGTCCGGGATTTCCCAGACAACTACCATCAGTATAAATTGCTATATGTTTGTGCATAAATTGATTTTCAGACTCATAGAAGTTATCATTTCAAAGGTATAAAGTAAAATCATGAAAATTCGTATTATTCAGGTTGGTAAAACCAAGGATTCCTACATGAAAGAAGGGATTGAGGAGTTTATAAAAAGATTGAATCCTTATGTTAAACTCGAAATTGTGACCTTGAAAGAAGTAATGGCAAGCAAGGCATTTACCAAGGAGCATTGCAAAGAATTCGAAGGGGAAGAAATTCTGAAAATATTGGAAAAAGATGCTCAACACGAATCCATAATCGCTCTGGATGAACATGGAAAAGAATTCACCTCAATAGAATTTTCGAAGTTTTTGGGAAAGTTTTTCGACCATGGTGAAAGAATTAATTTCGTAATTGGTGGGCCATACGGACTGGCCGAAAACGTGAGAAGGAAGGCCACTGTGCTATGTGCGTTTTCTCGAATGACATTCACTCATCAAATGGTGCGTTTATTTTTGCTGGAACAAATTTACAGAGGGGTTTCAATTATTAAAGGAAAGGAGTATCATAACGAGTAGAAATTTTTAAAAAAATAAATATGGCAGACGTAGTAATTTACACAAAAACTTATTGTCCTTTCTCTAAGGAATGCAAAGAATTCCTGGCCGAGAAGGGTGTTGATTTCGATGAAAAAGTTCTGGATAATGATCCTGATACTCAGGCCGAAATGGAGGCTAAAACCGGTGAAAGACAGGATACTCCTCAGGTTTTCGTTAATGGTCATCATATCGGAACTTACGATGATTTGAAGGCTCTGGATGAAACCGGCAAATTAAATCAATTACTAAAGCGTTAGACCATGTCCAAATGGACTTTGTTGCTTGGAGCGATGGTGGCATCCGTGGTCCTTTATAAACTCCATATTCAGGAGTTTACTTTTGTTGATGCAATGCGATATGTGGTGAAAACAAATGTTGAGGAATCAAAGTTGATACCACGGGAAGTCCCAAAGGCCTCTGTGAAAAAAGTTGCCAGAAAAACCAAAAAGAAACTTGCGGTTGTTGAGAAAAAAATTGGGCAACCACTCTCAATTATGGCGTTTGGGGATATAATGCTTGGTCGCTATGTCCGTGTAGTGATGGATGAAAATGGCATAGACTACCCATTTAGACAGATTTCAAATCCAGCCAGCTTGTTTGCCGAAGGAGCGAATGTAGTTTTTGGAAATTTGGAGGGACCAATTAGTGGCCAAGGAAAGAAAGGAGGTACTTCAATGCAGTTTTCTTTTAATAGAGACATAGCTCAACTTTTGAAAGATTTTGGTTTTACAATGCTGTCAATCTCCAACAATCACGCTCTTGATCAAGGAAAAGCCGGCCGTCAGGAGACTATAGATACTCTGACCAATGCCGGGCTGGGCTGGTGTGGTGATGCCAATGAAGTGGATACCGAGAGCGTGTATTACGGAATAGTCGGCAATAAGAATTTTGCTTTCGTTTGCTTGCATAGCGCGACACATTATCTGGACTTGAATGCGGCTATAGATTTAATAAAAGAGGTGCGTCGCAATGTGGATTATCTCGTTGTTTCGGCGCATTGGGGCGTAGAATATCAGCATAAACCGAATGATGAACTCCAAGTGAAACCAGGCCGCGCATTTATAGATGCCGGTGCGGATTTGGTGATTGGTCACCATCCACATGTGGTTCAGAGTTTTGAAATATATAATGGAAAATTAATATTTTACTCACTTGGTAATTTTATTTTTGATCAATATTGGTCCACGGACACTCAGGAAGAATTGGCGATAGGCGTGATTCTAAATCATGCGGAAAATGATAAGCCCCTAAGCTCAAAAGTTTATTTATTTCCAATGAAAAGCGAGAGGTCACAACCAAGAATGATGAATGATGATGAGAGAGCCAAATGGATAGAAAAATTTATAGGTTATGGCAGCTATGACGAATCAATGCAACAGGAAATAAGAAATGGGGTAATTGAAATACCGTGAGATGTTGATATAATTGGGCAAATAAACATTCCTCATGAAAATTAAATTTGCTGGAGCGGCAGGAGAGGTGACGGGATCTAAGCATCTGATTACTTTTAATGGCCGCCAGATTCTTTTGGATTGCGGTTTGTTTCAAGGAAGACGTAAGGAATGTGATGAAAAAAATCGTCACTTGAAATTTGATCCTAAAGAGGTGGATGTGGTGATACTTTCTCACGCGCATATGGACCATAGTGGTGATCTGCCAATCCTGGTTAAAAATGGCTATAATGGGCCAATATATTGTACTCATGCGACAAGAGATCTTTGTAATTATATGCTTGCGGATAGCGCGCTCATTCAGGAACGTGAAGTGGAATGGTTAAAGAAGCGTAAAAAAGCGAATAAAGAAGATATACCGGAAGCTTTATATAATCTTGAGGATGTAGAAAAAACTTTGAAACTTTTCCGTGGTGTTGGCTATGAACAGAGCTTTGTGGTTGATGAAGGCGTGGTGGCTTCTTTCTATGATGCCGGCCATATTTTGGGATCCGCGTTGGTACATATGATTTTTTTCGATAAGAAAAAGAAAAAGTATTTGAAACTATGTTTTACCGGAGATTTAGGGCGTCGAGGATTACCACTTTTGCGTGATCCACAGCCAATTCCTCCCGCTGATGTTTTGATTAGTGAGTGTACTTATGGAAATCGTTTACATGCAAATATTGATACTGTGGAAGATGATCTTGCCACGGTGGTAAATGAGGTATGTAAGCGTGGTGGGAAGCTAATTATTCCATCTTTCGCTTTGGAACGTGCTCAGGAAATTGTCTATTATCTGAATATTTTAAGAAAAAAAGATAAAATTCCAAGTATCCCGATGTATGTGGACAGTCCCCTTTCCGGTAATGTTACCGAGGTATTTCGTTCACATGCGGAATGTTTTGATGACAAAGTATATAAAGAATTTATTGAGCATGGTGATAATCCCTTTGGTTTCAGTGATTTAAAATATGTCCGTGACGCGGAAGAATCAAAAACCTTGAACGGTAAACCGGGCCCAATGATTATCATTGCCGCTTCGGGGATGTGTGAGCATGGTAGAGTGCTTCATCATTTGAAAAATAACATAGAAGATAGTAGAAATACTGTGTTGATAGTTGGTTATCAGGCGGCCGATACTTTAGGTAGAAAATTGGTTGATGGCTTCAAAGAGGTAAATATTTTTGGCGATATGCATAGAGTGAAAGCCAGCGTTTATGTAATGGATGCTTTTTCAGCACATGCGGACAGAAGTGATTTATTGGATTACATAGGCAGAATCGAAGATTTGAAAAAAATCTTTTTGGTTCACGGTGAACAAACTCAGCTTGAGTCATTTACAGGCGCCCTTCATGATAATGGCTACAAAGATGTGCATGTGCCAAAATATGGAGAAGAAATAGAGATAGATTTTGGAGATTAATTTATTTCCTTAAGGTAACATTCTTCACAATAGACTATTTCCGGGCTCTCCGGAGAGTAGCTTGTTTTGATTGGCTCGAAGTTTTTGGCACATTGACGATCAAATATCTTCCAAGGATTTCTCATTTTACTTCTGCGCTCGTTACGTTCAAAAAAGCATTCTCTAGGAAGAGGAATGTTCAGCTTTTTAAGCAGATCAAGCTCGGCTTTTATGATCTTATAATTTCGCCCGGACTTGCCGCATTTCAATAATTCCCCTACAACAGTGGAAGGAACTTCTGCAATTGTGGCCGGTGGAACATAAGTCGCCTGCAAATACTCTTCTTTGTTTTCATCTCGCCATTTATAGCCCAATTTAACGGCTGTACTTTTGTCGAGTGGATAGTGGAGCTGGGCAACTGTTTCATTGTACGCAAAGGAAGATGATTCTATTGTGAAAAATTCTCCATATTCTCCGTTTTCCTTCATTTGCTGAATAATTTTCTCCACCATTTCATGATATTCCGTCTCTGAATATTGCTTGTTCAAAATGCAATATTTTTTGCGCTGCAAACCAACACAGCCAAAAAGATTTGAAGAGTGAGGACAATGGTTGCAATACTGCATATCCGAACAATTTCCCAAGCAATGACTGCAAAATTTGAGATTATAGACGTCGTAGCCGCTAAACGCACATTCATACAATAGCTCACCATCTCCGCATTCCTGAATGTCCATACAGTTTTTCAGCGGATTAAAGGCCTGAAAAATATATCGGCAATCCCAAAGTCCGGCACTATCAAAACAATGATAGGCATCTTTGCAATTACTCAAGTAATCACCGACGACATTTTCGTTTTGAATGCCGTGAACATTTTTCCTGGGAAATTTTAGTTTAAAAGAATTAAAATATTCCATGCCTTGTTTGAGATCACTGTATGAATGACATTTATCTTTTTGCTTTGCGAATTCTTCTGCGGAAACCTTTTTATTGTTCACGTAGAATTCTTTGTTTCGTAAATTACTACACATGATGCAATTTTTGCAGCCAATACAATTTTGCAAAAAATAGCTATCCGAGCAAGTTACGCAGTCTTGTAGATAGGCTGAAGCATAACACTTTTCGCTATCTAAACATTCGTAGCAAAGCTCGCACCCTCTTACGCGATAACAGTCCATGCAACTCTCTGATGAATTTATACTGTAGGAATAATAACAATCTCTATTCTCGTCGGAATCAAAAATCATGTAGCAGTTTTTATTCTTACCGGCGTAGTTTGTGTAATCTGAATTTTCATCGTACTGGAAGCCTCGATGCAAAGATGGTCGTGGCACTTTAAGAGAAAGTTCCTGGAATTGTTCGAAAAAAGAACGTGAAAAATCATAATTCATGGCGTAATCCAGCGGATCCCACTTGTCACTGTACCAAACGTGTTCGTCGAATACTTTGTGTGGAGATTCGGGATGGTAATTGGATATAATTTCTTTGTTTGTCAGATCGCATTTACGCTTATAGAGGCGTGAATGATTTCCTTGAGCAGATCTCCTTTGTTCACGGCAATCCGGACACAGTGATGGTAGAGGGACTTTTATTTTCTCAAGAAAATTTTCATCTTCTTTTAAAATGGTAAATTCTTCATTACATTGTTTGCATTTTTTTGCTGTCATTGATGATACTATAATTGAAATAATTTCAGATGTGAATATCATTAATTATTTGCTTTTGTTATTGTTCTATGAATAATTGAAATATGGTTTCTATGGGATTTTACAAATTAGTTAGTACCTCCTTGGTTGGAATCATGACCTATGTGGCTTCAATGTCTCATCCTATAGCATCGGTTGGTGGGATTAATGATCCTGTGTACAAGGAAAGTATGATTTATGCGCCGATTTTGATGTACCACCATGTTGCGCCAAAGATTGGTGATAATCCTTATTATGTTTCTCCGGATATTTTTGAACAACAGATGGCATGGCTCGATGAACACGACTACAATGTAATTTCGCTTGATCAGTTTTATCGTGGTCTATATGGCAACGAACTATTACCTGCCAGACCGGTAGTGCTGACTTTTGATGATGGTGACAGGGATCAATACACCAATGCTTTTCCGGTAATGAAAAAGTATGGGTTTACCGGAACTTTTTATGTTATTACCAATGACATAGGAGGGAGGGGCTTCATGACATGGGATATGCTGAAAGAAATGGTAAAAGATGGCATGAGCATTGAATCTCACACGGTCCATCATATAAATCTTGCTGGGGCCGGTGAGGCAGAAACCAGACTAGAATTAGCTAAAAGTAAAAAAGTTCTGGAAGAAAAACTTGGCATTACGGTGAAACATCTGGCATATCCCGGTGGATCTTATTCAAACCTAACCATTAAGATATTGGAAGAGCTGGGATATCTGAGTGCTACAACAGTAAGACATTCTCAATATCACTCCTCTGATCTTAGTCCTTACAAAATTCCCCGTATGCACATAGACAGTGATATGGAGTCATTTGTAGGATTTGTAACCGGAAGAAGAAAAGATTAATGGCAATTATCTAATGCGTACGCCCTTTTTGAGGTGGTTTATTTTGTAGATCTTCCTTACGAATTCCACAGCCTTTTTTACTAATGGTCTTGAGATGTTTCTTGATGGTGATGAGCGGCTAGGTTCTACCGTAACAGCTGGTGCTGTTGTTGGCGCGGCCGGGGCGGTGATGACTGGTTCAACAATGATTGGCTCTACGGCAGGGACGGTAACTGCAGGTACAAGATATGGTGTAAATTGAAAACTACTAATTATAGCTTCAACATTTTGACCGTTTATTGGAGCCAAGCCTTTCATTAACCAGAAATTTATGTCGGCGAATTCTTTTCCAGGGACGAAATTATCCGTACCGGAGTAACTCCATTCCTTGATTAAATTTCCATTTTGAGTGGTACGAAAAATAACTCTGCTTGGTTGCCAATCAATTTCATTTGTTACCGGGAGAGCATGATCAAGTGAGATTTTGTACTGATAGTTATTACCTTTTGTGCCGGCCGGTTGGACACTGTGTCCCAAATTTGGACCGTCTACTATACCCCATTTACTATATTCCGTATCAATTTCGTGGGTATCATCCTGATACATAAATAACCCCAGAACAACGTTTGGATCAAAACTGTCAACATTGCTATCAGTCACAAAACGATATGTACCATAACCAAGCGAGCTTGATAAATAAACTTCTGAGGAATACCAGGTTCCACCGCGATTAATTATCGAAAGGTGCAAGGCGCCATTATTGTCTGTATACACATCGCTTGCCGCATCCGTCCACCAATTTGGACCCGGCCCCATGTAGCTATTTTTTACGTTCCAGGTGTAACCGCTAAAGGAGATGGTTCTGCTGCTGGCGGCATTTGTAATTAGGCTGCTTTGCAAAAAGAGAACAGCTAGCGCTACGATTGCAAATATTTTTTTCATAGATGAGGGGTTATATTTTAGTAAAGAGGTCTTTATCAGGAAAACGGATCTTCGGCATATTCGCTACATCTTTTCTATAACCGATTGATAAAGTAGCTACACTCTTTATGTTGGCAGGTAAATTTAAAATCTGATCAAAGCCTGTCGGATCGAAACCTTCCATAGGGCAGGAATCTATTTTGAGCTCGGCGCAGGCGGCCAGGCCAAAACCTAAGGCAATATAAGTCTGGTGATAAGCCCAATTCATGCCGTCTTCAGGATTTTTGCTTTCCAAAGAACCGCGCATCATTTTTTCATAACTATCCATGGCTTTGCGTTTCTCTGCATCGCCACCACTGGCAAGTTCAAAATATTTATTTACACGGTCAGCAAGATCATTACGTCCACAGAAAACCAGTGTGTGAGAACTGTCCTCATACTGCTGTTGATTGTAGCCCCTTTCTTTGAGTTTCAATTTTGTAGCTTGATCGCCAATCACGTAAATGTGATATGGCTGAGCGCCCCAGGAGCTGGGAGCCATGCGGATGGCATGAAGAATTTTCGCGAGATCTTCTGCGCTTACTTTCTTAGCAGGATCAAAGTTTTTCTGGGCATTACGCCAGTCTAGATTATCTAAAAAAGACATGTGGAGTGGGTTAAGAATAGTGCAGAGATATTCTCCTTTTATGGAATTGAAGTCAAGCTTTGACTATGACTGAAATTGATTACTCCATTGGTCCAGAATTCGATCTACCTTATCGGGGTTTCTCGGTGTTTCTGCTGTTGCAGGATAGATCTTCATATTACATATTTTTCTTATTTCTTCCTCAAATTTTTCGCCATTTAAACATATTGTTCCGTCGTGAGGGATTTGAAGCGCGTCGATTTGCATTACACCGTCGAGAACTAAACCAACAGTAGAATCCGGACACTCAACGTCAGTTAACCTCACAAAATCAAAATCAGGATTTTCCTCTTTCAATTTATTCAGAACTGAAATCCAGGATTCCGGAACGGCGCAACCCTTGTGGATATGCAAACAAATTACTCTATAATTATTTTGTATCGAAGTGGATACCACTTTTTCATCTGCAATAGGCAGATTTCCACGCTTGTAGAAAAAAAGAAGGTCTGCCGGAAGTTCGAGTATTAGTGAGTTGTTTTCACTAACAGGTTCTTGTGCTTGATGAGTATTGCTATCTAAAATCTCTTTGCTAATCAATTCTCCATCAAATTCTTCTTGTGAAGAATGTAGAGCCGGAGCATAAGCTGCGACAATTTTTTTGACTCCTTTTCTGAAAATATCATCACTAAGACAGACCTGTGAGTCGTGAGAAAGAGGATGTGAATCCTGTAAAACACCGTCAAAATAAACATTGCAAACAGATACTCTATCGTCAGTATCAGCTAATCTCGCAAAATCAAAATCAGGATCCTTCATTTTTGTCTCTTCCAACACCGATACCCATGAAGCTGGCACCGGACATCCCCGGCTAATTTGCAGGGCGATAACAACATGGTATCTTTTTATTGAATCGTAAAACTTAGAGAGGTCTGTATATGGCAACTTTCCTTGCCTGTAAAAGAATATATGATCTGGTAGCATCAATGGATTTCGATCGGTTAAATCCCTAATAGTTGCACCGGTAAGATGCCTTATTAAGGCTATAGGTATATTAGGGGACAGAGGGCTGCCGTCTGAGTGCCTCTGCAACAGAGAGGTATCTGAGCTATCTGGCGAAGTAAATCGTGGGCGCACAATTCGTGGCCTTCCATCCGGTTTTATTGATAGTTCCATACAAGTTTATAGTTGGGAGACTTTATAATCTAAAAAGTTTTGAAAGTCGAGTCGTAAATAGGACGTTTTGACAAAAACTCTCTTGTGTTTATAATGTGGTACTTTCATAATTTAACAAATTTTTATGAGTAATTTTATTGGTAGAGCACTAGCAAAAGCAGACCTTCTTGGCTCCAGGGCTGAATTTCTCGATATGACGGTTAATACAGCGTGTGTAAGTGTAGATCTTAATGCCGGGCCTTTTAATGAAATTGATAAGGCCATAGAAGGAGCCGATGGAAAAATCACAATCGTACTTGAAAGATTTAGGGATGCCTTTAGGGAGGCTGCTCTAAAAGCTGCTGAGTTGAAAAATCCTGAGGCAGAAACCGCTTTTGAGAGAGTTGCCACGCTTGCTCAAGAAGCAATTGATCAAATAAATCAGCCTGAGATTAATCAGCCTGAGCTTATTCGCATAAAAGCGGAATTAGTAAGGGCGATAGAAATATGTTTAATGTGGAAAAGTCCGTCCTCACTTAAGGCTTTTAAATGAGACCTTATTGCACACCATGCAAAAAAGCTCTGGTTCTAGAGTTTGGAGCAGGTGACGGGAATCGAACCCGTATCTACAGCTTGGAAGGCTATAGTAATAGCCATTATACGACACCTGCTCGTCTTTTTGTGCGAGACAAATCTAACCAAGACAATGATAAATTGCAAGGAATTTTAATTTGCCAGGTCTGAATTTTTGAAATACTATGTGCCTACCTCATTTAAAAGTATGGTAAACTTAAAAGTAAAATTCAGGATCTGTGCGACAAAGATTTTCCGTGTTGTGAAGTTTTTTCTGGCTGTGTCTATTTTTATTCTGATTGCAGCGCAGTTTATTCAGACACAGAAGGCCCTGAATAGTTTTGGCTTTTTGAAAAGCGACGACAGCTCCTTAATTAAGGAAATTGGGCAGGTAAGGGAAAGTTATAGTAAAATTGGCGCCGACTTAAACGAAGTGCGAGATTTTTTGAGAATGCCAAAATCAAACTATTCCGGATTTAATGAATCCAGTGACGCGAAGGATGTTGAACAAAATCAAAATGACGTACAGTTGGCTTTATTCAAATACATAGATTACCTGGGAAATCAGAAAGTACGCGACCAGAAAATTGCGGCTAATGAATCAGCTCTTTCCGAATTGGTTAAAGTTGAAAGTTTTAATAAATTTTTGGCTGGGATAGGATTAAAGGCACAATTCAGTGTGGATCAGAGTAGTGCTTCTTTAAAAATTTCCGATGAACAAAACGGTACTCTAATAACCTATTACCTTTCAAAGGAAGATGGAAAATTCTTCCGAAAAACTCCCAACTCGAAAAAGGAAGTTGATTACAGGGATCATCTTGTTTTGGACAAGGATCTACAGGGATTTTTGTCTAGCAGCAAGATGGAACTAATAGCGGCAGCACAGACTCTAGCGGCTAAAAAAGATGAAGTAACTAAGGCTATAAAATCAAAGTCCGCGCAGGATATTCTGACAAAACTTAAAATGAAACTGGAGGATAAATTTGTCGATAAGGATCTAATGATAACTTATTCCATCTATAATAAAACCGAGGAATTAATTGGTGAAATAGTTTTGAATGCTACCGACTTAAGTATTTCATTGGTGGATAAAAATACCGATGGTATTAATTTGGTTGTCAATGATCCTATTTCCGCCTTACCACCATTTTTGGAAAAACTTCAATCCAAAACTTTTATTGAAAAGAAAGCGGACAGAGTAATGCAGGATCTGGAAAAAACTTTAGGCGATAGTGGTTTCAAGCTGTTGCTAAGTCAGGTTGGTTTAAAAATTTCCGAGCAGCCGAGAGTTAATGGTGATAGGCTTTTCTTTGATATTTCAGATGCCAATGGAAAAATTCTCAACTCATTGGTTATAGAAAAAACTACCGGGGTGATAAATATCGTCGATATGAATGGCACAAATGCTCAGAATCTCCTCTACTTCCAACCGGAAGATAAAAAAAAAACTTTAGAAATCCCTAAGAATATTCCGGATTATAGCAGTTCCACTTTTGGTGAAAAAGAAGATTTCAACGTGCTTATTGCCGGTGATCATAGTGGGCTTGTAGATACGATGATTTTCATGCATATAGACGAGAAAAATCGTGAAATAAAAATGATCAGTATTCCGCGTGATCTTTTTTATAACGGACGTAAAATAAATGCGTTTGCTCAATCTTATGGAATGCCGGAGCTAAAAAAGGTTTTGAGTGAAATGACAGGTTACGAGTTGGATAAATATGTGAAGATTGATATGTATGCTTTTATTGAGGTGATCGATTTGGTTGGTGGGGTGGATGTGCACCTGGATCAACCGGTGATTGATCCAACATATAGAGTAGTGGATAATGGCAAAGAGGGCACATTGCGCTATGAACCGGGCGACTATCATCTTGGTGGGAAAGAAGCTCTGAGATTGGCGCGCAGTCGACATACTTCTTCAGATTTTGCAAGAGCGGAAAGACAACAGAAAATTATAGAATCTTTGCAAACTAAAGCGCAAAATTTTGGCTTTGGTGATTTGGATACTATCTATCAGATAGCAAAAACGGTGCTATCAAAAACCGATACCGATATTGGTTTGGATGAAGCTATCGCCTTTTATTTCAAGTACCAAAACTACAAAATCGTTTCCAATGACGTAATGTCTTCAGGAAATGTCCTACATGTTCCGCCTTATATTACCCAGGAAAATTGTGATCAACAAATGGCTCTTGCAGCGGCCAGCGGTGAGGCAGATCCCGGCTGTGCAAACCAAAATCATGCGTATACATTGTTGCCTCTGAATAACGATTGGAATGTGATTAAGTGGTTTTTTAAGGAAAAGTTCGAATAAAACTGAGCGCACGGCGCGAAGGCGCAGCAAGCGAAGAATCTAGCTTTGCTAGTTCTGAGCGAAGCGAGCTTATAAAAAGATTTGGAGAATAGATTTGGAGAATAGGTGGTTTTGTGGTATAATAATTTGAATGGCAAACAGAACCCAAAATCAGGAATTAGAGGGGTACGTAAATGAAACAGGCGAAAAGCCCGTGGAGGCTACGACTCATATAACCCTTGTTCAAGCCATAAAAGTACTTAGAGGTACGGAAGGAGAAGCAGTTGATGTAGCTAAACAAAGAGTGGGGAAACCGGAAGAAGCCTATAAAAAGTTACAAGAGGCTCTTAAACATGTGAAAAAATATTTTGGGAAAGTTCTTAAAATTAATTTGGATGAAATAAGTTTTAAAAAATTTGCTGGAAATAGAGTTGGTGAATCGACTGAGGCGGGAGCTTTTATTGACCCGATAATGTTGTTGCATCCGGCAATAAGGTTGGCGCATGTAATTGCGCATGAACTGGCACATAATAAGAAGAAAATCATGAATGAAGGTTTGGTGGAATCATATGTACATGCCTTTTTTGGCGAAGATGGTACTAACCATACTTACGAAGACGCAACTGCAAAATTTGAAGAGTTTGCGGAAAAATGTACTAACAAAGGTGACGCCAAAGAGACTACGAAGAAAATGTATGAATTTTATTACACTGGAAGATTTGAAAAAATTTATGAAATGTTTGAAAAAAATTATCTGTCCGGATTAAAAACAGATGCTGAAAAAGATGCCGCTTTCAAATTATTTAGAGTGGTGTTTCCAGAATTACATTATGTAGCAAAGGAGGAACCGGTAGGACATTTTGGATTGAAAAAGGCGACGTCAAAAAAGGCTTCAAATGATAATGCTGAATATGAGAATGTTGCAAAAAAGGCTGCATAATGCTAAAAAGCTTTTGGTGATGCAAACCCACCATTTATGCAACTACGAAAAGGACAAATTCTTGAATTTGATATTATGGCTTTGGCTTTTGGCGGAGCAGGGATTGGCAAACATGAAGGTTTAACCGTGTTTGTGGAAAAAACTATGCCGGGAGATAGAGTGCGAGCTTCATTAACGAAAATTAAGAATAATTTTTGCGAGGCTGATTTGGTCGAATTGGTAAAGCCGGCAGAGGAAAGGGTAAAACCGCAATGTCCTTATTTTGGAACATGTGGAGGATGCCAGCTGCAATTCATGCCTTACGAAAAGCAATTGGAATTGAAAAAGCAGCAAGTAATAGATGCTTTCGAGAGAATAGGAAAAATTTACAATCCTCCGGTGGCGGAGATTTTAGGCTCAGAAGCGAGTTATTATTATCGCAATAAAATGGAGTTTTCTTTTGGCTATGATAAAAATATGGAGTTTGCTTTGGGGATGCATTTGCCGGGAAGGAGATTTGATATTTTGGATTTGAAGGAATGTCATCTGCAGTCAGAGTTTTCTTCCAGCTTGGTGAATTTCATGAGAGAGTTTTCCCTGAAAAAAAACTGGAAACCGGCAAAAGTTATGACAAATGAAGGTTTCCTAAAGGCCTTATACTTGAGAGAATCTAAGCGCACCAATGAGGTAATGCTTAATCTGGTTACTTCCGAAGAGCTGCCGTTAAACTTCGAGAAAGATTTTGAAGAATTGGTAGAAAAAATTTTAGAGGTGCCAAACGGTGAAGACAAAAAAATCGTTTCAATTTATTGGTCAAAAGTAATTAATCGTGGAGGCGCGCCAAAACAAATTAAAGAGAAATTATTTTATGGGAAACCGGCTCTGACAGAGAAAATGATTCTGGAAAATGGCGATGCCTTGGACTTCGATATTTTGCCGCAGGCATTCTTTCAGGTGAATACTTTGCAGGCTGAAGTACTGTATAGTCAAACTCTGAAATTTGGCTTACTGAATAGCCATAAAATGGTTTTTGATTTATTCTGTGGTACCGGTACTATAGGCTTATTTTTTGCGAAACATGTGGAGCAAGTTTTGGGAATTGAGCTAAATGAACAAGCCGTACAAGCGGCCCGAGAAAATGCCAGAAAAAATAAAATTTTCAATATAGATTTTTTCACAGGTGATGTGGGAAAAGTGCTTGATAATGTTCGTGAACGTCCGAGTTTGATAGTGATAGACCCCCCACGCGCCGGCCTCACGGAAAAAATGATTAAAAAAATAAATGATTTTGGGGCGAATGAGATTGTTTATGTTTCTTGTAATCCGGCTACGCTTGCAAGAGATGCCGCCTGGCTAAAAGAATATGGCTATGAGGTGCAGGCAATTCAGCCTGTTGATATGTTTCCACATACCTTCCACATTGAGTGCGTTTGCTATTTCAAACGTTAGGGAAGATGCTATATTGTGTGTGTATGAAAAAATTATTTCACTTCTTTGCGCTTGCACTTGTCATAAGTGTTTTTGCTATACCTGTTTCGCAGGCTGCTACTTTTAAGTCGGCTGAGAATTTATTGATTCCTAATAAAATAATGGACGATGCTTATCTTGTTGCTGAGAATGGCAGCGTAGATGCAGATGTTGTAAATGATCTGTATATAGCCGGTGGAAAGGTAACTATTAATGGTAATGTTGGTCAGGATTTAGTCGTGGCGGGAGGAGAAGTCATAGTGATGGGAGATGTGCTTGGGGATGTGCGTGTAATTGGCGGCGAAGTTTCAATTTACGGCAAAGTAGGAGAAGATGTTTTGGTGGTGGCGGCAGGGATAAATATTGCAACGAAAGCTTTTATTAATGGCAATCTTTATGCTACTTGCTGGCAATTGGTAATTGATGGACAGGTAAAAGGAGAATTAAAAGGATTGGTTGGTCTTTTTTTTCTGAATGGGACGGTGGGCAAAGATGTGAACGTAACCGTGGAAGATAATTTTTTCATTCATAAGACCGCAAAAATTCTTGGTAGCTTGGAGTATAAATCTAGAGAGGAAATTACGGTTCCGGCAGGTGTTGTAAAAGGTCAGACTAAATTTATCAAAATGGAGAGGATGTCGTGGATGCAAAAATTCACCACTTGGTTCTTGCTGGAAAAATTATTTATGTATCTTTCAGCTTTACTATTGGCTTTGTTGTTTGTGTTTGTTTCACCAAAATTCGTGATTGCCGCGGGAGAAAAAATTCATAATTCCGCTTTGAAAGCTCTTGGAATTGGCTTGCTTACAATAATTGGAGTCATAATTGGCGGAGTGGTTTTGACGATTTCCATGGTGGGTATTCCTTTAGCTGTAGTAGCGTTTACGGGTCTGATTATAGCCGGTTATGTCGGACAGATTTTCGTTGCCTCCTGGATTGGAGGACACATGTTTAGTTACAAAAAAGGAAAAGTGGTAATTAGCAAAATGAAGCTTTTTTCAATTCTGGCGTTAGCTCTATTTATCTATCACGCCGTTAGTCTAATTCCATTTGTGGGATGGGCGGCAAATATGGTTTTGTGCGTAACGGGAATTGGGGCCTTTGTAATGACGAAAATGGAGTATATGACATTCCTGAAATCAAAGAAAATGCTTTAGCAAATACTTCTTCGCATCCGCCTTCGTTTTTAATTCGTGAGAAAGCTGTTTGTCGCGGAGATCTTTGATAATTTCTCCTACTTTTTCTCCTTCAGGGAGATTGCAAATTTTCATAATTTCTTTGCCGCTGAGAAGATTTTTTGGCATGAGTTTGAGCTTGGCTATTTCGTGACGATAAAGGAGTTTCAGTTTTTCATATTGGCTGAGATCGAGAGGTTCCGTACCTACAGTATCGGCACGATTCAGTTCCAATAATTCTTCAAATCCAGCTTGCAGAAACCAATGACGACGACGTCCATCCGGCATTTCAAAAAGTGGCACAATCATCATATGATGGCGAATAAGCCAATGAACACGGTCAATTATTTTATTGGAAAAATTGAGACGGGTAAGAATTTTTTTGGCAATATCGGAACCAACTTCGGCGTGATGATCGTAACGAATGCGCTGCTGATCCTGAGCAAAAGTTTCATACTTCCCGATGTCGTGAAGGACAGTGGCCCACTTCAGAGCAAGAGATGGTGGTTCGGCCGGAAGTGGATTAGGATCTATCTCTTCATCAGTGAGACTATTGAGAGCCTTCATCGCATGATCCCAGACATCCCCTTCTTGGTGATACATTAGTGGCTGAGCAAGTCCTTTCAATTTGCAAAGTTCCGGAATAATAATTTCCAGGGCTCCTATTTCAAATAACTCTTCAAAGGCCCGTCCCGGGCTGTTACCCATAATCATTTTGCTGAGCTCATCGGCGATGCGATTGGGAGATATATTTTCAATTAGATGAACGTGTTTCTTGATGGCTTGGTAAGTCTCGGGGTGATATTGAAAATCAAAAGCATTTCGAAAACGGACAGCGCGGAGAATGCGGAGATGATCCTCTTTAATGCGTTCTTCAGGATTGCCAATAAAGCGTATCAAACGATCGCGAATGTCCTTCTGCCCATCGACGTAATCCATTATCTGTTCAGTGGAAGGATCATAAAGCATCGCGTTGATCGTGAAATCGCGGCGGAGCGCATCTTCCCTGGCATTAGTGAATTCCACAGCGTCAGGACGACGACCATCGCTGTAGCCGGCATCGGAGCGGAAAGTGGCAATTTCAAAACTATGGCCATTTTTTATGGCGAGGATTACTCCAAATTGTTTTCCAATTGGAACGGTATGTTCTAGAATTCTCTCAATGTCGTCAGGTTTAGCGGAAGTGACAATGTCAAAATCCTTTGGCTGAATTCCGAGGAGCATATCGCGAACGCAACCACCGGCCCAATAAGCTTCGTAACCGGCCTTTTTCAAATCTTCAATAATTTCGAGGGAGGTGGATTTCATGAATCAAATATATAGTAAATTTGGCTTTTGTACATTGACTGAGCGCTCTGGTAGAATAGCCCCATGAAAATCCTGAGTATTGAGACATCTTGTGATGAAACGGCAGCGGCAATTGTGGAAGATGGCCGTAAAGTTTTGGCGAATGTCATTGCTTCACAAATTGATTTGCATGCGAAGACCGGCGGAGTGGTGCCGGAAGTGGCGGCGCGTGAGCATGTGCTGAAAATGATGCCGGTTTTGAATGAATGTCTCGAGGTGGCTGGTTCTGATTGGGATGATATTGAAGCTTTGGCAATTACAAAAGGACCTGGTCTGATTAGTTCTCTAATTATTGGTACGGAAACGGCGAGTGTAATTTCTTATGTTAAGGCGAAGCCTTTGATTCCCATTCAGCATATTGTGGGACATATTTATTCTAATTGGCTTTATGTGGAAGGCGGAGCGAATGAAGGTGGTGAGGTAATGAACGAGCCCGAGTTCCCTATTCTGATTCTGACAGTTTCAGGAGGGCACAATGAGCTGATTTTGATGGAAGGACACCACAAATTCAAAGTGCTTGGTGAGACAAGGGATGATGCGGCTGGAGAAGCTTTTGATAAAGTTGCGAGATTATTGGGGCTGGGATATCCCGGCGGTCCGATAATTTCAAAAATGGCCTTGAGTGGAGATTCTGCTCGATTTAAATTACCAAAAACATTTCTAGAAAAAGGGAGTCTGGATTTTAGTTTTTCAGGTTTGAAAACGGCGGTGCTGAATGTTGTAAAAAAGAATGAAGGAAAAATTGATGAGAAATTTAAAGCGGATATGGCCGCAAGTTTTCAAGAAACGGTGGTGGAGGTTTTGAGTGAAAAATTAATGATGGCTTTGATGAAATTTCCTCAGGTAAAAGAGGTCCATTTAGCAGGTGGTGTTTCTGCCAATAAAAGATTGAGAGAGATAATTAGTGAAAAATTGGAAAAACTACCACGCAAATTTCTGTTTCGCCATCCAAAATCTTTCAGCTATTGTACTGATAATGCTGCAATGATTGCTGCGGCTGGGTATTACTTATACAGATCGGCGCCGAAGAAGTTCAAAAAAAAGACAAATATTATTCCCACGACTTCTTTTGAAATTTGGTAAAATTTCATGCATCATTTATCTTGAAATAACTAAAAAACGTGGTAGAGTAGCAGCTAGCGTATTCATGAATATTTCTTATCCTCCAAAATATGGCAGAAGAATCAGACGAGATAGTGGTACAGAAACCTCCATTTCAGACTCCAAAAGGAGTGCATGATATTTTGCCTGGAGATCACGAATATCACACTTTTATTAAAAAAGTGGTGAGACACAGAGCCAGACAGGCTGGGTTTAGACGTATTACCACTCCAATCTTTGAATTTACTGAAGTTTTCAAACGAAGTATTGGAGATACATCAGATATAGTTTCGAAAGAAATGTATACTTTTCAAGATAGAAAAGGACGAAGCCTGACTTTGAAACCGGAAGGTACGGCAAGTGTGGTACGCAGCTATATTCAGAATAATATGAGTCAATTGCCACAGCCTTTGATGCTTTATTATTATGAACCTCACTTCAGATACGACAGACCACAAAAAGGTCGTTATCGTCAGTTCTGGCAATTTGGTTTTGAAATTATTGGTGAAAGTGATGCGGCTTTGGACGCACAGATAATTCAATTAGCATTGAAAATATATCAGGACCTGGGGGTGGATAAGGTTTTAAAATTACAAATAAATACTATTGGAACTTCCGAGGCGCGTAAAAAATACATGCAGGTTCTGCAGGATTATTACACCGGAAAGGAACGTTCCTTGTGTGAAGATTGCCGCTACAGACTCACAAGCAATCCAATGCGTCTTCTAGATTGCAAACAGGAAGATTGTAAAATCTTAGCTCAATTGGCGCCGATAATGAAAGATTATTTGGATAAAGAATCTTTGGACTTTCATACAGAATTAAAAGGGTATTTGGATGAAATGGGTATAATTTATGAAGAAAATCCTAAACTGGTTCGTGGATTGGATTATTATGCCAAGACTGTGTTTGAATTTGTGGAAATAGAGAAAGGAGAAGCTGCACAAAACGCTTTGGGTGGTGGAGGAAGATATGATGGGCTAATAGAACTTATGGGAGGCCAGCCGACTCCGGCTGTGGGTATGGCTGCGGGTATTGAAAGGATTATAGCAAGTATGAAACGTGAAAAAGTGCACGCTCCTTCAAAAGATTTCCTACATGTTTTTGTGGCGCAGTTGGGTAATGAAGCTAAGAGAAAATGCCTACCTTTGATCGATCAATTAAGAAATGCCGGATTGAAGACTATGGGCGCACTCGGAAAAGGTTCAATTAATGTACAGCTGAGAATTGCTGATAAATTTAAAGTTCCATATACAGTGCTACTTGGTCTGACAGAGGTAAGAGAGGGCAATGCAATCATTAGAGATATGAAAAAAGGTGTTCAAGAAACTGTGAAAATGGAAAAGGTGGTTGAAAGATTGATAAAACTTATTGGCGAGGAAAATTTGGATAGATATACGCCCGGAGAATTAATATATTCGTAATGAGATAGTGCTTAATTAATGTCATCTGCTTCGTTGTCGAAAAATTTTGATCCTCATTTACTCTTAGTAAACTCCGGTCAAAATTTTTCTTACGCCTCGCATATGACATTAATTAAACACTATCTAAAAATTCGTTTGATGATACGTTATTAAGAGTGTTATATTACTGAGGAATCTATGAAAAAAATTTACCTCCTTCCTGTATTGTTTTTTGCGCTCACTTTAAATGTGATGGCGGCCAGTTTTCCTGATGTGCCTGCTGATAATAAAAATTATAGAGCCATCGAATTCTTGGCTGAGAAGAACATTATTAAGGGATACCTTGATGGAACTTTTGATCCGGGCAAATTGGTAAACCGAGCTGAAGCGGTGAAAATCATTACGAATGCATTGAAAATTAAGACAGATGATACTTATTCGGCCGTATTTCCGGATGTAAAAAAGGATGCCTGGTTCTTTCCTTATGTCATGGGCGGGAAGGCCGCTGGAATAATTGGAGGATATAAAGACGGCACTTTCAAACCAAATGATCCGGTGAATTTGGCTGAAACAA
>CALRGV010000014.1 GCA_943358175.1 Candidatus Peribacteria bacterium
ATTCTGAAGATCAGAAGTAGAAAGAGTACCTGCTCCGAAGTAAATACCAACCTTGCTAAGCTTAGCAGCTTCAGTAGCTACGTCCACCTTGAATCTAGCAAGAGTTACATCATCTTCACCAACCTTTGGAACGGCAACACTACCATTGCTGGTAAGAGTAACAGTACCTACAGCAGTTGTAGAGAATTGAAACTTCTCAGCTTTGATTGGGAATGCACCTGTAACTTCAGATTCACCTGCGTTTACAGCGGCAGCATCCACCAATTCAAATCCACCCTCACCTGAAGCGACAGTAACACCAACATCGCATTTCAACCATAGAGTCTTCTCAGTCTTGGCTGGAACTTTGTAGTTTAAACTGTTAAATACAGCAACGTTAGTAGTGCTGTTTACGCTTGTACCAGAAGTTAATCTATCGTTACCATCATATAAATAACATGAATGAGTGGCAGCAAGATTCACAACGCCGAACTTATGAACAGTAAGACTCTTGATTTCTGCAGCAGCGCTTCCAGCTTTGAAGTCCCAAGCAGCCAATGCTACAGAAGTAGCACTTGCAGGGATTGTGTCAGCAGATGGATTGTCACCTGAAAGTGAAACTTCCAAGTCACCACCGGTTACCACGTCGTCATCATCATTCGCGTCATCATTCGCGTCATCGTTTGCGTCGTCATTTGCGTCGTCGTCGGAGGCGACTGTGGCTTTACAGTCGGATTTTAGTTTGTCGGCGTCGGAAGCGACGATCAACATTTTGGCTAATTCAGCTCTCTTTACATTGTCGGCAGCTCTAAACTTAGCATCACCTTTTACGATGCCATAGCAGTATGCTGTGTTGATATTGTTCATCCATTCGTCAGCGCCCGTATAAGCAAGCTTGACGTCGGAGTAAACAGCCTTAGCCGGAGCGGCAGCCTCCAATCCAAAGGATTGAACGATTACCTTTGCAGCCTGAGCCCTGTTTGTAAGGCCGGCACCGTCAAATTTTGTCTTCTCTGTAAATACGTCAGCCTGTCTACCGGCCTGTACATATTTATAGAATTCATTAGCAGCCGGTACATCTGTGTAGATGCCGGATGGAAATGCTTCAAGATCATCCATATCGAGATCGGCAGCAACAGCTACCATCTTTGCCATGTGGAAACGAATAACGTCTTGTTCAGGCATAGCAGTAGTATTTGTGAAAATACCGGCAGCTTTTACCTTTACGTCCCATCCCTCAGTTGTAAACCAATGATTGTCTCCAACGTCGGTATAAGGACTCTTTGCAAATGCTGCGTTTGTCACAGCAAATGTTGAAAGGATTGCCACCAATGAGATTGATGCAATCACTTTTCTTAGATTACCCATGTTTTGTTTGGGTTAAGAAATATAATTTTTTTGAAACGATAGAAGTTTGATAGATATATATTAAAGTTTTAAATCCTTCCTTGCGGTTGGATTAAAAAACAATCTTTGCGATTTTAAACGACAATGTCATTTATTTTTAGTTTTTCCCAGTTTTCAAAGAACTAATATATTTAAGGTTTTCTATAACTGATTAAGCTCTTGAATAGTCCTTGGACTAGTCGAATCACAATCACGAAAGAATTTATCAGACCGACTAGTCATCGTCAATTACATTTTATAGGTATTACTTCTGTAAATGATGAGGGTCCGGTGTGTAAGCGAATGCCGATTTTTCTTTGATTTAAGCCCTTTTAATCGGTCGATACATTCGACTAATATAACTAATTCGGCTGGTTTTTGTTTCAAAAATATCAGTGACAGGGTTGGCGATTATGTTGTTGCTTTATTTTCAGTGAGGTTGTTGACAGATTTGAGTAGGTGTTCCGCTTCGCAAAACGATTTGCTTGATATTTGGCCTGTTTATTGTGTTCGTGGCGGAGCGATGCGGATGAGTGACGCGTGTCGGGCTTCGAGAAATGTATAGGCGATTTGACGCGCGGGGCGGGATGTGGTGTGGGAAAACGGGGCGTTGGGTGTTTACCGGAGGGGGTTTTGTGGTGCGGGGCGTGTGGCGCGTCGAGGTGGAGGTGAAGCGGAGGTGAAAAAACACATTAAAAAGAGCCCCTTTATATAAAAGAGTCTCTTTTTAGTATTACGAGGGGGATGAAAACACTACACTCCCGTCAGAGCTGAAAAAGTGAAAAATAAACTTGTGGAAACTATGGTTGATACAATTATTGAAATTGAGGCCGTGGCCACGTAAAGTTTGCGGCTGAATTCCACCTTTACCTTGTCGCGTGACGCCCAGATATCCAGGATCATTTTATGATCCTCTCTTTGCTGAGTCTTTATTTCATGAATCAGCGTGAGCATCATTTTTCTATCCTCAAGGTAGCGCTGCTCCATGTTCCGCATATTCGTTTCGGCTTGGTCGAATCTTGCGTCCATGCGATCAAGTCTTGCATCCATTTGGTCGAGTCTTGCGTCGATCCGATCAAACCTTGCATCCATTTGGTCGAGTCTTTGATCTATCTGTGCGAATTTCTGATCTATCTGCTCAAATTTCTTGTCTATTAGCACGAATTTCCGATTTGTCTCATCCCTAAACTCACAAAATTCATTTCGGAATTTCTGAAGGAAATCAAGGATCTGGTCTGTTGTCGCAGGTGTTTGCATAGTTGTTTGTGTTTAAAGGCTAGTATTGATTGTGAAAAAGGTCAATCATTTCCTCGAATACTAGCAGCCAGATCTAAAATTTTCTTAAATTAATTCTAAAATAATTCTAAAATTTTTCTAAAATAGTTAAATAGTGCTAAAATAAGCGCATGAAAAGAATTTTACTGATTGGGAATTCGCCATTACCGGAAGAAAATACTACTGCGCGGCCGGCGGCGGGACTGAGGACGTGGCAGTTTTTGAAGGGGTTGGCGAGCGGCGGTGCGCGTTTTCAGATTAGAATGGTGACGATAGATATGCCGGAGTGCAGAGGTGAAGAGGCTGGCGCGACCGAGGCCGGCAAATCCTACGAACATTTCCTCATTTCCAAAAACGATCCTGATCTTTCTCGAAAATTACAGCGTCTCCATGATGAATTTCATCCGGACGTAATTGTTTCCGTAAATACTTACCCATCATATATAGCGGCGGGTTTGCGTTCGCTCGCTCCCCTATGGTCGGACCTGAATGGTTGGATCATGGCGGAGGCGCAGGCACAAGCCTTCAAAATGGGTTCGAATGATTATCTGAGCCATTATTTTGCGATGGAAAAAAGAGTGGTGGAAGCGGCCGACAAGCTTTCTGCAGTATCACGGGTGCAAGCGGCCGCTTTACTGGGCGAATTGGGGGCTTTCGGTAGGCTGAACAAGGAAAGTTTTGGTTATAAATTTGTGGAACATGTGCCGAATGGGACGGAATGGCTGGAGGGAGAGAGCGCGGCGACGAGTGCGCCTGAACGGATGGCCTCCGTGCCAAAAGACGCCTTCGTACTGCTATGGGTGGGCGGCTATAATACTTGGGTGGATGAAGTTACCTTGTTTAAGGGCGTGAGTGAGGCGATGACTCAATGTCCGGATTTATATTTTGTTTCAACCGGGGGAGAAATAGCCGGATTGGACGGACAGACTTTTGCAAAATTCAAAAAAATGATTGATGAGTCTGCATGGCGGGAGCGATTTATATTTCTCGGCTGGGTGGAGACCGGGGCGATGCCTGCTATTTACGCGCGCGCACAGGCTGGAATAAATGTAGACCGAAGGTGCGTGGAAACTCTAACCGGCGCGCGAAATCGCATTAACGAAATGATGAAATTCGGTTTACCAGTGATCACAACGCGCGGTAGCGAAATCGCGGAAGAAATTGAGCGCGTGGGTGCGGGATTATGCGTGAAGAGTGGTGATCACGATGGGCTGACAGCGGCAATCGCGAAAATTTATAGTGCCGAACTCAAGGAATATAGTCGACGTGGCGTGGAATATATTCGCGCTGAATGTAATTACAAGGTGACACTGGCTCCCCTACTTGAATGGCTGGAAAATCCAAGGCCGGCGCCGGATAGAGGTGTGAATGCAGGGCTTGGTGGTGCAGCGAAAGCGCGCATGCTCTGGCGCTATTTACGCGAGAATGGTTTTAAAAAATCTTTTCAAAAGTTTTTACAGAAAGTAAAAGGGTAGAGGCTGTAAAAATATTGACATGCGTAATTTTAGTGTGTAAAATTAGTGTGTAATAATTTTACCTACCTTTTATGCATAAAATCAGCGAGCGAAAGAGAGTGAATTTTATGGTCGACAAGGCTATCTTGGCGGACATCAGATCGCTAGTGCCATCTGGAGGAATGAGTGATTTTGTGAATGAGGCATTGAAAAGGGCAATCGAGGATTTTTCGATGAGAAAAGCTTGTGAAGGAATGGACAAGCTGGCCGAAGTTTTAAGTAAAAAGAAAGTAAGAATAAGTACGGAAGAATTTATTAAACTAAAAAATTATGGCAGAAAATAAAAATTTATATATTGTAGACGCATCGGTAATGCTGAAATGGTTTTTGAAGAATGAAAATGATGTGGAAATTGCATTAAGAGTAAGAAATGACCGTGTACTTAGAAAGGTAGATATAGCCGTACCAACTCATGCGTTTTACGAAATAATGAACACTCTTGGCTTGAAGTCGCCAGACGAGATGTTGACCTGCCTATCACAACTTTACCTTCTTCGATTGAATCAATACGACCTCAACTTGTCACTGGCCTCAACAGCGCAAGAGCTGATGAGAAAATTTAAGGGCGTCACTTTTTACGATGCGGCTTATCATGCATTGGCGTTAAACCTGGGAGGAACTTTTATCACCGCAGATACCAAATATTTTGAAAAAACCAAGAGCGCGAAGCATATCAAATTGCTGAAGAATTATTAAGCGTAGCGAACATCAAAAAAAGCGCCTCCTTTTGGGGAAGCGCTTTTTGGTAAGCAATTTTGTGCGAAATATTAGAGCTTCTTCTCCAAACTATCCAACCACTCACTTGCTTTTTCTTTACCACCAAGGCCAAAAGCAATGCCTCCGGCAATCGCCATCATGGCAATTAAACCTGTGAATAGAGTCTGCACAAGCGCGGCAGCGATACTCAATTGAATCAGACTGGCCATTAAAGCGAAAATAATGATTGACCACTTGGCGATATTTGCCAAGAAACGTGGTGAATGCATTTTCGTAGCTTTCACAGAGCGATAAACAATTTCGTAAACGAAATTTCCGCCGATGAAACCAATCATCATTACTACTACAGCTATTACTACGTTTGGCAAGAAACCGGCAACTTGTTTCAAAAAGTCATTAATTTGTGACATTTGAAGAATGTCGGCAACAGCCATTAACACTACAACAACGAGGAACCACTTTACCAACCACCCAATAATGCCGCCAACGCTAACTTTTCCGAAAGATTTGAAAGCGTCATTCACACCGAGCTTGTCGAGAAGCTTGTCTATATGAGTAAGCTCAATGAGCTTTTTGATAATTTTGCCGAGACTTGCAGCCACAATAATGCCGAGAATCAGCACGATAATAGCCGCGATGAAATTAGGAAGAAAGTCTGTGACTTTGAGCAGAAGATTCTGCAAAGACGCGGTCACAGCCTGTCTCCAGGTTTCAAAATACTGCATAGGAAAGGGGTTAAAATATAGGGCCCGAGGAGGCCTTGATGTTTTTAGTTTCTCAGATCGGCCGAGAAAATGCAAATCGAGGGAAAAAAAATTTAGAATTATTTTAGAATTATTTTAAGAAAATTTAATGTTTGGGTGGTATGAATGGATTGAAGGGGGGCGGAGGTGCGGACAGTAATTATCCCGCCGTGGGTTCGTGTAAAATTTGATGGCAAATTACCATCATTTTTTACAAGGAAGGGCTGTGGGAGGACGAGGGAGGGTGAGAGAGAATATATTATTAATCAAAAAATCATGGAAAAATTACCGAAGAAAAAATTAACAATTGTTATGAATGAAGATTTATACGAAATGGCGCAAGATAAATGTTATTCTCAATTCGGCATAGGTCTGAGTTCATTAATCAAAATATTTTTAAAATCTTTTGTAAGCCAAAGAGGCGTGGGGTTTTACGTTGGAGACGATGACTTGTGTCATTTGATTTCAAGATGGCTATACAAACAATCTTGGGGCAAAGCGGAGTTTAGAAAAGAGTGGAGAAAAAGGAGGACGGGCACGCCTGTATCCGGACCACGATTAAAAGATATATACAACCTATAAAAGACGAACTTAAATTTGGTAGTGCCAACGGGAATCGAACCCGTATTGCCAGATTGAGAATCTGACGTCCTAACCATTAGACGATGGCACCATGAACGGTGGGATTTTAGCGGAGGAATGGTTCAGAGGCAAGTGCTAGACAAGGCCGCGAGCGCCAATTATACTGGGGTGGTAATATGACCGGTAAAAAACATGGCAAAAGATTTATATGAAATTTTAGGGGTGGGCAAAAGTGCCACCGATCAGGATATCAAAAACGCTTACAGAAAACAGGCTTTAAAATGGCATCCGGATAAGCATAAAAGCGAAAAAGGAGCCGAAGATAAATTCAAAGAAATCAATCAAGCTTACGAGGTTTTATCAGACAAATCCAAGCGCCAACAATACGACACTTTTGGTTCAACGGGAGGTGGAGCCGGTGGTGGAGGTTATAGTGGTGGATATGGCGGCGGGCAGGGCTTTGGAGGCGGCGCAGGGGGATTTGATTTTGGTGATCAGGGCGGAGGTTTCGCGGATATTTTTGAAACTTTTTTTGGCGGACAGGGTGGAGGCCAGAGTCGCAGTAGCCGGAAATCCGGTGGCGCTATGCGTGGAAACGATATTGAGGCGAGTATAAAAATCAGTTTTGAAGATGCTGTTTTTGGTTGTGAAAAAGAACTGGAAATCAGTAAGGCCGATCAATGCGGACATTGCAAAGGTAATGGAGCAGAGCCGGGAACTCCGATTGTGACTTGTAAACAATGTCGTGGTAGTGGTGAAATTCGAACAGTCAGAAATACAATTTTAGGACAAATGAGTACGGCGCATGTGTGCGATGAATGTAACGGTTCGGGGCGTATGGCGGAGAAAAAATGTACAACTTGTCACGGCACGACGCGTATGAGAACTAAAGACCGCGTGAAAGTAAAAATTCCCGCAGGTGTGGATAATGGCTCTACGATCCGCGTAACCGGCAAGGGCGAAGGCGGCGCGCGTGGAGGTGGCAGCGGTGATTTGTATATAAATTTGGCGGTGGAGGCGAGTAAAAAATTCGTGAGAGATGGGACGGATATTCATAGTGAAGTGGAAGTGGCTTTGGTACAGGCGGTGCTGGGCAACGAAGTGGAAGTGGACACTCTCGATGGCCCGCAAACAATTAAAATTCCAGCGGGAACTCAAGACGGAAAAGTGTTTAAATTAAGCGAAAAAGGAGTGGTAAGAATTGGCGGCTCTACGCGCGGAAATCATTTGGTTAAAATTCGTATAAAAATTCCGGAAAAATTATCCAAGCGCGAAAAAGAATTATACATAGAGTTGGCAAAAGAGAGCGGAATTGATGTGAAAAAAGGTGGATGGTGGTGATAGTGTTTGCAAAAAAAACCGCTTCGTATTAGATTTGTAGAGTTAGTCACTCATTCCTAAATTCTTATGGACATTCATCTTTCGTGGGACTTGTTTATTATCGTATTCTTCATCGTTATTTTGGCTTATAGCCTGATTATAGGGCGTGATAATACGCTGAAAGTGATTCTGGGAACTTATGTCGCGGCTTTGGCGGCGGATGCGGGTGGTAGTATTTTCGGCAAATATTTCAGTGGCTCGGAAATGTTTTTGAAGCTTTTGAAATTTGCATCTTTGGGCACGGAAAGCGCGGCCGTGGCTTTTATGAAAGTGGTTTTTTTCGTGACAATAGTCATTCTAATGGCTGTAAGAGGATCTTTTTATGTGCAGACGACAAGCGACAGGTCAGGGCCGATTAGATTTATTATCAGTATGATGTATGCCTTCATGAGCGCGGGACTCATTATAAGCGTGATTTTAGTGTTTGTGAGCGGCGTAGCCTTTATTGGCGGTGGAAATACTCAAACCACAGGCAATGCGCTCTGGACGATGTACAGTCAATCACAGATGGTGAAGGCGATCGTGGGTAATAGTTATTTTTGGTTCTTTGTGCCGGCCTTGGCATTCCTGGTGCAAAGTATGTACACCAAGAAACCGGGGGTGGTTTAATCTCGCCTTGCTTTTGAATAGCTGTCTGAATAGAATGTGGTGGCAATTTTGTCGTGGGTTGGTAGCTCAGTCGGTAGAGCAACAGCCTTTTAAGCTGATGGTCGCGGGTTCGATTCCCGCCCAACCCACCATTTTGTACTTAGCAGCCGTTTACCGGGTCTTTTCTTGGTTTTCTAAGTCTAACGTATTCGAAAATTATTGCGGCGGCGAGAGCTTCGCCGGTTTGTTTGGCTAAAAAATTGACTTCCGCCTCCGGAAGTAAGTTCAATGGAACAGTAATTCTGATGGTGGCGCGGCTAAGCATGTCGTGCTTTTCCTCTTCAATAAGACCTCCTTTGGCTCGTAGCGCAGCTTTTGCCAAAATTAAATCCGGGGAATTTGAGCCTTCGGCATGGATGGTAATTCGTACCATGTATCCTTCAATTTGAACCACCGGGGGAATAGTTAAAGCATCCACATTCAGACCAACTTCACGAAGAAGCTGAATTGCCGGACTTGGCTGAGGCTGAGGAGCGGCTTGCGGCTGTTGTGACGGGCCATTTTTGTCATGAGCTAAGATTTCAGGCATATTTTTTGGGATTAAAATTTAATTGTTTAGGCGGCTTTGGCCACTTATTATTGCTTCGGCAATTTTTTCGGCTTTCTTCACTTCTTTTGGTGGGATTTGGGAAATGTTTGTATCGGTATAATTTAATTTGGCGAGACCGTTCTTCATCAATACTTGATAGACAAGCTCTTCCTTGGAATCCCAGGCTTGAATACTTTTATATTCATCCATTGAAAAAGTAAATGATTTCAAATTGAACTTATTGTAATCCTCATTTTCGCAAACGTCGGCAATTGCTTCAGTAATTTCCGGAGTAATCAAGCTAGGACTAAAGTCTTTCTTCTCACCATTTGGATCGTATTTGTAGTGTGGAGTTTCGAGATTAATTCTTTGTTTCTTAGTGTCTATCGGATAAATATTATCGCTACCGTGACGCTCCAAAAGGAATAAATTATAGGCCATTACGTCATCTGGAATTGTAGAAGAATTGAGAACTTCTGCGCCATACTTTTCACGGAGAGAACCATCAACGCTGCGAATATGAGCCTGGAATCTCGCATTAATACGTTCATCCTCAAGAATAAATTTCAAAAGATCCTGAGAAGCCTTGGCCGGTCCATCATTTTCCATATTGGCCACTTTGAGCTGAGTATAAAGAGTACCGGTAATGACCCCGGCTCTCTCCATAACTCCGGCAAAACGTTCCAGTACCGGACCCATATTTTCAGCACCCACAAAAGGATTTCCGGCGTATGTGGAGGCAATTGGAGAATAGATTCTAGAGAATACGCCCTCTCTGTCGACAATAACTTTTTCTTCCTTGCCATCTTTATCATGGACTGTAGCGTAAAAATGATTTTCTCTTACGTCATAAGTAGTTTCACTGATTGAAACAGTCTTGCGAGTGGAAATTTCCTGTTTTAATTCTTTACCTTCTTTATCTACAAACGTAAAAATAACTTTTCCTTCACTCTTCTCCTCTTTACTTCCTGTAAACAATAGATCACCTGAAGGATTTATATGTGATTCTTGATCGCCATTTTTGTAAGTAATTTTTACCCCATTTTTCTCTTCGGATATTGATACTACTTCCCTATCCATTGGAATTTCTTTGCCGACGAATAATTTATCAACCATGGCTTTGGACTTGTGTACGCCACCTTGAATATCATTGAATTTAATAAAAGCATTTTGAGCTTTTCCATCCGGTCCCGTAAGAACATCCCAACCAAGCAAAAGATCTAATTCCTTGCCAAATTCATTGAGAACTGCATTTTTGTCAGGTAAATTGGTTTCCTCAATACTGGCGAAGAAATTTGGCTGATCACCGCTAGTTCCCTTCTCTCCGCGATAACCTTTCACGTACTCATTCATAATTAAATTAAAGGTACTTTCGCTCTCGTGAACAGATGAGCCGGCCGGTACTTTGAAATTATTAATATTGAAAAATCCATTAACTCTAACCGGTTTTTGGAATTCAGTAGGATTGCAAAGATTGCCGATAGTGATACGTGGATTTTTCTTGTCATTCAAATTAGTTTTACTTCCTCCGTTGATGCGATCTCTCACACGTTTTTTCCAATCTTCTGGAATATCGGTCATACGCATAAAGTCGCCCTGTTCTGTACCAAGCATATACATTTGCTCATCGTTTCCTTCAAACATCGAAAGCATATCTCCGGATAGAAATTCAATTCCTTCTAACTGAGAAGCGAGACCCTGGTTGGTAATGATTTGTTCGATCATGGCAATGATTGTCTCGGATTTTCCAGTACCGCTATCACCTGCCATTACCATAGTTTTTCTCAAACCATTTTTGAAAATAATGGAGAATGCTGAACCATGAACCGGCATCATTTCTTTTTCACGCACTTTTTCATTAGCAACTGTAAGAACAGGCTTTTTCAAGTAACCCATGTAATCCGTAATACTCTCGGCATCTACCCAAGAAACAGGGATTGTTGCGCCATTATTGTCCTCGTCCATAAAGTAGCCGATACGATAATCCTCACCCATTACTTTTGTCGGTAAACCAAGGAAACTGACGGCATCCGGCTTGCAATTGGCCATTTCTGCCGGAGTCAGATCTGTCTGAGGGAAAAGACGAAGCTCCTCAACCATGTAATGGCTGTAAGAACGATTCATCACGAGCAGAACTTTCGTACCGCCAATTTGCACCATTTTCATGATGTAATCTTTTGGATTCATTACTTCAGCAAATTTCTCTAAGCGCTCTTGGAAAAATCTCTTTTCCGGAGCGTTTTTGCCATCACCATCACGACGCAAAATCGCACGATCTACACCAGGCACACGCGCTGTTCCCGGAGTGCTTAATACCGGAGAACGATCCGTGGCCGTGGCATTCGCAATAAATTCTCCGTTGCTTATTAATCTCTGATTCCACGCTGGCAAACTACTATCTGCTTTTACTCCTCTCACGGCTTTGTAGCCGGCTTGCAAACTAGCAGGATAAGCGGTTTCAACCGGCAAGTATTCTTCCACTGCCGGAGCTACTACGCGGAAGGACTGAAGGAGTTTTTGCTGAGCACCGGGAGTGGTAACAAAGGCATCCAAGAAAGCGCGAATGTGATCCCCAAGCATTTTTTCAGCACCGTGCAGAGCTTTTTTACTAGAATCATCTTCTGTAGAAGCAAGAATTTTGACAGTGCGATCACTGAACCAAATTTTAGCAATTTGTATGGCGATCTGTTCGAAAATTTCGCGTTCTGTATCTTTAAACATACGGGATTTTTCTTTTTCCGCGAATTGTCTGGCGCCAAAGAAGGCTATTACATCGGTATCTTCGAGGTGCTGTAGTGCTGGGACTTTTGACTTAATTTTTAACAAATAATAATTAAATACATCCTTGAATTGTCTGCTCTTGAGGAATTCCGGCAAGGTCTCACATTTAATTTCTGTAAGAGTAATAATACTTGTCGCAGAATCCGGTTCTATGCCGGTCATTTTATCCGCAACATTGGCCGGTCTGTCAAAAACCAACTGACCACGTTTTTTCCCTTTGTACTCAAGCATTCTAGACGTAAGGGCTTGTTTTTCTTTGATGGTACGTGCCATTTCAATCTCTCCACCGGGAAAAATATTTTCCAGCGCAGTTAACTCAGGATTTGAATCTTTGGCTTTATTGAGACGAGCTCTTTCTGTCTTATATTTTTCCCAATATTCAATGAGAATTCTCAGATCCGTCTCAACGGCAATTCCCAAAGTATTATAATCATCTATAGTGCCATCTAATTCAGAACCAAAAGAGAAACGTACATAGCCTTTTTTAGTAGGAACAGCTGCGATATTTCTAGCTTTAGCGATGGCTTTCAAAAATGGTTTTAGAGCAGGATCGCTAGGACCTCCATCCAGTTTTACACAAGCATAAAAAGGACCTTCCGGCTTGATGCTAGAATCTTTCAAAAAAGGAAAATCTTCGGCAACTCTATCGATGGCGGCAGCTACTACTTTACTACGTTCAGCAGAATCTTTTTGAGTTTGCTTATCTAGACGGAAATCAAATTTTATTTTAGAAACTAAATCACTGGCGAATCTGGCTATTTCCATATTGTCCGCATCGCGAATCGATAAACGATCTAGCTCGTTTCTGGCTTCAATAAGGGTGAAATACAGTGGCCCACAGAATTCTTTCGCGGCCGGATCGGCGAAATCACTCGCAAAAATTCCATCAATAATTGAAGCAGGATGTATAGAAGCGCTCGTAGGGATTGTCGGGGCATTAATCTTGGCAGCGGCAAAAAATGCAGCAATTGACGGCTCAAGATTTTTGCACGCTGATTTTGCTTTCAAACCAATATCATATTTTTCGGCATCCATCCTCAAAGACATGGTATTTACAGAATCAGTATTTGTGCGCACAAATTCGGTAAAAGTTTGCCCATTAACAGTTTCTTTATCATTACTCAAAACCACACCGGTTCTTTCACCTGCTCCCATGGCCCACTTTGTCGTTGGCAATGAGGAATAAATAGTGACCGGTCCAGGTAAATGACTCTTATGTTTTTCATAAAATTCTGTCAAAGACATGTCGGTCTGAAGGTCTTTTACTTCTTTACTAACTTGTTTGTGGTAGGCATCATCCGAAAGGATTGTGAGGTGGTATTTAGCTGCAATTCTAAGCAATTTCACTTTAGTGTCGTTCTTCATTACACGAGAAGTAGGATTGTGGGGATCATTGATAATGAGAATGGTGGAAGCACAGAAAAGCTGAAAAAGTTCCGGAAAATCGCGTAAATTACTTTGAATATATTCCAATTTTTCTTCCAAAGAATCAGCATCCAGTTCTCCGTCTTTTCCAAGTGAAATTTTCAGGTAATTTGAAGCTGGAAAATCGTCTTCATCCAAAACATCATCAAAGGTCCAACCCACCTCACTTAGCGCCAAATTCGGCTTTAAAGAGCCTTTTTCTATATCATTTAAAAGTTTTTCCGCTAGAGTCAGATCAGAGAAATTTGCCTGGCCTTCGAGCGAGTTTAATACTGCATCCATACCGTCAATTCCCTCACCGAAAGTACTTCTTACAAGTCCTAAACCATCTCTCAATAATTGCCCTAATTGTTTTGGAGCTCCTCTTTCCATCTGCTTAGCTAAAGAACCAATTCCTAGACCACTTAATCTTTTGGATATTCCAGCGCGTAACATTCCTGTTAAATTGGTAGCGGTAGCTTCCTCCAGGGCATCCTCAAGCTGTTCCAGCTTTTCACCGGCTCCATTGACCCCTCTAATGCCGGCTGCTCTGAGTTTTTCTTTAAGCATGGCTACGGCATTATTGCCGCTCAACTTATCAATAGGGCTAAGATCATTAACAGCGCGAAGTGACGCCGCCGGAGTCCTATTTTGCAATTGAGCCGTTTGCAGAGAGAAGGCTTCGGTTTCCGTATGGCGCACTCCTTTTTTAGCTTTTAAAGCTTGCAGGCGAGCGCGACAAGCTTCTTTATTAAAACCGGCAAGACGCTGTTCAAATTTACCGGAAAAGAATTTGCCAATATGACCGATTTCTTTACGTCCTCCTCCTTGTGGAACAGAAACTATATTGTAGTCTTTTCCTTTCAGATCTTTGAAAAAATAATCCATGGCAAATTTCTCATTTTTTGCGATGAGCCCATCCTGAATTTGCTTTAATTTCGCATCATCGGCGCTTTGAATTTCTTTAATAAATTTGATAAAATCTTTAAACTTTTTCAAGCTGATGTAGTCTTTCTGAGCGGTGAGTTTCCATTCTTGTAAGCGGACTTCGTCGGCAGTAAATTGGTGGGCGCCCCTGTCTTCATATTCAGCAATTTTTGTCTGCACTTTATCCTCTAAAACCGATAAGCCTTCATTAGAAAAATTCTCAATAATTGAACGTAAATTCATTTGAGTGTTTGCCGGTGTACCGGAATCTTTTACGTGAATTACGTCTAGAGTTTGGGTAATATCCGGAATCAAAGAATAAACAATCGTGTTACTGGCATTTCTAGAATTTTGTGAATCCTGGACCAAAATCAAACGACCCAAAATTCCGTGCCATTTATCTTCTAATTTATCGCTAGTCAACAAGTGATGCGGGACCTGCGAAACTCTAACCACGAAGACGGTCTCCTTGTCTTCCTTCATTTCTTTTATTAGTTCGTCGTTTAGACAATCCATCTCCGGCATGATCTTTACCGGACGACTACCATCAGCATGACGACTAAAAAGCTCTTCTTTAATCAGCCTGATAGCCGTCTTTGCGTTTCCACTAACGACAGATTTTTTTAAACCTCTTAACCCTTCAAAATTATTAAAATCTACAGCTTTTTTCGCATAGTCACGTTTTTCATCAGCGGTAGTGTAGTGAGTACTTTGGTTCACCATTCTATCCACATTGCCAATAAAACCATCAAAAATGTATTTCACGGAATTGCCGCCACCAAGAAGGTCGCGGAATTGATAAATATTATTAAGATTGCCACCAAACATCATTTGTTCGATTGCCTCTATACCTTTGGGAGTAATAGGAGGTGTTCCAATGGAAAATTTGAACCTGGTGAGAGCCTTGCAAAGAGCTTCCGTCATCACCACTTCCGTTCCGTCTTCCATAGTTATTTTTTTACCAACGGATTTCCTAAGTTCTTTAGCAAAAAGATCAGCTTGATTCACTATCTGAAAAACGTCTGATTGCTGCGGGCGCGTAATGATACGGCGGATGTAGCTATAACCAAAAGAATCTAAAGTTCTTTTACAATCTTCTACTCTTCTGGCAATTTCGTGAATTTGTTTCTCATCAAGCTCATTCAAATTACTTGGAAGGTCCAATACACGAGAAATCACTTCAATTAGCGGAGTAATAATTACTTCTTCTTTTAATGATTCTCCAAATTTCTTTAACTCGGTAATTTCTTTTAATAAATCTACGTGTTGGGAGGCTTCTCCCGGGCGCGCTGAAGGTGAACCTGACATATTTTTTTATTTATTTAATTACTAAATGAGGTGGAGTAAAACATTTCTACTTTTGTGGTGAGGCTGGCTAATTCGACTTGTTCTTCAAGATAATCCAGAACTTCGTAATATGCTGCTTCTACAGTCGCATTGCGTTCAAAGATCGAATAGAGAGAAACAAGAAAGCCTAATTTTTCAAGATCGGTAAGATACTCGAGTTTTTCGAGTCGCTCTTTGACGATTTCCTGAGTGTAGGCCAATAGTTGATCCGATTTAGTCATTGTGCGTAAAATGTAAAAAGGATGGCATCATAGGACGGAGTGCTTTGTTTTACAAAAAGAAAGGGTGGCGAAGTTTTGGTATGCTGAAATAACGGCTTGCAGTAGCCTTGGTTTGCGCGTCGTCGAAGTCTGGAATTAGAGTTCTCCGGCCAGATCGGTCTCCATTATTTCGCGAATATCGGCAGGTTTTTTGGCATTGGCCAGCGCCCACATGAGTTTGGTAATTGTGGCTTCTGTAGTCATGCCTTTAGATGAAATGGCTCCGGCTTTGAAGGCTTCGTAGCCACCCTGATAAGCGGTGAGGTTGGTGACACCTTTTTCCATCTGATTGGCAATAATGACGGGCACGCCGGATTTTACGGCTTTTTCTATTTTTGGGATGATGGAATTTTCCAGAGTCGGGACGTTGCCGGGACCGAAAGCTTCGAGAATAATACCATGCGCTTTGCGGCGGAGAGCATTCTCAATAATATATGGATCGAAACCAGGGAAAATTTTTAAAACGGAAATATTGGCATCGAAATTTGGGGCGAATTTCAGCGTGCGTTTGCGACGTTTTTTGCACCACTCATTGAGAATAATTGGACGACCGAGTTCTCCGAGATATGGAAAATTAGGAGAATTAAAAACGGCGACAATAGACTCGTGATATTTCTTGGCACGGTTACCGCGCATGATGCGATTGCCAAGCACGATGCAAACTTCGGCGATATCCTGAGTAGCCGTGAGACAAGCGTAGGTGAGATTATTGCGGCCATCAGAGCCAATTTCATTAAGTGGAATAAGAGAACCGGTAAAAACTACGGGCTTGCTGAGATTTTGCAGAGCATAGGAAAGCGCCGATGCGGTGTAAGCCATGGTGTCGGTACCCTGAGCGACGACAAAGCCGTCATATTTATCATAAAGGTCGTGAATGGTAGTAGCTAGTTTAGTCCAAATAGTTGGCGACATATTTGAGCTATCGATGTTTACCACCAGCTTAAAATCGAGCTGCACATATTTCTGAATTTCCGGGAAAACACGAATAATTTCGGCAACATTACTGGCCGGCTGCATGACTCCGGTCTTGGAATTTTTGACCATTCCTATGGTTCCTCCGGCGAATAAGAGACAAATTTTTGGACGGTTATGAGGCATTTTTGGTGGGAATTGCTTTTATTTAGCTCACCACTTTTAGCTTTGTTTAGCCTTTGTTTAAGCCAATTCAGTGGCCTCTATTTTGCGTTTTTTCGGGGGAAATGTCAAGGCGTGGGTCCTTATCTTTTGTAGATTTTGATCTGTATGAGCAGGTGAGGTGTACTGGTGCGGTGAAGCGGTGATTCCGGACCTGCCAAGCCGATTGGCATCATTTTTTTGATCGCTTAAGTTTGTTTGTGTTCGTTCCCGGGAATGGGTTTTTCATAGTCTACTCAGCCGATTGCCATACTCTCATTGATGTTCCCGGGAATGAAAATCTGGTCGGTTTTCCACTTCAACTTGACGAGTGTTTTTGTTTGAAAAGCGGCCTGGAATATTGGCCTACGGTTCAGCAAAAATGGCTGCGAAAAATCTTTTTATTAAAATGTGTTCAAATAGCTTTTGCAAGCCGTTTTGCGCTTGTTGTTTGTGGCAGATTTGTTATCATTAAAATCTATTGAAATTAACAGAAAAATGTATGAAAAACGAGATGGAAAGTCAGTCTTTGAATTCCGGCAATCTCCACAGAGAATTCGTAAAACTATCATTCGATATTATAAAAATGAAAAATAAATTGATTTCTTTGTTGTTGGAAATTTATGAAAAAGAAATTTATAAAGAAAAGGGCTGTAGAACCATCCACGAATATGGCTTCAAATACGCAAAACTTTCGAAAGAAGTCGTGGACAAAGCGGTGAGAACCTTGAGGCATTTGGAAAATAAGCCGTTTTTGAAACAGGCGATTGAAACTCATGGCATTCACAAAGTGGCTCTGGTGGCGACAATAGCAACTGCAGAAGATGAAGCGGTGTTTGCAAAACATGTGGAGAATATGAGTAAGGCTGCGCTTTTTGAATTTTCGAAAGAGCTGAGGAGTAAGCAGAAAAGCAAAGATCAAAGTAGTCAAAAACTGCCAAGTTTTAGTGATGTGGCTGATGGTGAAATAGGCAGTGGTTTTTTTTGCCAGGCTGTTCCGAATAAAATGAAAATTGAATTGGACGAGGAAATGCAGATTTTGTTTTTCAGATTTAAAGGAAAACATGCGAAAAATCTTTCAAATCAGGAGGCTCTGAAGTTGATGATGAAAAAAGTGGGGGAGAAAAGCGTGCAGGAACAAGATATCAAGCCTGGTGCGGAGATCGGCGGTGAGGAAAAGAATAAGGAGCAACGAAAAAAAGCCGTTCCCGGGAATGAAACTGGACGGCACATTATAAAGGCTAAAAACAACGAAATTCGTCAAAAACATTATCATAAATGCGCTTATCCAGGGTGCACAAAAGCTGTCGAAGTCATGCATCATCGTGTTCCGTTTGCCTTTGACAGAAGCCATGAAAGCGTGATTCCGCTGTGCGATGTGCATCATGAATTTGCACATAATGGTCTGATTGCTCATGAGCTGAAAGAGCCGGAAAATTGGAAATTGAAAACCGCGGGTGAGACAAGTCTTTTTGATGAATTTTATATCGCGAAAAGAAATGAGGCGGCGAAGAGATAGTGGTGATGAATGAGCCTGGCGGGAATTGGTGGTGGCGGGCGGGGCGACTGAGGGAAGGAATCTGTGAAATGGGAGGATAGGCGGCGGCGGGCGATGTTATTAAATGGCGAGGGAGGCGTTCCCGGGAATGGGATGGCGACCGAGTGAGGATGGTTCATTATGCAGAGTGCGAGGTGGTTGGTCGTTCCCGGGAATGGAACATTGTTTGACTATGAGCTTTTTTCTGCGAGTATGAAGTTATGAAGAATTATATTAAGAAAATTTATCTCTTTTTGGTGGCGATTATCCTGGTGCTGGGAGGAATGCTGTTGCACTTTCAATACGCAGGCTGGCCGGTGGCGGAGGATGTTATTTTGGCCGAGGAAAACGAGGGCTTGAGCGCGATTCTAAATCAAGTGCAGATGGTGGTGGATGAAAGCAAAAAGCCGCCCGTTCTTCCGGATACCGAACACCAGGTTCCCATCGTGATGTATCACTATGTAAGAGTTGTGGATAAGGAAAAAGATGCGTTGGGTTATAATCTTTCGATAAATCCTTCAGGTTTTGAAAAACAGATGAAATACTTGAAAGATCATGGGTATACGACTATTCATTTGGCGGATTTATTGGATAAAAAAGTGCCGAAAAAGGCGATTGTTTTGGTTTTTGATGATGGTTTGGAAGATTTTTATACTACTGCTTTGCCGATTTTACAAAAATATGGATTCACGGCCTCCAATGCGGTGATTACCGGTATGATCGGCGCACACGAACATATGAGTGAGGCGCAGCTTCGAGAGTGCGTGAAGGCCGGGATAGAGCTTCTTTCTCATACCGTGAGCCATTTGGACATGTCTAAACTTTCGAAGGAGGAATTGAAAAAACAGCTGGCGGAAAGCAAGGCTTATCTGGAAAAAACTTTTGGGGTGAAGGTGGAGGGTTTTGTTTATCCATCCGGAAGATATAATGAATTGGCGGTGCAGATGGTGAAAGATGAGGGTTATAAAATCGCCACGACTACGCAATATGGCGAAGCAAATTTGGAAAAAAATAATATGCTACTTTTGCCACGTGTGCGCATCGATAATCGGGATGGGTATAGCGGTTTTGTGAAAAAATTGGAGGCGATTGAAAAATAGTTAAGATGTACCAGGATGGCGCTTACAGATTAGACTTTGCCCGGAATTTAGAAATTTTAATAATTTTAGAAAAATTTTAGAATTAATTTAGAATTAATTTAAGAAAATTTTAACTTCGCCTGTTATGTTGGGGAGGCTTTTTGCGCAAGAAGCTTAATTTATATCCTTTAACACAAACAAAAATGCGAAAGAATTTTAAAAAATCTTTTTCGTTACTGGTGATGATGGCTTTGCTATCGCAGAGTCTAATTCTAGAAATCGGTTCGGTATTTGCAGCCACGCCGGGTGATGTCGTGATCAACGAAGTAGCCTGGGCAGGTAGTAGCGACAGCGCAAATGATGAATGGATAGAGCTCTATAATCGCAGTAATCAAACTGTCGATCTTGCCGGCTGGGTAATTGAGGACGATGGTGTTCCAAATTACGAATTGACCGGGAATATTGCGGCTCATGGCTATTTTTTGATTGAGAAAAACGACAATGCGGTCAGCACTGTAAATGCTGATAAGCTTGTTGGGATTTCCCTGGCAAATTCCGGTGACAGCCTGGTACTGAAAGATCCGTCCGGTGTAGTAATCGATAGCTTGAATGGTAGTGGTGGAGCCTGGTATGCCGGCAATTCCACGACCAAAGCAACAATGGAAAGAGTAAATCCCGATGTAAAAGATGACGTGGCTTCAAATTGGGCTACGGCAAAAGTCGGGAACGGAGGAAAGAGCAGCCTAGGATCGGCAATTATTGGGACACCGCGCGCGGCGAACAGCAATTATGCCGGCAGTGGTCCGGAAATTCGTTTCGATGCGGCGGAAATAGTTGTGAATGGAAGTTTACAAACTGTGAATATTGGCGTCTATGCCGATAATGCTCTGGATTTCTATGCTTATGGTTTTGAAGTGAATTATCCTGCGAATCTGCTTTCCTTTCAGTCAGCTCAGGAAGCAGCTTTTTTGAAAGCTGATGGTACGGCTACCGCATTTAACGCGGCTTTAAAAAATAATACCGAGGGAAGTTTGATTGTGGGCAATGCCAGACTGATGAATCCACCAAAAGGTGTGGATGGCAGCGGCAAGCTCTTTAATCTCACTTTTAAAATCGTGGCAACAGGCAATGCCAGTGGCAATGTAAGTTTTGGTGGCGGAAGTTTTATTTCAAATTCCGAAGGTGACTTGGCAGCTAAATTTTCTCCAACAGTAATAAAATATAATAATTCTGTGGAGACTGTCGGCCCGGTGACGAATTTGGCTATTGCTCCCGGCGAAAAGCGTTACAGTTTGAAATTATCGTGGGATGCAGATTCAACCGGCGCTACCTCATACGTGGTGAAAAGAAAAATGGTGGATGGCAATTTTGCGACTCTGGGGACTGTGACAACCGGTAACTTCGTGGATGACGATTTGGTAAGTGGTGGTGGGAAATTTGTTCCTGGAATTACATATCAATACCAGGTGGTTGCGGTAAAAAATAACGTGCAGGGCGGAGTGGTAAATGTAAGCGGCAAGGAAATTCGCGGACTCACCGGCGATAATGATCGCAGTGACAGTGTAAACGGCAAAGACATTGAAAATCTGGCCAGATCTTTTGGCAGTGACAACGCGGATGAACAATATAACGCACTGGTGGATACAAACTTTGACGGCATGATAGATGGCAAAGATTTGATAGACCTGGGTGTTAATTTTGGTTTGGTTTACTAGAGTTTTTAAATGAGGACCATGCCGAGGTGGGTGGGCCAGATGTATGGCTGGCCTTCTCCCTCGGTCGGACAAGCAAAAAAATTAATTTTAAATTATTTATGACTAAAAAATTATTATTTATTGGAACTATTACGCTGGTACTGGTGGCAGTATCACTGACATATTTGGAGGTGGCTTTTGGTTCTCAAATCAAAGGCTGGGGCGACGAGGAAAATGTCGAGAGTGGCGAGGTGATGGGAGAGGATATCTATGTGGATGACGTGGAGACAAAGGGTACTATAGACATGCAGGCTGAGGCTCTTGACCATGACATTTTGAAAATTTCCGTGATTTCTATAGACATGGTTACACCGGTTTTGGGGCTGGCCTTTCGTTTGAATTACGATGGAGACAAAATTAAATTTCTAAAGTATGAACCCGGTGATTTTTTGGAACAAGGCGGAGATCCATTCTACCTCGTGCAAAATGATGAGCAGAAAAATCAAATTATTTTCGGGGAAACTTTGAGGCGTAATGATAAATTTCCTATCGGCGAAGGGAAAGTGGCGGATTTTTATTTTCAAGTCTCAAAACGTGGGACTATGAATTTCAATTTCAAACAAGGTGCCGTGTCGACACTGGACACAGTGCGCCAAGATATAGATAAAATTGTTTGGAATGATTTAAGTCTAGACAAAAACGGCAGGAAAATCACTGACGAAATTCTATCTCAAGATTTTACGGATGGGGAAAAAATTGAGATTGATAGTACCGCTTTACCGACAAATTTTGGGGTAATAATTGTCATGGGTATAGTGATTTGCGGCTTGGGTGTTTGGATTTACGTTAATGGCAAAAGGCGAAAAAATTATCGTTCGGTGACTTCTATTTAAAATAGGAAAACTGGAATTGCATTCCGTTTTCCTTTTATGTCAATTTTAAATGATTTTTTCTCTTTTGTGTTTGCATAGTGTTGTACTAAATTGTCCAGTAGACAACAATAAAAAAAACCTATGTCAAATACCCTCATTACCATACAGGAGTCCGCTGATCTCACACAGAAGTCTATTCAGACAATTCGTCGCGCAATAAAGTCGAAAAAAATTAAGTTCCGCCGAGACAAAACTCCTCAGGGATTTAACTATTTGATCGACAAAGATTCACTTTTTGAATTCTACGGAATTAAAGCAAATGAAACTCAAGCGCAGGCAAATTCCGAGCCTTCAAAAGAGCCAGTGGCTTTCCAGGTAAATGAGGACATGATGAATGTAAACGTTCATGATTTTAAGGCCTTTGTCCAGACAATGCAGACAATGATTTCTCAACACAGTGAAGAAAGACAAAGCTTTCTTCGTCTGGTAAATACCATGCAGGAAAAGATTTTTGTTTTGGAAAATCAGGTAAACCTGCTCAAAGCGCCTGCCGTTAAAAAATGGTATCAGCTTTGGAAGAGTAAAGCCTAGAGAGAGCGATGGCTTTATGCCATCCGCTTCGTTAGAAGAAAATTTTTGATCCTCCCTTACGCGTAGTAAGCTGCGGTCAAAATTTCTTTTCCGCCTCGCGGCTGACATTAATTAAACACTCTCAAGTAGAACTATGAAAAACGATTATGGGTAAAAAGATTTCCATTATCTGGGAGTGTATCAGAAAGACCATGCATCTTTCGAGTTTGATCATTGTGGTGCTTTATACTTTTTTGCTGAATCATTTTTCCGAAAGGGTTTCCATTATAGTTTTGACGGGAATTTTGTTGATGCTGCTTGAAGTTGAGCGAATCAGGCTGGATCATAGGCCAAAGTTAATGAATATTATCAATGGTCTTTTTAGAACCTGTGAGAAAAATCATATTTCGGGTGCGGCTTTTTTTATCACTTCCACGATTATTTCTTTTGCGGCTTTCGAATATTGGATTGCTTTGACGGCGATGTTTATGACGGTGTTTGGGGATATGTTCGCGGCGCTGATTGGTCGCGCTTTTGGTAAAAAAAGAATTTACAGACACAAGACCCGGGTCGGCACACTTTCTGCGCTTTTGGCGAATTTATTAGTCGGAATATTTTTATTACCTCAATTCGCCATTATTTTTGTGCCGATGGCTGTGGTAGCGACAATAGTAGAATTACTCACTCACAAGCTCGATGACAACCTGACCGTGCCCCTTTTTGCCGGCTTCGTGGGCCAAATGATAGTGTACTATACTGATATCAGTCTTCCGCCAATAGATTTTACGTTTCTGGGGTTGTTTTAACAGAAATTGAGCGTTAGCGAAATTTCCTTTGTTTTACTTTAATTGGGAAATTTGCTATTTTTGCTTGGAATTTATTTTTTAGGTGATGATAGTCTTTAGGTTAAAATTTAAAAATTAACAACTTCCCCCATGTCTCTATTCGAAAATACCCTCAAGCAGATAGAAAAAGCGGCTAAAATAATGAGTTTGGATCCGGAGATTCAAGCGGTGATGTCCGTGCCACAGCGAGAAATCGAAGTGAGCCTGCCGGTAAGAATGGATAACGGCAGATTGAATATTTTTAAAGGTTTCAGGGTTCAACATAATAATGCGTGTGGCCCATACAAAGGTGGTTTTCGCTATCATCAGCAAGTTGATAAAGAGGAGGTGAAAGCGCTTTCCGCTTGGATGACGATAAAATGTTCCGTAGTGGGCATTCCGCTTGGTGGCGCGAAAGGTGGCGTGATTGTGGATCCAAAACTTTTGTCTGAAGGGGAACTGGAAAGACTGACTAGAAAATATGTGCAATTGGTGGCCGCGAATGTAGGCCCTACAATTGACGTGCCAGCGCCTGATGTGAATACAAATCCAAAAATGATGGACTGGTTTGCGGATGAGTATGCAAAAATTCAGGGAAAAGATTTAAATGGTGATGGTTTCGCTTTGAAAGGAGTGGTGACAGGAAAAACTTTAGGGGCTGGAGGAAGCAAAGGAAGAGGTGAAGCTACGGCTCAGGGTGGTTGTTATGTTCTTCATGAATATGCTCAATCAATCGGAATGGAGCCTGCAAAGACTCGTGTCGTTATTCAAGGTTATGGTAATGCCGGTGGAATCGCAGCGAGATTATTGGCGGCAGACGGATATAGTGTGACCGGAACTTCCGATTCTCAGGGTGGAATTCTTAGCGATAAGGCTTTAGACTTAGTGGGTTTGGCAGCATGCAAAGTTGAGAAAAAAAGTGTGGTTCATTTTGAAACAGAAGGTTTGAAAAAACTGACAAATGAAGAATTGCTCGAAGCTGATTGCGATATTCTCGTGTTGGCGGCTTTAGAAAACCAGATAACAGCTCAAAATGCAGATAAAATTAAGGCAAAAATGATTCTTGAATTAGCAAATGGTCCGGTTACTCCTGAAGCTGATGAGATTTTGGCAAAAAAGGGAATCATTGTTATTCCAGATATTTTGGCGAACGCCGGCGGAGTGACGGTGAGCTACTTTGAAATGCTACAAAATGCCGATAATAAATACTGGGAAGAAGATGAAGTAAAAGCTAAATTAAAAGATATAATGGTAAAGGCTTGGCAGGAAGTAAAAGCGAATGCGGATAAGTATAAATGCACTCTCAGGGAAGCGGCCTTTATTACCGCCTTGGCTAGATTAGATGCTAAGATCAAAGAGAAGAAATTGATTTAAACCAGAACATAGTTTATATTTTTAACAAGATATCTTACTAAATCATATGATGGGCAAATATGTTTATGCATTTGAAGAAGGTAGTAAGGAAATGAAGCAATTGCTTGGAGGTAAGGGTGCGAATTTAGCAGAGATGACTAATATTGGCGTGCCGGTTCCTCCCGGGTTTACAATTACTACGGAGGTTTGTGATTTGTTTCTCGCCTCGCACCCCGCTCGGCACGGAGCCTTAGCATCGGAGGCCGGTGATTATCCTGATGGTTTTGCTGATCAACTTGATGAAAATTTGAAGAGTTTGGAGAAGAAAATGGGTAAGAAATTGGGAGATGCCAAGAATCCCCTCTTGGTTTCAGTAAGAAGTGGTGCGGCGGTCTCGATGCCAGGCATGATGGATACGATTCTTAATTTGGGTTTAAATGATGAAACAGTAGAAGGAGTAATTGCGAAAACCGGAAATGAAAGATTTGCTTATGATTGTTATCGTCGCTTTGTACAGATGTTTGGAAATGTGGTGATGGGGGTGGAACATGCACTTTTTGAAGAGGCAATTGATAAAATCAAAGATAAAGAAGATGTGAAAAATGATACGGAATTACACGCGGAAAATTTGAAAACTCTAGTGGGCGAATTTAAAAAAATTGTAAAAAAAAGTACGGGAAAAGAATTTCCAACCAATCCATTTGAACAATTAAAACTTGCGATTGAAGCGGTGTTTAATTCTTGGATGAGTGATAGAGCGAAGGCTTATCGTACAATTCATGGCGTGGCCGGATTAAAGGGTACGGCGGTAAGCGTGCAATCGATGGTGTTTGGAAATATGGGTGAATCTTCCGGTACGGGTGTAGCGTTTACCAGAAATCCTTCCAATGGGAATAAGGAATTTTATGGTGAATTTTTGATGAATGCCCAGGGTGAAGACGTGGTGGCCGGAATTCGCACGCCAATGTCTTTGAATGAGCTGGAAGGTGTGAATGCCGAGGTATATGAGGAACTCGTGGCTGTTAAAAACAAACTTGAGACACATTACAAAGATATGCAGGATATAGAGTTTACCATTGAAGAAGGTAAGCTCTTTTTATTACAGACGAGAAATGGAAAACGCACCGGTCAGGCCTCGGTGAATATTGCTTGTGATTTGTTTGATGAAGGAATTCTTACAAGGGATGAGGCAATTTTGAAAATAGACGCCAAGTCTTTGAATCAGTTATTGCATCCACAGTTGAAAAAAAGTGCTTCGAAGAATGTGATTGCGAAGGGCTTGCCGGCGAGTCCCGGTGCGGCTTGCGGCAAGATCGTTTTCACTTCGGAAGACGCGGTGGAATTCGGACACAATCGTCATGAAGATGTGATTCTCGTGCGAAAAGAAACCAGTCCGGAAGATATTACCGGGATGCATAATGCCAAAGGAATTCTGACTTCTCGCGGAGGAATGACGAGTCATGCGGCGGTAGTATGCCGTGGAATGGGAAAGTGTTGTGTGGCCGGATGTACGGATATTGTGGTAAACGTGAGCGCGAAAAAATTGATTATTGGCGATATGGTTTTGAGTGAGGGAGATGTGATTACTCTCGATGGTACTACCGGTGAAGTGATGCTCGGTGAAATGGAAATGCAGGAACCGGAATTGATTGGAAATTTTAAAAGAGTGATGGAATGGGCGGATGCCGTGAGAGTGTTGAAAGTGCGCACCAATGCGGATACTCCTCTGGATGCTCGCGTGGCACTAGATTTCGGGGCGGAGGGAATTGGACTTTGCCGCACAGAGCACATGTTTTTTGAAGAAGATAGAATTCATTTAGTGCGTCAGATGATTTTGGCGAAAGATGCGGAAGAGCGCGTAAAGCCATTGGAAAAATTAAAGAAAATTCAGAAAAAAGATTTTGAAGGAATTTTTAAAGTGATGAGTGGCTATCCGGTGTTGGTGCGTTTGCTCGATCCACCTTTGCATGAATTTTTGCCGGATAAAGAAGGGAAAATTAAAGAATTAGCGGATGATTTCAAATTAACCGTGGAAGAAGTGAAGGCTCAAATTGCCGGTATGCACGAGATTAATCCTATGCTCGGACACAGAGGTTGTCGTCTGGGAATTACTCATCCGGAAATTTATAAAATGCAGGTGCAAGCGATAGTGGAAGCGGGCATGGCGATGAGCGAGGCAGGGGTGAAAGTCGAGGTGGAAATTGAAATTCCTTTGATTGGAACGGCGCGCGAATTTGCTTACATGAAAAAGTTGGTGGTGGAGACGATTAGAGAATATGAAAAGGAAGGCGCGTTAAATTTTGTTTACAAAATCGGTACGATGATAGAAGTGCCACGAGCAGCAATTACTGCTCACGAACTCGCTCCGGAAGCGGATTTCTTCTCTTTTGGGACTAACGATCTGACGCAAATGACTTTCGGCTACTCTCGTGATGATGCCGGAAGTTTCTTGCCAAAATATATGGATCTGGGAATTCTGGAAAGTGATCCCACCGCGACGATAGACCAGCCAGGTGTGGGCAAGCTGATGCAGATTTGCGTGGAACTGGGACGCGGCGTAAAGCCCGATTTAGACATCGGTATTTGCGGCGAACACGG
>CALRGV010000015.1 GCA_943358175.1 Candidatus Peribacteria bacterium
AGTTTCTTTGTGAGCGGCTTTTGGAAGCTTTGCCACTTTGCCGGGTTTATTGAAATTTATTGGAATACGCTTGTTGACGTAGTCATTGCGAGGTGTCGGACGTTGCGCGGATAGCGCGGGTTGAGCTGGGCGCTGCTGCATGGCTGGCCTTGGCGTACTCTGCATAGGCCTAGGGTTGTTTTGAACGGGCCTAGGAGTTTGTTGGGGGCGTTGACCTCCTTGTTGAGGGCGATTGTCGCGAGATTGGTATTGCGGACGACGAGGCTCGGGGCCGCGTACCTCACGCGGCACTCCGCCTTGGCTTTGTCTGCCTGCTGGCTGACCTCCCGCTGGTGCGAAAGGAGAATCGTCATTGCTTTGTGGTTGTTGACCACGATTTTGATTGTTTTGCATAAAATTTTTGGCGCCTCGCGGCACGCCCTGCTGGCCGCCCGTAGCGCTTTGTTTGTTAGAGCCATGTACTGAAAAAGAGCTGCTCTGCTGAGAGCCCGTGGCTTGTTTTTGATTATTATTAACAGTTTTATTGTTATTGTGAACATTCCCTTTTCGAGGGGGCTGACTGCCGGTAGGCAGAGATTGTTTATTGTGATCTGAATTAGAAGGTGGTTTTTCTTCACTACCGTCAAAAGCTCTATTCATCCATTCATCTATTTTGTCCATTTTTTTATTTACTAAAATATTGTCTTTGATTGCTTACCATATCTATTGTAGCACAGTCTCTCAATTAAAGCTAAACAATAAAATCTAAATAATTATCACGATTAATAACCTGAAACTCCGCCTCTTTATAAGTTTTAAGCCACTCTTCGGGTTGCTTTATCTTTTTATTGCCAAATTTAAATTCGTAGCCAAAAAGCTTACCTCCTCTCTCCTCAATTAAATCAATTTCTTTCTGATCCCAGGTCCTCCAAAAATAATCATTGGCATATATTCTCATATATGAACGTTTCTTGAGTCTTTCCATAAAAAGAAAATTTTCCCAGAGCTCACCTTGATCATTTCTGTGACTTAATGGATTAAAATTGGCGATCAAAGCATTCCTGACCCCCAAGTCATAAAAATAATATTTACCTTTTTTGGTAATTTCTTTCCTCAAATTTCTGCTAAAACCACGCAAATTGTAAATAATAAATGATTTTTCAAATAAATCCAGGTATCTGGCCACGGTCTTTGAATCTATTCCCAGCTGTGTTCCAATCTCACTATGAGACACTTCTCCACCAATCTGAAAAGCTAACAGCCTCAGTAGATCTCTAAGCACTTTAGCGTTTTTAACTTTTTCAAGCTCTAAAATATCTTTCAATAAATAAGAATCTACCAATTCCTCCAAATACTTAGTCTTATCCTCATCAAACACAGAACTGACAACTTCGGGATAAGCACCAAAAACAAGCCATTTATCTAAATTTTCCTTGAGCTCGAAAGGAGAATAATAATTTTTCAACTCCAAATGGGCAATCGGAAAAAGATTATAAGTATATTTTCTACCGGTCAAAGGTTCCCCAACTTGACCAGCCAATTCAAAAGAAGACGAACCCGTGGCAATGACTTTTATGCCAGGAATGTTATCAACCATTAACTTTAATCCAACTCCAATATTTGGTATCTTTTGGGCTTCATCTATAAAAATCAATTCATTACTTCCCACATAATCCCTAATCTTATCCATACTTTGCGAACCAAGCTGCTCCTGCACAGAAAAATTATCTCCGGTATCCTCTTTGTATTTCAATTCCGTAGACTTCAAAAATTCTTTGATCAAGGTTGTTTTACCCACTCTCCTAGGTCCATAAATCAAAACAACCTTATTTGCCTGCAATAACTTGCCAATATCTTTATAATATCTATCTATATGCATGCCAAAAGCATAGCAGACTCCGTGAAATAAGTCAATTTCACGGAGTGCTGTTCCTCGAAATATGGCAATAGTTGGTTTTCATGTGTGAATTTTGTTATGTTTTTATTTTTTCGTAAGCGCCGTGCGCTCGCATTTGCCTATACTATACGTCTTTTTCTCGCGTTCGTCAACGTGGCGCTGTCGGCGTTTTTGATATATAATTTTTTTATGAATAAACGTAGTAAAATTGCTATTTTGGGGTTTGGGATTGAAGGGAAGGCGGTGCTGGATTATCTGGTGAAACATGATTTTACGGATATTACGGTGTGCGATCAAAATGTAGATTTGGAGGCGGAGTTTCCGGCTGGAGTTTCGACGACTTTGGGGGTGGATTATTTGGATGGATTGGAGAAATTTGAGGTAATTTTCAGGAGTCCGGGGATAAAATATTTGGATTCTCGCGTGCAATCGGCAAAGGCGCGGGGCGTGGAGGTGACCAGTGCGACGAATTTTTTTATTGATCAGTGTCCTTGTCCGATTATTGGCGTGACCGGCACTAAGGGAAAGGGGACTACTTCGACTTTGATTTATGAGATGCTGAAAAATGGAGGACGAGAGGCTGGGGTGAATTTATTTCTCGGCGGGAATATCGGTCAGTGTCCTGTGGAATTTCTGGATAGTTTGGATAAAGATTGCTTGGTGATTTTGGAATTGTCGAGTTTTCAATTGCAGGATGCCGAAAAGAGCGTGCGTTATGCGGTGATTCTCAATACGACAGCGGATCATTTGGATTACCATGTGGATAGGGAGGAATATATGGAGGCGAAGGAAAAATTGCTCACAGGTCAGACGAAAAAGTCGGTGGCGGTTTTAAATAAGGACTATGAGTACAGCAAATATTATGAGCCTTTAGTTAAAGGTGAACTGAAAGAAGTTAGTGTGAAAAAAACGGTAGCGAATGGCGCGTATGTACAAGGTGGGGAGATTTTTTATGCGAATGATGGGAAGAGCGAAAAAGTGGCCGAGGTGAGCGAAGTGGCGCTGATTGGTTCTCATAATTTAGAGAATATTTTGCCGGCGGTGGTGATTGCGAGGGAGTTGGGTGTTTCGTGCGAAGCGTGCGGAGAAGTAATTAAAGAATTTAAAAATTTGCCGCATCGTTTGCAATTTATCCGTGAAGTGGGTGGAGTGAAATTTTATAATGACTCATATTCCACTGTGCCGGAAACTTCGATGGCGGCCGTGGACAGCTTCAGTGAGCCGACAGTTTTGATTGCCGGAGGTTATGACAAGGGTGCTGATTATTATGATTGGGCGGTGAAAATTCTGACGCGAGAAAGTCTACACACTGTGATTTTGCTAGGGGCAACGAGTGAAAAAATGGAGAAATCATTGCTGGAGGCGGAAGAAAAACTTGGAGAAGAGCGTGTTTTTCCTACCAAAATTTTGCGTCGCAGAGCGCTAGAGGATGCGGTAATTGATGCTTATGCGGAAAGTGATCAAGGCGGCGTGGTAGTGATGTCTCCGGCGGCGGCAAGTTTCGATATGTTTAAAAATTACAAAGAAAGGGGTAATGAATTTGTGACGCAGGTGAGGAAGTTAAAATAGCGTCTCGATTTTTAGTGTGCTGAGGTCGAGGCCTTGTTCGAGGGTTTCGTAGCTGACGCCTATTTCGGCGCGGTCGCCGAGGTAACTCGATAGAACTTTTATGCCTTCTTTGGCTTTAAGTATTCTAGTGACGAGATCAGCCATTTGGTCGCGGTGGAGGTTCACGTTAAAACCATTCATATTGAAAGGAATGTAGTTTGCCTGGCTGGCCTGATCGACTAAATCGTGATACCAGGGATAAGAAATTTCATCATATTCGAGTGAGAAAGCCTTGAAAGTCATTTTGAGAGCTTCCACAAAAGTGACCTTTTGGTCCGGTTTGAAATACTTACCATCTTCATATCCTATGACCCACTTATTGGCTTTAGCATAACAAATATACTTGGTGTACCACTGAGAAGCTTTTACATCGTTGAAACATTTTGCGTTGTCGTATGAGTCGAAAATATCGGGGCTTTGATTCGAATTTTTTGCCGATCCTTCAGCTATAATTTTTAGGAGTTCGGCGCGATTGAGAATTTTTTCCGGGCCGTAAGTGCCATCGGGATAGCCGGAGACAATACCATTTGAGGAGAGAAATTCGATGGCGGCAGAGTATATTTGTTTGTCGTCGACATCAGAGAAAGCGGAGGCGGGGGTGGTAGTGAAGAAAAAAACTGCCACGGAAAGTGTCGCGAGAAAGGAAGTGAAACGTGGTTTTGAATGATTTTCTTCCATGTCGAAATTTTAATATATTTTAGTGACCAAAACCTCTACAAATGTTGAGTTGAAGTAATATCAGTCGGACCAGGAGTGTCCTCTCTTTTGCGGATGAGGCTCATCATATCTTTGTTCACAACTCTCGTAATGAAAAGCATGGCGACGTAAATTACTCCGCCAATTGCGGCGAGCAAGAAAACATTCCAGTTTTGCAAGAATTTGTAAGTGATTGGTTGAAGATAATAGACGACTGTGGCCATGATAGTGGCGCAAAAAAGAATTTTGAAAATGTTTAGAAAATTGAGGGAAAATTTCACGTAACGATGAGCCATGAAAGCTGCAACAATTAAAATAAATAATTCGCTGAATACATAGGTTATACATGCGCCAATAAAGCCGTATTTTGGGATAAGGAAGAAGTTAATCAAAAGATTGAGCGCCACGCAAGCACCATTGATATAAAGGAGCTTTCCTTGCCTATTCGCAGCGATAAGAATAAAGGCAAAAAGTATATTTATAAATTGGAAAAGCAAAGCAAAAACAAGAATTTTCAGCGCGAAATCCGAGCCGTAAAATCCTTCATCTATTCGACTCAAAAATTCCGGCGTGCTGATGATAAAAATAATCGGATAGGCCAACATATAAATTCCCACAGCCATTGGCACGGACATGGCGACGAGAAAATCAAAAGAATAACGGATGATGGTTTTGTATTTGGCTGCTGCGGCGGAAGCTTTATCGGCTGATCCCTCTTTGATGGCCTTGGTGAGCACCGGTAGCACCGAATTCATAAAATAAAGCGGAATAATCGTGAACTGTTCGAGGAGTTTGCTCGCGACGCCGTAGATACCCAATTCCTCCTGACTGCGGAACATAGAAATTAGCACGGAATTCATGCGGAAATAAATTGTGCTGAGAATGAGGGCTATGCCATAAGGAAGTGATTTCGTAATCATTTCTTTCCAAATTGCGAGATCAAAACGATACTTGAGCGGCGTAATTTTTTTTACATAATAATTGGTACCCAAGTGCATGACAACAGTACCGAGCACACCGGCAAACATCAGCATGTTGAAGCCCATATCTTTATCATCCGGAAAACCATAAAAAATCACGTAAGCCATGAAAAGCACTGTCACAATTTTACCAGCAATGGTCGCAATGGATGCAATGTGCATTTTCATTTTAACCTGTAAAACGCTGGTAATAGTGCCGTTCATCATCGTGAAAAAAACGGTGATTGAGGAAATCGCAATACCAATAGGAATACGCGTGTCCTGATATTTCGGTATCATGAAGGCAAAAACAACTGCCGCTACCATTGTGAAAACTATGGAGATTGTGCGCAGAGAAAGAATGTTTCCAATAATTATGGGAATTTTTTTCTCGTCCTGAGACATCTCTTTTACTCCAATGGTGAAGAATCCGAGGTCAGCCGCAATTCCAAAAAAAGCTAAAAATTCATAGACCGCGGTGTACTCGCCATAGCCTTTTACGGCGAGGTAGTGAGTGGTCATTTTGACCGTCGCTAAGCCAATAATCGTCACTAGAAGTTTTCCGATGATTTGCGCGAGAGTGTTGGAGATGATTTTGCGCGCCGTGGACATCGGTGGTAGAATTAGGTAGTCAGAAGTTAATCTATAGTGTTTCTTTCTCGTTGGCAAAAATCTTGATTCACGCTAGATTCTTCTTGTCTTAATAATTAGAGCGCAAGCGCTCTGTACTTTACATTTTTTTATGCATGAAATAAAGGCGCAGCTGGAGGAGCTAAACAAATTAATAGAGGTGGGTTTGAAAAAAGTGGACTTGGAAACGAAGAAGAAGGAATTGGAAGTTTTGAATGAGGCGATGCAGGCGCCGGATTTTTGGAATAATAGAGAAAAAGCGCAGGAGGTGTCGCAAAGAGCGAGCAATATTAATAAATTGATTGCGGTGTGGGAAGGCGTCAGTGGTGAATGCGCGGAATTAATAGAAATGTTCCCGGAAATTTCACCGGAAAAAGATGAGAAAGCGGCGAATGAGTATAAAGAAATGGTGGCGAATTTGGCTGCCGGGTGGCGAAAACTGGAGATTTCTACTTTCTTGAACGGGAAATATGACGAAAATAATGCGATCGTTTCCATACACTCGGGAACCGGTGGTACGGATGCGGCGGATTTTGCGGAAATGCTAATGAGAATGTATTTGCGCTATGCGGAAAGGATGGGTTTTGAAGCGGAGGTGATGGATAAATCGGCGGCGGAAGAAGCGGGGATTAAGAGCGCAAGTTTTTTGATTAAAGGACAGTTTGCTTATGGATATTTGAAGGGCGAAGGTGGAGTTCACAGACTGGTAAGAATGTCGCCTTTTAATTCGAAAGGAACGCGTGAAACTTCTTTTGCTTTGGTGGAAATTTTGCCGGAAATTAATTATTCGGAAGAGGTGAATATAGACGCGGAAGATTTGCGCGTGGATGTGTATAGATCAGGCGGAAAGGGTGGACAGAATGTGAATAAAACTGATTCGGCTGTTCGCATAACTCACATTCCTACCGGGCTTGTAGTATCATCTCAAAACGAAAGAAGCCAACTGCAAAACAAAGAGTGGTGCATGAAAATGTTGCATTCAAAATTATTGGATTTGATGGAAAAACAACACGCGGCGGAAATTTCCGATCTCAAAGGAGCAGTGAAAGAAATCGCTTGGGGAAGCCAAATGCGCTCTTATGTTTTGCATCCATATAAGATGGTGAAGGATCATCGAACGGATTACGAAGAGGGAAATCCGGAGCGCGTTTTGGATGGCGAGCTGGACGGATTTATTGAGGCGGAGCTGAAGAAGGTGGGGTGAGTCCCTGACTCCCAGGGACACGGAGCTTTAGCATCGGCCGCGCACCCGAGCAGCAGCCGAGCATCAGCGAGTGCCGTGAGGCAAGCCCAAGCGCCTACCCGGTTGTCCGAGAGGACCCGCGCGGCACGGAGCCTTAGCATCGGCCGCCGACTCCCGGCGGCACGGAGCCTTAGCATCGGCCACTGAGGTCCATCAGTTGTCGGAGGCACTTTTCGATATGACTTTCTTTCATCTCTCTAAAGCAGTGATTGCAACAGGCCTTGAGATCTGCAAAATTTAGAGCTTCCTCTGTCCAACCATGCTCATCTTGAAAGACTTGTTCGCAATCGTCACACCACGCTTGATCGTCATCAATATTATGCGGAAAATTTATATGAAGGTAAGGATTTTTCAGCAGATGATGACATACAATAGCAGTTTCAATAGTTGTTTCTTTGTTCATGTTATTTATTGTTAATGTTTATATTCTGCGATGCGTTGATTGATGACGTTTTTTATGTCGTAGGCAGGTAACTTTTCCACCTGCTTCCACAAAATAGTCGTTCTTTTCGCGGGTTTAATATTTTCAGATGTGCTGTCGTCTATATAACCAAGATGAATTATCTGATGATGCTCTGAGCAAAGATGAACCAACTTATCCGGATCATGCACCTTTTTTAGAGCAAAAGGTTCTATGTGATGAATGTGTTTGCCAGGTTTTTTGCAATTCGGGTGTTCACACATGCTTTTTGAACGTTTTAGTATGTAATTTTTAATGGCAGTTGTGACCGTGTGATTTTTGCTTTTGACGGCCTGAGGTTTTTCTTCCGCTTCATGCTGCTTTTGTTCAATTTCAATCTCTTTTTGATAAGATTTTAACAATTTTTTCATGATAAAATTCCAATCGTCGTCGCCTTTGATTTGTCTAAGAGCATCTATAGTTTCAGATTCAAGCTTCATGGAAACCTGAACTCTAAAATCCGGATTTTCGTCGTCTTGCTGAATATTTTTACAAGAAAATTCCGTACTACTTTGAAAAAGATTCGGCTTATCTAAGCCGTTAATCATCGGACTCCCCGCCCCGGGGCGGCCATGCGCATCAACGTTAGAATTTGCAATATGCTGACTCGCGGAAGATTCTTTAATTTTTCCCTCATGCTCTTTTCGATAATCCCTTATAAAAGTTTCAAGTGTGCTTTTTCTCATTTCGGATGCTCTTTTTGCCCAAAATTGTTCAGTCTCTTTTGTTGCTATGTTTACGATAGGCTTTACGGCAAAAATTCCTTTTCTTTCTATTACTTCCATTATCGCAGGCAGATGTTCCGCTTTGCCCAATATTCTTAGACTCTCATTTACTTTATTTCGGCTCATTCCAGCTATTTTTCTGGCATAGTCATAGATATTAGAAAATCCTTTTTTCGCCCAAATTTGATTTTTTTCGATTTGTGGCAAAAGTAATACACATTTATTCATCCATTCCTTTGCATTTTTACCATATACGGAAAATTGGTCGTGAATTGTCTTGTCTTTCGGGGATAATTTTTTCATATTTCTAGAATTATGAATGTCTTTATTTTAGCTTACAATAAAGAGAAATCCAGCAGATGGGCTTGAAAATTGTTTGAAATGTTGCATGGTGAGTATACGCTCACCTTGCGTAGGGGATTTCTTTGTGGGGTGAGGAGGGGGTGCGCCCGGGATAATATTTTAGTACGGAATGGGAATTGGACGGATTTATTGAGGCGGAGTTGAAGAAGGTTGCGTAATAACGCTTTAGTGCCCTAAATCCCTTTGTAAACACCTCCCCTAAAATCGGCATTAACGATAAAACCCATATTGTTTTGTTTGGTAAAAACTATTTTTATTTTTCCTTTTCTTAATCTAAATAATCCTTTAAATCCTTTTAGGGGTTGAACATCATATCTTCCCAGATTTAAAATTCTAATATCTTGAAATATTTCCATGTATATGGAGCGCCTATCTCTGTCTAATTTTAAAAGAAACTTTTGTATTCTATCCATCTATTTTTTTTATTGCGTCAATTAAAACTTGAGGATCGATAGGCTTTTTGAAATTGAGACCAAACCCACCGTCGTCTTCATAATATTCAATCTCATTATCATCAACCATGCGCATAATTTTGAGAGTAATTACCCCCTTTCCTTGGTCCTCAATAACCACTGGGGTATCCTTACCAATATGATATTTAGCTCTTATTTCTGAGGGAATTGTGATTTGTCCCTTGATAGAGGGGACGGTAGTATAGGTCATATAATTTGTAGATAGTATATATTCTGAATGTATACTATCGGAAAGGAGGCGGAAATTCAAGTTGGTTTTATTAAGAATTACTTCGAGATTAGCAGTCAAACATTAAATTTTCTTAAATTTTTTCTAAAATCCGGGAAGATGGCGAATTAAGTTTTCGGAACGTTCCGAACCTGTAAAATCGTGGAAACTTCGAAAGCGAGAGGGGTGTATTTTGAGATTTACAAATTTTAGTTGGTAATACTAATTCTTATCGAGTTGCCTTGTGGCAAAAATTATTGTATTCACATCTGCGCGCGCAGACATTATAATTGGCTCAACTAAAGTAAATTTATGGCCAAACTAAAAATTGTTACAGGGGAGAATAATCCGATTTTGCGGGCGATGAGTGAGCCGGTGAAAAAGTTTGATGCGAGTTTGAAAAAGTTTGCCAAAGATCTCAAGGATACGATGATAAAGGCTGAGGGACTGGGGATTGCGGCACCGCAGGTTGGCAAAAATATTCGTGTTTTTATCACGGTTTTGAATTACAAAACAGAGCATCAGGTGGTTGTAACAATGGTGAATCCGGAAATTCTTTCTCATGGAAAAAAGACCGAAATCAAGGAAGAGGGATGTCTGAGTCTACCGGGAAAATATGGCGACGTAGAGCGCTTTACGGAGGTCACCGTAGCTTTTCAGACGCTGGATGGTTCGAGACAAGTGTTTGACCTAAAAGGCCTGAATGCGCGCGTGGTGCAGCACGAAAACGACCACATCAACGGCGTGCTTTTTCTCGATAGAATGAAGGAAATGGAGGAGAGGGAGAATTTGTTGCTGTGAGGTGGAAGTGTTATAATGGAGACGTATGCAACAAATTTCTTTCACAAAAAATCAGCAAGGAAATCTCAGAGGACTGGGTGTAATGGCCGTTTATCTTTTTGGATCGCGCGCAGATGGATTGGAAAATGAATTGAGCGATTATGATTTTGCTTTTCTGATGGCAGATTCTTCCTTAGTAAAGCCGGGCAAAGACGTACTCCCTTTGTATCAGAAATTATATGAATTTTTGGATCCTCTTTGTCCACGCAGCTCAAAAAATGATGTCATAGATATTATTTTTTTACAAAGTGGTGTTTCTATGGAACTGCAGGCAAACGTGGTGATGCACGGTAAGTTGTTATTTGATGATGTGCCTCAACAACGTGCTGATTATGAGTCGCAAGTAATGATGCGTGCGGCTGATTTGGAACCTATTATCAAAACTATGGATCAAATTATAATTAATCGCATATGAACAATTTACCATTACTTAAAGAGTCCTTGTTGCCACGGATAGATGGTATGCAGAAAAATCTGGCACTTTTGGAGAAATTTGGAAAAATGCCAATCGAAGAATTTGAAAAAGATGAGATTTTGGATCGTGTGCAGCATAATCTCAGATTAGTTTTGGAAGGTGTTTTCAATATAACTTCACATATTTTGGCCAGAATTCCCGGAGCGAGAGAGACAGAATACAAAAGAATGGCTAGAAAATTGGGGGAGATTGGAGTGGTAGAGAAAAAATTTGCGGAAACGGTACTGGTGGAAATCGCCGGGTATCGTAATAGGTTGACGCATTTTTATGCTGAGATAAAAGCCACTGAACTTCATCAAATTTGCCAGACAAGGTTGCAGGATATTGAGGCTTTTTTGACAGCAATTAAAAAACTATTGGCGGATCCAGGAAAATTTGGGTTGAGCGTGGAATGAGGGAAATTGTGGCGGACCGAAGTGTTAAATTATTTCTCCTTTCCATAGCCGCTCAAGGAAATCTTTGACAGGTAAAATGCTGATTTCACCTGACATGCGAGGTCTTTGATCCAGGGAAACAATAATTGATTTTTTCGGTTTATATTCATCACAAAAGGCTTTTGACCCCTTGAGATGGTGAGGCTTTACTTCGGGTACGCCTTTAACCTCCAAGGCCACTTCGTGTTCCCCTAAAATAAAGTCAACCTCAAGCCCCGAGCTGGTACGCCAATAGGAAATTTGATAGTTTTTACCTGAATAATGACTGTGTGCTAAAATTTCCTGAAATATGAAATGCTCAAAAGCCCGACCAAAAATTTCACTTCCCGGAGTTATTTCTCCTCGCTTAAGAAGAAAATTTGTCATGCCAAGGTCGAAATAATAAAATTTTGGGGCTTGAACGATTCTCCTTTTTGGATTTTTGCGATAAGATGGTACGGTAAACCCTAACATGGTATCAAAAAGAATCTGAAAATAGTCCTTCACTGTTGGGGCGCTGATGCCGCATTCCTGAGCAATATTATTGTAGTTTACCACTTCACCGTTACTGAATGCCGCCACTTCTAAAAAGCGTGCGAAAGCAGGTACGTTACGAGTAAGTGCCTCAGCGGCTATTTCTTCTTTAAGGTAGTCGCTAACGTATGCTTCCAACATTTTCTTGGGATTAGCCGCAAGATAATGACGAGGAAGAAGTCCGTGATTGAGAGCGCGGAGAAGATCAAAATCGGGAATTTCTTTTGAAACGAGTGGAAAAAGTTCATAACGCATAGCTCGTCCGCCAAGGAGATTTGCGCCGGTACGCTTGAGTTTTCTGGCGCTTGAGCCACAAAGGATGAAAGAGATTTTTTTATTAACCATGAGCCATTGAATTTCATCAAGAAGAGCTGGCACTTTCTGTACTTCGTCAATAATCACAGGTACGTTTTCCAGCTGCATTGCCAATAACTCTTCTCTGAGCAGCGAAGGATTTCCGGTGAGTCGCCGAAATTCATTGGCAAGTAGAAGATCGTAATACGGAGAATTGGGAAAAAGATTTTTCAGGAGTGTACTCTTTCCTGTTTGACGAGGCCCCCATAAAAAACAGCTTTCTTTACCTAAATCCTTGAAGCTTTCAATTCTTTTAAACATTATTCATGGTTTATTTGCATGTAATACTAAGATTGTACATCAAATTTGCATGTAAATCAATGGCATTAGTGGCATTGAAAGTTGTGGGGATACTGGGAGTCGAAGGAAAAACTAAAGTCTATCCGTGGGTGTAGGAGGGGGGTGCGTACCCTATGCGTCGCTGACACCCAGGAAAATTTGGGTTGGACGTGGAATGAGGTGGGCGATGGAGAGGAGGGAGAATTTGTTGTTTTAAAAAAAATCCCCACGGGATGTGGGGATTTTGGTTGTGTCGGTTGCGAATGGGGCGCCGGCTAGAATTAGAGGCTAATTATTACTATTTGATGACTTTCTCAAAGGCGGCGGTTACTTTTGCTTTTTGGGCGGCCGCTTCGTCGCGAAGTGCTTTAATTTTGGCTTTGGTAGCATCTGTAAGCCAACTCTCCCTAGGATCAGCCTCTTGAGCTTCAGCAAGTTTTGCATCCAAAATCTTTTGAGCCTCTTCGTATTTAGCCTTTGCCTCTGGAACTCTGCTTGCACTAGCTAGAGATTCAGCTTCACCGAGTAAGCCTTTTACTTTTACGAATGTTGCGCTCATATCAGCCTTCGCTGCTGCCATTTTGTCCTTGGCTGCACTTTGTGTCATAGCACCTTCCTCTTTATCAATGGTAGTTTCAACGTCTGCTATTTTTGCTTCTATGCTAGTTTTTGCGGTGCCGAGAGTGGTATTAAGTGCTTCTGCGGCAGCGGCCTTTTCAGCACTGGCTGCTGGGGCTGCTGGCGGATTATTAGCAGGAGTGGCGGGAAGAACTGGTGTGATGTTAATTTTACCTTGAGCGTCAAGTGCTGCCATTGAGAATTTTTCCGAAAATTTATTTTTAGGATCTGCGTCAGTTGATTTGAATTCTTTTGTTCCCCTATCAAACTCAACCAAGCTGGTTCTACCATCAATCGTAATCGTAACGTAATTATCGTTAGGATCTTTTGATAAACCAAAGGCTGGAGTTTCTTTATCCCACATAAATTCATAATCCTTTGCAGTCGTTTCCCCTAAGAAAGTTGCCTTAAATTTACCATCTTTATCAGGGAGGGTGTAGGTATGGTCGTCCTTCGATTGCTCTATATTTGCTGGGGCTACCGGGGCTGTTTCGATAGGCTTTATGGCCCAATTTGTTCGTTGGGTTTCTCCTGCTTTAAGTGGTTCACCCCAAATATGGTTCAGCTTTGGCTTCCATGTGTTTTTAGTAGCATCATCCACCACTATGTCTTTATCGGTTTTTGCTTGTTCAAAGGTTTTTACTACAACTACTTCAGCGATGATTTCAACTTTTTTAACTTCTATTGTGCTTAGCTTTCCTGACACTCCCGGAGTGACGGTGAAGATATAGTCGGTATCTTTATCACTTTTTGGAAAACCAGCATCGTCGAGAGGTATCGGGACGGTGGTATTAGCGTCTATTCTGATTGATGGTTTGCCTTCTATAATTTCTATTCCCCCGGTCGTACCAGGTATCGGAGTAAGTTCGTAGGTGGTAGGTTTTGGATCTTCATTTGGGTGAGCCGGATCTTTTGGAGGTGTGATAACCAACTCTCCTGTTACTTTTATTTTGTAATCAACTACAGGAGGGGTCGGAGGTTGTTCCACTTCGGTTTCAACAAAAATAATCCCGGATTTGCGTTCGGATGGGGTGTCGTTGGTGGTGCCGAGTTCGAGATTGAGATAATCTAATTTAGAATTAAGCTTGGCGTCTTTGCCAAAAATTTGCATATTGCGATCCTGGGCACGTTGGTAGGCTAGGGCTAGGTCGAAAATACCGCCACCGGTGAAGAACTTGCTCTTTGTAGCTGCGTCATCAAAAAAGGTTTTGACGTCAGGCATACCTGCGGCTACGGCCGTATTGTAGGCTTTAATTGAAGCTATCTGATCGGTTGTTAGGGTAGGAGATACTCTTCCATTGGCATTGAAATCTAACAAGTCCTTGAAAGCTTCGCTTTTCTTATCGTTAAAATCTTTGTCTTCACCTAATTTATCTTTGTAATTAGTGCCATCAGTACCACCGAGGAAGCCGATGTGAATATTTTTTGCCTCCAGAGCTTCCTTATTATCTTTTAAGGCCTTCATTATTTCCAGGGTTTTAGCCTTTTCTTGTGGATTTTCGTATTTGCCGAGCTCGTAGGTACCCATTACTTTCGTCAATTCTTCCTCTGTGAATTTGAGGTTTTCTTTCTTGCCATCCGCTGTGGTCTTCATTACTTCGTATGCCCTCTTAATAAGTGCTTTTTGCTTTTCGGTGGCTTCTATTGCTTCAGCGGTAGATGTAGCAACTGCATCAACAGTAATTCCTGAAAGTGCGGTGGCAGCAGCTTCAGCCGCTGTTTTTTTATCTGCGGCGGTTGACTTAGGATCCTTCAATTTATCATCCAAGTCCTTTTCAATTTTGCCAACATTAACGTCAATTTTGGCTTTTAGCTCTTTTTTCTGATCATCAGTGAGAGGATTTTTGGTTTTCAACTTTTCAGCGACTTTGTCAGCGGTAACTTCTGCTTTCGTTTCCTTTAATACATCTCGAGCTGTCTTCTCGGCTGCGTCGGCAGCAAGAGTGTCTTTGTCGTATTTTTTATCCAAATCTTTTTCTCCTTCTTTTTCATATTTCTTTAATTCCTTATCGAATTTCTTCAAATCTGCTTCTGGAATTTCTTTTTTATCATCCTTTAATGTATTATTAATTTCTGTAAGTTTGTTCTTAATTTCCTGAGCTCCTTGAGTTAAACCATCAGTATATTTTACTCCATCCGCAGGTTTTAAAACCTCGTCTACCTTTTTTTCCAACAAACCTAGTCGGTCCTGTACGTCTTTTTTCTCAACTTTTTTTGGGGTGGTCGGAGCAGCCTCTGCAGGCTTTGGGCCTGGATCCGCAGTTTCGGTGCCGGAAGCCGGAGCATCTACTGGCTTTGGAGCCATGAAAACCAAGCGGTTTTCTTTAGTGGTTGCTAGAATCTTGTTGAGAAGGTAGAGATTTTTCATATTTTTGTTTTTAGTTATTTATGTATTTAAAGATGAAATTAGGTCGTCTGTATCATTGTCGTCTTTTTCACGCTGTTTGTTTTCCGGTTCCTTCTTTAATAGTCTGCTGAATTTTTCTTCCAATTCGCCCAGCTCGGCGAAAAGGCGATTGAGTATTTCCAATCTCTCTTCATTGCTCATATCGGTGTTTTCCTTGGCGTTTTCATCTGCTAAAAATTTGCAGAGATTTTCTTCTTGTTCGGAAGAAAGATTTTGCATGCCTTCCAAATGCTTTTGCTGCTGATATGCAGAAAGTGCTTTGAACTTGGCTGATGCCTTGATCAAGTTGCGGAGTTTTTCATTTTTAATAATTGAGAAATCAGTCATTTATATTTATATTTTTATTTTTGACTTTTTATTATCTTACTACTTTTTACAGTAAAAGTCTAGAGATATTTAAAAGGACTGCTTATGTTATTCAACATAAGCAGTCCTTTAGATGATTTGGCTAAGCTATTAAAATTTCCACTCGTAAAATTTGGCGATGAATTCACCATTTAGGCTGGAACTGGAATCTGTAGCAGTTACTTTTCCGCAAACATAGTCAGTACCAAAATAAGTGATTTCAACTTTGCCGTTCTTGTCGAATACGCCACCGGCGAGTTTTTCGGTTGAGATATTGAGCCAGCTCAATTGGTTGTTCTCATCTTTCTTTCCGTAATTCCAAACTCCCGCTTTAAGCGCAGACTTATCTTTGTTTTTGAGATCAAAAGAAGCTTTTACATCTTTACCTTGTATTTTATGGGCCGAATATTTCTTTGGATCAAAATCGTTATAATTCATGAAATAAAATGTTCCGGATTCAGGTCCCCATGAAAGAAACCATGAATTGGCGGAGGAAAATTTTGCTGTTCCGGCTTCCTCTGATTTAGCAACGAGAGTGTTGCTTTTTGGACAACCTACGGGAACACTGGCAATTTCATCGGTCTTTACTTCGGTTTTTGCGGCAGATGGTGATGTGTCCGCTTTTTTACTGCAGGCTGACAAAAGCATCGCAATGGAGAGAGTGAAAATGAGAAATTTTTGAAATTTCATAAAAAATTTGGTTAAATTTTTCTTCTGTTAGGATAGTTTAAAACCAGAAATTGTACAGTACTTTTCATTGACAGAATGCTTATGGCAGCATCTCGATACTTACCGGTGCTTCATAAGTTTTTGCCATAGTAACCCAGGTTTCGTCCGTAGTACTTGGTACGTCGAGGAATAGGTAAGCCGAAACTGGCACTAAGTTCTATTGGATATATTTATTCATGAACTAAAGGGGTTATTTTCGTGGGTGATTCTTCAAATTACCTCAGAAAAACTGGGGCCTTCTTAGATATTTAAAAGGACTTTAAAAGTAATAAACAGGTATGAATTCAAGGCTGGTTTTTTTTATTTTTCTGGCATCCACTAGATTTTTTGTAACAATAAAAGCGTTTTTTGGGGAAAATTTTTCAATACCTCCTTTCTGGCCAGAAATGGCTTTATCAAGTCTTCGAATGATCTTCGTATGTACATTTTAGCAGGGTTGTGGGTGAAATTGTTTTAATTTTAGCAGGGTTGTATAGAGAATTTACAGTGCTTTAACAGAACCTTTTATAGGTGCGGTACAGAATATAAAGAGATTTTTTGAAGGGAAACTCTTGCGGGAGCTGGTAAGAGACCTCTGTGCCGCCGAATTTCTTTTTGAATTCGGTGACGCCGGCCCAAGGGTGATTAACGGCGTTCTCGGGCGCGATGCCAAAGAAGTCGTATGTTTTGTAGTTTGCGGCTTTGGCGTCGAGGATGGCCTTCCAGTGAAGCAGGTAGGGGGCCATGACGTTGCGGTCTTGGTTTGAGGAGGCGCCATAGTAGTAAGTGGCGGTGTCGCGGTAGAAAGTGTTTAGAGAGGCGGCGATGGTTGTGCCTTCGAATTCGGCGAGGTAGAGGGTGGAATGAGGGCCGTTGGTGGTAACGGGCGCGGCGATGGTTGTGAGCATGTTCTCATAAAACTTCTGATCGTGTCCGTGAAACCCATCGCGAGAAGTGGTTTCGGAGAGAATTTTGTAGAAGGAGGCGAGGGCGGGGTGGAAGTCGGCCGCGCACCCGAGCAGCAGCGAGTGTCCGAGAGGACCCGCGCGGCACGGAGCCTTAGCATCGGCGGAGGATGAGTCGATGCGGCGGATAGAGACACCATGTTTTTCGGCGAGTTTGATATTGTAACGGCCTTTTGGTTTCATTTGGGCGAGGATTTCTGCTTCGGAGCGGGTGAGGTCGAGGAGGAGAGTGTGGTCGGGCTGGAAGCCGTGGAGGTTTTGGCGGAAGTGGGGGAAGGGGAGCTGGGCAGAGATTGGAATAAGAGGATCGACTCTAAGGAAAACTGACTTTTCTGCTTTAGCAATTTTTTTGATTTCATTCATGAGGATGGCCATTTGCTCGTGGGCGGCTGCGTGGTTCTCATAATTCAAAAGTGGTCCGCGAGGAGCGTAGAGCCAAGAGTAGCCACGTGGGAGGGATTGGCGGAGGAGGAGCGTGCCGGCGAGGATTTGAGAATTTTCTTCCAATACGATTATCCAATATTTTCCGCGGCCCGGAACTTTCTCTTGAAAATGGCCCCATTCCGAAGTTTGGTGAATATTTCCAAGGGGATGAGTGGCCACAAAATCCGACCAAAGATGTTCTTCCGACTGATTTAAAATTCTGGCTTCCATAGGCGGAAGTTTAGCATGAAGTGGATTATTTGGCGAGGCGGGATGATGATATAGCAAGGTGCTACCAAAATGCACAGGCAAGAGTGTAGGCATTAGTGCAATTCGCACAAGGTAGCGACTTTTTGAAGATCTATATCAAAAGTAGCTATTTCATAATCATTTACTTTTGCCGAGGCCAGGATGAGGCAATCTGTAAAAGAGAGTTTTTTGAATTTAAAAAAATATTCGGTGGCGAGGCGAATGACTACGTGATCTGTAAAATAAAGATCAATTTCCAGCTCATTTAAAAGTTTTCTAAAATATTGGCAATGATCGTCTGCAACTTTATTTCTAAAGACTGTCATGCTTTCTGTATAAATGTAGTCAAAAACAATTATTTCATTTGTAGTTAATCCTTCAAAAATTTTTTCAGCCTTTTCATGATTAGAATCTGCCAAGCTCAAAAATGAAACCCATACTGATGTATCAATTAAGATCATTTTCTTTTTCTGTTATTTTTGAGTTTATTAGGATAAACATAAACAATTTCATCAATCATTTGGCTTAAATTTGGGTCTAAAGGCGGTAGGCTACTTAAACCTTTGGTGAATTTATCAATCATTTCTCTAGTAATAACTTTAGATTTTCGCTTAGTGTTTTGTTCCCATTCCGGATATGGCATGAAAACTCCTTCCGGTTTGCCATGGTTGGCGATGATGATTGTCTGGTTGGCAGTGATGAATTTTTTGTAGTTACGGAGGAATTCGCGGGTATTTATGGTTTGTTCGTTCATAAAGTGGCCTGTTAATTGAGGCTGCTTTAATTTTACAGGGGTTGTCAGACAATTGTCAAACATTTTGATTTGGGTTAAATCCTAACAGAAGAGTAGCAGGCAAAGTTAAAATTTTCTTAAAATAAAGTTAAATTAATTCTAAATTCGGAGAAAATTCAGGGTCTTTTTGTTGACCTGGTGAGTTTTTTGTTGTAATATGCTGCACTTATTTACAAATACCAGATGGAATTACGTGTAGAAAATCAACGAAGATTCGAGCTGCTTTCAAGCGATTTGGCTGAGATAAGCCGTGCCTCAAAATCGAGATCAATGGATGGGCAGAGGGTTTTTAGTCAATGGATAGGAGGAATAGACCTCTCACAGTTTGAAACTGAGTCTTTTGATGAAAGACTTGCCTTTGATGTGGCAGGATATTTAATGCGAAGATTGAATGTTTTTGGGCGTAGTTTGCCTATACCAGCCTTTAAATTGGAAACTCACTACAGGGAAGCACAAGATGGCGGTGATGATTACTGGAGATTTGCGCTAAATGCTCAAAAGGAAAGGCTATCGGGAGTCGTAAAAGGAGTGCCGGATCTCCCTGCGCTGGAAAAACAATTGAGAAATGTACGCAGGGGAATAGAGAGGGCTATTGCCGTGTTGGAGATTGATGTCGATAAAGATCGTTCTATAGCCCTATTCCGTGCAAGAGTTCAAACATATGTGCGTAGAATAAATAGAGCTTCCGGTCCTAAAGGAGAAATTGATAAGGTGATTGATGAGTTTCTCAGAGAAACCCAGGATAAAATCGATAAATCTTATGATAAAATTCTTAACCTGGAGGAAGAAGAAATTAGACTGGAAAACAACATATCAATACGCAAACTCGTTGATGCAATGATGACAGCCACCCGAGCTGCATTGTTAAAAGTGTGTAGGGAAAATCAAGTGCCTACAAGGCAAGCGCCACCCACCCAAAGACCAGAGCCAACAGCCCCGGACCAGGATCCAAGCCGAAAACGAAAAGCATTTATTCCCGAAGTGGTGAAAAGTGATAAAGGAAAAGAAAATGGAAAAAAAGAATTTGATAATTTGCAAATTACTAAGGATAAATTTATTAGGGCAATTGAATTGGCACTCCAATCTGGAAATAAGTTAAGAATACTTATTCCACCGGAAGGAAGATTGCGTGCGAGATTCGAACCACAATGGAGAGATGTTTTAGAAAAAATGGGATTTAGCGGATCGATAGAATTTGTAGTGTACGAAGATTTAAAAAGAACAACTGATACCAGTACTCCGATCATGACTTTTAAAGGTATGAACACTCATGGCAATTTATGGAACAGAGGAAGGTTTGAGAATGTCGTAGTGATAGATTTGGCACCATTGTTGATTATAAATCAGTTGCCATAATTTCTTTTTATTTTATCAATAATTTCCGATCTGTTCTTTTTGTGAATTTTAATATTTAAATTTTTAAAATTTTGGGGTGAAATGTAGTTGTTCGAGAGCGAAATATTTGAAACTAAAATAAAACGGTGCTACAATGGCGAGATTTACAAAAAAATAAAAATAAAAATAAAAACAAAAATATGTACATCCACGAAAACCGTTTAGTATTTCAGGAACGACCATCAAAAGCTCCTGCGCAGACTGCAGAAGCGGCGAAGAAAGCTGCAGAAGCGGCGAAAGAAGCAAGAAAAGGGACTGGAAGTGATGGGGAAGGATTAACAGACAAAGAAACCGTAAAAGTGAATCCGGCTGAAGTTGCCAAGAAAAATGGCTACGATTCAGTAGGGGAATATAAAGATGGAGTAGCCATTGCCGTTAAAAAAGGTGTGGCGAGCTTTTTGGTAGACGAGAACGGCAAAAAAATCGGTGATGAATATTTTGAAATTGAAGAATTCCATGATGGAATTGCCATAGCTCATGATTTGAGCGGTGAAGATTCTCATCAAATTATATTTATCAACAAGAAGGGGAAGAGTATTAATAATAAATATTATTGGGATGCCCATCCTTTTAATGAAGGGAAGGCGGGAGTGAAGGAGAAAGGTGGAAAATGGTATTTTATAGATAAAAGCGGCAAGGATTTGATGAAAGCCGGTACAGATGGAAAGCCTGTAAGAATTGGTGAATTTGATGAAGTGTATGATTTCAACAAAGGTATTGCGGGCGTGAGAAACGGCAGCAGATGGAGATACATCAAACAAGACGGCACATTTCTAAACGATAAAACCTACGACAAGGTCGAAGATTTTGAAAATGATTTCGCTTATGCCAAAAGGGCCGGTAAAGAATATTTCGTGTTTTTTAACGGGCAGGAAGTTGAAAATGTTCCGGAAAAAAATAAGAAGAAGAAGAAGAGATTGAAGTTGGATTAGGGGGAAAAGGAGTTTTGCAAGCAAAACTTTGATTGGTAGGCACTTCGCCTTCGGCTCGTGCTTTTCAATGCCCCGAGCTAAAAGGCTCGGGCTGCTACTGCATCTTCTGTCTAATAAACGCCGGGATATCTAATTCGTTCTCGGGTTTTTTGATGTTACTCATAGGGTCAACCTGTGTAGTACGTGGACTGAAAGCGGATTTGGAACGTAGAATAGAAGTTTCATTCTGACGATAATCAAATCCTGTCGCAACAACGGTGATTTTCACTTCACCCGTGTAAGAATCATTGATAACCGCACCAAAGATAATATTTGCTTCAGGATCAGCAGCTTCCGTAATAATACGAGCAGCTTCATCGACCTCAAACATACTCAAGTCGTTACCACCTGTAATATTGAAGAGAACACCTTTCGCTCCGTCGATAGAAAGTTCCAAAAGAGGACTTTCTACGGCAGCTTTTGCAGCTTCGACAGCGCGATTTTCACCGGTACCGTAACCGATACCCATAAGAGCAGAACCGGCGTTTTCCATTACGGCTTTCACGTCCGCGAAATCTACGTTGATCATACCGTGAATAGTGATAAGGTCAGCGATACCTTGTACACCTTGTCTCAAGACGTCATCCACTACAGCAAAAGCGTCGTTAAGTGGAGTCTTTTTATCGATAATTGAAAGGATTTTGTCGTTTGGAATTGTAATAAGTGTGTCTACTTTGTTCTTCAAATTTTCTAAACCTTCATCAGCCTGACCTTTGCGACGTTGACCTTCGAAAGAGAAAGGCTTGGTAACAACGGCAACAGTCAAAATTCCCATTTCTTTAGCCACGCCGGCAATAACCGGAGCACCACCGGTACCGGTACCACCACCGAGACCACAAGTAATAAAAATCATGTCGCTACCGTCGATAGCATCACGAATTTCATCAATGCTTTCTTCCGCAGCCTGACGACCAATATCCGGATTAGATCCTGCGCCAAGACCACGAGTCGTAGCGTGACCGATATTAATTTTTGTACCGGCTTCGGAATGATAAAGAGCCTGAGCGTCTGTATTAATACTGATAAATTCAATTCCTTTGAGTCCGGATTTAATCATGCGGTTCACAGCATTACAACCACCTCCACCAATACCAAGAACTTTGATATTAGCCACCGGAGTAATTTCCGGCTTGATTTCCATTGTCTTTAATTTTGATGTTGGCTTCGAAGAGTCTCTTCCTTTTGAAAAGAGATTTTTGAGATCCAAATTATCGTCTTGAGTTGGCATGGTGTAAGGAGTTATTGGGACAATGGCTAGCCCGTCTAAAGCCGGGTGGAGGTCAATTATTACCCCTGGCTTGACATAATGTCAAGGTGAAAGGTAATTCTGAGAAGAGCGTAGAAATTAAGTGACTTATCCTTTCTTTTCAATGCCTCGCTGCGCTCGCTAAAATGCAGCAAAGCTGCATTACGGAACAAGGTTCTTCAGCCATTTCTTAAAGCTGGACAATCCCTTCTTGAAATTGATGTTTTTCAAGCCTGCGTGATGGCGTCCTTCGAAACGTGAACCCCAAAGTAAAAGACCAATCGCCGTAGCATAAGCCGGATCATCTATTTTATCGACTACTCCATCATAATTTTGAGGAAAACCAATTTGCACAGGTAAATTCAAAGTCTCACGAGCCAGGTCAATAATTCCGGCCATCTTGGAACCCGCACCTGTAAGAATAACTCCTGCAGGAAGCATGCCGTCGCGGTGAATTTTTGCCAATTCGTCTTTAACGAGAACAAAAATTTCGTGATAACGAGCCTGGATAATTTCCACAACCTGTTTCTTTGAAATCAAATGTGTATCTATTTTGCTCAAAAGTGAAAGGTCTATAGTTTCTCTATCGTTTACATCTTCAGGGTTTACAGAGCCGTATTCAATCTTGATTTTCTCAGCGGTATCGATGGAAGTACGCATGCCAATAGCTACGTCGTTAGTAACATTTTCGCCACCAACAGGAATGACGGAAGTGTGAAGAGTAGCGCCGTCTTCAAAGACAGTCACTGAAGTACCACCACAACCGATATCCACAACCACAACTCCAAGCTCTTTTTGTCTCTTTGAAAGCACAGCTTCAGCAGAAGCAAGGCAAGCCGGGATAATATCATCCACGTCTACGCCGGACTGAAGTACGCATTTTTCAATATTCTTAACAACCGGTTCAAATCCGGTGATAATATGAGTTTCAACTTCGAGACGAATACCGGTCATACCAACCGGATATTTAATACCTTTTTGTTCATCAACGGTGAAAGTTTTTGGAATAATTCGGAGAATACGGCGATTGCTTGGAATTGTGACGGCTTGAGCAGCTTCCAATACACGATCCACATCTTCTTCCGAGATTTCGTTTTCCGAATGAGCGACGGCGATAACACCTCTGCTATTGAGGGAATCAATATGATTTCCACCAACACCAAGGAACACGTGATTGATAGGTTCTCCAGCCATTCTTTCAGCATCTTCCAAAGAAGAAGAAATGCTGTTAATCGTTTCTTCCACATCAATTACGGCTCCTTTTCGAAGACCGGTGGAGGGGGCAATACCCACGCCAATGATGTTTGGGACTTTGGAATTGTCATCCATAATACCCACTACAGTTCTAATTTTCGAGCTACCAATATCCAGACTTGCTACTATTCTTGTTTTAGCCATATTTGTTGATTATGCGAATGGATATTACTTGAAAATTATTTTGGTTACAAATGAAATGTATGCGCCACACCCAAATGGAGATTGGGGTATATCTTATGCATAAAATACGTTTTTGTCAATCAAAATAATGACTCCTGTTTATTATCTTCGAGAGCTTTTTTTTCGGAAGAAATTTTGTGGAAGGTGTTTAGTCGATTGAGGAGAGTCTTGAATTCGAGCTGTTCGAAAATTCCGCGCAGAGTAGCTTCGTCATAATCATGAGTTTTGCAGGCTGGGAGGTCGAGAGTAATTCCTGGTACTTCGGTGATAATAGTAGCGAGTCGCTTGCTTTGAAAAGCGTCTTCTTTGTGCGCGGCGAGTTTGTCGTGAACGCCGCCGGTAATTTCTTCCAGGTTTTTATAAATATTTTCGAGGGTGCCGTATTTTTGGAGAAGAGTGCGCGCAGTCTTTGGGCCTATTCCGGGAACACCTTTAATATTATCGGAATTGTCTCCCTGTAAACCTTTCATGTCGATAATCTGGCTTGGCTGAAGTCCAAAACGGCTTATTACTTTGTCAATATCATAGACCATTTGTTCGGAAAATTTCTGAGTATTGGCAAGAATGCGAACTTTTTCGGTGACCAATTGCATCGTGTCCATATCGCCGGTGACAATGTAAGTGTAGACGTCCGCTTGTTCAGCTTGGCGAGCAAGAGTGCCAAGTACATCATCGGCCTCATAACCTTCTTTTTCATAAATTGGAATTTTGAATGCGCGGACAACATCGCGAATACGTGGAATCTGAGCGTAAAGTTCATCGGGAGCTTTCATGCGTGTAGCCTTGTATTCTTTGTATTCGAGGTGACGAAAAGTCGGACCTTTCATGTCAAAAGTTACGGCGATATGGTCCGGCTGCTCTTTATTTAAAATCGATAAAAGGATTGAAGCAAAACCATAAACAGCGTTTACCAATTCTCCGGTGGAAGTTTTGAATGGAGGCAGGGCGTGAAAAGCGCGGTGGATAATGGCATTGCCGTCGATGAGTATTAGCTTGGACATAAGTGGTTTTGTTAATTTAAAAAGTTCTCAATTCGCGAAAAAAATAAATTAAACATCTCATTCCTTGGCACATATTTATATAAAATACAGGATTTAAATCAGATAATAAGTGTCGTGATCGTCAAGGGTATAGTGCGTGACTTTAGCTGGATTATAGGGTATAATTATCGAATAACAAAAATAAAAAAAATATGCAAAGCTCCCTGGAAAATTTCGTGAAGCAAAAGAAAGAAGTGAAGGGTTTTCTTTCAAAAAAACTATCCTTCAATACCAGGAAGCCGCTGTTGGGAATTATTCTCGACAAAGAATTATCTCCGGCTATTGAAGATACACTCAGAAAAATTTTAGAAGCGACCGCTCATGTGGACGTACAGGTAGTAGTGCTCGCGGATACAAATCTGGGAGCGTTTTCTGTGCCGCATACCGTGATTCTCCCTTATAGCCGTAATAATAGAAAAATTGTTTTGCAGGCGGCCGATATAGCCCTTGGATTCGGTTTTAGTGATGTGGAAGAAATGCTGTTGAATGGCACTATTCCGGTAAGTCCATCGCGCACAGAAGTGGAGGACTACAATCCAAATCATGAAACCGGAAATGCTTTCATCTATAAGGGCAATGATTCTTGGTCAATTTTTGCGGCTTTGGTAAGAGCTTTGGAAACGTTCAAATTTCCATATGACTGGAAGAATATTGTAAGACAGGGATTAGAGACGGTGCTGGTAAAATAGCTTCATTAGTGCCATCTACTTCGTTGGCGGAAAAATTTCGATCCTCATTTGCCTACAGCAAACTCCGGTCGAAATTTTCCCGCCGCCTCGTATCTAGCACTAATGAAGCTATTTTCTAAGTAGGGGCGGATTTTTTTTGGGGAGTGGGGGTGTTCCACTGAGGGGTATCTTTGATTTTGTCATGACAAATTTGGCCGATTAGAATTTGTTTAAGTCCCAGCCTCCATCGTCTGAGTCTCCATCATCCAAGGAGTCTAACTC
>CALRGV010000016.1 GCA_943358175.1 Candidatus Peribacteria bacterium
ACTCGATATCGTAATCACAGGGACTCAAGTTTTGGCTTATTTAGGACGAGCAGCGGGAGGAATATCGGAAGAAAACTCCCTTGGAGCAGGTTTCAGCAATGTCACTTTACCACCGGCCGAAAAATTAAAAACAGGATGCAAACTAAGATTAACTGTATTGAATGATCGCATACGCAAAACTGAAAAAGCCGAATTCTGGCCAATACAATTTACATTCCTCGATAGCGACACCAACGGAAACCTTGGCCAAGGAATTTTCAACTGGGTAAATCGTACTCAAATTAAATAAACATTCTCGCCAAACGAAGTTCTTCATAAGAAAATTCCTCTCCCAAAATTTTGCGGACCGGAGAAAGCATCGAACCGCCGGATTCCTTGAACGCTAAACTGATTTTTTTCAACCTTTCCTCAGACGGCGAAAGGTGAGCTATATCAATTTTCCCTCCTTCCTCAATGAGTTTTTCCAAATGTGTCAAAATTGTTCCCGGACTTAATCCCCTTTTTGCCGCGATAGAAGAAATTGATAATTTTTGTAATAAAAGCTCTTTGGTTTTTTGAAAAGTTGCGCTGGAACTTTCTGATTTTGACGATTTTTCAGTTCGTACTTTATTGCTACTTTGACGCAGTGGAATTATCAGTTCTTTCTTCTGAAACTCCCGAGCATAACTTACAATTATTTCCAGAAACTGTTCCCCATATTGAGCTAATTTCATCGCTCCCACACCGGTAATTCCCTGAAAACTCTCGAGACTTTGCGGAAAATAATGCGACATTTCTCGCAATGAAACATCGCTAAAGACAACAAATGGTGGAACATTTTTTTGATCCGCCAATTCCTTTCTAAAAGCCCGGAGTTTTCTAAAAAGTTCCCCATCAAATGCCAAATCATCTTCACGTTTTACAACAGATTTTTCCTGAACATTTTTTGGCTTTGATAAAGCAATTTTTTGGCGATACTTCAAAAATTCTCTTCCTTTGTCGCTAACCCTTAGCGTTGGATACTCTCCATCATTTTTCCTTAATAAATCACGAGACATCAAAGCCAAAATAAAATGTCTTATATCTTCTTTTTTAAAATACTTCTCTATACCAAATACCGGCAAAGAATCGTGCCCAATATCTTTAATTTTTTTAGTATTTTTTCCTAAAAGCACATCTGCAACATGATTAATTCCAAAACGCTCACCGGTACGTATGATCGCAGATAGAATTTTGCCGCTTATTTCCGTAGCATCAAACTCCTCCCTTGGAGTCATACAAGTATCACAGTTCCCGCAGTTCACAGTTTCCCATTTCTCGCCAAAATATTTCAGCAGATATCCCCTCCTACAGTGCTCCAATTCACAAAACTCAATCACCTGATCAAGTTTTTGTTCTGCCATTAACCGTTCATCTTCCTTGGAAATTTGTCTGATAAAATAATCCTGTTTCATTTTATCTCCATAAGAGTAAAAGAGAACGCATTCACTCATTAAACCATCGCGCCCTGCACGCCCGGTTTCCTGATAATATCCTTCCAAAGTTTTAGGTAAATCATAATGTACCACAAGTCTCACATCCGGCTTATCTATACCCATGCCAAAAGCTATAGTGGCCACAATAATGGACACTTCATCACGAATAAATTTTTCCTGAGTCTCTTTTCTCTTTTCTTGTTCCAGACCGGCGTGATACGCTAAAGCACTGAATTTTTCTCTCCTTAGCTGCAACGCAAGCTCCTCAGTGGTTTTCCTTGAAGAACAATAGATAATCACAGACTGATCTTTATGCTTCGCTAAAAGGGCTTTTAATTGATAATCAACTCCCTGCTTAGGTTGAACAAAGTAAGTCAGGTTTTCGCGATTAAAACTACGCAAAAATATTTTTGCCTCTTGAAGACTCAATTGTTCAACAATATCTTTACGTACTTTTATTGTTGCTGTTGCCGTTAAAGCAATTAATGGAATCTCAGGGAAATCCTGACGAAGTTTTTTGAGATTTCTATATTCCGGTCGAAAATCGTGTCCCCATTCAGAGATACAATGAGCCTCATCAATTGCAATAAGCTGAACATTTACCTCCTTTAAAAATTGTCGAAAAGATTCCACCGCCAGACGCTCGGGCGCTATATATAAAATCTTCAACATTCCATTTCGTGCTTTTTCCTGGATCTGAAAATTTTCTTCCGCCGATAACGAACTATTAATAAATTCTGCCGGCACACCGTTGGCCTTCAGGCTATCAACTTGATCCTTCATCAAGGCAATAAGCGGCGAAACAACCAAAGTTAATCCACTCAATTGAATTGCCGGAAGTTGATAACAAAGCGATTTTCCACCACCGGTTGGCATAATAACCAACGCATCTTTTTTGGCTAAAACATTAGCAATAATCTCCTCCTGCAAAGGACGAAATTCATCATAACCAAAATATTGTTTCAACGTAGTTCTCACTATTTTATTGTTAAGGCCTCGGACAAACAATATAACACCTCTGGCCACCCCACACCAATCTTATTAACACACCCACTCCAAGCGCTTCCACTAGCCATAATTAGCCACAATGCTTCATAAAGAGCAAAACAAGTGTTATAATAGCGCATATGGGCGAAATTTATCCTGAAATTGGCATAGTCTTAGTTCTTATTTTAATAAATGGGTTCTTCTCCGGCACGGAAATGGCGCTTATTTCACTACGCAAAACGAGAATTAAAGAACTGGCAAAAAAAGGCAATAAAAAAGCCATTCTGGCAGAAAAAATTCTAAAAAAACCAGAAGAATTTTTGGCAACAATTCAGATTGGAATGACTTTAATCAGCACCATCGCTTCCGCTTTTGCCGGTGCCAACATTTCCAAAATTATCAACCCGATATTCGAAAGATCATCTTGGTCATTTGTCGCTGAAAACGCCACTACTATCAGTTTCACCTTAATTGTAATCGGCATTACTTACTTCAGTATCGTCCTGGGAGAACTAATTCCAAAATCTCTAGGCATCAAATTTTCAGAGAAATTTTCATTATTCGCCGTATATCCACTTTATTTTCTTTCAAAAATCTTTTATCCAATCACAAAATTCCTAACTATATCTAGCAATGCCATCTTGAAAATTTTTGGAGACCAAACAAGTTTCAGTGAAGCAAAAATGACTGAAGAAGAATTACGTACTATCCTCTACGAAAGTCATAAAGCCGGAACTCTCAAAAAACACGAGCACGAAATTTTGGATAATATTTTTGATTTCGCGGACATCGCCGTGGAACAAATAATGACTCCGTTTTCAAAAATTTTCGCCATAGACATCAACGAACCAAACAAAAAAAATATTCAAGCTATCGTCGAATCCGGATATACTAGAATTCCAGTATTTAAAGATAAAATAGACAATATGCTTGGCGTTCTAAATATCAAAGATTTAATAAGAGAACTTCACAAAAATCCGGAATTCCACAAAATAGAAGAGTTAATTACAAAAACGCGCTTTGTTCCCAATACACACCGCATCAGCGATTTGCTGAAAAAATTTCAAAAGGAAAAAAGTCACATCGCCATTGTAACCGATGAGCACGGTGATGTTGATGGCCTGATTACAATTGAAGATATTCTGGAAGAAATAGTAGGCGATATTGACGACGAAAACGATGAAAAAAGTAAACTTATCATCTCTCAAAAAGATGGTATTTATGAAATAGATGGCAGCTTAAGCATCGTCGATTTTAACCGCTATTTCAAAACAAATTTACCGGAAGATGAAGCCTATACCACTATTTCAGGAATCATTTTAGAGGAAGTCGAAAAAATCCCGGAAGTGGGAACAAAAACAACCATAGACAATCTGGAATTTACAATAAAAGAAAAAACTGAGCGTGTAATCAAAATAGTAGCAGTTCAAAAACTTTCTACTGACACTATTTCGGAAAATTAACAACATGCAAAATAAATTTGATCCAAGCCATCCTACAATTGTCACTGCTTTTTTAACAATGATAGCCATCGCAATTGGAACAACTTTCTATCTAAAACCTGCAGCCCATAGCAAGGCTTCAATTCCCACCCTCACCGAGCCCACAGATCAAATAGCATTACCACCCGCCACGGCAACATCAGATACATTCTACGCCCCAATTTTAATGTACCACCACATCAGCGACACCCTGCCAGCAGGACCTTACGTCATCAGAACTAAAGTATTTGAAAACCAAATGGCCTGGTTGAAAGAAAATAATTATGAAGTCATCACATACTCCCAGTTTTACGAAGCCCTCACCACAAAAACCCTCCTCCCTGAAAAATCCGTCGTTATCAGTTTTGATGATAACAACAAAAACCAATACCAAAACGCCCTGCCAATACTAAAAAAATATGATTACAAAGCTATCTTCTTCATCCCAACCGCCTATGTAGACAAAAGAGAAGGAGTAATGACTTGGGAAATGCTCAAAACATTGGTCGGAGACGATATGGAAATTGGCGCCCACTCATCAACACATCCGAATCTTACCGTCATTCCAAAAGCACAATTATATGACGAAGAACTCATAGGTAGTAAAAAAATATTGGAAGAAAAATTGGGAATTTCCGTAAAATTTTTTGCCTATCCCGGTGGAGCAAAATCACAATCCGTCATGAAGGCTGTGGAAAATACCGGGTATTTATCAGCTGCAACAACAATATACGACCCAAACCATAGCTATACTGAAAATCCATATCGAGTACCCCGTATTTACGTAGGCAACAGCATGGAAAATTTTGTAGACTTTATCAACGGCAGAAATTTACACAAATCTTATTAAAATTTCTCGCTTAAACCTTTTTCAAGAACTCCGTTCTAAGCACAATCGCCGCCCCTCCCAGTTTACAATCCACCTCTTCAGGATTTCCAGTTAAACGAATACCGGTAACTTTTGTCCCACGTTTAAAAGTTGTAGAAGATCCCCTCAAAGTTAAATCCTTTATCAAGGCAACACTATCTCCATCCTTCAATTCAGTCCCATTACTATCCTTCACCACCATTGCTTCATCCATTTCCTCAAAAGTCCCATGCTTACCATCCGCGCACTCACATTCTTCCAGAAGTTCCCAATGATTACGACAATTATCAGCCTGACAAACACCAGCCTCCTCAGAGACTCCACCACAACCACCTCTACAAATATAATGCGTCATAACAAAATTAAATTAATTTATTTGATCACCCATGTTATTGTACTATAACAATAAAGTATAAAAAATCTACACATATTAATGTCTCAAGTAAAAATTCATCCATCCTGGCAAAAAGTTCTCAGCGAAGAATTCGAAAAAGAATATTTTGAAAATCTCACGCAATTTGTAAAAAAAGAATATTCCGTCAAAACTATTTATCCTGAAGGAAAAAATATTTTTCGCGCTTTTGAATTGTGTCCGTTTGAGGATGTAAAAGTAGTTATAATCGGCCAAGATCCATATCATGGCCCAAAGCAGGCCAACGGACTTTGCTTTTCAGTGAATGATGGCATCGCTCTTCCTCCATCTCTTCAAAATATTTATAAAGAAATTGAAACCGATCTTGAAGTCACCAGACCCACCAAAGGCAATCTCGACAATTGGGCCAGACAAGGCGTACTTCTGCTCAACGCCACTCTCACCGTCCGGGCAAATACTCCCGGTTCTCATCAAAAACAAGGCTGGGAAACATTTACCGATGCCGCAATCAAAGCCATTTCAAATCAAAAAGATCATGTCGTTTTTCTACTCTGGGGAAAATACGCCCAAGATAAAGGCGCAGTTATCGATCGCTCAAAACATCATGTTCTCACCGCCCCACATCCATCTCCATTCTCAGCACATAGCGGTTTTTTCGGCTGCAAGCATTTCAGTAAAACCAACAACTATCTGAAAGCAATAAATGAAAAAAACATAGAATGGATAGATCTATAACCTTTTCTGAAACAGATGAACCGCAACTTCATTAGGAGCATAAACCTGAACCGTTTTCCCATCCTCACATTTCATAATAACTGCCACCTCACTCATTACAAATTTAGCATTCTCACCATCATTAACCAAATTAAATAAAGCATCAGTATTATCACCAGTACCCATTACAGCAATATTATTTCTTAAAAAATGACTAGCCCCGGATTGCACCGGTGAATGAGTTAAAGCCACACCGCGCGACATATCTATAACTCCCGCAAAAATACTTCCCTTTTCAAAAGCCAAACGTTGTAATCCAAAGAGACTAGCCGCCAATGGTTCGTTCAAAAGCAAAATATACTTACCCAAATCCCCAAATTGCTTCATTAAACCATTCAACTCACTAACAAACAAACCACTAATAGGATTTTTGGCGAAAACCAGTTTACCCTTGACCATAAATTTTTGACCCAGCCCAAAACATGACTCTGCCACTTGAGTATACCCACGAAGATTCAACTCCTGATCAGATTCCATCTCCACCACATCCGGTGCAACCCTGGTCTGCACATCAAAAAGATGCCCATCCTTAGTCAAGCAAAATTCTCCATCCACATCAAACCCGTAAAAACTCTTTTTCAAACGCATAATTTTAACAATACCCAAGATTTGTTTTTTGGATAAATACGCTAATTTCTCCAAACCATCATCCTCCTCATCACGTCTAAACTCCGGATGGCCATGTTCCGCGGGAGTAAATCCATAATTAATTGTGACATTATTACTTTCATCCACCATGACTCTCATCAACAAATCCTTATCACCCAAAGCTTTTAAATTCAAATCCATTCTCACCGTATTGTCTTTATCAATCACCGCCACTATATGCTTTTCTACCTCAATTTGAGGAACCACCTGTATACCAAGCTGCTCTTCTCCCTCCAAATCATAACGAGCATAACCGGCAATTATTTTATCATCACCAATTAATTCATCTCTTTGCTTAGCCAAATCCGACATTTTTTTATGAAAGAAAAATTCGACATATGGCAAAAGAAAACTTAAACGAAATTTCCATAAATCCGGATCTCCATTGGCCACCCGCGACGCCGCAAGAAGATGATCACAATTTCTCAAAAACACCTTATCAACAATATCCTTTGGCTGACTGCCATCATATACCCCGGATGGAGAAACTCCAGCCACCTGCGTATCCAACCAATCTTCAAATACCATACTCCCCCTCAATCTATATTTTCCTTGAGTAAAATCCGGATCCCAAGTTTGCAATTTTTTATAAACCTCATCCACCAAATCCAGCACCTGTGGAAAAAAAATCATTCTCTCCATCAAATATCTCCGAAACAATGACTCATCTGGATTAAAATAATTAACCACCGCACCGTTAGAGTACTTATTGATAAATCTCTTAAAATCATCCATTAATTCAGGTACAAGTTTTTCAATTTCTCTTGAAACCTCCGTGTCCACATAAAAAGCCCTATTGGTAGATATTTCTGAAAAACCCGCTTCTGCACCAATAACAGCCACATCCTCTTTATTTTCACCGTAAAAAACTTCCAACATTAAATCACCAAAATTCTTTCCACCAATTCGTTTAATTAAATCCAAAATATAAGGTAAGGTTAACGCGGAAAGATAAGAAAAAATCTTATAATTTGTGCGACCAGCAACTTCCAAAGAACGTAAAATACTTCTAATCTGCCCAAGCTCCATAAAATGAGCCCCCACAACAACTTCAACCTCATCGGCAAGACTCGGATTATCGCCAATTGCCTGCTCTGTTAAAGAGCCACCATCTCCTTCGGATTCATCATCCTCTCCCAATAAATCGTCAAACTCCACCGGAAACTTTCCGGTAACCACGTCGCCACTGCCCAGGTCTAGTCCTAAATCATCAATTTCTCCAGCTCCTTTTGTCATCGGTTTAGAATTAACAGAAAGATACAATATAATGAAATTATTGAAAAGTCAACACTTAACTTGACAATCCCTGAAATTCTACGTATATTGCAATTCGACTAAATTCTACAAAAAAACATGTCCACATTCCAAGAATTAGGGCTAAATCCGGAAATTTTAAAAGCGCTTGAAGAGCTAGGATTCACCACGCCTACTCCCATACAAGAGAAAGCGATTCCACGCCTCCTTCAATCTAAAAAGGATTTAATCGCTCTCGCTCAAACCGGAACCGGAAAAACAGCTGCTTATAGCCTTCCTGTTATTCAACAAATCAATGCCGAATCTCGTGAAACTCAAGCCCTGATATTATGTCCAACACGCGAACTTTGTATTCAAATAACTAAAGACATTAGAAATTTCATCAAACACTCAAAAGGCCTAGCCGTGGCCTCTATTTACGGAGGCGAAAATGCTTACACTCAAATTTTACAACTAAAACAAGGCGTGCAAATAGTAGTGGGAACTCCAGGACGTGTTCTCGATTTAATTAAAAGAAAAAAACTCCTTATCGGCAATATCAAATATCTCATCATCGATGAAGCCGACGAAATTTTAGACATGGGATTCAAGGAAGATCTCGACGCAATTTTATCCGGAACTCCTGCCGAAAAGCAAACCATGCTTTTCTCTGCTACCATGCCAAGAAGTATCAGCACTATCGCGCATAAATATATGAAGAACTCTGACGAAATTCGCATCGACAAAGACACCAAAGGCGCCGAAAAAGTGGAGCATAAATTCTATGTTGTCCAATCCAAAGATCGTTACGAAGCTCTTCGCCGTATCGCTGATATGAATCCTTCAATTTACGGAATTATTTTCTGCCGCACCAGAATAGAAACTCAAGAAGTTGCCGACCAATTAATCCAGGACGAATATTCCGCCGAAGCAATTCACGGCGATATTTCTCAGCAACAACGTACCAATATCATGGAGCGTTTTCGTAAAAGACAAATTCAACTTCTCATCGCTACTGACGTAGCCGCTCGTGGCATCGACGTAGACGATCTGACGCATATTATCAATTATCAGCTCCCGGACAGCATTGAGACTTACGTACACCGCAGTGGACGTACTGGACGCGCAGGCAAAAGCGGTGTTTCCCTTTCCATCGTCCACGCTCGAGAGCTCAGAAAAATCAGCGCCCTAGAGCACAAAGTTGGGAAAAAATTCACAAAAGCAAATGTTCCTTCAGTAAAAGATATTTGCCAGAACCAAATCCTACATTTCATCGACACCTTCACAAAAGTAGAAGTAAACGAAACTAAAATTGGCCAATATTTACCGGCTATCAATGAAAAACTCGCCGACTTTGACAAAGAAAAACTGATAAAACATTTTGTTTCACTAAACTTCAACACTTTCCTCGACTCATATGAAAAAGCTCACGATATAAACACCGCCAATACACCTAATGATCGTCCACAAAGAGCAAGAAATGCCAATATGAAATTCAGTAAATTTCGCATAGAAGTAGGTCGCAAAGATCGCTTTGGTATCAAAGAAATGTTTGCCTTAATAAATAGTGACCGCAGAGCAAAAGGCGCAGAAATAGGCCATATCGACATCTTTGATATTCACACTATCTTTGAATTAGATGAGCATTACGAACAAATTATGCTCTCCGGTTTCCGCAACATCCACTTCCGCGGCCAAGCGATTAATCTGAAAAAAGTCTAATCCCTACTCTGTCTCTTCCTGGCATTCTCATCCAAGAACTTTTTGCGTAGACGAATACTCTTTGGAGTAATTTCCACATACTCATCATCCTTGATGTATTCAATGGCTTTTTCCAAAGTCATATCGACTATTGGAATTAGAGTCAAAGCTTCATCAGCTCCTGATGAACGCATATTTGTTAATTTCTTATTTTTCAAAGCATTCACGACCAAATCAGACCCTTGATTATGTTCACCAATAATCATTCCTACATAAATTTCCGTAGCCGGTTTCACAAACAACCCACCACGTTCCTGCAATTTCCAAAGGGAATAAGCCATAGTTGGACCTTGTTCGCCGGAAATCATTGAACCGACACTACGCTTTGAAATTGCTCCTCTAAACGGCGCAAAACGCTCAAAAGCATGATACAAAATTCCTTCACCACGAGTCATAATCATAAACATAGATCGGAAACCAAGCAGTCCACGAGTTGGTATTTCAAACTCCATAAAAGTAGTACCATTCTCAGATTTCATATTTTTCAATTCTCCCTTACGAGTAGAAAGAATTTCAATAATTTTACCTGCCATGTCATCAGGCACATTAATTACCGCCATTTCTATTGGCTCCTCTTTTACTCCATCCACAGTCCTCATCAAAACCTCCGGCTGTGAAATTTGTAATTCAAACCCTTCACGACGCATCGATTCAATCAAAACGGCAATGTGCATTTCGCCTCTTCCTGAAACCTTAATTGCATCACTACCCGGAATATCTTCTATTTTTAAACCAACGTTTGTTTCCAACTCTCTATTCAACCTATCACGAATATGCCTGCTCGTAACAAATTTTCCTTCTCTACCGGCAAAAGGCGAATCATTAACCATAAATTCAATCGCCAAAGCAGGTGGATCAATTTTTATCGCCGCTAAAGGTTCAGCCTTATCATCTGTAGTAATTGTTTCACCTACATAAATATCCGGCATACCGGCCAAAGCTACGATATCTCCAGCGCATACTTCTTCCGCTTCAACCCTTTGTACACCTCTAAAACTGAAAACTTTAGAAAGTCTTCCCTGTCTTCTCTCACCCTTGGAATTAATAATTGTTACAGTTTTATTCGCGCTTATTTTACCCTCATTTACCCTACCTATAGCCAATCTTCCAATAAAATTATCGTAAGCTAAAGTCACCGGCTGCATTCTGAATGGTTTTTCTATGTCAGCATCAGCTTTTTTTACATTTTCCAAAACCCAATCCAATAGCGGAGTAATATCTTTTCTCTCATCATTCAAATTTCTAACCGCTACACCATCTCTCGCGATTGTGTAGATAAATGGAAAATCCAGCTGTTCTTGAGTTGCTCCAAGTTTTGAAAATAAATCAAAAGTCAGATCGAGAACCTCATCCGGACGAGCCATTGGTTTATCAATCTTATTGATAACCACTAAAACCTTTAATCCCAATTCCAAAGATTTCCTAAGTACAAATTTCGTCTGAGGCATCGGCCCTTCATAAGCATCAATCAAAAGCAAAGTAGCATCTACAGTTCGCAAAATACGTTCCACTTCAGATCCAAAATCAGCATGTCCCGGAGTATCCACGATATTAATTTTTGTATCCTTATAGAAAATAGCGGCATTCTTAGCATAAATAGTAATACCTCTTTCCTTCTCTTGATCATTGCTGTCCATCATACGTTCTTCCGTATGCTGATATGATTCAAAAATTCCACCAGCCTTCAATAAGGCATCTACCAAAGTGGTTTTTCCATGATCTACGTGCGCGATAATTGCAATATTCCTGATATCCATTTTTAAATTTGATTATGTCCCGACGATTCTATACGAAAAATAGATTTTGGCAAATGCAAAAACCTAAATTTGCTTTAAAAAAAGACCTAAACTAAACATTACCAACCAAAATGCTTACCGACATCTTCCGCAGTTTCACGCTTACGAGCAATTTTAATTTCTCCATTCTGAGCAATTAATTTTGCTGGAGAAGAAAGCAAACAATGATGAGAAGCAAGCGCATCCTGATAAGCACCGGTATCATAAACCGCTATATACAACTCATTACAATCTTCAAAATTCGGCAAAGAAACATATCCACCACCGGCCGTATATCTATCATCACTATCACAAGAAGAACCGGCCAACCAAACCTGCTGTAATTTTTTTGCTCTAAGGTGATTTACAGGAGTAATATGCCATTTTTGATGAATCGCCCAAGTATCCAACAAATCATTCATAAAACTACCATCAATCACATACCATTTCTTTTTATTCTTTTCGCTAACATCCTTTTGAGCCAAAATTTTGTAAATGGTAATCTGTGCCGGCGCCGCAACATAACTACCCCACTCCACAATTAAATTCGGATGCTTTAATTGCAATTTATCACATTCGGTTTTAGCCGTATTAACAATTTGTCGAATTAAACTTTTACCGCTATAAAAATGTTTTTTCTTTTCAAAAGGAACTCCGGCTCCACCACCCATATCTAAAGTATCCAAAGCGGGATTTTTTTCTTTCATCTGCGCGAACAAAGCCAAAGCCTTTTGTAATGGCAACACAAATCCATCAATAGTTTCTATCTGTTTTGAAATATGATAATGCAAAGTTGAAAGATTTCTAATTTTTCCAAGTTTAAGCAACTCCGCCTCAGAAAAACCAAAACGATTATATCTTTTATCCCAATGCGCTTTTACTTTAATTTCCAAATCCACTCTTATACCTACTTCGCCTTTAAATTTTTTTAACCTCTCCAATTCCTGATAATCTTCAATAATTGGAATCACAATCAAACCCTTCCCTCTTAACTCTTCAATCAAACCAATATATTTTTCCGTTTTTGGACCATTGCAAATTACTCTTATTTTCGCATTAAATTTATCCTGCTCAATCATTCTTTTCACCAAAAATAATTCATTTGCACTGGCCACGTCCAAATTCGCTCCCTCCGCAACCGCAGGCAGCACAAATTCTTTCGTCTGATTGGCCTTCATTGCGTAATGATAATAAAAACGCCCCTTATAACCTGAAATTTTTATATATGCATTAAAAGTATCAATCAAATCCCTCACACGATTTTCCATCACAGTCGGAAAAACCAATTCAGTTGGTGTCCCATATTTTTTTATAATATCAAAAACATTATATTGATAATTTCCTTCACGAACTATTAATTCATCATCCACACCAATATCATATTGTTGGGTATTGAATTCCTCAAATCCCAAACGCCAAAATTTTTTAAACCCATTCTTCTTACTTATCTTCTTCATATATTTTTTATACTCTATTTTTTGTTGCAACAAAGACTATTTCCGTTAAAGCCCTTGCAATATTACAAAAATATTTTCACAACGCTAGTTTCTCGTACTAATTCTCCCTCATTTATTCGAAACTTCTTTCTTCAACTCCATTTTAGATTTCCAAAAGAAATATCCAATTGCCGAAAAAGTAGCTACTGGAGAAAGCCATTGTGGCACATGAACTCCAAAAGCATCAAAAAGCATAATTCCTCCTAAAAACAAGACTGAATACATCGCGCCGTTTTTCAAATAAATATATTTTTTCACTCTTTCTATATTACCTATTGTTAATTCCCTAACCACAAAAGCACCTATACCGTTACCAAATAAAATTAACGGTACGGACAAAGTAAAAGCAAAAGCCCCTAGTACTCCATCTATGGAAAATGTCGCATCAATAGCTTCCAGATAAAGTATCTTACTCATGTCCGACAAATGTTGTTTCGAAAGATTTTTTTCTGCCTCCTCCGCATTTTGTTTAAAGCCATGAGTAATAAAAAACGCTGAAGATCCCACTACCGCACCAAACGCCATCATAGGATTTTGCTTTAATGCAAACCAAACTATACCGGTCAAAACGATTGATACTGTAGCGAAAAACCAAACACCATGCCTTACAAAAAATTTTTCAAAACGCGGTAAACCAAAATGTTTTTCTTCTAAAAATAACCAATGTAAAAATAAAAACACTAAAAATATTCCACCTCCGGCTAATAAAATTGGAGAAGCTAACGCGATAGATTCTTGTACATGTGGATCATTACTAAAAGTTGCAGTGAGTGCTTCGATAGGACCAAGTGAAGGATTTACCGCCCAAATAATTAACCAAGGCAAAAGACCTCTAATCAAAAAAACCGCTATCAACAGCCCCCAAATCAAAAACCATCTTCGTGCCTTCGCACTCATGGTGGAAAGTACCTCTGCATTAATCACCGCATTATCAATGCTGGAAATAACTTCAAAGGCACATAGACCCAAAACAACAAAAATCATCGTCAACATATATTTTTAAATGAAAAATTAAAATAAAAAACTTTTCCTAAAGCATAATACAAAAAAAATAAAAAACAAATGAAATGCGAATAATGGCTTATCCTAAATACAAAAACGATTGACGACATTTTTTGATAAAAAATAAACACAAAAATAATGCTTTAATATAGATAAAAACACTTGCATTTTATTTAAATAAATTCATAATGTAATTACTTCATTAACCTCACTCCTAATGGCAGCAAAGAAAAAGAAAGCACCAGCTAAGAAAGTATTGAAAAAGAAAAAGAAATAAATTTCTTTTTCACTTAGTTGAAAAAACACTCGGAAAATCTGAGTGTTTTTTTGATTCATTTTTTACACCTTGACTTAATCTGATGAAAGTCCTAGATTTAAAGCAATCAATTAATTAACCAAAACCATATGGCTTTCGCACACAAAAACAGCAAAGGACAGACTTACTACCTCCATTCTAAGAACGTAACTCTGCGTGGTGGTCGTAAACAGATGATTTATTACTTCGCTCGTGAAGTAAAAGTGGGAGCACTTGATGCTTTACCAGAGGGTAAGTCAGTTGTTGAAAACCAGAGAACAGGTCTTCCATTGGTAAAAGGTTCTGCCAAGAAAAAATAGTTTTCTGAAAAATTAAAAATTAAAAACGCCTCCATTCCAATGGGGGTGTTTTTTTATTCACATTGAGTTAATATAAAAATGCCCCTCACCACGATTCCATGAAAAAAACTAATTTTCTTTTAATTGGAACAAGCATTTTTCTACTTTGCGCAAACTTATCTTCAGCAAAAAAATTCACGGACATTCAGGAAGGAGCTAAATATTATATCAATTCGCGCTACCTTTCTGAAAAAGGAATAATAAATGGATATGGCGATGGCACCTTTCAACCGGCTCAAAACATCACCCGTGCCGAATTATTAAAAATAATTTTCGAAGGGAATAAAACGAAAACCGCTAAACAAACTACGAACTGTTTTCCAGATGTAGGATATAAAGAATGGTACAGTAAATATATTTGTACGGCAAAAGATTTGAAAATAATTAGCGGTTACGGCGACGGAAATTTCAAACCGGACCAACCGGTAAATAAAGCTGAAGCCCTGAAAATACTTGGAGAATTCTACAAATGGCCTACAAAAGATAACCCCAAACAGGCTTGGTACGGCAAATATATTGATCTTGGAAAAGTCCAAAATTTATTAGAAAATCCTGAAAATTTTGATCCGGAAGAAAATATGAGCAGAGGAGAAATTTCCGAAACACTCTATCGCTTTTTAGCTAAAACGGAATATAAAACCGAAAAATTTTCCTATGATATTGAAAATAAAATTGCCATAAAAATAACCGCTCAAGATATTGCAGAAAAAGAAAATAACGCGAAAAATTCCACCAACGATGATAATGTAATTTCTCGCAACCTGCCAACTCCACAAATAATTCAGTTAACACCGGGAGAAATTAAAATAGTTTTCAGCTGGGAAATGCCAAAAATTCCATTGGAACAGGAGGAAACAGAGTTCAGTTCCTATCTGATAGAACCGACCGATGAAATAATTTATTCCGAACATAAAATAGACAGCAAAATTGATACCATCATGGAGTCAAAAACAAATTCTGAAACATTCACCATTCGCAATTTAAAAACAGAAGTAAAAGAGACGAACCAAATTAAAGATTATCTCTTTTTTATCGAATCATTGAATGGTGAAACCACTTTCAATGATGCAAAAGCTAAAATAAACATTTATGACAAAAAAGGCTTAGTAAAGAGCATTACAGCCTATCAAAATCCTGACAGAATTTGGAAGATTTTCACTCTCGATGAAAATTACGAAATGAGAATTTTCAATTCCATAGGCACCTGCGATCAAATAAATAGAGAATCGGAAGTATGCCCTCAAGGACTTGGTGAATAAAACTATGCTACCCATTTAATAGAACATCCCATTGAAGGATGCTGTAATTCAGACACTTTCTCTCCCCTCAAAATCACCTCAATAGCCTCCGCCAATTCCTGCTTGGTCACTTTACTTTCATCCTTCCAGCTATCGTCAATTCGGCCATGGTAAGCCAACTTGCGCTGCTCATCATAAGCAAAAACATCCGGCGTACACTGTGCTTCATATTCACGAGAAACTTTTTGATCAGCATCAATTAAATAAGAAAAATTCATTTTTCTCTCTACGAACTCTTTTTGCATATTTTCAAAACTATCATCTTCATAATTGGCATTTGCCGCATTTGCATTGATTCCAACAAACCTCACATCTCGAGCCTCAAAACGCTCTTGTAAATCAATCAAACGCTGCCACACCGCTTTCACATACGGACAATGATTGCACATAAAAATGAGCACCAAGACTTTTGCTTCTTTAAAATTCTCCAAAGTATAAATTTTCTCATCCACACCTTTGAGAGCAAAAGCCTTAGCTGGCTCATCCATACTGATTTTTAACGATTCAAGTAATGTCATATTTTCTTATAAACGGCCGATCTTCTCATCATGCATTCTACGAATTTCAATACGATTTAAAACATCGATCAACGCTTTTCCGGATGCAATTGTAACGTCTGTATCCGAACCATGTCCATACCAGATTTTTTGCATATCATCCTGCCACTCAATTTTCACAAAACCAACCGCTTCTTTATCAGGCGTAAGAGCATTGATATTAAAAGAGGTCAATTTTCCTTTCAACCCTGAAGCCCTAATAATAGCGGCATACAGCGCCGAAACAGGACCATCGCTTTCGCATTCAACATTTGTTTTTTTATCGCCGATTCTAATAACCGCTTCCGCTTTTGCAAATTTATCTTTTTCCGAATAAATTTTTGCTTCCATCAATTCATATTTTTTATCAATATCATAATCCATCGCCACCATAATTAAATCTTCGTCATAAATATTTTTCTTTTTATCAGCCAGAGCTTTAAATTTTGCGAAAATAATTTCCAAACGCTCTTTCGAAACCTGAATTCCCAGCTGCACCAAACGTGAGGCCAAAGCGTTACGACCGGAATGTTTTCCCAAAATTAACTGATTGGTAGTCCTACCAACATCTTCCGCCTTCATGATTTCATAAGTCAGACGATTGGATAAAATTCCATGTTGATGAATTCCCGCTTCGTGCGCAAAAGCATTTTTACCAACCACAGCTTTATTGGCCTGGATCTTTTGTCCCGTAATTTGCGACAACAATTTACTCGTCGCATAAAGCTGTTTTGTATCTATATTATTTTTTTCTTTAAATAAATCCTGTCGCGTCTTCATCGCCATTACCACTTCTTCCAAAGCGGCATTTCCCGCACGCTCTCCAATACCATTTATCGTACACTCAATCTGTCTCGCACCATTAATCACTCCAGCCAAACTATTGGCTACAGCAAGGCCTAAATCATCATGACAGTGAGTGGAAAAAACAACCTTATCCGAGCAAACAACCTTTTCTCTCAAAAATTTTATCAGCGCTCCATATTCCTCCGGCGTACTGTAACCAACCGTGTCCGGAATATTCAAAGTATCGGCACCGGCCTTTACCGCTTCATTTAAAATTTCCACCAGAAAATTCCAATCAGACCTGGTCGCGTCCTCAGGGGAAAAATCCACCATATCGGTAAAAGATTTCGCCATTTTCACCCCCATGATTGCTTTCTTAATAGCTTCATCGCGAGAAATTTTCAATTTATGCTCTAAATGAATATCGCTAGTGGCAATAAAAACATGAATACGCGGCTTCTTAGCTGCTTTCAAAGCTTTAATAGTAGATTCTATATCCATTTCATTACAACGCGCCAAACCGCATATTTCAGCCTTCTGGCAGAGTTCTCCAATTTGCTTCACTGACTCAAAATCTTCCGGTGAAGCAGCTGCAAAACCAGCCTCAATCACATCCACTCCCAAATTTTCCAACTGCTGAGCCAACATTAATTTCTCACGCAAATTCATGGAAAACCCGGGAGACTGTTCACCATCGCGCAATGTTGTATCAAATATTTTTATCATATGTTTTGAGTTAAATAGTTTTAAATAATAATTTTTTAAATGAACTGTAAATAATATTTCCGCTAGCCGCGGAGCAGTTCTTTCACAAGATTTTCGGCGATTCTTGTCCCCATTTCGTTTGTAGAAACAAACTTCCCACCATCAGCAATATCTCCTGTGCGAAATCCATCCATTAAAGTTTTTTCCACCGCGTTCACAATCGCATCGTGTTCTCTATTCATACCAAAAGAAAATTTTAACATCATCGCCGCTGATAAAATTTGCCCAATTGGATTTGCAACTCCTTTTCCAGCAATATCCGGCGCACTACCGGAAGACGGCTCGTACAAGCCAAAACCCTGCGCGTTCAAAGACGCCGAAGGCAACATTCCCAAAGACCCGGCAAACACACTCACTTCATCCGAAATAATATCTCCAAACATATTTGGCATCAAAATTACATCAAAATCTCCCGGACGACGAATCACCTGCATACTCATATTGTCGACTAAGACATGTTCCAAAACACAATCAGGATAATTTTTCGCCACGCCAGTCACCACTTCGCGCCACAATTTACTACAATTCAGAACATTCGCTTTATCTACCGAAGTCACTTTTTTCTTACGCAACTGCGCCGCCTTGAAAGCCGCATGCGCAATAGCCTCAATGACTTTTTCGTCATAAGACATTTCGTCAAAAGCATGACGCGAACCAACGTCACCACTCGTATCATGTTTACCAAAATAAACATCCTGAGAGAGTTCTCGCACACACAACATATCAATTCCCTTTTCAACAATATCCGCTCTCAACACACAAGAATTTTTCAAAGCGGAATATAATTTCACAGGCCGCAAATTCACATTAAAATTAAATTTTTTACGAATCGCTAAAATAGAATTCGTTTCACAATTTTTCCATTTTGGCTCCATTTGTTTATCAATCGGACCACCTACGGAACCAAACAAAATCGCTTCGGAACTTTCAGCAATCGCCACAGTCTCCTTCGGAAAGTGTTCACCGTATTTTTCCCAGGCAGATCCGCCAATTAAGCCTTCTATAAATTCAAATTTATGCTCGAAAATCTCCTCAATTTTTCGCAAAACCTTCAAAGCCTCAACCATAATTTCCGGCCCAATTCCATCACCAGCTAAAACTGCAATTTTTTTTACGCTACTATTTTTCATAAAACTTTTGTGTCAAAAAATATATTTGCTGCATGTTTTTTATCGAACTTTTCAATTTCATTCATTTGAGAAACCAGATAATCCATATCATCCATATCCTTCAATAAACATTCTTTTCTATAAGAATCTATGGCGAACATGGCGAAGCCATCTTTCTTTCCAGGAATTTTGACAATCTGTTTCACCAAATCAACCTCCAATTCACAGCCATTTTTCTCTTTTTCTTCCTCAAAAATCCACTCCACAACTTTCTCCTCCAAAATTATCGGCAAAATCCCATTCTTCATAGCATTGCTAAAAAAAATATCCGAAAAAGATGGCGCAATCACCACTTCGATTCCCCAGTCTTTTAGCGCCCAAGCAGCATGTTCACGAGAACTGCCACAGCCAAAATTTTTCCTAGTCACCAAAATCTTAGCATCACGATATTTTTTCAAATTAAAAGGAAAATTTCCCTCCATCATTCTCAATCTCGCAAACACATGTTCGCCCAAACCTTTTTTATCAGTCGTGGTCAAAAAATCCGCCGGAATAATCAGATCAGTATCAATATCCGCTCGAGGCAATGGCATTATTTTTGATTTAATAATATTTTTCATAAGTGAGTTATTTATATCGCGCCAATTTGACGAATTACATTCTTATTTCATACCTGACCCCCGGGGGTAAATTTCACAGCAATTTTCTTACATCCGTTATTTTCCCAGTCACAGCCGCCGCAGCCGCCATAATCGGACTCATCAAATGAGTGATCGCACCTTTTCCCTGACGACCGACAAAATTTCTATTACTAGTCGAAGCACAGCGCTTTCCCTCTGGCACTTTATCCTCATTCATCGCCAAACACATACTACATCCGGGATTGCGAAACAGGGCGCCTGCGCCCTCAAAAATTTGATCTAACCCTTCACTTTTTGCCTGCTTCATAACATCTTCAGATCCAGGAACTATATAAACGATTACTCCTTTTGCTACCTTTCTATTCTTAAAAATCTCCGCCGCCGCCCTCAAATCCGACAATCTCGCGTTCGTACAAGAACCAATAAAAACATAATCTACAGTCACTCCCTCAATAGCCTGACCAGCCTTCAGCCTCACGTAATCCAACGCCTGCGCATCCGCATCTTTTGGAATCGAACCCGTCACCTCAATTCCCTGCCCCGGATTAAAACCCCAGGTCACCATCGGCGCCATTCCATCAATTTCAACATCCACCACTCTGTCATATTCAGCACCATCATCGCTACGCAAAGACTTCCAATACTTCACAGCTTCATTCCATTTCTCTCCTACAGGCGCACATTCCCGCCCCATCATATATTCAAAAGTCACACTATCAGGCGCAATCAGCCCTGCCCTCGCTCCACATTCAATACTCATATTACAAATCGTCATGCGCTCATCCATGGACATCGCCCTCACAACCTCACCACAATATTCAATCACATATCCTCGCGCACCAGATACACCAATCTGAGAAATTAATTTCAAAATCAAATCTTTCGCGGTCACACACTCCCCCATACGACCCACAAAATTCACCTTCATCGTCTTAGGTTTTTCTTGCAATAAACATCCAGTCGCCATCACATGCCCCACTTCTGTCGTGCCAATTCCAAAAGCCAAAGCTCCAAAAGCACCATGAGTTGAAGTATGACTATCTCCGCAGACTACCGTAATTCCCGGCTGAGTTAAGCCCAATTCCGGCCCAATCACATGTACAATTCCCTGCCTACCACTATCCATATCCATTAATTTCACACCAAATTCCGCACAATTTCCCCTCAAAGCAGTAATTTGTTTTTGTGAACCAACATCAGTCGCAATTTTGCGATTCACGGCTGTAGACACATTATGATCAATAGTCGCCACCGCTCTCCCACTCACATGAAATCTCAAACCTTTTTCCCTCAACATTTCAAAAGCTTGAGGCGAAGTAACCTCATGAATCAAATGCAAATCAATCGCAAACACATCAGGAAAACCATCTTTGCTGACCACCACATGTTCGTCCCAAATTTTCTGAATTATATTTCTCGCCATTTAGAATTAATTTTAAAAAACACCGACCATATGCGTCAGTGTGTAAGTCTATAGCTATTACAAACACTAACGCAAAATTAGTCTCCCGAGTAGAAGGAGTCCTAAATTCTGTACGCTGTTTGTAATAATACTATTTTTCATAACTAAACATAGACTATTCGCTGAAGACCTTAGTGTCAAGAAAAATGCCAAATCTTCCTATAAACTATGCAAAAAAAATGGCTTAGCCTTAACCTTAGCATCGAAATCAGTAAAGGTCATACTGACATTTGCAACGCCTACTCTTTTAAACACAACTACCTCTACAATCTTAGTTCGCGGATTTATATTCAATTGAAAAATAAGTACTCGACTGGCAGGACTAGCTGGATACAATTTTCCAGCACTAGTATAAGAGGGATGACCTTTATTATTTTCCCAATAATTCACCTCAAATGTTCCATCGATTTTCATCAGCTTCTCAACTTCCAGACCAGACACATCCACTTTTACCCGGCCAATATCGGGATCCCTAATCTCCGGATTATACAAAGTCACTTCAACAGATCTACTTTCACGATGCCTCAAATCAATCTTAAATCTCTGCTCAGACTGAGAATTGGTCATTTTATTCACCACACCAATTTGTAATTTTGAAACCACACGATTGAATGCCAACAATAAATTCAAAACTCCATCCGGACCATTAATTTGTTCGGCAGCAAAATTCTTAGCAATTTTAGCAAAATCAGCCTTATTTGTTGGTTTTGCAACTTTAATTGCCTCAAGAACTTTAGCATTCGATTTGATGAAAGCAATTGCCCCAGGAGTAAAAACTTTTTCATTATTCCCATATAATTTCAACAATAACTCACAAGGCTGAGTCACTTCATTGAGATAAAAAGACTCAGCTTTTCCTTTCTCAGAAAATGGAGTGATATCTACCGAACCAGTAGCAACTGATACATAACCTTCTTTCACTTTATCTTCAGGTAAAACCTTATGTTCACCCAAATCAAATTCTTGACGAAGCTTAACGGCAGGCTTTTTAATTTTTTCAGATTTTTCATCCTTCTCCTTTCTAACAACCTCGCCCTTTTCAGACCAAGCTTTACCAATTTTCACCTTCACCTCTGGTTTTCTAGACTCTGGAGCTTCCTTATTTGGCATTTTTATTTTTGTTTAACTTCATGATTACAGATATATTCTACACCATCACCCCCCCCACGTGTCAAGCACCTCGCAGTGAAAAGACCCCAGTTTTTTCAGTGATCTGTTAAATAAAGCACTTTGAGTAAGTATTTTTTCACATTGATGTCTCGGTTAATGTTGTAATTTAACAGATTAGAATTCCTCCCCGGGGAGGAATTTACAGGTTAAAAGTTGTCTAAACTTTTCGTCTAATATTTTTTGTCAAATCGCACGTTTTCAGAAAAACTGGGTTCTTCTTAGCCTCGCACCTCATACTACTCGATTTTAGAATTAATTTAAGAAAATTTAATGTTTGGCTGTTAACATTTTAATTCAAACAATTAATAAGCTATTATGAACCATAAAATAAACTTAGAATTAATATCATTAGCAAAAGAAAAAATTACAAACATTCAAAAGAAAATAACACTAAGTTACAAAATCGATAAAAATCTTATACTAACAATTAAAACATCAACAAAAATAGAAATAAAAGATTATAAGCACACAGTCAGTAACTTTGAAATACGACATGCTTTATTAAAGCACTCCAAGGATCCTCTACCTTTAACTGAAAAAGATATTGGCTTAATTCCCGATATTATAAATAATTATGATGAAATTAAATTAAGCAAAAAAACTCGTACTGGGCTCAATGCCATCATGTATATAAAACACTATAACAGCTTCACTTACTACATCGAAGAAATAAGAACCGGAAAACGGGAATTAGCTTTTAAAACCATGTATAAAAACAAAACACCCGGTACGAAGGATGCCCTGTAAACAGTCTTCCTTCTACACGGGCATCTCCCTTTAGGAAATCCCGATACCGAGTGCTAACATCAATAGTATAGCAAATAGAAAAGACCTTCCGCAAGTGTGGTATATAAACCACGGGCCAAAAGCCTTTTCAACTTTTCTCCCCCACAAACCTCTTCAACGCCACCCTCACATCAATCATCTGCTCATCCCTAATCCTAAAAGGAATCGAATGAGAAATCATCGGCAATACCTCAACTTTAACTCCACCCCGCAAACCATCAATCGCATCATCCGGAATCAGACTATCCTTACCACCCTTCCACACTGTCAAATCCAAGCCATCAGCCGTACCACCTTTTTTAAACACATGCTCAAACCTTCTTTTTGGATTCAAAGTTAATTGCAAAAACCTTTTCGCAGAATCCGGCAAGCTGCGTGCAAACTGCTCTGGGTCCCTAAAATCCTCATCACCAAACATAATTCGATGATAATCATCCTCGCTCAATTCAAGCGCACCACTTCCGGTAATAGCTTGTTTCGATGCCTCAATCAGCTGCTTTCTCACCGCCCACAAAAATTTCGCTCTCATCATCGCAAAAGGCCCATCCACAACCGGCATCATCTGCAAAAGTTTTTCAACTTTATGACCTCCGTCTTTATTCAAAGCATCCATGAATGCCAAAGCATTGAAAGCACCCATAGAATGTCCTATCACAGCTACAGAAGGCCTTTGACCACGATTACCAAAATATCCACGCCCAGCAAGAGCATTTGCAATATTTGCCGCATCATTCACCTCATCCATCAAACCAACACCGGAAATCATCTCTCTATTACGTTCCATCAAATATTCCGGCGTCCCTCTACCTGAAGCATTTACCCCAATAATTTTAGGATTTTCATAACCGGCTTCTTTCAAAACTTCCAGCAAAATTTCCAAAAAATCTCCTTCAAACTGCGCGGAAGTCTCCCCCCAACCGGGTAAAACAGGAATCACTATATCGTGACGTCGATTCAAATCCGAAGCCACTTCCGTAATCACCCTTCTTTGAGTCGGGAAAGAATTATTTTCAATATCTCTAAATCTTAAATCAAGGAAAGACACTTGAAATTGGTATTTATTAACTCCAACTTCAATCCCACCACTTTTCTCTTCATAATGTCTACCTTTTTCATTCCAAGCAGTTTGCAAATCATTTTGCTCGATCATCACCGGAATATCTGGCTTCGTCACTACATCTGATACCAGCGGTCCTGAATCAATAATTCTATTATGTCCCATGGTTTATTTTAAAAAAGGATGGAAGCATAACATCTTCCACCACTTTCGTCAAGCTCAACAATCCCACTGAAACAGATGTTTCAAAAATAGATCTAATGCGAGACGGAAATAGAATTTAGACCGCAGCGTACTGACTAGTACGTGAGGATCTAAATTCTATTTCCAACGAAGCAGTAGGCTATTTTTGAAACATCTGCTAGAACTGATTCCAAATCCATTGATTCTGTACATCATGATGATAAATCACTTCTCCGGTCTTCACTCTTGTTCCCAAATCTTTTGGAGATCTGGCGGCCGCCATATATTTCAAAGCGGCATATTTCTGTTGATTTTCTTCACCAAGTATTTCTTTCACGAAATCACTGGCTTCAAAATGTTCCAAAGCTTCGTAAATATTGCCCGGAAGTTTCTTCACTTTACCGCCATAAACTTTCTTTTCCATTTTTGCCAATTCCTCAGCATTCGCTCTCATACCAACCAAACCAGCCTTAATCAAGCCATAAAAAGCCAAATAAGGATTAGCATCGGGAGCTACGGTCCTTACTTCAATACGTGAGCTCTTTTCATTTCCAATCGGAATACGCACCATCGATCCACGATCCACCGCGGAAACTTTGATTTCATTTGGCGCTTCAAAATGTGGATCCAGACGACGATAAGCGTTCACGCTGGAATTAATTAAAAGACAGCAATCATTAGCAAAATAAAGAATTCCGGTAGTCACCTTGCGGGCAACCGCAGAAAGCGACAACTCATCAGCTTTATCATAAAACATATTCACACCATCTTTTGAGAAAGACATGTTTGTGTGCATACCGCTACCATTAAGTCCCTGGATTGGCTTAGGCAAGAAACAAGCGGTAAAACCCATCGAAGCCGCCACCTGACGAGCTAAAAGTTTATAAATTTGAATTTGATCAGCAGTATCCAAAGCAACAGAATATCTGAAATTCAACTCAAACTGCGCAGGCGCGACTTCCGGATGATCCTTTTCATTTTGGAAACCCAGTGCTCTCTGCACTTCCGCAAATTTATCAATAAAAAGACGCAATGTATCCTGTGGCAACGAACTATAATAACCGCTCATGGTAGCCAATTCAAAACCAACCTTTTCATTAAAATCCTGTTCCACTTTTTCGCCTTTGAATAAAAATCCTTCAATCTCCGGAGCAATATTGATTGTAATTCCTTCTTTTGTACGTAATTCATCGCATAAAAAAGAAAGGTTTGAACGGAAATCGGATTTATAAAAAGAACCATCTTTATCACAAACATTTCCAAACACTAGAACTTTTCCA
>CALRGV010000017.1 GCA_943358175.1 Candidatus Peribacteria bacterium
AAGTTAGCTCGATTATTAGTCCGGTGGAAAACCAAAAACGTCGCGGACTTTATAAAAGTGGCGAATTAATTATTACTCAAAATGAATCCGAGGGATTTAGAGATATTATCCCTTTCCCGGATAGGCCGGACATTCTTACGAGCTGGAGGACAGAAGTTACGGCTTCGAAACAGCTTTATCCGGTGATGTTGGCGACTGGAAATTTGGTAGAGAATCGTGAAAATTCTGCAGGCACTCATACCTCTGTTTACCAAAGTGAATTGCATATGCCTTCTTATTTATTTGCGATGGCGCTGGGGAAAATGGATGCATTGGTGGATGAATATGATCTGAAGGACCCGTCTAAAGGTGGCGAATCGCATAAAATTAAATTGCAAATTTTTACTGCTCCGGGAAAAACTGACAGAGCGGCGATTGCGATGGAATCTTTGAAAATGTCAATGCAGTGGGATATGGATAATTATGGTCGCCAATATCCTTTGGATCAATACAGCATTGTGGCGGCGGACGATTTCAATTTTGGTGCGATGGAAAATTTGGGCTTAAATATTTTCAATAGCGCGAGTGCAATTTCCAGTCCGGAAACAGGCACGGATGAAACTACTATTGGCATCGCCGTGACCGTGGCTCACGAATATTGTCACACATGGAGAGGAGATTTGGTAACAGTAAGAACATGGCATGAAGCTGCGTTAAAAGAAGGGTTTGTACGCCTGATGGATTGCACTTTTGAAGGCGAATTAGTTGGAGAAAGCGTAGCTAGAATTAGGACAGTGAGATATTTGCGTAGTTCACAATTTACGGAAGATGCCGGAAATTCGGCGCACCAAATTTGGCCGGAAGAATACGTGGGCGATCCGGGAGATAGCATTTATACTTCGACGACTTATTCGAAAGGCGCGGAAGTGGTGAGAATGGTAAAAACTTTGGTGGGGAAAGAAAAATTCCGTGCGGGGTTGGATTTATATTTTGAAAAATTTTATGGCAAGGCGGCGACGATCGAAGATCTTGTAACTTGTTTACAGGATGCGAGCGGAAGGGATTTAACTCAATTCAAACAATGGTTTATGCAAGTGGGAACGCCGGAGTGCGATGTGACGAGTAGTTACGATGAGGCGAGTGGGGCTTTCACTTTGAATGTAAATCATGAATGTCCGCGTGAACCGAAATATGCTTTGAATTTTCCGCTAGAAATGGGGCTGATCGCGCCGGATGGAAGGGCGGTGAAGTTGGAATTGAGCGAGGCGGGCCATGGTCACGACCTCGCGCGTGGCGTTTTGAATGTTACAAAAAATGAGCAAAGTTTTGTTTTCAAAAATGTACCAAAGGGAAGTATTCCATCACTGTTTAGAGAATTTTCTGCGCCAATGAAATATACTTATAATTATTCGAATGCAGATCTTCGACATTTAATGAAACATGATGAAGAAGGATTTAACAGATTTGAAGCCGGACAAAGAATTATAAATATTGAATTGGATAAATTGGTGCTGGCGACGAAAAAAAGTGAGAAATTGATGATAGATGAAGAAACTTTAAAATCTTTTGATGCGGTGGCTTTCGAATTAATGGATACAAATCCATCTCTTGCGAGAGAGATGCTGATTCTTCCCGGAGAAAAAGAAATGGTACAAAAAATGGAAGTGTATGATTTCCAAGCGGCGAAAGCGGCGAGAGAGGCTTTGCGTTTGGCAATCGCGGCGAGATTTAAAAATCGTTTTGCGGAACTTTATAAAAAATATCAGGGAATCACGGCGGAGATCGAGGCGAAGAAAGGCCCGGTGATTGATAAAGAAGCGATGCTGGCGAGGAGAGTAAAGAATACTTGCTTGGCTTATTTAGCAGAACAAGGTGACGAATTTATTGCCATGGCGGAGGCTCAATTCAAGAGTGCTAAAAATATGACGGATGAATCAGCGACTTTGAAAATCTTGTCTGACAATAAGGCAAAGAGCGACGAGTATATGGCAGCGTTCTACAAAAAATGGGAGCATGAGGAATTGGTTTTGCAAAGATGGAGAAGTCTGCTTGGTCTGATGGATTTGGATAATGTTTTTGAAAAAGTGGAGGCTTTCACAAAAACAGATAAATTCGATTTTAATAAGCCGGGGCATGTGATGAATTTAATTGGCGGATTTATTGGAAACTCCGCGCGATTTCATGATGCGGAAGGAAAAGGTTATCGCTTGGTGGTGGATGTAGCCATGAAGTCGAAAAATCCTTATGCGGCAGCGAGAATGCTCCGCGAAGCTTTCGGCAGTTTGCCAAAAATGGACGCGAAGAGACAAACAATGATGAGAGAGCAATTACAGCGATTCATAGCGACGCCGGGTATGGATGACAGTCCTCTCTTGGCGGCGAAAAAGATTTTGGAAGGGTAGGAGGCGCGCCGACAATTGGCTTGTCACAAAAGACAGCAATTTGCTATTATTCACCCTTAACAAATTAACCATTCTTTCCGTGGACCATTCGGAATCATACAGGCTACAGGCGTTAGTGATGCCACGCGATCTGTCCATGGAAGCGGTAGATGGGATTTTGCATCCACCAAAAACCTCCAAAGAGGCGGCGATTTTGGCGGAAAAAAATAACCGAGTTGAACGAAAAATAGCAGCCTTTATTGCGGAGTCTATTCAAGCATGCAAATCTGGAAACGGGAAACCAGCTCTACTCCTTAGAGATTTACTTTCAACGGAAGCTTTTCCCGCGACGGACGACCCCTTGAGAGCGGAAATGCTGGGATTAGTAGATGAAAAGCTGACTCGTCTAAGAATTCAATTTGGCGAAGCCTTAGCGGCAAATGGTTTGGAGCCAATGGTTGAAAAAGGAATTTTAACGAATGAGGATATTTGGCCGCAAATTCCAGGTAAGCCTTATCCACAAAAAACATGGGCTAAATTGGTGGATAGCTCTGAGGCGTCGAAGCTGAATCTAGGAACGTCTCGTATTTCCGTAGAATATGGCAAAAAACCAACGCATAAATTTTTATCTCCGGAAACCGCTTATGGCGTTAGCGATGCAAGAGGGTATCTTCTGTCTTATTATGAAGTAACTGATCCTAAAATTGATGTTTTTCATGTAACTACCGCGAAGCATGACCCAAATAAAAATTCTATCTCTTCTGCTCTATCAGAAAATACTGATGGAATCGATGGATTAGAAAAATTTATGCTGGATATCATAAACGCTATGGAGGCTGTAGCCGACTTACACTCTAAGGGCATGGTTCATCGAGACTTGAAACATGAAAATATTGCGGTTGGTGGTGTGGTTTTTGATAATCTTTCTATAATTCATGCAAATAAATTGGCAGATGATAAAGGAATTTTTGGTCATCCTTTTTTCCGTCCAGATTCTTATAAAATAGATTGGAAAGAAAAAATTACTCCTTATTTTATAGACACATTCTGTTTGGCCATTGATATGGCGGAAGGCATTTCCAGATTTAATGAAAAACCCGAGGAGGTAAATATTTTTATTTTTTTTAAAGATATATCAAAGGTTGATAAGCCACTGAGTCCGGAAGAATTCATACAAAAAATGAGAAAAGATCTTTTCCCTCCAAACTTAAATCCGAAGATAACGCAGGCCACTCAAGTAATCGAAAAAATGATTCTAGGTGAAGGTCATTATTCCGTAGCAGACGCACAAAGAGATTTGGCGGAAATTTTTGGGGCGAAAGCGTAGACGGTGCCGGCACAGAAATAAAAACCCGGCCCGAGGTGGCAGAATTAAGACTTGCATCAGAGATTCCTTGCTTATAGAATGCGCTTTGCATGGAAAAAAATACTTTAAAATTAAAGAAGGGTTTGGCGCAGATGCTTAAAGGCGGCGTAATTATGGATGTCGTGAATGCTGATCAGGCGCGAATAGCAGAGGAAGCAGGCGCAGTGGCAGTAATGGCTTTGGAACGTGTTCCATCTGATATTCGCCGTGATGGCGGCGTGGCGAGAATGAGTGATCCAAAAATGATTAAGGAAATTATGAAGGCGGTTTCTATTCCGGTGATGGCAAAGGTGAGAATCGGACATTTTGTGGAAGCGCAAATTTTGGAAGCGCTGGGAGTGGATTATATTGATGAGAGCGAGGTGTTGACTCCGGCGGATGAAAAATATCATGTAAATAAATTGGATTTTAAAATTCCTTTTGTTTGTGGGGCGAGAAATCTCGGAGAGGCATTGAGAAGAATTGCCGAAGGTGCTGCGATGATTCGTACAAAAGGTGAAGCCGGGACCGGGAATGTGGTTGAGGCAGTGAGACATATGAGAACTGTGGTGGAGGAAACGACGGCGTTGGCGAAAATGAATAGTGCGGCTTTGAAAAAATGGGCTGTGAGTGAAAGAGTGAGCGTGGAATTGGTAGAGCAGGTGCGTAACTTGGGGCGCTTGCCTGTGGTGAATTTTGCCGCGGGTGGAATCGCTACTCCGGCTGATGCCGCTTTGATGATGCAATTGGGGTGTGATGGAGTTTTTGTGGGTAGTGGAATATTCAAATCTTCAGATCCGGCGAGACGTGCGAAAGCTATTGTAGAAGCGGTTTTGCACTTTGATGACGCGGCGGTTTTGGCCAAGTGCTCGGAAGGTTTGGGCGAAGCCATGAGCAGCTTGGAAATGAGCAAAGTGGAACAAAAATTTGCGGAGAGAGGGTGGTAAGACAATTATCAATTATCAATGTATGATGGGGGCAATTGCTTCAAAGACTTGCAAGGAATGTGGCCAGGGTTTTTCGATTTCCTCGGAAGATTTGGAGTTTTATGAAAAACTTGGCGCGGGAGAACCAAATTGCTGCCCTTCGTGTCGCCAACAAAAACGCCTGGCCTTTCGCAATGAGCGGAATTTATACAAAAGAAAGTGTGATATGTGCGGTAAATCTATCGTGACGGTTTATTCTCCGGATAAAAAATTTATTGTTTATTGTAAAGATTGTTGGTGGGGAGACAAGTGGGATGCGGAAAACTACGGTAGGGACTTTGACTTCAGCAAGCCCTTTTTTGACCAATTCGCTGATTTGGTAAAAGTAGTGCCGCGTTTAAATCTAGTGAATGTAAATCAGGAAAATTCGGATTTCACAAACTACGGCTATGCCAATAAAGATTGCTATCTGATTTATACGAGTGATGAAAACGAGAAGTGTTATTACGGATCTTATGTTTGGGATTCTTTAGGATGCTTGGATTGCCTGTACGTTTTGGACTCAAAATACTCTTATGGATGCGTGGATTCCGTAGGCCTTTACGAATGTCAGTATTGTCGCATGTCTGAAAATTGTCGCAATTGCAAAGACTGTTATGACTGCAAAAAATGTAGTAATTGCTTTGGTTGTGTTGGCTTGCGTCATAAAGAATATTATTTTTTGAATGAAAATTTGGGGGAGGATGAATTCAAAAAACGCTTACAGAAAATATTGTCGGATGGAGAATTATTGAAAAAATGTTTAACTGAGTATAATAGCCTCATCGCAAACTTTCCAAAAAGGGCTACTTTTCAGGTAAATTGCCAGGATTGTTTTGGAAATTATTTAAAGAATTCTAAAAATTTGTATTGGTGTTTTGATGGCAGGGGAGCGGAAGACGTGAAGTGGGGAACAAATCTTTCAACTAACGTACATGATTGTTATGACGTGGATGGATGCGCCTTTTTGGAATGGTCGGCGGAGGTGATTTCTACCGGATTATCCGTAAATAACGTCTTTGCCAGCGATCATGGCTGGAATGGAAATTTCGAACTTTTTTATTCTTCTTATTGTACCGGAACACATGATTCTTTTGGCTGCGCGGGGTTAAGAAAAAAAGAATTTTGTATTTTGAATAAAAAATATTCAAAGGAAGAGTATGAAAAATTGCGTGAGAAAATTGTTGAGCACATGAAAAAAACCGGCGAATGGGGAGAGTTTTTCCCGATTAAATTTTCGCCTTTTGCTTACAACGAAACTTTGGCAGGTCATCAATATCCACTGAGTAAAGAGGATGTTTTGAGTAGAGGATGGAAATGGAAAGATCCGGATTCGCGCGATTATTTGCCTCAAAATAAAGAAATTTTGGCCTGCGAAAAGTGCAAGAAAAATTACAAAATTATTCCACAGGAGGCGGAGTATTTACAAAAATGGCAATTGCCGGTGCCGCGATTTTGCCCTGACTGTAGACATGACGCGCGTGATACCATGCGTATGCCAAGAAATTTATGGCAGAGAAAATGTGATAAGTGTGGGGTGGAAATTTGGGCGGGATATGAGTCTGGTGGAAAAGAAAAAGGCCGCGCACCCCGCGCGACACGGAGCCTTAGCATCGTTTATTGCGAGAAATGTTACTTAGAAAGCCTTTAGAAAATTCTATAGTTGCCTCTTATAGACTTTGTAAATATTCCCCGGGTGACATGATTTCGAATGGTAGGTTGGCAGCCTTTATACTTGGAGTTTTAAAGTCTTTTTTGTCCAAAGTGATAAGAATTTGGACTTTTTGGTTTTCAGAAGCAAGTAAGATGGGGATGTCTTTGGCAATTATAATTTTTGCATATTTTTGTATTTCCTGATAAGAAAAATTTTTTTTATCTACGGATTTAAGTTCCGAAAGTAATTTATAAAGATTTACGAGATGCTTTTCTGTGAGTTTTTTTTCAATGTTATGCCTGGCCTCCGAGATGGCATAATTACTGGATACTAAAATTATTTTTCCAATTTTTGCTAATTCAAAAAGTGCTCTTGAGCCTCCGGATTCAGAATACGCAGCCGTAAATAAAATGTTTGCGTCCAAAAAAAGTTTATCCATAGCTTTCATTTAAGAAGATTCTTGAGTTTCCTGGCGGTTTTTGGGTCCAAGGCATCTTCCTTGAGCCATTTTTTTATTTGACTATCGGAGTAGACATCAGGTTCTTTCTTTTCGTAATTTATTTTTGTGAACAGTACTCCGTTAGCCGTAATACTTGCTTCGAAAAGGCTGTTTTCATCAATGGCTAACTTTTCACGAAATTCTACCGGAATAGTTACCATTCCCTTGGTTTGAGATCTGACTATTTTTGCTGGAATCATATGTTTAATAGTTGATAAGTAGAAAAGTATACTTTTTCTACTTTCAGTATACATGCTTGATCCGTGGCTGTAAAGTCATTGTAAATCATTTTTTTATAATCCATAATGCCATTATGAAAATTGGCGTTTTAGACATACAGGGATCGGTGGAGGAGCATTTGGAAAGTTTGCGAAAGTTGGCTAAAAATGGTTTAAATAACTTCCCCAAAAAATCCGCCAAAAAGGCTGATTCGCCCCTGGATAAGCCGAAAAATGCGATGGTCCCAAATCTTGGGGAAGTAATCGAACCTGTACTCGTGAAGACCGTGGAACAACTCCGCCAAGTGAGTGGCCTGATTATTCCGGGTGGAGAAAGTACGACGATAGGGAAATTACTGCGCAGATTTGGTTTGCGTGAAGAAATTATTAAATTAGTAAAAAGTGGAAAACTGGCGGTGTGGGGCACGTGTGCAGGCGCGATACTTTTGGCGAAAAAAATCACCGGAGAACAACAAGCCGACACGCTCGCGTTGATGGACATAGAGGTGGAAAGAAACGCTTATGGGAGGCAATTGGACAGCTTTGAGACGCAATTGGAATTTGATTTGGGGCCGGCGGGCGCGGCCTATGCGGGACCAGGCATTCCAGGTGTTTTCATTCGTGCTCCAAGGATCGTGAGCATAGGAAAAGACGTAAAAATTTTAGCTGAATACAAAGGCGACGTCGTCGCCGCACGACAAAAAGATATGCTCGCAACAAATTTCCATCCGGAACTTACGGACAGCCTGGAAGTACATAAATATTTCGTGGGGATGTGCGACGGAAATGAGTAAGAGGTTTTTAGTGAATGTTTTTAGGCTCATCAGCAGCATTTTCGCCTGTAATTCCGGCGGCTCGTAAAGCCATGTTTTTTCGAACACTGATTTCAAATTGAGCCAAGGTCATATCCGTACCTCCAACTATTTCCTGAGCCAAAGCTGTATCTGCGTGGCTTCCTATGAGATCTCTTGGAACCGGACGAATCCTTCCGAGGGCAGCATGAAATTTAATTTGTTCTGGATCCAAACCCATTCTTTCAGCTTCATTTACGGTGGGTTTTTCAAATTTTCCCATAAATTGAGATTATAAGTCTTAATTAGCTTTGTAAAGTATTTTCGGCCAGTCTGAGATGACGGCGTGGGCGAGCCGGCTGAGCGGCGCGTTTTGCGGCAGCATGAATTTCATCAAGCCCTGTGCGGTCTTCCGTGTGAACCATTGCACTTGGACGACCGTGCTCGTGGTGAATTTCGTCACGGGCGGCAAGGATTATGTGGGCAATGCCAGCAACAATGGATTCTTTAGGATTTTCGTATTTCTCACCATGAACTATGGTGTGCAAAGCGTTGTCATCCAAATACAAAAGTCTGAGTGTCTCAGCATCACCTAATTCCTTTATTGCTGTAGTGATTGCCTCTTTTTCAAAATCATCATAAATCAAAAGCTTAAAAACTTGAGCTTTAACCTGTAAACGATACTGTAAATCTACTCTGTCAATTCCACCTTCGTGAGCGCCGAAAAGAATTTCTTCCGCTACGCTTTCTATTCCATCAGCCACAACTTCCGGCCCGCGCACAACTTTGAAACTGTTAACCAAATTATCAAAAGTGGACGGCAAAAAATTTTGCAGATGAAGATGTTGACCCTTACCAATTACAGCCATGCTGTTTCTTTCTGCCGATATTAGCGTCAAAATCTGCATCATTTCATCGTAAATACTCTTGAGAACCTCTTTATCCGCAGAAGGATTATCTGTTTCTTCTGAAATCGCCAATCTCAATATTGAATATGCGGAATTGTCATTAAGATAAGGATGCTGTCTCTCTATTGCATTAAACTGAGAGCAAACGTGGTCTGCTAAAAAAATTATTTCTACTCTTTCTTGTGGTGACTGCTGTTTTTCTCCATTTCCGTCTGCCATTTGAGGGTTTATTAATTTCAAGCGAGCGTTATTTTGACACGTGATGATATTTTTGTCAAGGGGTGTTGTGGGACCGGCTTGTATTCGAAAAAAATAATCTCTAGAATTTCCCCATGTCTAATTTTCTGCCTAAATCTGTTAGAACTCTGATCGAAGAGCTGAGTAAATTACCCGGAATAGGGCCAAAATCGGCTCAAAGACTGGCTATACACCTACTATATTCGCCAACGAGCAGAGTCGCTCCTCTGGGAGAGGCCGTGCTGGGATTAAAGGAAAATGTAATGTTCTGCAATGCGTGCTGGAATATTGCGGAAAGTGATCCTTGTAAAATTTGCTCTGACAGTGCTCGTGATCAGGGGATTATTTGTGTAGTGGAAGGGGTTTTGGACGTAGTGGCATTGGAAAAAACGAGCGAATTCAAAGGGGCTTATCATGTCTTGCATGGGGCTTTGTCTCCGATAGATGGAGTAGGACCGGAACAGCTGAAAATTGCTGAATTATTTGAGAGAATAAAGAAAAATAATGATAACGAAGTGGAGGCGTCACGGGTGCGTGAAGTGATTTTGGCTACCAATCCCAGCCTGGAGGGTGAAGCCACAGCTCTCTACATTCAAAGACATTTGCGTGACTTAGGTGTAAAAATCACTAGAATAGCTCGCGGACTGCCCGTGGGAGCCGACCTGGAATATGCTGACGAGATTACTTTGACGAAGGCGTTACAGGGTAGAGGAGAATTTTAATTTTAAATTTTATGGATAGAGTGGATGAATTTCAAAATTTTGATTTGGTGACGATTGATGTGGCCAATGGGCAAATGGACTTCGAGCCAGGATGTTCCGTGGAAGTTCTTTTGCCGGAAGAGCAACTATTGGTAAATGATCTGGTCGCCGGAATAATGGATTTTGTAAATAAATTGAATTTATGCACAAAGCCTGTCGCCAAACTTGCGGCTAGTAGGTTAGTGGAAAAATTAAGGTTATCATCTTTACCTGAAGATTCTGTAGGGACAATCGCCGAGGGAGTTTTGGGAAGATTAAATAAAGTCAGTCAGTTTTCAAATGATGGTGATGCTGCCAAAGCGGCTGAATTACAAATAGTTGAAGATATTATACGCAGAATTGATAGTCCTATGTTTAAATTTTTGAGTGGCCGAAAACAAGAAGCGTTGGCTGCTATAAATCCGGCAATAAGTGGAAAAGTAATCCGAGCAGCGGCAAGAATCTGTTGGCCACAAGTGAGGGCGAAGCTGGGAGTTTAGTCGAGAGTGAAAGTCGATGGGCCCGAGCCGGAAAGGTGGTGGCCTTTTTTCAGAATATTTTTGTAGGAGGGGTGGGTTTCGAAGTCGTTGTGGAGGGTGGCAAGAATGGCTTTTTTGTCAGATTTTTTTATGGCGGAGAGGAGAAGTTTTGTTTGAGAGATTTTTTTGCCGCAGAGTGAGAGGTCGAGAGAGGAATAGGCGGTGGTGGTTTTTGAGGTCAATGCCCGCTCGCTTCCACTCGCGGCTGTTGGGAAAATTTTAAATTTAATATTTAGTGGAGGCAGTGGTGTGATTTTTTCGCCAAAGTGAGTGGCGAGGGCTGTGCCTCCGGTGATGAAAAATGGCACGTCCATGCCGAGTTTAGCAGCTAGGGCGAGCAGTTTTTTTTGAGAAATTTTTAGGTTCCAAAGTTTGTTGAGGCCTTTTAGTGTGGCTGCAGCATCCGAAGATGCGCCACCGAGACCTGAGGCGATGGGGATGTTTTTTGCGATAGTGATGCTGGCGAACTTTTTAATTTTATAAGTTTTCTTGATGAGTTTCAGGGCGAGAAAAGCGAGATTCTTTTCAAGTGGAATGGGTGAATCGTTTGTTTGATCAGGTGATTTTGGTTGCTGTTTTTTTGTGGCGAAAATCATTGACACGTTGTCTGACTCCTTTGTGGTTTTGATGGTGACGGTGTCGTATATCTCCGGAACTTCTTGAAGAACCGTCTGTATTTGGTGGTAGCCGGACGACGTTCTTTTTAGTATGTCTAAGCAAAGATTAATTTTTGCCGAGGCGCGGATTTTTAGGGATTTTCGTTGGATGGGTGGAATTGTTTACAAAACCGGAGTTATTGTGAGGTTTTGTAGTGAATAGTCAAGTTTTCTCTGCTGTGCCGGCATCGCAATCAGCACTCACCGTGCGAATGTATAGCATGGTGCTATACATTCGCACGGTGGTCTCAAGATTGATTTGAAATGCCGGGTCTGCCAGGATTATCGTGCCAGACGCAGTTGTTTGTTGATAGTTTTGCGTAAAAATGGTTAAATATAGTACTCTTAAAATTTCGTTATGGTTGATCAAATACGGGCAGAAGTTGCAAAAAAAGAGACTCATGACTTTAGGGGAGAAGAAGGTTTGCTTTATAGAGTGCCGATAAATGGTGAGGCTATATGGGCGAAAAAGTGGCACAGAAGTCATACTAAGGGTTTTTATATGCCTTTAGGATTGGGAGGATCTAGTTTGTCTCCTTTTTGGCATAGAGCTGTGAAACTTTCATACTCACTAGTACACGAACTTTTTCCTAACGATACAATTGATGTTGTAGGCTCTTATGACGAGAGAACAGGGCCTAACCTTGGCGTAATGAGAGAGTTCGAGCCTTTGGCGGGAAAACCCGTCACCGTGAGTCGTGAGGCGGCCGGAGATCCTGAGCTTTGTGCAATACGAGATGATATTATGGCCAGTCATTACAAAGTACTTTTGGCCGGAAGGGACGAGGGCGAAAGAAGGGGATCTACAAAGGCTCAAATGGAACCATTTTTTGCCGCAGGTCGAAAGGAGGTTAACGCAAGAATTGTAAAAGCACTGGGCCCGGAAATAGACCTGGATAGTCTTATTTCTTCAATAAATGCAAAAGACCCGGATGTATTAGGTCAGCTCGCAAGAAAGATTCGCGCGCGAAATCCAAAAAATGTCATGGCTGATTTATACGAGGCAGGCGTGTCTCCTGGACATCCGGAACTTAATTTTGTACCGGGAACAAAAGAAAGCCATCCAAATCCTCCACATGGAACGTTTGTGGAATTTTCTATCGCCGATTCTAAAAAATTCGTTGATAATATTGCCAAAAAATTCTCCAACAATCCAAGAAAACGGGATGAATTATTGAGCAAATTTCGCAGTTATGAAATTTATACTTTGGTAGACGGACTTTATGATAGGCTTTTCTTAGCGTTCGTCCAAAAAACTCAAGGGCGGGGAGAGCCGGAATTAATAGGAAAAATTTGTTTGACTCTTGAAAAATTCAGACAGATAACAGAAAAATTTGGACTAACTATTGATCCCGCAGCCATGGAAAGATCAATTACCAATATTATTATCACTGCTAACTCCAGAGAGGCAATAAACCGTCTTCAAAGAGAGTTGATTGCGCCAATGGAAACGGCTTTAGTTTAGCCTTTCACTAGCGACACGATCGCGAAGCATTGGATGCCGAGGCCGGCACCAAACATGGTAAGATTTTCGCCTGTGGTGGCGGTGATGCCGATGCGGGATGGTGTGATACTTAAAATATCGCAGAGAGATTTTTTTAGCTTAGTAGTGATGGGATCAATTTTTGGTTTTTTGCATTCTATCATCAGGCCGAGACTATTAATTTTGAATTTTTGCTGCTGAACTTTTTGGAGAATTACGTCGAGATATTTTTTACTGTCTTTAACTCCTTTTTCACACATGCTGTCGGCATAAAACCCCAGCGACATGTCTCCAATGGCTTGGGAAAGCGCATTAAAAATGGCGTGAAGAATCACATCTCCGTCGGAATTTGCTTTCAATTTTGGCTGATCGGGAATGAACACACCGGCAAGAGTGAGGCCCATTTTTTCAGAATCGAAAGTATGACTGTCTTGGCCAAGTCCGACACGAAAGTCCTCAGGAAGATCACCGAAAATTGTGCGGATTTTTTGAAGGTCTGAATTTGTCGTAATTTTAAAATTATTTTCGGCGGCTTCAACGTAGGTCACTTTTTGACCAATTGATTCCAACAACATCGCTTCATCCGTCACTTCCAATTTCTTTTTTTTGGCATTCTCCAGAGCTTTTTTAAATAATTGGTGAGTGGCGGCCTGTGGAGTTTCTGCGGCAAAAAGCTTGTCGCGATCGTGAGTTTTTATAATGTGCTTATTGTTTACTTCTTTGATCGTGGAAGTAACATAATGGCCAACAATGCAAGCGCCGTGTTCGAGAGATTCACTAATTACTTTATCAATTTCTTCTGTACTAACACACGGATTATCTCCATTGTGAGCGATAATTACGGAGTCTTTGGCAATGTTTTTTTGTAGAGCTTCAAATCCTTTAGCAAAAGATTGTTGACGGGTGAGACCGCCTATTATAATTTTTTTTACTTTTGGAAGGTGGTATTTTTTCACTAATTTTTCGAGATCGGATTTATTGGCCTTGTTTGCAACCAAAATAATTTCTTCTATTGCGGGATGATCATTAAAGGCTACCAGGGAATGATAAATCAAAGGTTTGCCTCCAACCTGCAGAAACAATTTATCGTGCTTGATTTTCATGCGTTGACCACGGCCAGCGGCAAGAACAAGGGCATAATTCATACTTGGTTATATTGGCACATTAGCTCGATTTCCGTCAATATTTTGCAATAAATCGAGAATTGATTTTTTGGAAAAGTACTGTAGTCTTGCGCTTCGTTGAATTTCTTTAATATATAAAATATGGGTTTTGATGGATTTGAGCAAGGTCGTCTCTCTTTGACAGAATGGCATGGAGAAAATAGCGGTCGTGATACAATATTGGTTATCGATGATGACGCAAGTGTCAGAGCTGTTTTGAGAATGATTTTGAACAATGTTCTACCCGGGTTGACCGTGGAAGAGGCAATATCAGGGGAAATTGCCATCAAAAAACTAAGCGGTGGACTTTCAGCCAGAGTTGCTAAGATTTTTACGGACAATGATATGCCGGGGATTAAAGGTCTTGACCTTGTTAGGGCGGTTCGAGGGGAAGAATCTACAATTAAGTTTCACATGGATACGTTGGCAGACTTGAGAAGAGTTCCTGTTACTCTTGTTTCCGGTGACCGCCTTGCGGAAGCAAAGTTCCTTATAAGTCTTGGTATCCTACAAGCTGAAGTAGAAAAACCTTTTAGTCCCGCCGACATAGCCAACAGCGTGGGAATCGCGGTCAAAAATGCCCGCAAACATCAAAGGTAACAGGAAAGCTCTCTTGACAGAACTGTTCGATTGACGCATAATGCGCCTTGTTGTAAAAAATATGACTTTTTTTGATCACATGGATATTGAATTAACAAAGAAAAGCGATGGAGAATCTGCAGATCCGCAACAGTTGTTGCAAAAAACTGCCGAGGCAAGGGATCTCTTAGCTGTCTTGTCCATCAATCATCCCAACCTGGCTCCCGAGGTGATAGGGGCTCTGGCCTCTGTCAGGAGTTTGTTAAACGAATGGGCATTGTTTGCAAATGAATCAGCTGAAAATTTAGCCACGGAAGGGGCTAACATCGATAGATTACGAGCTGTTGTTTTTAGCCAAACCCATCGTCTTCAAATGGCAAATGAGATGTTGGCGGATATGACTCACCTGGCTAAAAAGGACCACTTGACCGGCGCATGGAACACCCTAGCCCTTTCGGAGGCGGGACCGGGCTTATTTGAAAGGATGAATCAGTCGAGCAAACCCCTTTCCTGTATATTTTTGGACTTGGATTTTTTTAAAAAGGTGAATGATGTACATGGCCATGCCGCAGGGGATCACGTTCTCGAAGAATTGGCGAAAATTATTTGTGAACACTCTCGTCTTTCCGACTTTCTTTTTAGACTTGGGGATAAAGCTGAGGAATTCTGCCTTCTTTTACCGGAAACTGATGCCGCAGGGGCCGTAATTTTAGCCGAACGAATCAGAAATTACCTGGAAAAAAATCCTATCGAGTATGAAGGGGTGGGTATCGTAGTTACCGCCAGTATTGGAGTGGCGCAGGCAGACTTTGAAAAACAAACAGGTTTTGATGATGTAAAAAAACAGGCTGATTTTGCTCAGAGAGAAGCCAAGCTAACCAGAAATACCGTTGTGTGTTATCACCCGTCAAATGGTTCTCCGGAATCCTATGTCATTTGTTCGGCTCAAGACAGATATAGGTATCCCCCAACCAACAGATATGAGCCAAGGGGTGAAGCCAATGAGGGTGTTACAGCTTAAATATTTCCGGGAACTTTATTTTATTCGCTAGAAATTTTGCAATAATCTTTTCTTCACGATGAAGAAATTGCTTCATTTTCTTGGGATTATTTTTGAAAAATTTTATGGTGAGGCTGAGGCCGGGAAGAGTTTTTGAGGAAAGCGGCGTAAGAGAAGAGGGGAGAATTTTTTGGAAATTTTTTATTTTTTGTCGGAGGCCGGCGGCTCTACGGAGAGCGTTTTCTATATGTTCACACATGTCCGGATTGGAAACGTAAGCGGTGAGAAATTTTTCATTTTTGAATTTTACGGCACCATGGATTTGGCATTCCGGGTGATAGATCGCGGAGATTTTCGAGAGTGGTAGATTAAAGAGGAAGTGTGCTTCAATAATTTCCAGGCCTTTGTTTATCAATGTCGCCGACTCGATGGAAATTTTTGGGCCCATTTTCCAGCGCGGATGATTCAGCGCATCGGCAACCGAAACTTTCAAAATGGCGGTGGCGGATTTGCCATAAAACGGCCCTCCCGAACACGGAAGAACTATTCTCTCAATTTTCTTATGTGGAAATTTTTGTAGAATTTCGAAGATGGCGTTGTGCTCGGAGTCGAGAGGAACGAGGAAGGATTTAGCGGTTGCCGAATGGAGGCTTAGCCCGGCGAGTTTCATGACTTTTTCTCCCTCGGCGATTAGTGATTCTTTATTTCCAAGGAGGAGAATTTTTCCGTCTTTCAGGGCGGCGATAGATGGATTTATTCCGGCAATCCCGGAAAGGACATTTATAATTATATCAGCATCTTTTAGGGAGGCTAGATTGATTAATCCCTTGGTTCCGGCCTCGGAAGCCAGAAGGAAATTTCTTACATTCCATCTTTTCGCCTGTTTTTCGAGAATATCCTTATTAACATTCGCCGAAAGACCAATTACTTTAAAATATTTTTTATATTTTTCCAGAACTTCTAAAGTTTGGATTCCCAGCGACCCTGTAGATCCTAAAATTACTACTCTTTGCATATGCCCATATTAGTTTTTTGTAACGAGAAGTCAAAATTAGCTTGATTACGTGGGAGGGCTTGTAGTAAATTTGCGGTCCGTTTTTAACTATAAATATATGGAAGCTAATGATAAACCAAATGCAAAGGATTGGCTAAACGGTAACTCAACCGCGGTGATTGAGCATGAAGTGGATGAATCCGGCCGTTTGATAAAAGGGTGTTTTAATCCCGGGAATTTCAGATTTAAAGCTGCTGAAATGACAATTTTTACAATTTCCGATGGATCGGTTCAAGAAAACTCTACCGGTGAGTGGCGAGCCGCAGGTGCCGGAGACAATTTCACCGCTTTCGCGAATAGGCATTTCGAAATACGCTGCGCGCAGTCGACAGGTTTTAAATGTGATTACTTTGATCCGACAGATGGTTAAAGTGAGGCCGATGCCTTGACTTTCTAATCGGTTTTACCTATCATCCTGAGGCTTTTGGCTTGCATTTGCAGCCTTTTTGTCCAATTAATCCAAATTATATAGTCAAGAAACTACGCATCAATCTGGAAATACGCGTTCCAACCATCAGGCTAATAGGAGCCGAAGGTGAACAGCTCGGAATTTTGTCCCGCGACGCAGCCATAGCTTTGGCCCAAGAAGCGGGTCTGGATCTGGCAGAAGTGGCCCCGAACGTAAATCCTCCGGTGTGTAAAATTTTGGATTATGGCAAGTATCAGTATCACCAGAAGAAGATTGAAATGAAGCACCGAAGAATGCAGAAGAAAGCCGAAATTAAAGGCATTCGTATCGGGTTCAAAATAGGAGATCATGATATTGGAATCAAGGCCAGGCAAGCTCACAAATTCTTGGAAGACGGAAATTCCGTAAAGGTGACACTCTTATTCCGTGGTAGAGAAGCGGCATACAAGGATCTGGGTATTGCGAAGATGATGAAGTTTTATGAGGGAGTGAAGGATGTCGGACACATGGAAGAACAGCCAAAGAAACAGGGAAATGCCATGCTTATGGTAGTAACACCGAGTAAATCAGGACATCATAAAGCAGAAGCTTAAACTTAAAAAAATAATTTAAAATTTATGAAAGTAAAAAGTCACAGCGGGTTGAAAAAACGTCTTAAAGTAAAGAAGAGTGGAGCACTTGCCTTCAACAAGGCTGCCAAGCGTCACTTACTGACAAATAAGTCTAAGAGACAAAAGAGATCTATGCGTAACGGTATTCCGGTTTATCATGGTGGTATGAAGCACGTGAGAAGACTTTTGCCGGGCAAAGCTCAGATTCATGTTACAAGGAAGAGACAGGAAGAGTTGAAGAAAATAAACGGGACGAAGGAAGAACAAAAAGCGTAGACGAGCAGCAGCAACATTCACAAAATATTTTAATTTTTAATTAACCAATATGTCTAGAGTAAAAAGAGGTGTAAACACCCGCCGCAGGCACCAAAAGATGAAGAAGGCTGCCAAAGGCTACCGTGGACTAAGAAGCCGCACATTCAAGTGGGCTAAAAACGCCACGATGAAATCAGGTATTCGTAGTTATACAAGCCGCAGATTGAGAAAGCGTGATTTCCGTAGTCTATGGATCACAAGAATCAACGCTTCATGCCGCGCAATGGGCGTGAAATACAGCAGATTGATGGATGCCATGACAAAGAAAGACATGGTTTTGAATCGCAAAATGCTTAGCGAATTGGCGGTGAACGAACCGGCAGTTTTCAAGCAGGTTGTGGAAGAGGCGATAAAGTAGGGTGAGGGCGTAGCCGATAAGGTGTTCGCCAAAAACTCAAAAAATTTAAATCGTCAGTTGCAGAAATGTATCTGGCGATTTTTTGTGAGGGGGGTGGGGGGCATGCGCCAAAGCTTTAAGCTTCTTTCCGTCATCCATAAGGCTTACGTGGAATAACAAAGCCTCTGCGTTGCGGAAAAGAGTGAGCTCTTTTACAACCTCGTCGTCTACAACATCGACGTAGATTATGCCATTTGGCATATCATCAAAGGTTTTCACGAGAGCCTTTGCGGCCTCGAGATCGCCATTTCTAGCTTTTTCACGAGTAGTCCCGTTAGCTTAGGGAGGGCCTTAGGAAGTCGTTTAAGGTCTGTTTGAATGTCGGCTGTTACATCTGGCTCGTCTGCTCCGATGGCTCGCTGGGTCAATATTTTAGGAATTTTAGAATTAATTTAGAAAAATTTTAAGAAAATTTTAGGTTTGGGTGATAGGGTGGGGGTAGTTTTAAAAAACATATGAAGGAAAATGAAGAAAAAGTAGGAAGCGTCAGGGGAGAGGAGTCCATGGCTGCGGCGAAAAATGGCGTGATAGAGAAGGGTGAAGTTTCCCAGAAAGAACCGCGAAAACAAAATCTGCCAGCGTGGATAGTAAATCCTATTGGCGCTGAATCGCGGCCATTGTGTGAATTGTCTGATGATGAGCTATACAAAAAATGCCGAGAATGTGGTCAAAATGCAAAGGAGTGGTCGAGGAAATTTGCCGCACTTTTGCCGGAAGTAGCGAAACGGAGATTGCACAGAAGAAAAGGGTTTATTTCTCTTGGCGAATTTGCAGGAAAAGTGGCCGGAATGAGTGAATACGCGGTTGATAGGATTTTATATTTGCATGCGAGAATAAAAGATAAACCGGCTCTGCTGAAATTGTTTGAATCGGGGACGGAAGGGTGGAGTAAAATAGAGGTGGTATCTTTTGTGGCGACGATCGAAACCGAAAAATCGTGGGCGGAAAAAATCACCTTACTTTCGATGGGTGCGCTTTCAGAACTTGTCAAAAATTACAGATTGAAAACTATCGGTGCCGACGAGGCACAAAACAAAACCCTTTTCGGCCAAGACCCTGCCGGAGGCGACGGCCTTTTTGGACGAGCTGGTTTTTCTGGTCAGGCCAACAGCGGACAGGGTCAGTTTTTTGAACCGCCCGTGCGTTTTTCTTTTCCGGCCAGTAGAGAAGTGGAATTTGATTTGAGGCTGGCTAAACAAAGACTAGAAAAGCAGACGAAACAACCGCTGAGCTGGAATGAAACTTTTCAGATGATTATTGAAAAAAGTGATTTGGCAAAATCTAAAATTTTGCCGACGAGGATTTCAAAGGAACAAGAAGTTTGCGCGAGATGTGCGAAGAAAAAAGCTGTCATGAAAATTTGTGAAGAGTGTAGTAGAAAACCAATGCCGGGGGCGCTGGGTAGAGAGGAGGCTGCCACGATAAAAAATGGAGGAATGGGCGCGGCCAGTGGCGCTGGCGGGTGAAGACGGCCTTGGCGAGAAGGCAGATGCGTGCATTGTCATGATGAGCTAAGCCTTAACAAATAAAACATGAAACGAAATAGTGTTCCTCTAAAAATTCGGCGCGAAATTGAGTGGAGATTTGGACTGGGGTGTGGCTATCCAGGCTGCAAAAAGCCGGCGATGGACTTACATCATACTAAAAGATTTTCGCTTGTGAAGAGGCATTCGGAAGGTGAAATCGTGCCACTTTGCAAAGTTCACCATGAATTAGTGCATGCAGGATTGCTGAGGGGAGAGCAACTGGCCCCACGGAATTGGGATCTGGAAATTGAGATTGAGAAAAACGGGGCGGCTTCGGTGGTAGACGAGATCGTGAGAAAAAAGCGGCGAGGGCTTAGACGAAAAGGGGAGGGTGGAGGATCGTAAAGCGCGAGACCAAGACAAAACGAGTGAATTCCGAAGCGTGTTTTGTAAGAAAAAAGCGCGAGACTCAACGACGAGGCCCGCGCAGTACTCATGAAGTGTCAATTATTTAAATTCTGAAATCGTAATTTTCTCTACCACGACATCTTCCACCGGCTTGTTGGAAGCGCCCTTTTTTACTTTGGCGATTTTGTCTACGCTTCCCATTCCTTCATAAACAAATCCGAAAACGGCATGTTTTCCGTCTAACCACGGAGTGCCTTCGTCAGCCTGGACAATGAAAAACTGGCTTCCTCCAGTATCCGGGCCTGAATTGGCCATTGATAGAGCGCCGCGAACATTTTTCAAACCCTTGCCGAATTCGTCTTTCAGCTTAGTCCCAGGCCCTTTGTAGGAGTAACCACCGGTGCCGTTTCCTTTTTCAAAATCTCCGCCCTGCACCATGAACCCTTCTATTACTCGGTGGAATTTGGTTTTGTCGTATTTGCCGGACTTGGCGAGTTCTATGAAATTCTTTGCCGTTTCAGGAGCTTCCTTGTCATAAAGAAGGACTTGGATGTCGCCGTAATTCGTTTCGATCTTGGCAATTGTGTCGCCATCCTTTGGTTTAAGTTTCATTTGTGAATCGTTAGTAGAATTAGTTGATTGAGAGAGAGGGACGTCAGTAGATGCGCCGCCGCAGCCTACAAGCATGAGGGCGGAAATAGTGGCTAAACAAAAAGATTTTTTATACATAGATTGAGGATTACTGATTGGCAGGATTTTAGCATATAATTTTGTGGACAGGAAGGGGTGTGTGTGACCGGTTTTGGTTGGCGCTTGCCCTGGCTTTGTGCTAACATTCCAGGGCTTTAAATAAGGTGTTCTATATGAAAAAGTTTCTGAAAAAAATCGTACTGAGATTGCTTAAAATGATGGCAAAGAGAAGATTGAAACATTTTAAGGGAAAAATTATTGGGATTACCGGATCTATAGGGAAGAGTAGTACTAAAGATGCTATTTATACTGTTCTTAATACTCAGTTTAAAGTGAGGAGAACAAAGAAAAATATGAATTCGGATTTCGGCCTTTGTTTGACTATTCTTGACATAGAAAGTGGCTTTTCTTCTGCTACCAAGTGGTCCTGGTTTTTGATGAAAGGTTTGTTTAATTGTATGATGAAGGATCATAGCGAAATTTTGTTGCTGGAATTTGGGGTTGATAAGCCCGGAGATATGGACTTTTTGACTTCGGTGGTAAAGCCCGATGTGGTTATTTTTACGGGAGTTTCTCCGGTACATATGGACGATGGTCAATTCTCCGGATTGGAAGAAATATTTGAGGAAAAGCATAAACTGCTTTTATCGATGCGTGCTCACGGCGTGGCAATTTTGAATGTAGATAACGATTTATTGTCCGATCTGGCGAAAAAACGTGGACGAAAAAGTACCCTGACTTACGGTAAAGATAGAGAAGCGGATTTCTGGGCGAGCCAGATAAAGCAGGACTTGAGTGGATTCAGTTTTGTATTGCACCATGACCATAGGCATTACGATGTGCATGCAAATTTAATTGGTGAATTTCAGGTTTTTATTTTGATGCCGGCAATAATTTGTGGGGCCCTTATGGGTATGACAATAGAAAGCACTATTGCGGCTATTGGCAAATACGCTTTGCCACCCGGTAGAATGAGCATTATTCCGGCCATTAATGAATCAACAATTATCGATAGTACTTACAACTCCTCTCCCGAAGCGCTGAAGGAGGCGCTAAATACTCTGTCAAAAATCGCCGTAAATAAAAGGAAAATTGCCGTGCTGGGAAACATGAATGAACTGGGAAAGCATGCTCAAATAATGCATGAAATGATTGGAGCAATTGTTCCGAAATATGCCGACATGTTGATTACGGTTGGAGACGATGCTGTAATAATTGCAGAAAAAGCAAAAGAAAAAGGCATGAGTGAAGAAAACGTTTTCAGTTTCAAGACTTCTTTGGAAGCGGCTGGATTTTTGGCTGATAAAATCAAGAAGGATGACGTGATTCTTGTGAAGGGATCCCAGAACAATGTAAGGCTTGAGCGTTTCGTAAAAGCTTTGATGGCTGAACCGGAAAAAGCGAAGGATTTGTTGGTGAGGCAGGAGCCGGTATGGACTACAAAACTGTAATTTTATGAAATATAACTGGTCTATAATCGGACACGAAAAGCAGCTCTTGCAGTTGGAAAAAGATATTGCGAGCGGCAATCTGGCTCATGCTTATTTATTGGCCGGACCGAATAGTGTCGGGAAAAATACGGTAGCAAAAAAAATGGCGGGAATTTTGCAGTGCGAAAACGATTTTTGTCACAGCTGCAACTCTTGTATTCAGGTTGAAAAGGGCTGTCACGTGGATACGGTGGTTTTTGAAGATGATGGTGAGTCCATAAAAATCGAGATGGTGAGAAAAATTCTGGAAAGATTAAGTATGACCAGGCAAGCTCAATACAAAATTCTGTTAATCCAGAGCCTGGAAAGGATGACTCATGACGCCGCAAACAGCTTTCTGAAGATGCTGGAGGAACCACCGGAAAAAACTATTTTCATAATGACCACGGATAACATTCGTCTAATTTTGCCGACGATTTTGTCGAGAGTGAGGGTGGTAAAGTTTAATAGCGTTTCTCATGCTTACTTGAAGGAAAAGCTGAAAAATCTATATCCCGAGAGTGAGGAAGAGACCCTGGAAACGGTAAACCTTCTATCCCTGGGGAAAACCGGGAAGGCCGTGCATTTGATGGAGCATCCCGAATCCTTGGCGGAATATTTAAAAATATATCACGATATACAAAACTTTTTGGCTTACAGAAGCGTGGTAGAGCGCTTTAGTTATATTGAAGAATTGATAATAGACCCAAAGAAAATTGAAACCTTCATCAATATTCTCACCCATGTAATGCGCAGCAAAATGCTTGAAATGGAGGCTGATTCCGCCAAACACACAAAAGCCCTTTCAAAAATTGATGAGGCTGCTATGCTCTTAAAGAAAAATGTAAACGTCAGGTTGGTTTTAGAAAATTTAATGTTACAAATTTAAAATATGGCTACAAAAGTTATAGGTATAGAATCCGGGTATAGCGCTTCAGTGGTGGAAATTCCTTATAACGAGGGCTCTACTTTTGTTGTAGGGGATGAGGTGATTTTTAAAGATGCGGACGATAAGGATGAATACGGGGCGGTGAAATATTCAAATCGTGACGCGCTGGAGCCTGATAAAATATTGTTCGCTTCAAAAATTCTGAGAAAGGCGACCGCAAACGACATTCAAAAAGTAGATAGTCATATTGAACTAAGCAGGGCGGCAATAAAAAAATGCAAAGAGGTTGTGGCGAGATTAGGGTTGTTGATGAATGTGTTTAGAGCAGGATATTCTTTTGATGGAAACAGGTTGCAACTTATGTTTACTTCCGATGACCGTGTTGATTTTCGTGACCTAGTAAAGGAGCTGGCAAAAACTTTGCAAAAACAAATTAATTTGAGGCAAATTGGACCGCGAGATAGAGCCAAAATGATAGGGGGCTATGGAAAATGTGGTCGCCCTCTTTGTTGCAGCACCTGGCTCGGAAAGCTGGAAAGTATCAATATGGAAATGGTGCGTATACAAGCCCTGGAAAGCAAGGGAAGCTCGAAGCTTTCTGGAGCCTGTGGAAAACTTTTGTGTTGCCTGAAATATGAGGTGGAGGCCTATCGAGATCTACGAAAAACCGTGCCGAAAATAGGATCACTGGTGAAGCTAAAAAAACCTGCGGTGGAAGGGACTATTATTGCCGTGGATATTTTAAACCAAAAAGTCAAAGTGTTCATTACGGGCAGTGAGCCACAGGTCGTAAGCGTAAACGAGATTGAAAAAGTTTTGAAAGAGAGGCGTTCCTACGGCGATGATCGTGCCGCTAAAAGCGCCGCTCCCTCTATAGCCTCTTAATAAACTCTGTATGTGGACATATTTAGCAATTTTATTTGGCTTTGTGGGGCTGGCGGCTGTGTTTGTGCATAGGGACATGAGCAACAAGAAAAATGCCGTTCATAAAAAGGCTCAAGCAATAGCCAACGCCTCAGCCGAAAATCAAGAAACGGAAGAAGAAAAAAAAGTTCGCTTATCACGTGAAGAAAAGGATCAAGTGGAAGATTTGTGTAAACGCGGCGAATCGTTGATAAATTCCGGCAAAGATGAAGAGGCTATAAAGTGCTTTGTGCAGGCCCTTTCCATTAATGCGCAGCATCCGGAAACTCAACAGCGAATGGCGCTGCTTTATTTGCAAAAACAAATGTACGGCGCGGCGGCGGCACTATTTCAACAGTTGGCACAGCAGACAAAAGACCCGATGCATTATAGCCACTGGGGCCTCGCTTTATATCAACAAAGTGATTTTGAAAATGCAAAAATAGCCTATCAAACAGCGGTGGACCTGGACCCCTCAAGGCCGCAAAGGTTTATCAGCCTTTCTCAGGTGTATAAGGCTCTTGGACAATTGGCAAATGCCATTATTGCCACCAATAAGGCTCTGGAAATCGAAGGAAAAAATATCGAATTTTTATATCAACTTGCTGACTTACAGGCGGAAACGGGGAATTATATAGCCGCAAAAGAAACTCTCGGGCAGTTGTTTGCGGTGGACGAGGGGAATGTGGCCGCGAAGGCTTTGTTGAAAGAGATTACTTTTTTGTAAGCTCCGGCTCGCTTCGGACTGGCAGAGCCAGATCCTCGCTTCGCCTACACCCTCGGACCGTGTCCTCGGTTTGCGTAATTGTGTAAGCTCCGGCTCACGGCGTACCCGGCTGGGGCCTCACGGCACGTCCTGCTGGACGTCAACGCCGATGGCAATTTTGTTTGGCATGGCTTTGTAATGAGTCTCTATCGGCTCCTTTGTTTCTTTACCGTCCTTGTCAAAAAGATGGCGAAACCAAATGGCGGTGAACCCGGCATGAGAGTTTTCCAGCTGCTTGGTTTTACCTGCCGGTAAAGTTGAAGTCTGAACGTATTCTGTTGGTGGAGGATTTACGTGCTTGGAAATATATGGTCCCTCCATTTCTACGCGACGACCATCCGGAGTTCCATACAGGACAATATAAAGTTCGTAATCTCCTTCCGTATAAGTTTGCATCAAAAGATGGTGGCCCGTGTCATTCTTGAATTTAATATCAGCTCCCCCTAAATAAATCGTGGCATCAAGTCCATGCCCAAGAATTTGGGAGTAATAGGAAACGGCGTAGGTGTGTTGATTTCTTTCCATAATTTTCAATCCGGCAAAGAGCGCGGCGCGATACACCGTGGTGGAAACCTGGCAAACTCCTCCGCCAAATTCCGGAATAGTTCCTTCCGGCTTGATTACCAATTCCTTTTTAAAGCCTGTGCTGCCGTCTACGGGGCCCAGAGCGGTGTTGAAAGAAAAAACTTC
>CALRGV010000018.1 GCA_943358175.1 Candidatus Peribacteria bacterium
CTTATGGGAGGGCTACAGAAAGCCGCTCTCGCTCACAAAGTAGTCATACCGGGTGGAGAAATTGCTGAACTGGGAGATCGCGTAAATGGCTATATTTGGAATGCAACTTGTGTGGGAATTGTGGAGAAGGATCACATGATTACCGGTGCAAACGTAAAGGTAGGAGATAAAATTATTGGCTTGAAATCAAAAGGATTCCGTTCAAATGGACTCACTCTTGTGCGTCACATTTTGAAAAACAAATTCGGGGAAAATTGGGTAAATGAAAAATTCGATGCGACACGAACATGGGGCGAAGTGGCTTTGACTCCATCAGACATTTTCTGCAGCGCTGTGCTGGAAATGCATGGTCGCTATAAGGAAAAACCAAAAGTGGAACTCAAAGGCGTCGCTCATATTACCGGCGGAGGTCTTCCCGGGAATATTCCTCGCGCGCTGAAAAAAAGCGGCCTCGGCGCGAAGCTCAATAATCTCATCACGCCTCCAGATTTCATGACTAAATTGATGGAGCTCGGCAACGTCAACCGCGACGAAGCCTATCAAACCTGGAACATGGGCATAGGCATGATTCTCATCAGCAACGACGTTGAAAAAATCTCAGCCATCTGCCAAAACCACGGCATCGAATGCCAGGTAATCGGCGAGGTGGTAGAGGGTGGAGAAATTACGTTTTAATCAATCGCCTCCATAACAAGTAGTAACACTTCCTACTTCTTCAAACATAGCACCCGCACTTCCTAATGTACCACCTGTACTTTCGCATTCAGCTTTAAGTTTAGCCAGACACTTTTTAGTAGCCAAAGCTTCCGCTTCCTTAAAATCTTCAGGTATTTTATACGGTACTAACTTAGGATTTTTATCTTTAACATTTAAGGCAAAAAACGAGTCCAATCCATAACCATGATCGCAGATATTATTGCCTTCTCCCTCAAACCTAAAGTTATTTTTCAGCAAAATTAAAAGATCTCCATCAGAACCGCGTACTTCCATTTGATCATCATAACTGGCAGTTTTTTCTTTGTATATCACATCATATTTGCCATTTTTCAAATTCAATTTATACACTCGATTATAAGAATCTTTACTGAATCCAAAAGGATCTTCAGTATAATCTTTATCACTTAGCTGAGGAGCAGGGGCTACTACTTCAGTCCAAGTAGAGGTATAGGCGTATTTTTTGCCAATCATGGCAATATTAGCTCCACTTTCAGCTATTTTTTTACCATCCTGATCATCCTTTAAGGTACTTTCACCGGTAAGCAGTTTTCTAAATTTTTTATTTTTCATTTTAGGATAATAGTCCGCGCTATAATTTAATTCAGGATTTGACCATCCCAAAAAACCCTCTCCTTTTGTTTCACCAAATTGGGGAGTGTATTTTACAAATACCGAAGCAGCCATTGCAGGCACTGAAAACGCCAACACACCAATAATAACTACGCCCATAGAACGACTAAAGAATTTTTTCATTATAAGGAAATTAAAAATAAATTTAATCCAACAATACCCCCTACGACAAAATACAAAAGCAAAACGGTTTAGTGAACTTTATAATTAGCTTCTTTTAGTCTATCCGATAACTCTCCAGCTTCGATGCCTGTAGGGAAGTTAATGCCGAAATTATTTTCATCAAATTCATAATACGCACTAGACGCTGATTGTTGATTTTGAGCACTCATAATTTGATTATAGATGGAGCATTCGTGACTTTCAATTCTAATCACTTCACTTCCCCAAAATTTGGGACCATCAATGTTTTTAGCTTCAATAAGCCAATATCTAGATTCTAGCCGTCATTTTTGGGGAAGTTATTGGCAACACTTTTTTGACATTTGTTCAAATAAAATGTACTTAGCTTTTTCGGAACGTTCCGAAAACTTAAAACAAAAAAAATGTAAACTTTTGAAAATGAACGGCCACGCCTGCCTACCGGTAGGCAGAGTAAATTCTGATTACAAAATAACTTTCAATTTTTTGCAACTAATTCCTCGCCGAATTTAGGAAAATTTTAACTTTGGTTGCGATCATGATGGCAACAATTTAATTAAATTTTTTTTATGCAACCTGCAAAAATTCTAAAAATCAGCGACAGCAATTATCCGGATCTGCTTAAACAGATTCACAAGCCACCGGAAACACTCTATTACAAAGGCAACATCGACCTCCTCCACAAGCCATGCATCAGCGTCGTCGGTACCCGCAAGTATTCCAGCTATGGCCAAGAAATTACGACAAAAATCATTAGAGAATTGAGCGTTCTCGACATCTGCATCGTCTCCGGACTCGCGCTCGGCATCGACAGTATTGCTCATCGCACAGCCCTGGAATGCAATCTGCCCACTATCGCAGTGCTCGGCAGTGGTATTGATAATATTTATCCGCCACATAATCTCGAACTCGCCGAAAAAATCCAAAATTCCGGTCTGATTCTTTCCGAATATCCTGCCCTCACCGAACCAATACACACCAATTTTCCTCAGAGAAATAGAATCGTCAGCGGGGTTTCTATAGCCACTATTGTCATAGAAGCTCCGGAAAAATCCGGGGCTCTCATCACCGCAGATTTGGCTCTCGATCAAAATAGGGAAGTTTTTGTAGTTCCTGGCGATATTGATAGAGAAAACAGCATCGGTCCTCTGCGATTATTACAAAAAGGCCACGCTTATCCAATCGCTTCCGGTCGGGAAATTATAGAAATTATCCGCGAACAACCGCATTTGTTTAAATGTAATTCGCGCATCACAACAAGAAAATCGGCATTGCTCCCACCTCGTCCGGTCCAGCCAAAAAAAATCCCACCAATCCCTTACAATCTCTCTCCGTCTCAAGCAAAACTGCTTTCCTTTCTCCACCAACACAGCGGCCTGGATATACAAACCCTTGAGCAAAAATGCAATCTCCCAATTCGCGAATTACTGCAGGCAATTACATTATTGGAAATTCAGCAGTTAATAAAAACAAAGAGTGGAAAATATTACAGAAACTGCTAGAATCAGCTCAATTACTTTCCCCCATATGCTCCACCCTCTCCGCACTCACGACCAACATCCGATAGGTAAGTTTTTTGCCTGGATGGTGATGACCCTGGCTATCGCAACTTGTCTCACTTCGCCGGTTTTACCGAGCTTTTTGAAATTGGTACTGCACTCGGATTCCAATGTCAGTCTTTTCTTTTCCTTCCTCGCTATCGTCACTTTGATTGGAGGTTTATCCAGCGGTTTTATTTTCAGAAAAATCGAAAGAACTACGGTAATGAAATGGGGCTTGGGAATTTTGGCTTTTTCCACTTTGGGGCTTGTTGTTGTCACCGAATTTTTCTCCATCGCTATTTTGATGTCTATCAAAATCTTTCTGGAATTATTATTGCAGATTGTTTTGGCACTTTTCATTAGAGACTTTGCCAAAGCCAATAGTCTCGGAAAGGAAGAGAGTCAGCGGTTTAGATTTCAAAATATTGGAGCTTTGGTCGGATTGCTTTTAGGAGGCTTTCTTTCCAGCCAATTAAACTATGAGACGGTTTTTATTGGCGAGAGTTTGGTCGCACTTTTTGGGTTGGCTTACTTTCACAAGAAACATATCATTGATAATCATCCGGCCATAATAAATTCGAAAAAAACCGAAAAGTCTGATTTTTTCAAAAACATGAAAGAATTTTTTATCAATTCCGAACGTCGCAAAATCTATTTTATTTCAGTGATCTACATGCTTTGGATTTCTTTCAAATATCTATATATTCCTCTATACATAGCCAATTCCGGTTACCTGCCAAACATGTCCGGACTTATACTTTCTCTCGCCATGATTCCGGCTATTGTGTTTGAAGTCAAAACGGGCGAGTTTGGCAAAGCCTACACTTCCAGAAAAGTAATTACTTTTGGTTTCTGCGCGATTGGCGTGATACTAACTATTATTTTTCTCAGTCCTTGGCCACTATTGAATTTTGGGCTACTTGCTATCACAGGTGCCGGCGCCGGATTGATTGAGCCTCTCAAGGAAGCCTATTTTCTGGAAAACACTTCGGTAAAAGATGAAGAAAAATTTTATGGTGTTTATTTTACCCATGATCCCATCTCGAACTTTCTCACGCCATTAATTGGAGTGGTGACTTTAGCCTTCCTGCCATTCAAATTCCTCTTTATTGTTTTTGCAATGCTTATGCTTTTGGCCGCCTATTTTTCCTGGACTAGTCTAAAACGTTCGTAACACGATAGACCTCTTCCAGGGTGGTAAGGCCCTGTGCTACCTTTATAAATCCATCTTCTTTCATCGTAGTCATGCCATCTTTTCTGGCAGCGGCGATCATTTCTACCAAGCTGGCTTTGTTAAGAATCAAATCCTTTAAAGCATTGTTAACCGTAACGACTTCGCAAAGAACCAAACGTCCTTTATACCCCGTCTGACTGCAGGCATCACAGCCATGAGCGGTCGCTACTTTTTCCGGTGGTGTTACGGCGGCTCCGGCATTCACCGCTTTTAAATTTGTCATAATCGTTGTGAATTCTTTTTTAGCCGAATCGGAAAGCGGCTCCATTGTAAAACATTTTGGACAAACTTTTCTCACCAACCTTTGAGCGATAATAGTATTTACGGAAGGTCCAATCATGAAAGGAGGCAAGCCCATGTTTACGAGACGCGGGATGGTCTCAATCGCACTGTTTGTATGTAAGGTAGAAAGAACCACGTGGCCGGTAAGCGCCGCCTGTGCGGCCGTCTGAGCGGTCTCCAGGTCACGGATTTCTCCAAGCATCACGATATCCGGATCTTGTCTCAAAATCGCTCTCAAACCTTTACCAAAATCATAGCCTCTTTTTTCATCAATCTGACTTTGGGTAATGCCATGTAGATTGTATTCCACCGGATCTTCCAGGGTAATAATTTTTGTTTCTGGAGTATTCATTTTGGCCAGCACGGAATAAAGAGTGGTTGTTTTTCCCGAACCCGTAGGACCGGTAACAAGCACCATTCCATGTGAAATATCACACACTTTATGCAGCTTCGTCAGAGCCAGACCTTGAAAGCCCAGATCCTCGAAGCTCAAAGTAATTTCCTCACTTGGCAGATATCTGCACACAAATGATTCGGCATATGGAGTAGGTATGGAGGAAACACGAACAGCAATTCTTTCCGCATTGAATTTAAAATCATAACGTCCATCCTGAGGAATGCTCGTCACATTGAGCTGCATATGACTGGAATATTTGAGCTGATTGGAGATTCTACGATATGTGTCAGGTTTAATTTCAAACACATTGTGCAACACACCATCGATACGGAATCGGACATTTACAGTTTTTTCACTGGGCTCATAATGGACGTCGGAAGCACCGGTTTTAATAGCTCCGACATCTAGTAGATTTAGTCCTTCCTCCGCGGTTACGATATCCAGTCTTGAGGATAATTCCTTCAGTCCGGCAATTTCTTTTTCGTAAGTTTTAATTGATTTTTCTTCTACCGTTTCGGTTATTTCCAATTTTTTGTACTTCTGGGTTTGAGTGTAAACATCCAAGGCATCATTAATACCTGTAGCCGAAGCAAGATTAATATTAATTTCATAGCCTTTATCTTCCAAATCTTTTATCACGGCTTTCGTGTCAGGATTATTTATATCCTGTACAGCCACGCGAACCTTTTTACCTGTACGGAAAAAGGGGATTATGCGGGCTTTTGTAGCGGTTTCTATAGCGACAAGCTTTAGGAAATCAGGATTGAGCGGAGTCTTGCCGATATTTACATATGGTAAATTGAGAGATTCAGCCTGTTTTAAAACTGATTTCTCCTGGAATTCACGATTGATATTGGACATATTGCCCATAGCGGCCACGTTCTCGGCATTGGACATGGAGGAAGCGGATTGATCAACGCCGGTTTTCGTGTCCGCATCTGTCTTTTCTGCCGCTTTTACGCCTGCTTCAGGTCCGGCTTTCGCAGCTTTTTCCGCTGCCAACGCCTTTTCCATCTCTTGAGCTGCCTGTATTGCCTTATCGTCTGGCATAATTTGGATAAATGGTTTTCGCTCCGCTCACTATGCTCGGCCTTAGAATGGCCTCGCTTGAGCGCAAAGCGCTCTGGGGTTCGAAAATATCTAATTATTATAGCAGAAAAAGGCCCTCCAAACAAGTAGAAGGCCTTCTTATGAAACAGCTATATTTAGTAACCGGCTGCGCAATCCGCCTTACCTGAAGTATAGTTTTTACCATCAGTGGTACTGTATGAAAACGAACACAGACTTGGCCCTTTTATTATTGTGGCTTCAGATCCGCTCTCGCAGTGAACATTTACCATTTTTGTATCTTCACCAAATTTTGCCATTTCAGCTTCGAATTCTGGCCTTGAGAATGTTCCCGCAATACAGTTTTCAGCTGCACCACGCACTGCGTTACTGATTTTAATTCCTTGTTCAGGAGAGAATGTTACGCCGAAAATATTTTCCGGTAATGGCGCTCTCTTGGCATCCTCACACCCTTCATTTACTAGGGTGCTAACTGCTAAACCTAATACTGCTGCTTTGAAACTCATATATGGGTGGGTTAGATTTTACAAATACCAATTATAACACCTACTTTCAAAGAGTCAATAGTAAAAGTAAAAAACCTATCTACCGACAGGTTCTTTACTTTGAACCAAACATTCCTATTTCACCTTCTTCACCGCTTCAGCAATCTCTACCGCCTCGACCGGATTAATACCTTCAACCTCCATCAAATCCTTAGCAGCCAAGCCCTTGAGCTGAGCTACTTCTGTAAGGTTTGCAGTTTTCAATTTTTCAACGATAGATTCTGACAAACCTAAACCATTTACATCCTTTACTTCAGCTTTCACCTCAGCCTTCGGTGCGCCACCTGGAGCACCGGCAAATTCGCTGATATCCATAATGTCGATTTCCCATCCTGTAAGAATAGAAGCTAGACGAACATTTTGTCCCTGTTTACCGATTGCGAGAGGTCTTTGATCAGGATTTACGTAAACTTTAGCGCGTTTTTCGTTGGTACCAAGCTTTATCACCGCGGTCTTGGCTGGAGCCAAAGCTGTTTTTATATAATCTTCCATATTTTCAGACCATTGAATGATATCGATTCTTTCACCATTGAGCTCCTCCATAATGTTTTGTACACGTACGCCTTTCTGGCCTACACATGATCCTATTGGATCGATTTTTTCATCAGTTGAGAACACCGCGACCTTGCAACGTACGCCGGGATCGCGGGCAATGGATTTCACTACTACAAGTTTGGATTTAATTTCAGGAATTTCCAGCTCCAAAAGCTTTTTTACAAGGTTTGGATTTGCACGAGAAATCAAAAGCTCAGGACCTTTTGTAGTTTTAATTACTTTGTCCAAATACAATTTGATTCTTTGTCCGGAATAATATTTTTCACCACGAATTTGTTGATCGTGTGGGAGCAGGGTAGTGATTTTATCATCGAGATTGATGTAAACATTATTGCCATCCACGCGGTGAACAAGCGCATTTACGAGCTCGTTTTCACGGTCCTTGAACATATCGTACATTACGTCTCTTTCAGCTTCTTGAATTCTTTGGATGATGACCTGTTTTGCCGCTTGGGCAGCGATACGACCATAATTCATCGGCGTAACATCAATTCGTATTTCGCCATCAATTTCTGCTTTCTTGTCATATTTATGTGAATCTTTCAGAGAAATTTCCAAGCCTTCATCTTCCACTCTTTTGACAACTTTTTTGATAATATAAACAGTCGCCAAACCGGAATTTTCATCGATTGCTACGTCCACATTTTCTTCCTTGTGGCCATAGTCTTTACGGTAAGCGGCTCTGAGAGCGGCTTTTACGGTTTCGAGAACTTTTTCGCGAGGAATATTTTTCTCATCACAGAGCTGATTAATGGCAGCAAAAAATTGTGATTGCATAAAATTAAGGGTAAACGGATAAAAAAGAAAAAGCAGAATCAAATAAATGATTCTACTCTATGTGCCTACTGTAACAGCAGTTTATGGCTTTGTAAATAGCATCCTGGTCAAAACCCCGCGAAGCGAGAAAGCGAAACGCTCGCTCTCTCTGCTTCTGCAAAGGCAAATCTTGCCATTGCCTTAACCTCCTCTCCAGGGCTTTGGCCGCGATTTCGGAATCATCTGTAGTTTGCTTTTCTAGGGCGTTTTTGATTAGATCCGAATCTAATCCTTTGTTTTTTAATTCTCTGGCGAGAAGAAATTTGCCGCGCGGCCTAAATTTTGTTCTGTCAGCAATGTAATCCTCAGCATAGCCAGAGTCATTCAAATATTGTAGTTCTCTCAAGCGTTCTAAAACTTTTTCAATAGCCTGCTCCTGCCCGCCGACTTCCTTGAGTGGATCCTCACTCCCATGAAGATCTTCGGAGTCCCTGCGGGCCAGCTTTTCCTGCCTCGCTGTAAACAGTTTTAATTTTTTCTCCATTTCAAAACCGGTATAGCGTTTCTTGGCAATAATTCTCAAAGCATATTGAATCAGTTTTTCGTAGTCCATCATGCTTCTTCCGGTAATTTTTCGGCTAATTTCCCAACTAATTTTTCCACTTCTTTAGGATCGCCGTACAACAATGTCTTTACGTCTTTCTCGATTGCCTTGCAGGCCTTTTCATTTTCCATCAAGAAGATTTTAGCATTTTCACGACCCTGTCCAAGCTTGGTTTCTTTGTAGGTGTAGAAAGCTCCGGACTTGCGAGCGACATTGTATTTTGTTGCCAAATCCAGCAAGTCTCCCTCAAAAGAAATACCCTTATTGAACATAATATCAAATTCCGCAACCTTGAACGGAGGCGCCATTTTATTTTTAACAATTTTTACTCTTACATGATTTCCTATGAGTTCTTTTTCTACACTCGCAGGATCTTCAATTTTTCCGCAAGCGCGAATATCCATACGTATTGAAGCGTAGAATTTCAGTGCCTGACCACCGGTAGTGGTCTCAGGATTTCCAAACATTATTCCAATCTTCATGCGTAATTGATTGAGGAAAATGACCGTAGTTTTTGATTTGGAAACCACAGCTGTAAGTTTGCGTAGAGCCTGACTCATTAAGCGAGCCTGCAATCCCATATGAGAATCTCCCATATCTCCATCAATTTCCGCTTTTGGCACAAGTGCCGCAACAGAATCCACCACCACCACATCAAGAGCATTACTTCTTACCAACGTCTCTACGATATCAAGCGCCTGTTCACCACTGTCCGGTTGAGAAAGTACCAACTCATCGATATTTACACCGATTCTTTTAGCATATTCCGGATCAAGTGCATGTTCCGCGTCGATGAAGCCCACAGTTCCACCATTTTTTTGTGCTTCCGCCAGAATGTGCAAACTTAAAGTGGTTTTACCTGAACTTTCCGGTCCAAATATTTCCACTATTCTGCCACGTGGAATACCTCCACCCAGAGCTACATCCAAAGAAATAGAACCGGTTGAAATTGTTTCAATCGGAGATTTGCCAATCTCGCCCATTTTCATAATTGAGCCCTTACCAAAGTTTTTTTCGATTTGAGCAATTGCCAATTCTATAGCTTTGGCTTTTTCACTTTTTGCCTCACTTGTGTTTTTGTTTTGAGCAATTGTAGATTCTACAGCTTTGCTCTTGTCATTTTTTGGATCCATATGTTTTTTATTAGGGATTATTTGTCCTCAGTTTAGGTGAGTGTATGCTCACCGTCAATAGTATTTTCAAAATACCTGACGACATCAGATGTAATATCACACAAAGTTAAAATTTTCTTAAATTTTTTCTAAATTCGTCGGAGATTGATTTGCCAAAATTGCGAGAAAGTTTTGTAACTCGCGATTCCGTCCTAGGACGATCTTAAGACTAAGCCACTCTCGGCTTAATACTCTTGTCGCCAACTTGCATTCGACGTTTTTCCTCACGTTTGGCCTCGCGAAGTTTTGCTTTTTCTTTATCTTCAAGCTTAAAGAAGCCATAAATACTTTTCTTCGTACCGAAGGCCACATTTTTAGTGCCACATTTTTTGCATGTATAGACATATTTTCCACCGACACGGGAAGTGGCCACTATCTCGCTGCAATCCTTGCAGTAAAAAACTATTGGATTGTCATCGACCGGAGTAGCTGATACAGGTACCGCTGCCGGAACAACAGGCGTTGCCACCTCGGTAGGCGCAGGAGTCACCGAACTTGATGTTGTCTGTGTATCATTCATGGCGCCATTATAGCGGACTTTTTACGCTTGTCATTAGAGAAGAAGAAACTTGAGTGTAAATTTGGGTTGTGTTGATATTTTGGTGGCCGAGAAGTTCCTATAATTCCCCACTAGTGGCCGGTTAGAAACCGGCTAAGATAAGCTGTTTTTCCGACTCTTCTTGGGTGGTTTTGGAATCACATTCGGAAAAGAGCTGGATTAAAGCCGTTTTGTCGAAAAGGGAAATGCTCAAAATTTGTAATATTTCATTCATGCTCTGTGTGAGACACAATTTCTTTTTGACGATAGCCACAAGCGCATAAGTCGCCATCGCAACCCAGATTTGCGTTTTTACGGCATTTTCAGAGTATCCCCAGAAAGTTTGAACATTCAGATGCTGCTTGATCCATTTGAAGAAAAGCTCCACCTGCCAACGATACCGGTAGAGCTCGGCAATTGTCGCTGCAGACAATATAAAATTATTCGTTAGAAAAACGTAATAACGCTTTTGTTCAGCATCATAATATTTGATGCGTCGAAGTTTTTCAGAATAATCTTTTTTCGATTTTTGTCCGGTTAATACCACAACCTGATCACATCGAATGCCCTGTTTCTTTTCTTCATCAGTTACCGCCTTTGAGTACAGCCTTTTCATTTTCGTATTGTGTTTTGCCCGTGTAACAAAGAAACTTCCGGCGGTGTGGATGGCATAGAGACGTGAAAAATCCAGATAGCCCCTGTCCATAACATAGCATGCTCCTGCTTCAAAGATAATCACATCCAGGGCTTTCACATCCGAAACATTCGCTGACGTGATATGAACAAAAGCAGGGATATTCCCTTTGAAATCAACAAGAGTATAGAGCTTGATTCCTGATTTTGTCGTGCGGAATTTTGCCCATGGGAAAATGGCAAGACAAAGCTCAATGGTTGTTGAATCCAGCGCATACGCAGCGCCATCAAGTTCAAGAGTGAATTCAGCATCATTCATATAGGCCTTTCTGGCTTTTGCGATGAGCGTATACGCAAATCTTTCATACGTCCGGTAGTCACGAACCTCATTTGCTTCTTGCAGCGTGGCGCGTTTCACCGCATCCGAAAACCCGAGGTGGTAGAGCTTCCTTCGGTGTGCCGCAAAACAGATGCAAATATCCCTCAAACTCTCACGTTTACCAAGCTGTCCGAATATCATCGTCAAAAATTGTTGCCAGCAAGAGAGTTTTTTAACTCCACGGTCTCCATTGAATTCATCGACACACTCTTTAAACTCATATTGTGAAATGAAACTGATGACTTGATTGAAGACGTATTTGCCCTGGAACATGCGAAAAAATGGTTAGGGATAGTCTTCTAACCATACAGAATTCCTATTGAAGTCGTTGAAAAATTTTTCGCCTGTTTTTTACCTTAGCTAAGCCGTTTTTATGAAAAATTTATCGATTTAACCGGCCACCAGTGATTTTCAATACATTTTTATGAAAAAAACATTTGCTGCCGTAATGGTTTTAAGCTCATTCTTTTTTAGTTCTTTAGCCTACGCTGGAAATGCCAGTTCTTATAACAATAAACAACTCGGTGTTAATTTAAAGTATATAGAATATAATAAGCAACAGCCAACAGTTGATGCGCAAAATAATATTTGGTACTATGAACCAAACCTTCAGCCCGCTTGGACCATTAGTGTTCCCACAAAACCTCAAGATGGCATGCCTGCAGATTTTGATGGATATGGGCTTATTCGCATAAGAGCCTATCATTCATCAGATATGATCTATAAGGATATACTTGGTGAATTAAAGCAAGATGTTGAAATAAAAGAATTAAAAAAGAAAACTATTAACCGCAAAAAAGCTCTTGTGTTCAATGCCGTTGGTGAATCATCATCAGCCGAGGCATTAGTATTTGGAAAGAAATATGTCATAAACATAGAAATGGCATGGGAAAATAATAAGAATGATGTTTTCCAAACAATCTTAAAAAGTATAAAGTTCTAAAAACTAATTTGAAAAAACTTTTAATTTTAACGGGTGCGATTCTATTATTCTCAGGGTGTTCATCTAAAACGGAAGTAAAGAATGTAGAGGCGTATTGCACTTCATTTGGTGAAATGTGCTCTCAAAATTCTCAAGATGAAAATCTATGTGAAATTTGCGGCGTTACAAAATCTTCCAGCTATGCAAGTTGCCACAGTAAAGAATTTTGCAAAAACGCACCGTTCGAGTAATTTTTTATTACATGTTATTGACAGACAGTTTCATTTTTGATATGATATCATCATAATTATGAAATACAGAGAAATCTTACTGGAACAGCTCAAGTCTCAACCATATTTCACCAAGAGAGCTGTGTATCAGATCAGTGAGCAATATGGCCTCAAAAATACAACGGTTGATGCCTATATCAGCCGGTCTTTAAAACGTAAAGAAATCCTCCAACTCAAGAATGGCCTTTACGTATCTGCTGATTTTTATAATAAAAATAGAGGTGACATTTCCTATTCATTTTATCTCGCGAACATTATTCGTACACCTTCATATGTAAGTTTGTGGACCGCACTGCAGTATTACAATCTGACCACAGAAGTAATACACACAATAACGTCAATTACGCCAAAAGTAACAAGAGCATATGAGACAAAGGTAGGTAATTTTTCTTACCAGTCGATAAAAAAAGAGTTGTTTTCGGGTTTTACTTCCGCAAAGGGAAGGTTCGATTTTTTTATCGCATCTCCATCAAAAGCACTTTTCGATCTGCTTTATTTAAAGACGCATCAATTTCGCGGTGTACGATTTGAAAGCATAAAAGGCCTGATTGCAGAGTTACGCATCGACATTGATGAAATTAGTAACGAAGAGCAAAAAAAGTTCTATACTATGATAAAATATTACATAAACCATGGATAATCAGATCCTTATAACACTCAAAAGAAAGCTCGAAGATATTTCCGCGTATGGAAAGATTGATGGTGAGACGCAGCGTAATTCGCTCAAGGAGGAGCTGCAATTTTATGTTCTAAACTTTATTTATCATCATCCGGATTATAGCAATTGGACTATGTATGGAGGCTCTGCTCTCCGCATATGCCACGGGCTTGACCGCATGTCGGTTGATCTGGATTTTGAAGTTGTACATCCAGTAACTGATAAATTTTTGAAAGAGTTAAGTAAGGAAATAGAAGATCACTTCACGAACGCATACGGCGCCGGAGAGAATTTTCTTACGATAAAAACAACCACCGGAAGGGGGTTAACCTTGAAGTTCCACATGGGCGAAGATTTTGGCCTCGACCATCCGTCAAAGCAGGTGCATATCAAAATTGACCTCAATCATTTTACTACCCTAAAGACCGTGATTGAGCGCCGACCTATCAACCGCGATCAACTTTCATTCGTAATTAAGATCTACAACATGTCTGTGCTCATGGCGAGCAAAATTGCCGCAATTTTCTTGCGCGGACAGCGCGGCATAGATAATGAATTATATGAAGAAAAAGGCCGTGATATCTACGATCTTCTCTGGTATATGACAAAAAAAGTGGTGCCAGATCTTGATTATCTTTTAGTAAAAGGGGTTGAGGTGAAAGATCCGCGTGCACTTTTTGACAAACTTACTTTAAAGATGAATAAAGTAAGCGACGCAAATCTCAAACAGGATCTCACGCCACTTTTTATGAATCAGACGTATATTGAAAACTGGCTTAAAAATTGGAGAGAAAGTTATTTGAGACTGATTGAATCATATTGCATCCACACGGTTACGAATCTTGAGGGAGTAGGTCTTACTGTGGACTCAGACATCCTTTCCTTTATCTATTTATACTCAACCGAGGAGGGGGCGAAAATTTGCATCAAATACAGGCTGAGTGATTACTGGATTGATGACAAAGAAGGTGAATTAACGATAGTCATAGACGACTATGTCGTCAAACATATGACATCTGAAGCACGAGAAGTAAAGGGAAGGAAGGTTCTGAAACAGAAACAATACGCCACTCTTTTTTATCAGAAAATTGAAAATTATCTTAAAAAAACAAATCATATAATGATCGGCGACAAAATCACAACCAAACTCATCAGAATGACTGCGGATAATTTGAATCAAAAAGAAGAAATTGTGCTCAATAAATCAACCCTGCTTTCTTGTGAGCTGGACGACTTATTTAAATAGGAATGGTTACAAGCCCATATTTCAGTACAATGACTCCACCATTGTATGCGCCACAATAAGCCAATATGTCATTCAATAAATATTTGATATTAAATCCTTAATCTTATATAATCTTATATAGTTAAAGTATAAGATTAAGAATTTATGAATAATAAGAGATTGAGTGCAAGATTGAAAAATATTCCTCAGGAAATTTGGCTCAAAATAAACAAAATAGATGAGCTTAAAGGAAGATGGATTGCTGGCGCAAGGTTAAGCCCACAGGTTTTGGGACGCCTGAAAAAATCAGTTTTGATTACTTCGACAGGAGCATCAACACGCATTGAAGGTGCAAAATTATCAGATGAAGACATCGAAAAAATGATGCGCGGTTTATCGGTGCAAAAATTTGCCGACAGAGATGTGCAAGAAGTGAAGGGATACTACGAACTTCTAGAAAACATTTTTAATACCTGGAAATCTATAAGTCTGAGCGAGAGTGCTATTAAACATTTTCATAATCAATTGCTCAAGTATGTTGATAAAGATCAAAGTCATCGCGGTGAATATAAGAAGCAAGAAAATAAAGTCCACATGCTTAACGAAAAAGGAGACTCTGTCGGAATAGTATTCAATACTACCGACGCATATCTAACTCCAAAGGAAATGCAGGAGCTGGTGGAATGGACAGTTGCCATGATGAAAGACAAAGCGAGTCATCCTCTGCTAATTATTGGAAATTTTTTAGTTGAATTTCTTAGCATACACCCATTTATTGACGGCAATGGTAGAACTTCACGTCTGCTCACTAATTTTTTACTCTTAAAGCAAGGCTACGAATATATACCATATATCTCCCATGAAAAATTGGTGGAAAATAATAAACCTGAATATTACATTGCTTTACGCAGAAGCCAAAAAACGATTAAAAAGAAAAAAGAAGATATCACGGCATGGCTGAATTTTTTTCTGGATATTCTACTTGAGCAATCCAAGCAAGCGGTGGAATTACTTTCAAAAGAAAACCTTGAAAAATTACTCTCTGTAAAACAATTGGCGGTATGGAAATACTTAAATACTGTTGAAGAAGCCTCTCCGGCAGAAATATCTAAACATGCTAAAGTTGCCAGACCAACAATTAACCAAGCGGTGGATACATTACTCAGACTGAAAAAAATTGAAAGAATCGGCCTGGGCAGAAGTACCAGATATAGAATAAATTCAAAATGAATCATCTACTCGCTATCAATTCAGCACAAGATATCCCAGATCAATACCGCGATACACCGGTCGGTCTTCTTCTCGAATACCACAATCTCGAGAGACCATTTGAATCTTACGAAAAAGCCAAACTCCTCGTGGGAATGTGCATGGACAATCGCAAGCATCTTCATATGCCCGATAATTTTGCTTTTATTATTCGCACCGGTGGAGCAAATTTGCGTCATAGTGAATTTAAAGTATCTTTTGCCATTTCTGTCGGCGGAGTAAACACAATTGCTTTGATTGGGCACACACAGTGCCGCATGGTGAACCTTATCTCTCAGAAAAAACAATTCATTGATGGTTTAGTAAAAGTAGCCGGCTGGGATGAGCAATCAGCTGAAGAGCATTTTGATCATTTCGCCCCAACATATGAGATTGGCAATGAAGTGGATTTTATTTTGAGTGAGGTTAAACGCCTTCGTCTAAGATATCCAAAAATTCTCGTGGCACCACTACTTTACCGCGTAGAAGATAGTCGCCTTTATCTGATTAATGAAAATTAATTAACCCACAAAAATATGAATTCAAAACTCCAAAGTGCACTTTCTGAACTCAAAGGAGCTGGTGCGTCAGGACTCCCGGACCCATCAGCAGTTGAAGCTGCCAAGGATGGCTCTAGCTGGAAAGGCAAGAAATCCAATGGCGATCCCTGGGGATTGACCAAGAATAACGAAAACAGTTACAACTGCATGTGTTGATACGCACTTGAAAATATGAAACCTAGCATATATCATGCGAGAGATTTATTTCTTTAAAAAAATAATATGAATTACTATTTTGGAGCCTTTAAAAAGTACGCCGTATTCAGTGGACGCGCTAGCAGATCAGAGTATTGGTACTATCTTTTATTCAATATTCTTGTCAGTATTGCGCTTACTTTTCTTGATTTTGTTATAATTCGCAATAATTTACTTGTTGTCGGCGGCCTTAATGTAAACGTGAATATTTTGACCGGACTCTACGCTTTAGCAACTTTGATTCCGGGATTAGCCCTCTCAGTGAGAAGAATGCATGATATTGGCAAAAGCGGCTGGATGTTGTTGGTGTCCCTAATTCCTTTGGTTGGTTTCATTTGGCTGATAGTTTTAATGGCTACGGACAGCAATCCCGGCGAAAATAAATTCGGTCCAAATCCAAAGAGTGTCAAAGATAAATAAGCCATAATAAGTAAAACAAAAAAGGACCAATAAATTTTAATATTGATCCTTTTTTTGTAGCATCCGCCCAAAACATTCCCCTGTTATTGAAAGATATTTAGAGACACTACACACAGAAAGGAAAGCAAATATAATTTGCAGACCAATCAGTACAGCTGAATTGCTTCACGTGGCGACCCTTGCGAGCGACCCATGAACAGCGAATGTTTCAGAGGCGAAAATGAAATGAAAGACTTTCTTTCATGGAATTAACGTCGTATGGTCTTTGCTTGAACACCATTGCTAGTATTCTTGCTCAACCACTGGAAGCCTTCTTCTGCATACCTTGCGGTAATGAAGATCGTTAGCACCCAAGAGAACATCAACCGGATCAAATCCAGTTCTTTCTATCAACATCCTTCGAGGCTTTCCCGAGAATGATCATAAAAAGGAGGTATCCCTGATAAGCGTCCCAAACTTCTTGCGAAGCAGAGCGAGACGGTAAACCGCCTCTAATATCAGGTTATCTTACAAAACTTACTCACTCATCATGAGAAGGAAAGTTTTAGGAAGAGCGGATAAACTAAAGCGCAACAAGTGATTTAGTTACTCAACTCTTCCTAAAAGCATTTTTTTATTTTTGTTTTATTTCAAGGATCAATTTGCGCTTTTATTATACTATAAAAAATAATAAAAGTCAAGCACCCTAACTACGACATATTTGCTTTTGAAAGTCAAACCATGTAGGATGCTCGCATGAATACAACAACAAATGGCTTTTACGGCCTCGGCATCGCTCCTGCTTTGCTAGAAAAAATCGAAAAACTCGGATTTACGACACCAACGCCGATCCAGCATCAATCAATTCCTATCGCCATTGAGGGTAAAGATATAATTGGTATTGCTCAGACAGGAACAGGCAAAACTCTTGCCTTTGGTTTACCAATGATCCAACGTCTCGCTCAGATTAAAGGAGGGGGATTGGTACTGCTTCCTACCCGCGAATTAGCTTTGCAAGTTTATGACAGTTTGCTGCCTTTTGCTCAAGCTTTCGGAATTGGTATGGCGGTATTTATTGGTGGAGAATCCATGCATCACCAGATAGCTGCTCTTCGCCGCTCTCCACGTATTCTGATTGCGACTCCCGGTCGTCTTCTCGACCACATGGAACGTCGCACTATTCGCCTGGATAAAGTATGCACTCTGGTTTTGGATGAAGCGGATCGTATGCTCGACATGGGTTTCGCGCCACAAATTAGACAGATTTTGAAAACCATTCCAAAGGATAGGCAGACCATGCTTTTCTCAGCGACTATGCCTGCAGAAATAGTAAAGATTGCTACTCAGGAAATGAAACTTCCCTTACGCGTGGAAGTCGCTCCGGAAGGTACTGCTGCGGAAAGAGTTACCCAGGAAATTTTTATTGTGAAGAAGGGCTACAAACCACGTTTGCTTGTGAAGATTATCCAAGAATATAAAGGTTCAATTATTATTTTTACTCGTACAAAGAGGGGAGCGCATGTGGTAAAAGCTGTTCTCATGGACAGTGGTTGTCCAGCTGCGGAAATTCATTCAAATCGTTCTCTTGGTCAACGTAAAGAAGCACTGGCCGGTTTTAAAACCGGTAAATATCGCGTACTCGTAGCTACTGATATTGCTGCTCGTGGTATTGATGTAAGTGGAATTGAGCTCGTTTTGAATTATGATCTTCCGGACGATTCAGATAATTATATCCATCGTATTGGTAGAACCGGTCGTGCCGGCAAAGAGGGTCATGCGATCTCTTTCGCAACTTCCGACCAAGGACGTGATGTAAAAGATATTGAAAGAATTATTAAAACTGAAATTAAGCTTTCGCAGCATCCAGAAGTTCCTGGCGATCAATTTGTAGGCAATGGGCCTTCAAGCACTCGTCGTTTCGGTGGAAACCGTGGAGGTGGTGGTCAAAGTTCTCACCGTCCAAGCGGCCCAAGGCCAGGCGGACATCGTCCAGCCGGTGGAAGTGCTCATCGCCACAGCCAACATCGCAGATAATTACTGATCCTCGTTATCCTTCAAGTTATTGATGGATTCCTGCACCGGCCCCCAGCTATTGGCTCTGCCGGTATATTGGCCCTGATATTGCCCGTGCCTATCCCTATCCATCGCTTCACCGACAGTCACATCTCGCATATTGAGATCTGCTTTTTCCCTTTCCATATCAATCAAAGGCGCGATACTTCCTTCCACGTCAAAACTCACTTCCTTCGCTCTCATCGCCAAGATTCCACCCAGCATCATTACACCACTGCCGATAAAGGCTAAAATCATGCCGAATCCCAGACTTTTATCCGTTAAATTTACTCCAAATTTTGGGTGAAAATAAGCTGAAGCTGTAAGTACGAGCATAAATAATGATAGGACGCTGCCGGCAATATGTATTTGGGCTTCACTCATAGGCAATCTAGGCATTCTTTTTTCCATCATTTTAATTGCAATCAGCGCTACAGAAACCGCCCCGGCAACAAAAACAAAAAATCCCGCCAAATAAAGTGGTCCGGAAATTCCCAAAAACCTCTCCCCAATATTGAATTGATCCAGGTCACTATACCAAGGCATAAACACGCTCAAAGCCGTCAAAAAACCACCGATCAAAATAGCCTTGCTCACTAGAGACAACTTTGTGAACTTGATTTTCAATGAATCTGGCATAAAATTTTTGTTAATTTCATCTTACAACTTCAAGCATAATCCAAATTTGGGGAATGTAAAGTTTTGTACTATTTATTTTAACCTCTTCGTGGCCGGATGGCCTAGAATAGATTTCATCTGGTAAATTGCCACCTGATTAAGCCTCAGAAGCCTTTTTTCCGGTTCTATTCCCAGGTTAATCATCTCCGCGTTCAGACTTTCAATATTTGAGAGAACGATGAGTTGTTCAATTGTAGAATAATCTCGAATAGTTCCTTCCTTGTCAGGGTTTTGTTCACGCCATTCTTTTGCGGTCATGTTGAACAAAGCTTTATTTAATAGATCTCCTTCGCCGGCATAAATAAATTTTCCAGGAATTTGATCGATTTTAAATGGTATTAAATTCTGTTTTATCGCATCCGTATGAATTTTATAATTTACTTTCGCTAATTCTCTTTTTACGTTCCATCCAAAATTTGATTTTTGGTTTTCTATTTCTTTGAGTCTTTGGAATTCTTTGATCAAGTAAAGTTCGAATTCCGCACTAACCCAGGAGGCAAATTTAAAGGCAATGTCCTTATGGGCGAAAGTACCGCTGCCAAAACGCCCAACTTTCGAAATGAGTCCTATCGCTCCTGTTTTTGCTATCCACCTTTGAGGTGATAGTACAAAAGAATTACTACCAGCTTCATTTTTAAAGGGGTCGAATTCGACCCCTTTAAAATCAGGGTTATTTAGCTTTTCCCAAAGCCCAAGAAATTCAATTGTACTTTTTGCACGCATCCAGTTTTTTACAATATCTTTCGGTTCAAATTTATTCTTATATCTCGCGATATCCGTCAGCGAAATGTAATCATCTTTATTCTTGTGAAACAGCGCAATCTGCAATCCTTTTACTTCAATTTTTGCATCTTTTTTCATGATAAAAAATAAGTTAAATATTAATTCAACTCAGAATTGTACCGACCAAATCTTAAATTTTCTTAAATTAATTCTAAAATATTTCTAAAATCCCCAAATTTCGCCTATACTGAGCTTATGAAAATCGCCATAGATATTCGTGCGGCCGGTGGAGAAAAGGCCGGAAAGGGCTGGTATACTTTTAATCTCGTGCAAGCGCTGCTCAAGCTCGACGATGCTAAGGCTCCGTGTCGCGCGGGGTGCGCGGCCGATAAAAACGAATATATTTTATATGCACGCGATGGCATTCCCGGATTTTCCGATTTCAAAAATGCTCGTCTGAAACTCTTTACGAGCAAAGGCGCGTTCTGGCATTACCAAGTCGCTCGTGACATCCGCAAAGAAAACGCAGACCTCTTTTTCGCGCCATCCAGTTACATCATTCCTGCAATTCTTCCGGCAACAATCAAAACCATACTTACAGTCCACGACCTCGTGGCCTTCCTTTACACAAACACTCACAATAAAAAAGCGACGATTATTGAAAAACTTCTTCTCCGTCGTGCACTGCGTCGGGCCGCTCACGTCTGCGCTGTTTCCGAAAATACTTGCACCGATATTTTGCAGCGTTTTCATTTTGAACCAAATAAAATGGATGTAGTTTATTGTGGAGCTGGCGACGAATTTAAACCAATTCCACCCAACACACTTCAGGACTTTATTGTGAAAACAAATCTTCCGAAAAATTTTTTCCTCGCCGTTGGAACTATCGAGCCTCGCAAAAATTATCTCAATTTAATCAAAGCTTTCAAGGAAGTAAGCGATCGTCACGCAGACCATCATCTCATTATCGTCGGCAAAGAAGGCTGGGATTACGAAAAAATCCATGCCGCCATCAAAGCCAATTATCTCAATGAAAAAATTCATCTCCTCGGCTATCTTTCCAATAAAAGTCTCGTCAATTTATATAGTCTCGCGCGCGCTCTGGTCTTTCCATCTTTTTATGAAGGCTTTGGAATGCCGCCTCTGGAAGCGATGCAATGTGGCTGCCCGGTGATAGCTTCATACACTTCTTCCATTCCGGAAGTGGTGGGTGATACCGCGTTGTTGGTTAATCCGGAAAGTCATATTCAAATCGCTGAAGCCATGTTGAAAATAATTAAAGATCCCGAACTCAGCGTCAATCTACGCAAAAAAGGTCTAAAACAAGCCGAAAAATTCTCCTGGGAAAATTCGGCAAAAAAACTCCTGAAAATTTTTAACAAAATAAATAAATGACAGAAAATTTTGTAAAAATTTTAAAAAAATTAAAAGCACTAAAATTTTTAGTCCCGGTTTTAATCATTTTAGCTATTCTTTTTTGCCTCACCCCCGGCTACGAAAGGGCCATGCCGGTGCCACCGGAACAGCGCCTACTGACCTGGGCCCAGCCGCTACCGGACAGCAAAATCGGTAATTTTTATAAACTATCGGACGACATTTATCGCGGCGACAGACCTA
>CALRGV010000019.1 GCA_943358175.1 Candidatus Peribacteria bacterium
AACCCCATTCTCCCAAGGCCTTCCGCCATTTTCATCCGGCAAAACATTAATATTATTCACTTCAGTCAGAACTTTTACTTCATCAAGTTTTTCGTGCCAACCGGTCGTCCCCACCACCAAATTCACGCCGGCCTCCTTGCAAATTCGCACATTATCCAAAACCGCCGCGCCCGCGGAAAAATCAATCACCACGTCAATTCCTTTCAGAATGTCGGCAGACAGACAGCAAGATGTCGCTTCTTCCTCATGTTTATCAATAATCACCGGCACTTCATGCCCACGGCCAAGAGCAATGGTTCGCACCACCTTCCCCATTCCCCCAAAACCCAATAATGCAATTTTCATAGTGACAGTGTTAATTTTATAGTGATCACGCAAACAACATCGCAATCTCCACCGCATTCAGCGCCGCGCCGCGTAACAGCTGATCCCCACTCACAAATAATTCCAATCCATGATCCCCGAAAATCAAACTCTGCCTCACGCGCCCCACCTCCACATTAAATTTGCCAGCCGCGTTTATAGGCATAGGATAGCGATTTTTGCTTACGTCGTCCACTAGATCTACGCCCGGCGCACTCTGCAAAATCTCCCGCGCTTCCTCCACCGTCACAGGGTCGCGCGTCTCAATCACAATGCTCTCGCTATGCGCCCGCAAAGTCGGAATTCTCACCGCCGTACATGAACACGCGATAGCCTCATCCCCAAAAATTTTTCTCATCTCCCAGGCCACTTTCATCTCTTCTTTCGTATATCCATTTTCCTGAAATTTATCAATATGCGGAATAATATTGAACGCGATTTGATGCACGAAAAATTTCGGGCTCGCTTCGCTATCGGCTTTCACGATCACATGTTCCCTATCCAATAATTCCTCAATTCCCTTCCCGCCCAAATCATTTCCCTCAAAAACCGCGCGCGTCTGATCCACCAATTCTTTCATGCCTTTCGCGCCCGCTCCACTCGTTGCCTGATACGTAGAAACTATCACTTTCTTCAGTCCAAAAGCTTTATGCAGTGGCCACAAAGCCATCGCCGCAATCGCCGTCGTACAATTGGGATTGGCGATCACGCCGGGATTTTCACGAGCCGCCGCAGCATTCACCGCCGGAATCACCAAAGGCACATCCGCCTCATAACGAAACGCCGAAGAATTATCTATCATCAAACACCCCGCCTTTACCACACGCTCTCGCCATTCCTTACTTATATCGCTTCCCGCTGAGAAAAGTGCAATATCACTTTCTTCAAAAACTTTTTCCGAAATAACCTCACAAGCCACCTCCCCGAACGGAGTCTTCACGATTTTTCCCAGAGACCTTTCCGAAGCCACTAATCGAAGTTTTCCCACCGGAAAATTCAAAGCCTTAAGGCAATTTATCATCTCCATTCCCACGGCACCGGTAGCGCCCACTATCACCATATTTTTCATAAAAATTTAGATAAAAAATTTATTAAACACTTTCTTCGCCACCTCCTGCACCTCGCTTTCCTTCACCAAAAAAGTGATATTTCTTTTTGAAGAACCCTGTGACACCATACTGACATCATGTTCTTCCACTGCCGTAAAAAGATCTTTCAAAGCCAATTTGTCATGAATAATTCCCGCCCCCACCAGACACACAATCGCCATACCTTTTTCCACCCTCACCGTTGAAAATTTACTTAACTGCTCCACGATTTTATCCGCTTCGCCGTTGTCCACCGTCACCGATACGCTCACCTCGGAAGTCGCCACCACATCCACGTCTATATGGGCCCTGGCAAAAACTTGAAAAAGTTTAGACATAAATCCGGGTGCCGTAAGCATGCCCGCCGAACAAATATTCACAATGCTAATCCCTTTTTTATAAGTCACGGATTTAATAGATTCTTCCTCTTCGTTTGTCACCAAAGTCCCAGGCGCGCTTGGGTTAAAAGTATTCAAAATTTTCACCGGAATATTTTTTGCAATCGCCGGTTTAATGGTTTTTGGATGCAACACTTTAGCCCCAAAGAAAGCCAACTCTGCCGCTTCTTTGAACGAAAGTTTTGGCAACACTTTTGCTCTCGGTTCATTTCTCGGATCGAAATTAAAAATTCCATCCACGTCCGTCCAGATTTGCAATTCACTCGAACCCAATGCTCCCGCCACAATCGCGCCGCTATAGTCACTTCCACCTCGCCCCAGTGTGATATATTCTCCCATTTCCGATTGGGCTATAAAGCCTGTCACAACGGGAATCACGCCACTCTTCATCATAGGCAATAATTTTTCCGCGATTGCCTTGTTGGTTTTTTCAAAATCCACATTCCCTTCACCAAAATTATTATCCGTAAAAATCAATTCATAAGCATCCACCGCCACCGCTTTGAACCCATTTTTCTTCAATACTTCCACCAAAATATTACTGCTAATCCTCTCACCAAAACCCGAAATTCTATCTTTCATATAAGTTTCCAGCTCGCCTTTTTTTTGCACTTGTTCACAGCTCTCTTTTAATTCTTTCCATAAATTTTTCAGGTTCACCTGCACGCCTAATTCCGTCGTTATCGCCGCATGTTTTTCAATCAATCCATTCAGAATTTCCTGCCAATTGCCACTCACGGCGGCAGTCTCTCCCAGCAAAATCAACTTATCAGTCGTACCGGAAGTCGCCGAAACCACAGCCACAACGGCTTGCCCACCACCCAGTATATCAGCCACCTGACTTATTGCTTTTGCTGAACCCATAGAGGTCCCGCCAAATTTTGCTACCACGGGGCGCAGCCCCATATTTGTTTCTTTTCCTTCAGCCATTATTGATTTAAATTTCATGAAATAAAAAAGCCCTCATCCAGCGAGAATTAATCTTATCCAAAGCCTCTCTTTTGTCAATTTTTTTCCAATAAAAAAAGGCCCCACACCACGTGGAGCCTTTTAAAACTACTTCTAGTTCTCGTCTCTTGATCGATCAGCTTCATCCTGCTCTAATCCTGATGGAGGAGTAGGAAAGTCTGAGTTTGCGCCTTCGCCTTCCAATGTATGATACATACGTACACCCATTGTAAATGCTTGAGAACGCTCGATTGGAGCATTGACATCGGCACGAGTACCATCGGCAGCACCTGTTGAGATGCCTAAATTATTAGCACAAGCTTGGTCTTGCTTTTGTTCGGCGGACAATCTGTCATAGTCTTCATAATGACCAATTTGATCTTCCGTATCAATTCCGGAACATTCCACTCCTTTGGCTTTCATTATTTCTATAATAGCATCAACGGCTTCACCTCTTTCCATAGAAGCTGTTATACCACCTGCGGCACGTACTTTTTCGGCAAGGGTCGCTACAGGCACTCCTGCGTCATACATTCCCTGGAACCATTCACCGGCCCAGTCAATATTGCCAACGATAGATTTTATTTCTCTACTAACGTTTGAATTTGGTTCTATGCTTGCAGCTTTTGCAGCTGTTACTAAACCTTCGGCAACATTTAATCCTACCGTAGGTCTTGCCTCCATATAGCCTTCCTTATTTACAGTTCCGAGGTCAAATAGAACACCGGCTTCCGTAGCTTCATCTGCGTACCATGCCTTAGTATCAATATCTATATGTTCAAGCAATCCATCATCAACCAATTTCATGTTCTGCCTTCTGTCGTCTTCCGAGGTCAAAAGCTTTTTGATTTCAAGTAAAGCTTCAGAAGGATCTTCACCGTTCTTGGCAAGATTTTCAGCATCCTTGGCTAAATCTTCGACTTTATCAAGAGTTTCGTTATCATAAGGTCTTTCGGTAACTACGGAAAGCGTCTCTTCCAATACAGCTTCAAGTTCAGGAGAAGCTTGACCTACTACCTCAAGGGAGTCTAAGGATGCACTCAAAGAAGCTTGTTGTTCATTTGCAGCCTCTTTGTTTCTTACCACAGCGGCAATTTCAAGAGAACCGGCAATGTTATCTGCAAATTCAGCTTTTAGTCCATCTATTGAATTTGTCAAAGCGGTTAAAGTAGCATTATCAAATATTTCCGCAAAATCACCAAGTTTCTCTTTCATTACAGCTGCAAATCTATCGATAGTCGCTCCAACTTCCGCCTTAACTCGTTCGGCAACAATAGCATCAATTTGAGCTAATAGTTCCGGAGGTAAGCGATTTTCCAATCCTGAAAATTTACGATTAAAGTCTTCACCGCCACCGAAATCCTCAAGACCCGCCTTTCTCATCAAAGTTTCCGCACGCATTCTGATTCTATCGAAAATTGGCATTACCTTGGATTTATCCTCGGTGGAGTTGCAAAGGCTGATAGCTGCATGAGCATCTTTAATAATTTCCTCACCACCTTTCAGGTCGTTGTCAATCACCATAGCCTGGAATTCAGCTACACCATTAGCTGCATCCGCACATATATTCTCCGCCCAACGATCTTGTTCTTGTCCTTCCATTGCCATTCTTAGTGCTTCAAGTATTCCACGTGGAGTATTACCGTCTAAGGCCTGTTCAAGAGTACATTGTTGATATTGCATTCCACCACCACGTCCACCGCGATTATAAGACATTGGCTGTCTCTGGCATTCAGGAGATAATGCCTCCCAAAGTGCCTGTGGATTGTATTCATCATATGGAGGATTTGCCTTCAATGAGACAACTGCCGCCTTGGCTTTAGCCACATAAGATTCTATTTTTTTATCTTTTACGCCCATATAAGAGTATCTCTCCTCTAAATCTTCTATTTCAAAAGAAATTTGTTCAAGTTGCATTTTGAATTCAGCAATCATTCTTGTAGAATTCAACGCATCCCAGAATCCAAAGTCCGGATTGTGAATTCTTGAAAGAAGTTCACGAGCTTTACCGAAAGCGCAAAGATCAGAAGTATTTGCCGTCAAATCCTTAGCTTGTTTGATGTAACCAATACCTTCACTGATTACCGATCCCTCGGCACGTTCAAGATCAATTGATCCCAATTGCATTCTTAAATCACCAAGTTCTCTTAAGATTCTTGGAATCTCTCTTTTGGCATCACGTGCAGAAAGACATTGAGTATCGGCAAAATCATTAACATTAATGAATTGTTGATTCACGTCACCATTCCTCTGCATTTCCTGACATCTCATGTCCCAATCTGGACACTGACCTTGGAAATCTCCTTTGAAATTTTCAAACGCTGCACCAGGCATCTTGCATGATTGCATACCAAAATCATAGTACATTGGAGGTTGACACTGCATATTCTGGTTATCCTCACACCAACCCACAGCGGTCTCCGTAGGACCATTACGGAATGTACCTTTTCTTAGCACACATTCAGCTCTCATTTTTGCGTTCATATTATCGATAGCCTGTTGGTCCTGCTTCTGGTTGTAGTTATACTGTTCCTCACACCAGCCATTGGCGCCGTCGGTTCTCCATTTACCGCCTCTGCCGGTACATTCCTTTTCCCAAGTACCGCCTTTTGTAGTGTAAGTACCATAAGTACAAGTGCTGCTACCGGCATTCCATGTACCATTATTAGCCGTACAATTTCCAACAGTATCAACAGGTTTCATATTTGTAGTATCCCATTTGCAATAACCCTGAGAACCGGCTGCCGTAGCAGCTACCCAGAAACCATTGGATGCTTTACATCCGGCTTCGGTATTGGATCCTGTGTTCATAGAACCGGGAACCATTTCCTTACTGGCATAACAGAAATTATTTGCCCAGAAGAAACCCTTAGAAGTACAAGTAGGCTCAGTCACATATTTGTTTGCCTCATTTACGTAAGTACTCACTCCAACCGGAGCAGCTTGGCAGTAGCTGCCATTCCAATACATTCCTGTTGAACAAGTTGTGCTGGTATTGGTTGCTGCGCTTCCACTACATACCGGAATACCGGCGTTTGGATTAGCGGTACAGTCGCCATGATTAGTAGTACCTGTTGTCCAAAGTCCTTGTTGACCCGTTGGAGTATTTGCACAAGCTACTTTTGCTGCTGCAACCTTTGTCTGATCAGCAGTCGTACAAATCATAGAAGATAGTCCGAGATTATTCCAAGACGTATATATTGATGGGGAATTGCCTGTTGTTCCAGTTGTCATGCTATTCACACAAGCACTACCACTCCAGTACTGACCTGATGTACAAGAAGTAGTTGTCCCAGTAGTAGGACAAAGATTATTTACAGAACATTGACCGGTACTACCGCACATCCACTGTCCACCTGAACAAGTAGTTGTAGTTGTATTATTCACACAAGTACTTGTTGAAGCGTTCCATGTTTGTGTGGAAGTACAAGAACCTACTGTAGCTACAGGACAAGTAGGGGCGGTACCCGTACCAGCCGGATAATATGTCCCATTTGGACAAGTAAAGGCTGCATATCCACCCGTCGCAGCTGCCGTACAAGTTCCACCACCACTGGTACTCCATGTACTTGGAGAAGTACAAGAATTTTTACGTGCATCTACAGCGTCACATTCTGCAGGAGTCATCATAGTACCACCGGCATTATTACAAGACATTGTGCTTGGAGTAGACGGAGGAGGAGTAGTAGTTCCACCACTCGGCATCTGACAGAATTGTGTTGATTCAGTCCAGGCTCCACCACCTGATGTACACGAAGCCATATCCGCGCTCAACTGATTGGAATTTATTTCACTAACCTGCACTCCAACCATAACTGCAAAAGCGAAAGCCGCAGCCAATACGGCCCCCACGATTTTCTTGTGGCTTGGGGATTTTGTTTTATTTACTTTCTTTGTGTGTTTTGACATTTTTGTTTTTTATTAAATGTTTTTTTATCTTAAAACCACGCAGATTTTTTATAATCCCCGCAGGTAATAATTTCTTGTAGAATATATATTTTTCGAACTATTCATATTACTATTATACAACATATTGAAAAGAAAGTCAAACTTGTGAATTTCAACACATGCGAAGATTTTGACAAATACGGGATAATTCCCTAAGTTCTCTACATGCAAATTGAAGACGACAATCAATCAAATCCGGAAGAAACACACATCCCCCCAAGAAATAAAGAGCTTAGAGTTAGAGGTATTTTTGGTAATGAACAAAATGAAGAAGAAGATTTAAGTGATCATCCCAGATCAAAACCATCACTTGTTTTGAGAGTTTCAGTAATTCTACTTGCTACGGCAGCCACAGCACTCGCAACAATAAAAGCTATAAACAATAGTAGAGACGAACAAATAGTGGCCACGGAAGATCCATTGGCCAATGATGTTATTGTCGCACCTGCAACGCCCCCGGTACCTTCGAAACCCCCGCCGCCCCCATCACTCCCCCCGCCAGCACCCCCAGCCCCAAAAGCCCAAGAAAAAGAGCCTGTAAATCAATTATTATTGGCAAGTGAATTATTGACAGCCGTAAACTGGGAAGCCGGTCTCCACCACGATCTGGCATCAATAACACTAATACTAGAAACCGCAAAAGGAGAGAGATATTCAGGAATAGTTTTAGATGATAGGCATCTTTTAACCAGCTCAGAAATAAGAGAGTCAATAGATTTAAGGGCCATTAAGTCCGGAAAGCCATATAAATTAGTGAGTAAAGCTATCGATCCGGATACCGCAAAAACAATGAAAATCACGAGAAGCTCAAATCTTGGCATTAGCTTGGTGGAATTCGACTCTCCGGTGTTTGGAAAAGAATTGACCGCAAGACACTCTAACGAAAAAGTTAACACCGGGGATTATCTCATTGTTTGCGGAAATCCAAAAAATTCTCCACCACGCACTCTAAATGGAGGAGAGGTACAAGAGATTTTAGACTCGAACATAATTTTGCTTGGAGTGGAAGCGGATGCCGGATACCTCGGAGCCCCGGTAACAAACTTAAAAGGTGAAATTATAGGTATAGTCATGGGTAAAACCGAAAAACCATTCACTTACGAATTTCGCAACCCCAAAAAACCGGGAAAAGAAATTTCTTCAACCGTCCTTTCTGTAATGCCACTGCCTTCGCTGCAAGCTGCTGAGTTGTCTAAATTTTTAGAAAAAAACTAATTTGATAAACCTACTCTCGCAGGTTCATCTTTGCGTTTTTGAACATACTTATCATAAATTTTACCGATTTTTTTGTTATTCAATTTATAAGCATATCCCTCATCGACAAGATCCCTTGTCTTATGATTAAATCCACGATTCGAAGTTTTGCCTACAATGGACCACTGTATGGATCCGGCCGGTTTAACTAAAATCTCACGATTAAAAAAATAAATAATTGGATTCTCTTTATAATCATTTGCAAGCTTTATAAACGACGGTTTTACCTCATTCCATTGCACGAAAATATCTATTGAATTTGCGCTACGAAGAACTAAAGACGTATTGGAATTTATTTCCGGAAGCTTGCGTTCCGGATATGGATTGCTTTTAGAATTTGCCAAAGTGTCTTTCAGTGAATCCAATCCACTCCCAGCCACAACGTGAATATTTTGATGATCCATCATTTGCTTTCTCAGATCATCATCGACTTTATAATCCGGATTTTTTCCCAAAAAAGCATCAACCTCACTCGGTAATTCTAAAGCTATTGTTTCCATTTTAGGAAACTTATCTGCGATTTCTTGCAATGTAACTGCCGGTTTGCCTTTACCGCCTGCAAAAACTTCATCCTTATTTGCCAAGCCCGGACCTATATCCACAAAAACAGGCTTAAAATCTTTAGTTGGTAATACGATAGATTTCAGAGCCTCCATTGCTTTATTTTTTTCATTCAACAGATCATCCAAAAAAATCTCATGATCTATCAGACGATGTTCGAAAGTACGGTTCAGCAAATTATGATCTGCAAATAAAGATTCTTTTTTATTTTGATCGGAATATTTTTTGGAATAATTAGAAATTCTAGCTTCATCGGATGGAGCAAAATCAAAATAATTATCGCTATCCTCTCCAATGGTATCTCCTAAAGCCTGCCTATCGATTTTGGATTTTTCCTTAACGAATTTCACGGAACGCCCAATCTTAAGCTCCGATTCATTTTTCAAGAAGCCGCCCCAAACCCAAACGCGATCTTTATCGTTATCCGGATCCTTAACCTTCAACCAATTGCCAACTTTCTCTACAACATCAAGTTTTGTTCCCTTTCTGAAAGACCCTTCTCTGGTACTCTTCGCAAAATCCATCTTGTTATGATAAACAAGAGAATTCCATCTCACCACAATTGTGCCGATTACTTTTTCCTCCATTCTATCCGGAGCCCCCGGACTTTCAATTGTCATTTTTTTTATTTTAATTTTTACTCCCCATTATTATGCCACAAAATACTTAATTTAGCAAGAAAAATAACCCTAGGCCTCCATGATGATTTTCTTTGTGTCCGCCCAGCTGATGCAGCTATCGGTGATGGAAACTCCGTACTTCATTTCGCCCCAGCCACCACCAATTTTTTGATTTCCTTCGGACAAATTGCTCTCCAGCATTAGTCCCATAATATTATGGGATCCGGCTACTATTTGCGCCATCACCTTGTCCCAAACCTTCGCCTGATTGCGATAATCTTTTTCACTATTCGCATGACTGCAATCAATGATAATCCTTGGCTTCACGCCGGCTTTTTTACAGAAATTCGCCGCTCGCGCCACATCATCAGCGGAATAATTCGGTCCGGCATTTCCACCTCTCAAAATAATATGACCATAAGGATTTCCCGTCGTACCGACTACGGAGACTTTTCCCTCATCATCCATTCCCAAAAAGCTATGCTTCGCCTCCGCTGACAAAATCGCATTCACCGCGACATCCACATTCCCCTCCGTCCCATTTTTGAAACCCACCGGCATAGACAAACCACTCGCCAATTCCCTATGTGTCTGCGACTCCGCCGTCCTTGCACCAATCGCACTCCAACAAATCAAATCGGAATAATATTGAATCACGATAGGCCCCAGTACTTCCGTACCCGTCGGCAATCCCATATCGTTTATTTCTATCAACAATTTTCTCGCCAAAACCACTCCTTCTTTTAAGCTATAAGAATCATCCAGATATGGATCATAGATAAACCCTTTCCAGCCAACAGTCGTACGTGGTTTTTCAAAATATGCTCGCATTACAATCACAAATTTTTTTTCAACTTTCTTTCTCAACGCATTGAGTTTTTCCGCATACTCCAGCGCTGCTTTTGAATCATGAATGGAACATGGCCCCACAATTATAATTTTCCTGGAATCTTTTCCATCCAAAATATTCTGAATATCCTCACGTGCCTTCAGCACGGTTGCCGCCGCTCGCTTAGTGATTTTTGCCTGCTTCATCACCTCCGCCGGCGAAGCAATTTCCCCGAACGAAGAAACACGTAAATTATTTATTTTTGAATTCATACGTAACTTAAAATAGCGGAAAAATGCCTATTTGCCAATGTAGCCTCTTCAAACAACAGTGTCCCCAAAATCCGGGACCACTCGTCTGTCACGACCACGCAGGATACCAAATTTCAGATTTACTTCCCCAATATTTGGGACCACTAGTCTTTTTGGCTTTAAATAAACGATAATTCGATTTTTCGTACTATTTTTGGGGAAGTTATCAAAAGCATTTATCTAAACAATAGTCAAATTTCCAATTTTTGTAAGTTTTCGCTATAATCACGTTATGAAAAAATCCTGCACCCTGTGCTCCACGAATTTCCAAGTCTCTGACAAAGATCTTAAGTTTTACGACACCGTCTCTCCTACATTCAATGGCAAAAAATATTCCATCCCCTCCCCCGATATTTGCCCTGACTGCCGCCAGCAACGCCGCCTCGCTTTTTGTAACGAACGCAACCTCTATCCGGACACCTGCGACATGTGTAAAAAACGCATCCTTTCCGAACACGCGCCGCATTTGAATCAAGTTTCTTATTGTCGCGAATGTTGGATCAGTGATAAATGGGACGTCCGAGATTACGGCCAGGATTTCGATTTTTCCCGCCCGTTTTTCGAACAATTTTATGAACTAATGCGTCGCACCCCTATGCTCGCTTTGAACCAAACCGGAACGATGCAAAATTCCGATTACGTACACTACACCGGCTTCGCCAAAAATTGCTACCTACTCGCCCATGCCGACTTTTGTGAAGACTGCATGTATGGCTATGGTTTCAAAGAAAACCGCTCCTGCCTTGACGGTTTTTATAATTTACACGACGAGCTTTGCTACGACTGCGTCGACGTTCACAAATCTTATGGCCTCACCGGTTGTCAGGATTGCCAAAATTGCCATTCCAGCGCTTTCCTCCGCGATTGCATAGGTTGCAAAAACTGTTTCCTCTGCGTGGGTATGCGCGAAAAAGAATATTGTTTTGAAAATAAACAGCTCAGCCGCGCCGATTACGAAAAAAAGCTTGCCGAAATAGACCTCGGCTCCCACGTACAATATCAGAAATTTTCCGCCGCTCGCAAAGAGCTCGAAAAATCCCATCATTTCAAGGAATTCCAGGGCCACAATCTCCAGAATTCTTTCGGCAACTACCTCTACAATTGCAAGGATTGTTATTACTGTTTTGACTGCGAAGACGTAGAAGAATCCAGCTATTGCACGCAGCTTGTTCTCGGTTCGAAAAACAACATGGACATCTATCAATATGGCACCGGCTTGCAGCAATCGTTAGATTCTTCAATCTCCGGAGATCATAGTCATCACATCCTTTTTTCTCATCAGGTTCTGCTGGATTGCTCGGATATTTACTACTGCGCCCACGTTCATAGCTGCCGCAATTGTTTCGGCTCCACCAGTATCAATCACAATCAATATTTGATTTTGAATAAACAATATACGGAAAAAGAATACAACGAACTGGTGCCGAGAATTATCGAACATATGAAAGCAAAGGCGAGCCCACTTGGCGAGCTTACAAGTAACCAATTTGGCACACATTTTCCTCCTCAATATTCCCTCTTCGGTTACAACAAAAGTAGCGCCCAGCTTTATTATCCACTCACACAAGAGCAGGCTCAGGACAAAGGCTGGCATTGGGATGACTATGAAACACCAATCCCGGATGTTGCGAAAAAAATCACCGGCAAAGCTCTCCCCGACAATATAAAAGACATCACTGATGATATCCTAAACACCGCCGTAGAGTGTGAAGTCACAGGCCGCCTTTTCAAAATTATGCCCCTGGAACTCCAGTTTTACCGCAAGCAAAAGCTTCCTATCCCTCGCCGCAGCCCGGAACAGCGCCACCTCGATCGCTTCACTCTCCGCAACCCGCGCAAATTCTGGCAACGCCAATGTGACAAATGCCAAAAGCCCCTCATTACTACTCATTCCCCACAAACAAACCGCACCGTCTACTGCGATGATTGCTATACGAAGGCGTTATATTAATTTTCATCAACCCGCCGCAAAAAAATCTTTGCATATGCAAAGATTTAGCCTCGTATTTCAGCTTAAGTAAGCCGTTTAGCTTTGGCGATTTGCGTATTGATGATTGTTATACGAAAGAGCTGTATTGATACATAGCCATCCAGTCTTCAACTAGTTTTATATCTGATTCCCTGAGAACTTTATGGCAAGCAAGCTTGGTCCAAAATATCCTTGATTGATTGTTCATCGCTCTCAACATTTCATTAATTTCTTTCCAACTTCTTCCTAATACACGATTGTAATATCGCGGGTTTTCATGATTTAGAATATGTTCTTTTGCTTTAATAAAACGATTTAAAGCTTTGGCGTATTTTTTACCTACGGGATCTTTTATTGCTCGATGAGTCATATGGTTGCGATTTAACAGATTAGTGTTTCGTGACGTCACGAAAATTTCATGCCATCTTTTTCTCCAAAACCACTATCCTATTTTCATGTTTTGCCACAGTATTTTGCAAATCTACATGTTGACCTTCAAAAAGTAGTCGCTTCTCTCCATAATATTTAATTTCAGCCAAAGAATCTTGGAATTTGTGTATGGAATTCAAAAATTCTTTTTTAGTTACTAACTTCGTATAAACATAACTCTTTAGTTCATCAAAATCTTGTTTAAAGAACGTCATCACATCCTCAAATCTTTCATTTGTCACCATTTGAGCTGCCAAGTCTTTTATGTCACCTTTGGTTGCAAAATTTTTCAGCTCATCCTTCGTAGCCATACCACCTATCTTCGCCTCTAGCCTAGCCTCTACATTTTTCAGCTCATCCTTGGTTGCCATCTTGGTCAGAGATCCAATAATGCCACTCACGGCCTGTGTCAGTCCATCAACGGTGCTTGATGTTCTAGTTGCAGTCTTGGTAAGGGTGTCTACAGCTTTCACCAAACCATCAACGGTTGTAACTAAACCATCCACAGTTATCGCCAAACCATCCACAGTTATCGCTAAACCATCCACAGTTATCGTCAGACTATCCACAGTTGTTGCCAAACCATCCACAGTTATCGTCAGACTATCCACAGTTGTTGCCAAACCATCCACAGTCTTGCCAAGATTGCCAACAGTCTTCGCAAGATTGTCCACCTTCTTCTCCACATTTCCGCCTGATTGTATTTTACTCTTTTTCATAAAAATTAATTACTCATTTTGGATCCTCATTATATCCCCGCCCTAAAATTTTTTACAAACAAAAAGACAAAAAAAGTGTTGAACGCACTTCGTCAACAGGCTCACGGTCGTCGCGGCTCCTTCATTCATCCACAAACGCCTCGAACCATCACCCATGCATTTTACAATGGCGGAACGGACGGGATTCGAACCCGGACAGCCCCTACCAACAAAACCACAGTAAATTTATTTACAAAGTTTAGTATCCAAAAACGCTTTTGCCTTTTGATGTTTACCGCTTCCATTTTTGCTCATGTAATACAAAAAAGCGTCATAAAAATCTTCATCGGTTATAAGTTTGTCGCTCAATCGATATTTCAGGTAAACGGCATGTAGGGCATCAATTACCGGCTCCTTGCCATATTTAAGACCAAGATCGAATAAAAACACTCTTCCCCAATTGCTATTATCTTTATAAGCCTTATTAGTATCACTTGGCTCAACCAAATCGCAAGCATTTTTCTCTCGATATACTTGACCTTCATCGTAAGCATAATAGTTCGGTTTCATAAAACCTTCATAAGAGCCATTAATTCCATCGCCTTCAAGATTTGGCTTGCCATCCTTGGGCCACTCAATTTGGTCATGGATGTCCTCCAGTATAAAAGCTGGTATTGAGCTTGAAACTCCTTCCCTCAACCATAACGCCTTAGAAGAATGTGTTCCAAAATACGAATGAGTTAATTCATGCCACAAAAGCCAATAATGATTAAACCCGCTTTCACCACCAATCCCCAAGGAGCCGGGCCCACCAGCGGCGTAATCTTGATGCGAGATAATTTGCAAATTTGAGCATGGATATTCTCCAAAATAATTTTGGATTTTTTTCAGCCATTGACCAGTTAAATGCATTCCGCCCTTAACTACAGAATCTTTTTCGGTCAGATCATTGGGAATGAAATACATAACATTCACCCCGCTTTCTGTTTTTGGAATCCCCTTCAGGTAGGTGCCACTTCTGCCGTCCTGCATTGAATTTGTAAACTCCGGACAGGAAATTTTACTCTTTTCTTTGGTCACGTCTAACCCCCAAATCTCAACTAAATCCGTAGGCTCGAAAATAACCTCAGTTTTGAGGGGAAAAGAAATTTCTGCATCCACGACAACATCCACGTCCGTGTCTACGTGCGATTCAAGGCTTTCATAAGTTACCCTAATGTCCTTTTTTGAGCCCAAATAAGTAGCTAATTCACCGGCATTATACTTTAAAATTCTGGTAATAATATCAGCCATCTGTCCCCTATTTACGTTTTGATTAAAATCGACAAAATCCAGAGGAATAAAATTATATTGGGAAGCCACGTCTATCAGATCGTAGTACCAGGGTAGTATTTCGACTTTATAAGAAAAATTAAAAGTTTTCAGCACTATTTTTAAAGCCTCAACCAGGCTGATATATTTATCCGGCTTAAAAGTATTGTCGATATATCCTTGAATGATGCCAAAAGATTTTGCCCCACAAATATATTTTGTGTACCACTCGTTAGGAGATACATCATTAAAACAAGTGTCTTTAGAATGCTCATCAATCAACAAAAATTTTTCAGAGCCAAAATATGCCTCCATAACTATTTTCAAAAGCTCTGCGCGGTTCAAATAATTATTAGGTTTATATGTTCCATCAGAATAGCCGTTTACAATCTTTTGATCTGTAATAAAATCAATAGCCTCCTGATATTTCACACTACTGTCTACGTCCAAATAGGCAAACCCTGTATTAGGGAAAAGCAAAATAAAAAGAAGTGAAATAGACAGTTTTTTCATATGCTGAAAGTATACCTCACGCGATCTTGAGCGCAAACCAAAAAGCATTATTACAATGGCGGAACGCACGAGAACCCGGACAGCCCCTACCAAAAAGCATTATTACAATGGCGGAACGGACGGGATTCGAACCCGCGACCTCCACAGTGACAGTGTGGCGTTCTAACCAGCTGAACTACCGCTCCACGTAAATAATGCAGGTGGACGATAATATATTTACCATCCAAAAACAAGCAAATTTTCAAAAATCCGCTTATTTATCTACTATTTCAGCCTACTTTCAATATATTTATTAAGACTCTGTTTGTGGGCCAAAGATTCATAATATAATTTTTCATGAATTTCTGGATTAATCCGTAGAAGAATTTTTCCACTGAAATTAGATTCCCTATCTGGCGGTGGTGGATTCTTTCCCGCTTTTTCCAATTCCTCTAATTCAAGTTCCAGGCCTGCAATTACCCCGTCATTCAACTCTTTAGCATTATCTCCGTAAGCATGCACATGTGGAAATTTCGGAATAATAGCTTTAAAAGCGTCTTCTTTATCATCCCCTATATTTATCACGTAATAGCTATAGTCTTCTGGTCTAATATTACCCATAAATTATTTTTAAAATATCTTTTACGTACCACTCTTTGACCTTACTGTTATGAACAGGGATAGATTTATTCATACTGTTAGGTTTTTTGAAAACAAAATGGCTGCCTCTCACTCTATCCAGCCTATATCCAAAATATTCCAAAACAATCTGTAATTCTTGAATTGTGACATTGCTTGGACTTTCAAATAACTTCTTTATTCTTTTGTTGATATTGGTCAATCTCTTGCTTAATTAAATGATATCATTTTTGATAGCACTCCGTCAAATGCACAATTTGAAAAAGCTACTATCAAACCAGATATATCAATCAAACATTAAATTTTCTTAAATTAATTCTAAATTTTTTCTAAAATCCCTGTTAATATGCTAGATTAGGTTCATGAAAATAGGAATCGATTGTCGCTTTTTCAGCTCACAATTTACCGGAATTGGTCGTTATACCCACGAACTCGTGGAGAATTTTATCAAGCTGAATTCGCAGCTCACTGAGCCTCACGAACTCACACTTTTTTTCAACGAACCGGAGTACGAAAATTTCACTCCCCCACCTCATGTTCGCAAAATCCTTGTAAACGCCAAGCACTATTCCATCGACGAGCAATTTATTTTCCTCAAAGAACTAAACAAAGCCAAGCTCGACATCGTCCACTTCCCTCACTTCAACATTCCAGTCCTCTACTCTAAGCCATATATTGTCACTATTCACGATCTCACTCTTTCCATGTTTCCGGGACAAAAAATGACCAGGTGGTATCACCGCGTCGGCTATAATCTCACTATAAAAAATGCTGTAAAAAGAGCCAAAAAAATCATCGCCGTTTCCGAAAATACCAAAAAAGATTTGATGAAACTCCTCGCCGTCCCCGAGGAAAAAATCACCGTAATTTATAATGGTGTGACGCCGGAATTCAAAGTCCACCCGGAATACAAATCCGCCACTCATTCCCCCTTTCTCCTCTACGCCGGCGTCTGGCGCAGCCACAAAAATCTACCCCGACTCATCTCGGCTTTTCATCTGATAAAGAATAATAAATCCGCGCTGCTCGAATTCCCCGAGCTCAAAGATCTGCAACTTATCATTACAGGCAAGCCCGATCCGCACTATCCCGAAGTGGAACGCACTATTCACTTTCTTGGTCTGGAAAAATCCGTAAAACTTCTCGGACTTGTTCCGGAAAAAGAATTAGTAAAACTTTACAACCAAGCAAAAATTTTCGTCTTCCCCTCTCTCTATGAAGGCTTCGGTCTCCCACCTCTGGAGGCTATGAGTTGTGGAACTCCGGTCGCCGCGGCAAATTCCTCTTCCATTCCGGAAATCTGCGGCACCGATAACGCGGTATTTTTCGATCCACACAAGGTAGACTCCATTGCCGAAACCATCCTTTCCCTATATAAAAATCCTGACGCTCAAGAAAAATTAATCAAAAACGGCCTGGCCCATTCCTCCAAGTTTTCCTGGGAAAAATCCGCCGCAGCCACCTGGAAATTGATCATTGATAATTAATAATTGAAAATTGACATGTCCTTCCAACCTTTTCAAAACTTCATCAAAAGAGCCGCCAACAAATACGGTATTGGCAAAGAAATGGAAGCAGCCAAAATCTGCAACGATTTCCGCCTCATGATGCCGGAACTACTCAAGGGAATCCCTCAAGCCGATCAATATATCCAGCCCGCCTTTTACAAAAATAAAACCCTCACGCTCAACGTCTTAAATCCCGCCTGGGCCCAGGAAATAATCATTCGCCGCCCAAAAATCATCGCCGAAATGAACCGCAAAGCCGGCAAAGAAATCATCAGAAACCTCTACACCAAGCTCCAAAGCCAAGCGCCAAATTACTAATCACGCCACACCCCTCACAGCAAAAAAAGCCCCCGTTTCCGAGGACTTCCTTTAAATGAATGTTTATAAATTCATTTTACTGAATTATTCTTCACCTTCGTCGGCATATTCAGTAACAACGCTATCTAAGAATGCAGCAGCTAATCTACCAACAGCTTTGAATTCTTTCTTTGATACTTTTCCGTCTTCATAAATTTTACCAATATCTTCGATTAATTTATTTTGACCTTTGCATTCCATTTCTGTAGCTGAACAAACTTCAGCAGCAGTATTCAGGATAGTAAGAAGATTATTCATTGCTTTAGTTGTATCTTTCATCTTGATTACTCTATTTAATGTAGAAACAAGAGTAGCTAAATCTTCAGTATAGTCGTTGTCTTCAAGATCCAAGCCTTGTAAAGAGCTATCAAGTTGAATCTTAGTGCTCTTACTATTGGCTGGAGTAAACATAGAAGGATTAAATAACTGAGTTGTTAAACCTTGTGGAGCGGATGGGAATGAGAACATTGGAGATTGATTACCCATGTTTCCTTCTTCACCACCACCGAAAGGAGATTTTACGTTTGAATTACCGCCACCTGGGAACATACCATCGTTAGCCTTGCCTGGGAATTCTTCACGACCACGAGAGTCTCTCTGACCGTCTTGACCACCACGATCATCGAAAGAATCACCCTTGGTGCTACCACCACGAGGGTCTCTCTGACCACCCTGGTCCTGTTGACCACGACCTGGAGCTCCTCTCACTTTTGAATCGGTAGAAAAATCATCTTTACCCATTTTACCCATACCATCTGTTGGATAAGATGTACCTTTACCAAATATATTTTCACCTTTGGTTTTACCGCCACGAGGGTCCTGTTGATCACCTTGACCACGTTGACCACTCATCTGTTGATCACGTAGGCCACCCTGACCCTGACCTCTTTGGCTATTGAAAGCTCCTTTGTTTTCACTCATGTCGCCTAAGTTAAAATCACCACCTGGGAACATATCATCGTTAGCCTTGCCTGGGAATTCTTCACGACCACGAGGGTCTCTCTGACCGTCTTGACCACCACCCTGAGATTGAGAACCGAAAGAGTTTTTACCACCCTGGCTGTTCATACCACCACGTTGACCACTCATCTCTTGACCACGTTGACCGCCAGACCTTTGATCACTCATCTCTTGACCACGTTGACCACCCTGACCTTGACCAGGTTGACCCTGAGTCTGTTGACTCTGATCACGGACCTGACCTTGACCACGTTGACCCATTTGACCACCTGTTGAGCTAGCACCACCCTGAGAAGGTTGAGAAGGTTGAGAAGGTTGTGAAGGAGCCCCTCCTGCCGCAGGTTCATCTAAAGCAATTAAACTTGCAAAATAATTAGCGCCCGCTGGAGCACCGGCGAACATTACTAAAGCTAGAGCCGCTCCCGCTGCGACGTGTTTGATCTTCGAGTGTTTTTGTTTTTGCATTTTTGTTTTTGTTATTAAATGATGAAAAACTTAAGCATATTATAAAACAAAAAAGGCAAAAAGTCAAACGAAGTTGACGTAAAGCAAAAGCGTTTTCCAGCCAAAAAAACCTTCTTCACGGATCAAGCGATTTTCCCTTTGAATAAATTTTTTGATAATTATAATGGCTCAATTAAGCCATTATCTGTCGGACTCCCGAGCAGCAGCGAGTGTCCGCGAGGGCCCGCCCCGGGGCGGGATGTGGATAAGTTTATGCTCGGGTCTCGTGTCAAAAATTACGTCAAAAAGACGTCAAATTTGATACGGATGATTGGTTGAAAGTACAATGTGCGATGTGTCGTGTGTAAATGTATAGCATGGTGCTATCAAATTGCACACGGTCTTTGGTCTCGCACTCGAGCAGCAGCCGAGCATCAGCGAGTGCCGTGAGGACCCGCCCAAAACCACTTGGATTCCCACCCAATTTCTGCTATAATTACCAGATCTAATCGAACGAAAAAATGGGAAAATCTCGACTGGAATCTTCACCGGCCTCACCTAGGAACACCGACCACCAAACCAAAAAACCGCCGGAAAGCGGCGAGCTTCACGCGGCTCGTGAAAAAGCAAAAGCCGCTTCAAAGGCTGCCCGCCGCAAAGAGCAAAAAGAACTGGAACAGCAGTCACAAGATTACCTCCGCATTCCCAGCCTTACTCCGGAAAAAATCTCCACTGCCCGCAAAGCCATAAAATGGGCATTGAATGAAATGAAAACCGATGATTACAAAAAACTTTTTAAAAAACTCGGCATTACTCTTGAATCCGCCGACTATTATCTGGCCATTGCCGTCAAAGAAAGTGGCTTGAATCCTCTGGGTAAATCCGAAAAAAAACCGGACGGATCCGGTGACGCCAAAGGTCTTTTTCAAATAAAAACGGGCGCTGGATATGGCCTCGATGATATTAAAAATATTTTTGGAATCAGCATAGAACCGAGTCAGGTTTTTTACCTTCCTGAAAAAGCCAAAAACAAGAAGGAAAAAGCCAGGGAAAAAAAATACCTCGAAACCGCCACGGCAAACAATGCTCTCGCCGGCATTCTCTATTGGCACATTTGCAAAGATATTTTCCGCCAGCGTCAAAAACTTCAAATTCCAAAAGATGATCAAGATCGCGCGGCTTGCTTTACTTACAAGCTTGGCGTTGGTGATTTTGCGAATCTCTGGAAATCTATCGGCGCCAAAGATTTTAATGAATTTGCCACGAAATTAAGCACACAATTAGCGCAAAAATTTCCGGAAAATTTTGTTATTCCAAAAGGCGGCCGCGACGTTTTGCCGGACCCTACCTATAAATTAAATTTCGTTTCCTACCTCTACACCGCCAAGCCCCTCGTAGGAGGAACAATAAAAATTGGCAGTCGCAATTACGACGCCTCCAATCTCGTGCAGACCTTGCGCTACAGCGAAATCATTCATAGTCTTGCGCGCAAGCAACCCCCTGCCTATGAAATCGCGCAGGAGCGCTACAAACTATGGAGTATCGCCGACAAACTTCTTACTCGTTGCGCCTATGGCTACGGCATGGAATATTGCCAGAAAAATTCCACTCCTAATAACAAGAAAATTTGGCTTCTGGTAGATATTATTAAAGAATACAATATTAAACTAAAAAATCCGGATTTTCAAAGTTTTGCCGACGAAGATGAACACGAAGAGGCAGAACTTGAAGACGGAGCAAAAGTTTTTTTACCACCAAAAGAATATCTTGAGAAAGCTCTGAAAAAATCTCACGAAGATGTGAAAACCGAAAGTCTGCCAACCAAGCCCGGCACAGTTCCTATGTACACAGGTCCAGACGCCGCAAAAATGGAAAAAATTGGCAATAAACTAATAGCTCCACCAAAAGTCCCACCGACAATTATAATCCCCCGCTTCAAACAAAAAAGTGGTGAATATCTGGATCCATACGTAGAAGCGGGTCACGGACGTATGCCAAAATCCCAGACCAAAGCCATTGTTATTCATTCCACGGAAGGTGGTGCCGATGGTCTGCGCGAAGGCCAAAACATTCATTTTGTTTTAAGAAAAGATGGAGTCATTGAGCTGATTCGCGATATGGATATTGCCGTCAGTCACGCCGGTAATATGACCAGTGACACTCCTTCCAAGCGCGCGATATGGGAAGGAGAAAAGGAGCCTTCGTACCATACTGTTGGCATCGAAGTGATAAACACGAGTTTACCTGCGCTCATTCGTGATGGTAGGGTGAATGTTCCTTTGGATAAAAAAGCTGAGAAGCAAGTTGTTCTCGCTAAAA
>CALRGV010000020.1 GCA_943358175.1 Candidatus Peribacteria bacterium
CTAACGTTTGCTGAACTGTGGACCTTTACGAGCTCTCTTGAGACCGAACTTCTTGCGTTCTTTGATACGTGAATCACGTGTCAATAAACCGGCTTTCTTGAGAGTTGCTTTGTTTAATGGGTCGTAGATAAGTAAAGCTTTCGCGATACCGTGACGGATGGCTTCAGCTTGTGAGCTGATACCACCACCTTGTACTTTTACTACGATATCGAAGGATTTAGCTGTTCCAGTAAGAGTCAAAGGAGTCTTTAGGGTTCCTACCAAAGTTTTTACAGGGAGATATTCGTTAACTTTTCTGTCGTTGATCGTAATTTCACCGCTACCTTTAAACATTTGCACTTTTGCAATGGAAGTTTTTCTTTTACCGCAGGCATAGTAATATTTACCTTTTGGAGAAGCGGATATGGAAGCGGTTTTCACTTCTTTTACTTCCTTTTCTTCAGGTGTAGCAGCTGCTTTTGTAGTACGTTTTGTGGCCATGAGTGCAATTAATGATTATTTGGGGATAAGGTGTTTTGCTTTGCAAAACTTTTGAGTGGTAGAGCACTGCGCCTTCGGCTGGTGCTTTTCCAATGCCCCGGCGGAACGCCGGGCTGTTAGCATTCGAGAACTTCCGGTTGTTGTGGCGCGTGTTCGTGTTCAGATCCGGTGTATAATTTAAGTTTCTTCATCATTTCGTCACGGAGGTTGTTTTTTGGTAGCATACCTCTTATTGACGCTATAATCACTCTTTCCGGATTTTTTCCGGCAAGAATTGTTTTAGCAGATGGAGAAATAAGTCCGCCTGGATAACCTGTATGACGATGGTAAAGTTTGTCAGTAAGTTTTCTACCTGTCAATTTTACCTTATCAACATTGATCACGATTACGAAGTCTCCGCAATCCATGTGAGGGGAAAAAATAGCTTTGTCTTTTCCTCTTAGTTTGTCAGCGATTTTTGTAGAGATTTTGCCCAAGATTTTATCTTTGGCATCAACGATGTACCATTTTCTCTCGATGTCTACTTTTTTTACAATTGTTGTTTTCATTATAGTTAAATTAATTCAAGTTGTACGACTGGAGCATTATCGCCCGTGCGATAACCTAGTTTTGTGATGCGGGTATAGCCGGAAGTTTTGTCTTTATACTTTTCAGCCAATACTTCCAAAATTTTTCTAGAGCTATTTTCGTGATCGATAACACTCATGATGAGTCTGATTGCTTCTCTCTTGTTTTCGCTCTTTCCGTAGTTAATTAATCTTTCAACTAATGGCTGTACCGCTCTGGCTTTTGCAGATGTGGTTTTGATTTTCTCATAGATGATTACGGACATGGCCAGATTCTTCATCAAGGCTGTTGTATGACCTTTATCATTTCCGATTCTGACTTTCTTTACTTTATGGCGCATGTTATGTGTAAATTATTCTTTTAGATGTATTATTCTTCAGACAGTTTAAAACCTTTTTTCTCAAGCGCGGAAGCAACTTCTGTTAGTGCTTTTTTACCAAATCCTCTCAAGTTTGACAACTTACTTTCTGTGCATTTGGACAATTGTTCGATTGAACCTATGCCTCCATTGATAAGTGCATTAAGAGTTCTTGGAGAGAAACCAAGAATTTCGATTGGTGTATATGATTCCTGTGTAGGCTTGCTTGCTTCGTGTTCACGCTCCTTGTCCATGATAGATTTAACGTCTGACATGTAATACTCTTCCACCAGAGCGTTTTCAGCATTGAAGAAACCAAAATATGATTGAAGAACGTTAGAAGCAAATTTGATAGCATCTTCCGGAGTGATTGCGCCGTTTGTTTTCACTTCGAGCGTCATCTTGTCAAGGTTTGTAGCTTGTCCGACACGAGTAGCCTCGATATCGTAACGTACTTTTCTGACAGGGGAATAAATAGCATCCATCAAAATGATCAATGGATCTTTTTCTTCCTTTTGTCTCTGAGTTGCCGGTACGTAACCAACACTTTTTTCTACGCGCATTTCCATTTTAACTTTTGTTCCTTTTTCAACCGTACAGATGTACTGATCCGGATTCATAATTTCTACTTCTGAAGGACATTTAATGTCTTTACCGTAAATTTCTCCCGCTTTGTTTATTTCGAGAGTAATAATAGATACCTCAGGAGTGACTTTTTTGATTTCAAGCATTTTCAAATTCAGAGTGATATCCATTACACTTTCTTTTATTCCGGTGATTGTGGAATATTCGTGATTAATTCCTTCAATCTTTATTCCAACGATGCAAGCGCCCGGTAGGGAAGAAAGAAGTATTCTACGTAGGGCATTACCAAGAGTTACGCCGTAACCTGTCGGTAGAGGGCTCAACGTGAAAACCGAGTGATTTGGACCGATGTTTTCGGCCTTTAGCTTAGGTATTCCTATGTCTGCTTGGATTTGATGCATTTGAATAATGTTATAGGGTAGAAGTTGCGATCCGAGGGGAGATGCAAGAGCTACTTTTAGGTTAATCTTTAACTGTTATTTAGAATAGAACTCAGTAATTAGTTGGTGCTCAATTATATTTTCGATGTCATCCTTACCAGGTACAGCGGTTATTTCACCTTGTAGACTGGAAAGATTTATTTTCATCCATTTAGGAGGTTTGTTTTTGCTTTTCTGTGTTTCTTCAAAAAGTTTTGATGTTTTCTTCTTTGCACTTACTTCAAATTTATCGCCAACTTTTACAAGGATAGAAGGAGTGTTTACCCTCTTGCCGTTTAAACAGATAAGACCATGACTGATCATTTGTCTTCCCTGTGGTCTAGTCTGAGCTAATCCTGCGCGGTACATCACATTGTCCAATCTTTGTTCTATGAGTCCAAGATATTTAACACCTGTAACTTCATTTGTCTTAGCAGCCATTTCATAATATTTGCGAGACTGTTTTTCACTTATTCCATACATAAAACGAGCCTTTTGTTTCTCTAAAAGTTGTCTGCTGAATTCTGATATTTGAGAAAAACGCTTCTGTCCATGTTGTCCAGGTTTATAATTCTTTTTAGTAAAGGCTTTGAGTTTACTTCCAGGGTTGGTAAAAAGTACTACTCCTAATCTTCTTGATAAACGTGTTACTGGACCTGTGTATCGCATGTGATGCTATTAATGATTATTTTGGGGGGTAAGGTGTTTCCGGGTTTGCCGGAAACTTTTTTGCTTGAGGCCAATGCCCCGACTAAGGCCGGGCCTAAACTCTTCTAGCCTTTTTCTTGCGACAGCCATTGTGTGGAATTGGGGTGACGTCGTTTAGAGAAATAATATCTAAACCACTACTTACTAAGCCACGTACAGATTGTTCGCGACCCGCACCAACACCTTTTATATATACATGTACTCTTTCCAAACCATAAACTTTCGCTTTTTCGGCAGCTTTTTCGGCGGAAATCTGAGCGGCATAAGGAGTAGACTTTCTAGCTCCTTTGAATCCACTGGATCCTGCACTGCTCCAAGAAAGAACACTTCCGTTCTGTTCAGTAATAGTTACAATAGTGTTGTTATAAGACGCTTGAACATAGGCGTTGCCAACTTGTACATTACGTCTCTTAGTTTTTTTCTTTAATACTTTTTTACCTTTGCCTTCTTCTTTAGCGGCTTCTTTAGGCGCGTCTTTTACAGGCGCTTTCGTGCCTTTGTGTTCGCCCTTACCCTTATTTGCCCCGTCTTGGTGGGACTGTTTCTTTTCTTCGGTCATATGTGTAGTTAATTTTAGTAGGTTGTTCGCTTCGCTCATTACTTGGCAATTATCTTCTTGTTTGCTACTGTCTTGCGCTTACCTTTTCTAGTTCTGCAATTGTATCTTGTGCGTTGACCACGAACTGGTAAACCCTTCTTGTGTCTAAGTCCACGGTATGTTCCAATTTCTTGAAGTCTCTTTATGTCCATAGCAATCTTTCTCTTCAAATCTCCTTCAGTCGCAAATCTGGCAAGAATTTCACGGATTGCAGCAACTTCCTGTTCGCTCAGCGCTTCAACTTTTTTATTTACATCGATTTTAGCTTCTTTGAGAATTTGGGTGCTCAAGTTGCGACCAATACCGTAAACGGCTGTCAGACCAATTTCAACGCGTTTCTCTTTCGGTAGATTTACTCCTGCTATACGTGCCATGTGTAAGTAGTTATTTATCGGTTTCGCTCGCACTGTGAGCTCGCCGTGATTAAGTATATTTTGATTAAATCCTAAATATTCGGCATTTCATCTGAAATTCCGACTTTAAGGATTCAATTAACCTTGTCTCTGTTTATGACGCTTATTCTCGCAGATAACGCGGATTACGCTTTTGCGACGGATAATCTGACATTTTTGACAAATTTTCTTTACTGATGCTTGTACTTTCATGATTTTTTAGATGGTTGTTCGCCTTGCGGACGCTTGCCAGTATGTCTATAAGTTATTCGCCCTTTCGTGAGATCGTAGGTGCTAATTTCAACTGTCACTCTGTCTCCAGGGAGAATTTTGATATAATGCATACGCATTCTTCCCGATAAATGTGCAGTGATTAGTCGGCCGTCGCTTAATTCAACCTTGAATTCTGTACTTGGTAGTGCCTCTGTGACTGTGCCCTCTAGTACTATAGCCTCTTCTTTGCCCATTTAGATGCTGTTTTTAGCGGCTTTTTTACGAAAAAAGCGTTTGGATCTTACATTAGATAATATATCTGTGCAAGTGATTTTTCACTTTTCATGTGAAAAAGTTGTTTTCTAGTTTATTTCGGTCAAAACTTCGCAGCCATTTTTTGTAATCAGTACCGTGTTTTCGGCTTGTACTGCAGTAGAACCGTCTATGGTTACTATGGTCCAGCCGTCTTTCAAGGTCTTCATTTTATTTGTTCCGGAGGAGAAAATTGGTTCAATTGCGATGGTCATACCGGCTTTTAATGTTGGACCTTTGTTGCCGTTGAAGTAATTTGCGATAATTGGGTCTTCGTGAAGCTTGCGTCCGACACCGTGTCCGGTGAGATCATAAATTACATGAAAACCTGCTTCTTCGATTGTTTCTTGAATAATCGAACTGATTTCTCCTACATGAACACCGGGTTTAGCAATATCAATGGCTTTTGCCAAAGCCTCATTGGCCACTTTGATTAAGCGTTTTTTTTCATCGGAAATATTTCCGATGCCGATAGAGCGAGCAGCATCGGTGATCATTCCATTATAGGTGACTCCGCAATCCAGAGTAAGCAGGTCGCCGTCTTGGAGGATTTCGTCTTTGCGTGGAATTCCATGAACTATGCGGTCATTGAGGGCAGTGCAGAGGGTCGCGGGGAAGCCGTGATATCCTTTGAAAGCCGGTTTGGCGCCATTTTTTCGGATGAAGTTTTCGGCGAAAGTATCGAGCTCTTTTGTGGAGACGCCGATTTGGGCCATTTTGGAGCAAGCGTCGAGAACTTCGGCCAGAATTCTGCCGGAGATGCGCATGTTGGCTATTTCGGAGTCTGTTTTTATGAGGATGGCCATTGGTGGGATGTAGAATTAGAACGGCTTATTTGAGCCAAAATTTAGCCCAAAAAGTGTGCCCGGGCACAAATTATTGTTTGAATTATCTCACAAAGATTTGATTGGGCCAATGTTAAATAGTAAGCCGCAGGTTCTAAAATAAAACCGACCACTTGAGATAGATTAGATATGGCAAAAAGTCTGCGTGCGAAGAGGTTGTTGGGCGAGGTGTTTGATGATTTATGACTGCTATTTATTCTTTAGTTTTAATCTTAATCTTAAGATTAGAACAGTTAGGCATGCTGCCAATTGGAGATTTATTACTAAACTGAAAACTAGGTCTTTAACAACAAATATTGCATATAACGATGTGATGAATGTTGTGGATGTCCAAATAGTATAAGTATAGACGTTTGCGCTCGGTTTTCCTTTCCATAGGTCTTTCATCGTTGGAAAAAATCCTGCAAATGTCACCAGTCCGCCGATACTATATAAAAAAGTAAGTGTGTAAATGAAGTATTGTTCCATGTTTATCGTGTAGTTTTTACAAAACCTTATCCAATGTTTCAAACGCCAATTTTTCCACTTCTTCAATGGAGGCATGGCCGTCGATGGTGATTAGGCCGTCTTTGTAGAGGGCGATCGCCGGGACAGTTTCTTCGCGGTAAGCTTTGAGGCGAGTTTGGATTGCTTCCGGATTGTCGTCGGAGCGGGTGATTAATTCGCCGCCGCAAGTGCATTTGTCAGCGGTGTAGGTGATTGGGTAAATTGTTTTACATACTTTGCAGAGGCGGCGAGTGGTGAGGCGTTTGAGAGCGGTTTCTTCGCTGATGTCTAATAAAACTGCACGATAAGTGCGGCTGTTTTTTTTCAGTAGGGAATTGAGAGATTCGGCTTGTTCGACTTTTCTTGGAATACCGTCAAAAAGGATGTTGGTTCCGGCTGGAAGTTTGCTTAAAAAATCTTCCACTATTTCCATGACCACTTCATTCGGAACAAGATGGCCGGCTTCGATGATGGATTTTACTTTGCGAGCGAGTTCTGTGTCTTCCTGGGAAAGTGCGCGGAGGGCTCCGCCGGTTTCAAAAATTTGGAGATTGTAGCGTGAGGCTAGGCCTTTTCCGATGGTTCCTTTACCAGCTCCCTGCATTCCAAAAAGTATTAAATCCATATTTATGTAGTTATTTTTTTATAATTCAATGCCCACTCGTTTCACTCGTGGCTGGCATGCCGAAGAGAATGATGTCCATGGGGGTGGGGGATAATTAGTCTTTGGGATAAGGAAGTTCGCTTTGCTCACCTTGGCTCGGCCTTAGAATGGCCTCGCAGAAATTTTATTAAGCTAAGGCTTAATAAAATTTCTTGTAATCATGCATCACCAATTGAGCATTAATTTGGCGGATTAGTTCCAAAACTACACCAACGACGATGATGACTCCGGCACCAGATATAAGTAGTGGGACTGATCCGACTCCGGCTGAGGCGAGCACGTATTCTATTAATACTGGTAAACCGGCAATGAATCCAAGAAATAGGGCTCCAAAGAAAGTTAATCTATTAGAGACGTGGCCCAAGTATTCGGCTGTCTGTACTCCTGGGCGAATGCCTGGAATGTAACCTCCACGTTTCTGAATATTTTCTGCAACTTTTTCGGGATTGAAGGTGATGGATACGTAGAAGAATGTGAAAGCAATTACCAATAGGAAGTATACAACCATGTAAGACAAACTACTTGGTTGGAATACTGTCATCATGGTGTTTCCAAAATTGCTTAACCATGTTGTTTTAGCGTTGATAAGAAATTGGCCCACGATAGCGGGGAAGCTAACCAAAGCTACGGCAAAGATGATAGGTATCATGCCTGCCTGATTGATACGAATAGGAAGGAATGCCTGGTCGCTCTTGCTGCGAACGCCACTGCCTGCATATGTAAGTGGAATTTTTCTTTGAGCTTCGGTTACAAGGATTACAACAGTTACAATTACTATTGTAAGGATAGTTATTATTACGAACGGAAGTAACTTGCTTTCATCATTTTGCGCCAGGAATAAACCTTGTCCAACAACTTGTGGAATTCCGGAAACGATGCTTGCAAAGATCAATACGGAAATGCCGTTTCCAATACCTTTTTCGCTGATTTGTTCACCCAGCCAAACGAGAAGCAGAGTACCTGCGGAGATCGTAAGCATAATAGGTAAAATAACTGCAGGATCTGAAGCGTTTTCGATTATTGGAATATTTGACTGACTGTTTAAAAGTATAATCATTCCATAAGATTGCACGAAAGCCAAAGGAAGTGTGAGCCAACGTGTGTAGGTGTTGATCTTTTTCTGTCCGGATTCACCTTCTTTGGAAAGAGCTTCAAGCCTTGGAACGATAACTGTCAATAATTGCATAATTACCGAAGCGTTGATATATGGAGAAATACCCATCAGAACGATGGAGAAGTATGAGGTACTACCACCTGTCAGTAAGCTGAACATTTCTAGAAGTTGGTTGCGGCTTGCAACTGCCTTTAGAGCGTCTATGTTTGCTCCCGGTACTGTGATATGAGCAATAAATCTGTAGAGAACAACTATTCCGAGAGTAAACAGAATTTTTTTGCGAAGGTCAGGTGAGTTCCAAATCTGGCTGATGTATTTAAGCATTTTTCAGTTTTTATGGTAGGTATGAGCATTACTTACGCAACTTTTTCCCCTTTAGGTTTATTTACAAACTTAGGAGCTGGCAACAATATCACTTTACCTTTCTTGGCTTGTACCGCTTCAATTGCGCTGGCAGAAGCTTTGTTTACAGTGATAGTAAGAGTTTTTTCCAGGGCTCCATTACCTAGAAGTTTAACAGGTTTGTTCTTTTTTGAAACTAATTTTTTAGCGAATAGAGTGTCTAAATTTACTTCCGTATTATCATCAAAAATATTTAGATCCACGACGTTTACAACCTGATATTCCTGATGATTTGGATTTTTGAATCCTCGAAGTTTAGGCATACGGCGAAGCATTGTGGTCTGACCACCTTCGAAACCCGGGCGGATGTTACCACCTGTACGAGCTGATTGACCTTTTCCACCTCTGGTACAGAAAGTTCCACGACCGGAGCCGTTTCCACGTCCAAGTAATTTTTTCTTTTTCTTTCCTAATTTACTGCTTAAGTTAAAGAGAGTCATTTTAATTATTGTTTAATTGTTTCATCTGGCGTGGTCTGCTGAGCTTCGACTTTTGGAGCTGGAGTAGGAGTAGGAGCTGTAGCTTCCGGAGCTTTCGCTACAGGAGCAGCAACCGGGACGGCTTTCTTTATAAGAAGTGCTTTTTTTGCCGCTCTTCTTTCCATCATCGGAGTAGACTTCAAAAGTTTTAATGCTTCGAAAGCCGCTTTAGTATTATTTAGTTTATTGTTTGTACCGAAAGATTTACTCATTACGTCTTTGATTCCAGCCAGGGCCAATACTTTACGAATTGTACTACCGGCCATAAGACCTGTACCTGGAACTGCCGGCATAAGAAGAAGTTTTGCGGATTTAAATTTCAATTTAATACTGTGGGGGATAGTAGTACCATCCATCACAATAGTTAAAAGATCTTTTTTAGCTTTATTGATAGCTTTTTGAATAGCTCCTTGAACTTCGTTTGATTTACCAACGCCAATACCCACTTTTCCTTTGCGGTTACCAATAGCTACGGTAGCGCGGAATCGTAGTTTACGACCACCTTTTACCACACGAGTAACTCTGTCAATTTCTATCACTTCCTCGTCGAATTCTTTTGGTTCTCTTTTGACAAATCCTTCTTTTTTGTGTGCTGGTTTTGGCATGATATTGTTTAGGGATAATTGTTTACTATTAGAACTCTAGACCACCTTCACGAGCGCCATCTGCAAGAGACTTGACCCGTCCGTGATATTTATAACCGTTTCTGTCGAATACTACTTTGGCTATTTTCTTTTCTTGCGCAATCTTGGCAACTTCCGTACCCACTTGTTTAGCACGTTCAGTCTTGTTGGCTTTTCCTTTGGCTTTCATGTCTGAGGCACTGGCCAATACTTTCTTGTTCTCATCATTGATAACTTGAGCGTAAATGTGTGTCAAACTTCTGAAAACTACCAGTCTTGGTCTTTCAGCTGTACCGGAGATTCTTTTACGAATCTTGAGGTGTCTGCGCAATCTTAATTGTTCTTTCTTTTTAGACATTATATGTGTGAGTAATTATATTATTTCTTGCCTCCAGCTGCCGCACCGGCTCCGGCACCAGCAGATTTACCAGCTTTCTTGACAATCTTTTCTCCGAAGTAACGGATACCCTTGCCTTTGTATGGTTCAGGTTTTCTGTAGGAACGAATTTTAGCTGCCACTTCTCCGATTATTTGCTTGTCTATGCCTGTAATAATAATGATATTCTTGTTTTCAGGATCCAATTTGAAGTCGATGCTCGTCGGAGCCACGAAATCTACCGGATGAGTGAAACCAAGCGTTAAGTTGATCTTATTCTTGTTTGGGGCTGCTCTGAAACCTATTCCAACTATTTCCATTTTTCTCACATAACCTTTAGTTACTCCTTCAACCATGTTGTTAATGAGATTTCTTGTAAGACCGTGTAAAGCTTTGTCTAATTTCTCGTTGCCTTCTCTGATTACCACTATTTTATCATCCTGAACTTCAATTTTCATCCTTGGGGAAAAATCTTTTATTAGTTCACCCTTTGGACCCTTGATAGTTACGTTAGTTTCTTTAATAGTAACTGTAACTCCGCTTGGGATGAGAACTGGTTGTTTACCTATTCGTGACATGTGATGATTGTTATAATTATGTGCCTATCAATAAATTTCGCAGATTAGTTCTCCTCCTAATTTCTGTTTCTTTGCGTCTGAATTTGTCATCAAACCTTTTGAAGTTGAAATTATGGAGAGGCCCAAACCGCTTTTTACAGCTTTTAGATCAGCATTTTTGATGTAAATCCTTTGGCCGGGCTTGCTTACCTTTTTGAAAGTAATATCAGGTAAACTCTCTTTTAATGTGATATTTAGCATTTTAAATATACCTTGTTCTTCCGTTTCATAATCTTCAATGAAGTCATGATCCTTGAGGATTTTCACAATACCTTCCTTGATTTTTGAGTGACTTACGCTTAGTTCTTCGTGGTGTGCCGTATAGGCGTTACGAATTCTAGTTAGTAAGTCTGCTATTGGATCTGTGTGCATGATAATGTTTTAATTTGGGGGGATAAGTGGGTGTAGGGGGGATCTCGCTTTGGGATAAGGACTTCGCTTCGCGGGATAAGGATTCTCGCTTTGCTCGAGTTAGCTTCGCGCTTAGAATGCGCTCAGCAAGCGCCTAGGGGCGCTTTACCAACTCGACTTTTTGATTCCCATGATTTTGCCTTCTCTGGCTAATTCACGGAAGCAGATTCTGCAGATTTCAAATCTTCTCATGTAGCCGTTTACTCTTCCGCATAATTTGCAACGGTTGTAAGTACGTGTGCCGAGCTTAATAGTTTTGCCCTTTGCACGCGCAGCTGCTACCTTTTTTTTATTGCGTGTATTCTTTACTTTTAATGCTAATCTTGCCATCGGTTAATTATTTTAGTGGTTTATTGAATGGAAATCCTAATGCTTTCAATAGTTCATAGCCCTCTTTATTAGTCTTAGCAGTGGTAGTGATATTAACTTCAAGACCGTGCAATTTAATAACATCGTCCGGGCTGATTTCAGGGAAAACTGTGTGTTCTTTGAAACCTACGCTGTAATTACCTCTGCCGTCGAAAGATCTTGAGGATATTCCGCGGAAATCTCTTACACGTGGGAAAACGATGTTCACCAATTTATTAAGAAAATCATACATTCTTTTACCTCTTATAGTTACCACTACACCCATTGGTTCATTCTGTTTGACCTTAAAGTTAGAAATAGCTTTTTTAGCTCTAGTAACTATAGGTTTCTGACCACTGATCTTGGTGATGTTTTCAACAACGCTTGTGTAATCTTTGTTGTGAGTCTTGGTGTATGTACCAATACCGGAATTGATCGTGATTCTAGTTACTCTAGGTACAGCCATCACGCTTTTTATGCCCAATACTTCCTTTAGTTTTGGAGCAATATCTTTCTTGAATCTAGTTTGTAAGTCGACTGGTTTCATTATTATTGATGATATATTAGTTGTATTTAGATACTTTCTTTACACTTTTTGCAAATGCGTTGTTTCTTTCCAGTCTTGAGTTTGCTGTAACCAACGCGTGCTACTTTGCCACATTTTGGACAAACTAACATTACATTGGAGACATGCATTGGAGCTTCAAACTGAACTCTTTCTCCAGCTTTTCCTTGGCTCTTCTTAATATGTTTTGTACGAATATTTAATTTTTCTACAACAATTCTTTCTTGTTTGCTCAAGATTTTGGTAATTTTACCTTTCTTGCCTTTTTCTTTTCCGGCAATGACTACTACTTGGTCGTTCAGTTTTACTTTCATGATATTTTTAGAATAATGGTTGTTCGCTTTGCGAACGTTAGCTTCGGCCTTAGAATGGCCTCCGCTAGAACGCTACGCGTTCTATAGTACTTCAGATGCTTGAGAAATAATTTTCTGGAAACCGGCTTCACGTAGCTCTCTGGCTACCGGTCCGAATACACGACTTCCTTTTGGTTGCGAATCCTTGTCAACGATTACGATCGCGTTGTCATCGAAACGGATAGAAGATCCGTCATCACGATGATATTCTCTAACTTGACGAACGATTACGCCTCTTTCTACGCTCTTCTTCTTTACAATACCACGTGGACTTGCTTCCTTGATTGAAACAACGACAACTTGTCCGAGGTGAGCGTAACGAGCTCTTGTAGCGCCGAGAACTTTAATACATCTGGCCATTTTGGCCCCTGTGTTATCTACGACCTTTAAATTTGTACCGAATTGAATCATTGTTTATTTAGTTACTTTTGGGGTTTCTTTCTTTTCTTCAGGTTTTTCCAAGGTCCATCTCTTTAGTTTACTCAGAGGACGTGTTTCGTAGAAAGTTACTTCAGTTCCAATCTCAAACTTTGTGTCGTCAGGATTGTGAACCTGGAATCTCTTAGAAACCAAGAATTTCTTCTTATATTTTGGATGGTTCTTGTAAGTGTTTACTGTTACCACCAAGGTCTTAGTCTGTTTATTACTGCTAACTGTACCTTTTTTTACTCGCATAGTATTGTTTTATAGTTTGAGCGCTTCGCGCTCTGTTAGGCTTTTTGTGAATTAATTAGTGTCTGTACTCTAGCAATTTGTTTTCTGGTTACTTTCAGCATGTGAGTATCTTTTGCCTGACCATTGTTAATGTTGAATCCGAGTCTAACAATGTCATTTTGCAATTGAGTCAATTCTCCATTCAATTTTCCAGCGTCTAATTTTTTTAATTCTTCTTGAGTTTTCATAATTAAATTTCGTTACCGTTAACAAATTTACATATTACAGGGAGCTTGTGACCAGCTAATCTCATAGCTTCTTTTGCAGTTTTTAGATCCACACCTTCCATTTCAAATATAATTCTTCCAGGCTTGATAGGACAAACAAATAATTCCGGTGAACCCTTTCCACTTCCCATCGGTACTTCGGCAGCTTTTCTTGTGAGCGGTTTGTGTGGGAAAATGTTGATCCAGATTTTGCCTCCGCGTTCAACGTATCTACTCATACAGCGACGAGCCGCTTCTATTTGACGAGCACTGATTTCACCTGAGCTTATAGCTTTGAGGCCATAAGTTCCGAAGCTGAGCTGAGTACCGCGGTAAGAAATACCTTTAGTATCTGATCTGCCTCTTTGAGCTTTTCTATATTTTTGCTTCTTTGGTTGTAACATTTGGGGAGATTGTGTCCCTTCGGGACGGTTATTTTTATTGCTTCTTAATTTCTGCCAGACTTTCAGTCATTCTTGCCTCTAAGTCTTTCTTGAATACGTTGCCTTTATAGATCCAGCATTTTATACCGATTTTTCCGTAAGCTGTAAAGGCTGGAACGGATGCATAATCTATATCAGCGCGGAATGTATGTAAAGGGACTTTACCTTTACTGAAGAATTCACTACGAGCTATTTCAACTCCGTTAAGTCTTCCACCGAGATAAATTTTTACCCCAAGGGCTCCAGCTTCAATAATTTTCTCCATAGACATCTTTGCTGCACGGCGATAAGAAATTCTCTTTTCAACCTGTCTTGCTATGTTGTCAGCCACGATTCTAGCGTCCAACATCGGCTTTTTGATTTCTTTAATATTGATTATGAATATCTCTTTGAATTCTTTTGCTAAAGCTGCTTTCAATTTCTCTATTACTTCACCGCCACGGCCAATGATTACGCCAGGCTTAGATGTGTGAATGTTTATGATCACTTTACCTTGAGTTCTCATAATTTCAATCTTGCTTAATCCGTCCGGATCAAGGGTTTTGTAAATTAATTTTTCAATAGATATATCTTGGTGAAAAAGTTTGCTAAAATTACGCTTTCCGGCGTACCATTTAGTATTCCAATCATGGGTTATACCTAGTCTTATTACTTTTGGGTTTACTTTGTGACCCATAGGGGAGAAATAGTTATTTGGTAGTTTTAGTCTTCTTTTTTGGCTCAATTGCGCGTTTTGCGCTCTGCCCTTTGCTTTCTAACTTTACTGCAATGTGAGCACATCTCTTGAGTATTGGATGAGTACGACCGCGAGAAATTTTGACACCTCTTTTTAATGTAGATCCTTCTGTTATAACTATTTCTTTCACGTATAGAGTATCTTCGTCTTGTTTGAAATTGTTTACTGCGTTTGCTGTTGCCGCTTCGATTACTTTTCTAATCATTAGCGATGCTTTCTTTGGTGTAAACCTGAGAATGTCCACAGCGTCCTTTACTTTTTTGTTGCGAATTAAGTCAGCCACTAAGGCCGCTTTTTTACTGGAGATTCTAACTTGTCTAAGGATTGCTTTCATGATTGTTTAATTTTATTACGTTGCTGGTGCATCACCTTTGGCGAGCTTACCACCGTGACCACGGAATGTCTTAGTAGGAGAGAATTCTCCAAGCTTGTGACCAACCATGTTTTCAGTTATGAATACAGGGATAAATTGTTTACCGTTGTGTACCGCGAATGTGTGTCCTACGAATTCCGGAGAAATGTCTGAACTTCTCGTCCATGTCTTAATAGGTTTCTTTTGGCCAGAATTATTCATGGCTTCAACCTTCTTGATTAGTTTAGGGTCTAAGTATGGTCCTTTTTTACTACTTCTGCTCATATTGTGTGATTAAGATATTATCGGCGTCGGTCTTTAACAATCATTCTGTCGGTATATTTCCTTGTGCGAGTCTTGTAGCCAAGAGCCGGCATTCCCCAAGGAGTTTTCGGATGAATAAGACCGATGGATGTATGTCCTTTACCACCTCCGTGCGGATGGTCTTTAGGAATCATTGCTGAACCTGATACTGTTGGCTTCCAACCCATATGTCTTCTTCTTCCAGCTTTGCCGTAAACTATATTATTATGGTCGATATTTCCGACCTGTCCAACACTGGCGTAACAATCTTTATTAACAAGTCTTACTTCACCGGATTGCATTTGCACCTGAGCATAATCTCCTTCCAGAGAAACCAACTTGATACTTGCTCCGGCGCTGCGACCCATTTGGCCACCTTTGCCAGGTTTAAGTTCTACGTTGTATATACCGAAACCAACTGGAATATGATTGAGCTGCATACGGTTACCAACTTTTATCTTAGCTCTTTCGTTGGCAACAATCTCTTCTCCAACTTTAATATCTAAAGGAGCAATTTGGTATCTTTTTTCACCATCTTTGTAATTAACCAACATAATGTAGCAACTTCGGTATGGATCGTATTCAATAGATTGAATCTTGGCTACCATAGTCAACTTGTCCGTACCACCCTTGAAATCGATCATGCGGTAGAATTTCTTCTCACCACCACCACGATGCCTGCAAGTGATCTGACCAGAATTGTTTCTACCAGAATGTCTCTTTAAAATCTTAATAAGGGATTTCTCAGGTTCATTTCTAGTAATTTCTTCAAATGAGGCCATGCTCATTTGTCTGCGTCCGGGAGTTACTGGTTTAAATTTCTTTAGTGCCATATAGTTTGATTTAGCTTAGCTTGATTATAGGTTGTTCGCTTTGCGAACGTTAGCTCGGCCTTAAGCCTCGCAAAACGCTATCGCGTTTTTGCTATTGAGCTTTTTGCTCCTTAAATTTATTTGGATCCATAGTTTTCTTGTCCTTGAGAGTAACTACCGCTTTTTTGAAACAAGGTCTTTTCGCCCATTCATATTTTCCTTTCAAAAGGCGTGTTTTCTTAGGACTGATCATTATATTTACGCTTTTCACATCCATTCCGTAAAGCTTCTTCACAGCGTTTTTGATATCGATCTTGGTAGCATCTCTTGTTACCCTGAATGAATACTTGCCGCGACTTTGAGCTTCTGAACTTTTTTCAGTGATCAAAGATTCTATAATAGGGGAATTGTTTTTCATGATTTAAAGTTAGGCGTTTTTGCGTAAAAATGTCTCCTGTAGTTTTGCTACAGAGTCCTTAAAAAGAAGAACTTTCTGATATTTCTGTAGATCCTGGATATTAATATAACCTGCGATAATAGTTTTAGCGTTCGCGAGATTCTTCGTAGCCTTCTGCACGTTAACATTTTTTGCCGGAAGCACGATAAGCACATCCTGTTCGATCGGAAGCTTCTTTAATAGAGCAGCAAATTCTTTAGTCTTTGGTTTATCTGTCTCGTAACCTTCTAAAGCCATAATTTCATTACTCTTAGCTTTCGCTGAGAGAGCCGAGAAGAGAGCTTTGCGACGTTGGTTTTTAGGCATCATCAATTCAAAATTACGAACGTTACGTGGGCCAAAAGCGACACCACCACCTTTCATATGTGGATTTCTGATAGAACCTTGACGAGCGTTACCCGTGCTTTTTTGAGCAAGAGGTTTGCGACCACCACCACGAACTTCACCTTTACTCTTAGCGTGAGCAATAGCTACACGGCCATTAGCAAGCTGTCTAACTAAAGCCTGGTGAATCAAATCTTTATTAAAAGGAATTTCAAATATTTCTTTTGGAAGATCTAAAGTTCCACTTTTTTCTCCGGTCTGATTGTATAAGTCTATTTTCATAATTTGTTTATTTGCAGATTTCAATTAGTCCACCATTTGGGCCCGGAAGCGCGCCTTTGATAAGAATGATATTTTTTTCCGCGTCAATGGTTACTAGAGTTTTCTTTTCAGTTACACGGTCTAAGCCTTGGTGACCTGGATACTTCTTACCTTTTTGCACTCTACCCGGCTTAGCACGACAACCTGATGAACCAGGTTCGCGGTGATGAGTAGAGCCGTGACCACTTGGACCTCCATGGAATCCCCAACGGCGGATTACGCCTTGGAAACCTTTACCCTTAGAATGGCCGGTTACGGTTACGATTTCACTTCCTTCCAACACTGCAACTGTTACCGCGTCACCAATTTTATAATTAGGAACGTCTGCAGCGGGGATTCTAAATTCTCTTACGAAATTGAACTTTTGAGTCTTCGTAGGCTTTTTCAATTTGGAAAAACCTAGGACTAACGCCGGATATCCATCTTTTTCAACTGTCTTTACTTGTGTGATTTCGTTTGGTTCACACTGTACAACAGTTACTGGGATCACGCGGCCGTCATCTTGGAAGATGCGAGTCATGCCTAATTTTTTACCGAGAATACCTGACATATTTTTGTAGAGGTTAAACCCACTAGGGTGTCCGGAAAAGATTTTCTTGGTAGAAACCCTTTCGTCGGGTGGGCTTTGTTTAGCCCGTTGTTAACTTGCATTAGTCAAAATGCTGTTGGAATATACAGAAGGCGGTTTGACTAGTCAATAGATTTTTTTTGAGATCGAAATGGGGATTGTCGTGAGCGCTAGGGTTAGTTAAAAGGGAAATCTTTCTTAATAATTAAAAAATACTACATTGGCCTTGTGTCTCGTGTAGTATTTTTAGTCTTTCTTAAGTCAGATCTTCCAAGCAGACGACTGTTAATTCTTTTATCTTTTTTAGATCGCTATCATTTGTCAGGAATATGGAGTTTTTTTTCTGTATTGCTGTGGCCAGGTGAATGCTATCTGGAGTTTTGAAGTTATATTTACTTCTTAAAAATGCTGCATCAACTGCTATTGCTGGTGTTAAATCAATAATTTCTATATTTTTAGCAACCTTAAAATAGTAGAGCCAGTCTTTTGCGATGCTTGGTTGAAGCTTTTTAAAAGGATCTACGAGCAGTTCTGTTAGTAGGAGTGCAGAGAAGCAGATTTTAATCTTCTTTTTTTCTAAAAATTCGAATATTTCATCTAGCAATTTTGAATGCTGCTCTTGTCCTTGAAAAAGGTAGATTAAAATGTTTGTATCGAGATAAACATGAGAGTGTTTTTCGAAAATTTCTACCATGATAATCTTTCTTTATTCAGATAGTCTTCCGGGAAATTCCAGCTACCCTTGAAGTTCCTGATCGATTTAGGTATTTTTTTAAGCATAATTGTGTTTTCGTCTATAGTGAAAATGCCTAATGATTCATTTGGCTTAATGTGCACTATTTTGCGAACTTCTTTGGGAATGACTAACTGGTATTTTAAGTTTAGTTGGGCGGTAGAATAATTCATAGTATGACGTTAATGTATAACGTAGTAAATTTTATCAGTTTGTGTGAAAACTAGCAAGACAAAAAAATACTACATCGGGCTTGCGTCCCGTGTAGTATTTTTAGTTGTGGTTTTAAATGCGAAATGGCTTGTTTTAGCGTAAAATTGGCTACGAAAGTCTGCATATGCAGACGCAGATGCAATGTTTTTTTCTTCGAGTCAAGTTTTCGGCCATCTGCGCGCGCAGACTTTTACAGTAGAAAAAATCACTCGCTTCGCTTGTGTTTTAGCCCTGCAACATCTTGATTTCGATTTCAACACCGGCTGGGAGACTCAAGTTTGAAAGAGTTTCGATGGTGTGTGGGGTGCTTTCAGTGATGTCGATAAGACGGGAGTGAGTGCGCATTTCGAATTGTTCGCGAGCGTTTTTGTGTACGAAGGTAGATTTGAGAACTGTGAATTTGTCGATTTTAGTTGGTAGTGGAATTGGACCGGCAACGATAGCGCCTGTTCTAACTGCATTATCAATAATGAGTTTGCAAGTTTCGTCGATTACTTTGTGGTCGAAGGATTTGATCTTGATGCGGATTTTTTGCTTGGTGGTCATGGAGAATTAAATTAAGAATTAATGATTTAGATCTGAAAAATAAAAAAACCGGGCGTTTACAGCTCGGTTAGAAGTTTTGTATCTGACCCCCGGGGGCCAATTTACAGGAGTAAATTTTCTGGGGTTGTAGATATCTTACTTGGGCTGTGCCGGAAACTTTGTGATTCCGACCGATTTCCTAAAAGCAGAAAATCGATTTTGTATAGTCTGTATATAGACTTAAGGGCTTGCTGTCAAATTTTTTAGGATATTTGCTGTAGAAGTTACTTGATTTCTTGGATATGACGGGTATAGTGCCTCTCACGTAAATTCAAATAAAAATATTAAAAATATGCATAACGGTGGAGAAATTTATAGGGCAGATGATGGCTTGGGTAGGCCTGAAGTGGAGCATATTGAGGAGATAGATGTAGTGGCAATGTATGAAAATTCAGTAGATGAATCTAATGAGCGGGCGTACGATTTGTCAAAAATGTTGGATGTGCTGGTGACAGATTTTTTTAAAAAAATTGGAATTCCGGTTCGGATGCAAATTCCGATAACTTTTATACGAGGGGGAGTTTTGATTATGAAGGGCTTATTGTTTAGTGATGAAATGAGAACTGCTTTTTCAAAGGCGCCTCCGGAAGTGCTTTTAGTAATGCCTCATGGGGGATTTTCGGAAGAAGTTCGTGTGAATTTCGGATTTTTCGAAAGTGTAGTTTTTGGTGAAATAGTGGGGGCGAGGGATGGTGTTAGAGCTGGTGTGGGTGAGGTTATTGAGGGTTGAAAGTTTAGCAGCCTTGACGAATAGCGCAATAGTGTTAATATTATCGCCTGAATTTATAATAATTTTTATGGGACCTGATGGTGACGCTAATGGAGCGGAAAGTGTGGCGAGTAGTTCTGTGGAGACACTATTTCGTGATTTTTCAGCAGTTAGGTATGACCCATCAATAGGACATGAGGACGAGGAAATGAGAAAAGAATTGGAAAATAGGGCTAATATATTTTTAGGCCAAATTGTACCTAAAGATATTGAATATTCAATTGGCGCAAACGGATTACTTACAGTTGTAGATGGTACCGTGAGGATTTATGTCCATTTTGAATTCGAAGAAGGTGTAAATGCTGAGGAAATTGTGACGAATTTAAAGCATAAAGTGCCAAATGCTAATGTATATTTTCAGGTCTCCTTTTCCGGCTTGTTTGCAATTCCCATTGCTGAATTTGATAGGATGACGACTGGTTGATAAAAAAAATCCCCATCTTTTGGATAGGGATTTTTGAATAATAATGTTTATTGCTAGAGTTTTACGTCATAAAGTTGCGCGCAGTCTACAATCAGTTTTGTTTCTTGAAACATTTTTTTCTCCTGATCGTTTTTTGGTTTGTATTTTTTGTTGACTCCAAACCCACCGCCTCCGTTAAACATTCCTTCAGGGGGATTATTTCCTATGAGGCTATTGATGTATTTGGAAAGTTCTGTTGAGGACATTTTTATGTATTTTTCGCACTGGCTTTGATTTACGCATTTCAATTTATCATATCCATAATATAGCTTGCTGCACATGTCTGACGATTCCTGATTGAATTTTGGGTTTGCGAAGAAACATTGTATAACTTTTTGTTTTTTACAAATTTTTTCTAATTCAAAATTGTCGATAGTGTCTCCATCCGGACATTGGAATTCAGGTGGGGCGCATTTAATTAAATCTGGTAGGTTACATATTTTCATGTTGTAAAAGCCATTTTCGTCTGTTGTTTTTTCGATAATTTTGCCACCTTTTTCGCAGCCACATTCGACGAAAGAGTAGTAGGGGTGTTTTTCGCTGCCGTCTGATAATTCGTCGTAATAATCTTCATCATCTTCTGTTGTATCTTCGTCTTCATCTTCGTATTGATACTCATCTGCTTCATCGTTTGTGTTTTCAAGCATGCCCCTTCCTGTTCCGGTATCTGGCGTTTTGACGTAAATGTTTCTGCTAGATTCTTTATTTTTTTCGTCATCGGATGGAGATGATTCAGATGAGGAATTTTCTGATTCTCCCGTGGTTGATTCTTGATATTTTTTTAATTTTTCTTCCCAAGCATCAGGCTTAATGCATATTCCGTTCATGGCACTGCTTATTTGTGTTTGTCTCTGATAAGATAGTCTGCCTTGGAACAGGTTGCCACTTCCAAAGTAGCCGGCCATGGCGACTGTAACAATTATTCCGGAAACTATAAGTATTTTTTTATTCATTTGGGCTTTATGTGTTTAGTTGATTTTCTTGAATTTATAGTATTGGCATATTTTTGGGATCAAGCGATTTTTTCTTTGAATAAATTTTAGGATAGAATGTGAGGGTAAAATAATAACCCCTCAAAAGATGAAAGAGCATGAACTGCTATGGGCAATGTTACCTGATGGATTGGAAGAATATTTTGATCTGGAAAGCTACGAAAAA
>CALRGV010000021.1 GCA_943358175.1 Candidatus Peribacteria bacterium
GAAACAACCGCAGCCGACGCCGGTAAAAAAATTCCGGTTGAAACTCCAAGACCTCCAGATGATGGCTGTAGTGTAAATAATGGACCAAACAAAGGTAAAAGCCACTTTGGCGTTCTGGCTCTAACCCTTCTGGCCGCCGCTTCCATGATCAGACGAAAACGCACGGCTAAGGTTACCGCCTAAAGTCAGCTAAAAAAACCTTCCGTTTTGTGGTATAATAAACAGATAGTTTTATCTGTTTATTTCTAAGCCAAATGCCCTTATTTCTAGCCAAAATTCTGAACAACCGCATCCTCGCGAGTATAGCGATTGGAACATTCATTACTTTTATTATTTCCGCGGCCTTTTTGTTTGGATTTTTTCGAATGACCAATCTCAAATTAACCGACAGCCAATACACTCTTAACGATCCATCTCAAGACATTGTCATTATCGCCATCGACGAAAAAAGTACACAGCCACAGCCGCAAGGACTTGGCCGTTATTCTCAATGGTCCCGTGAAAATCATATTAAGCTCCTCTCTGTTTTGCAGAAAGAACAAGCAAAGGCCATAACTTTCGATATCCTTTTTAATAAACCAACTGAAACTATTCCTCTGGAAACAATTAGTGTTTTTAAAAACGGTCTATCTGCCAATCTCTCTCAGGAGGATAAACTCAAAGCCTATGATGATTTTTTGAATAGTAATTCCAGTTCTCTGAGAAATCCGGTGGACCAAGCTTTTGCCGACAAACTCAACGAATTTAAAAACATTGTTTTGATATTTTTAGCAAATCCTGATGATGCTGCTAATTCAATTTTGCCGTTAAAGAAATTTAGTAAGAACGCGGCATTGGGTAACTACTTTGCTAAGCTTGATGAAGATGGAATTTTGCGCAAGGTGCAGCCGATTTTCAAAGATGGAACTACGGACTTTGCAGTTCAATCAGCCATGAAATATTTAGGTGTCACAGACGTGGAAAAACTAAATTTACCAACTGAGGATTCACAAATGAATGTTAATTTTTTTGCTCCGCCATTTGGTTATAAAATGATTTCTTTTGTTGATGTTTTGAATGGAAAATTTGCACAGGATGCCTTTAAAAATAAAATTGTTTTAATCGGAGTCACTTCTTTTAAAGAGAACGAAGATCGTGTACTCACACCGAGAGATAATGCGACTCCTATGCCTGGAATTGAATTCCGTGCCAACGAAATTCAGACAATTATTGAGGGGAAATTTTTGACCAATCAAAGCACGGGCGCCACGATTTTCACGATTGCAATTATTTCCATCGGTCTCGCGATCGCCCTGAATTATCTGGGTATTTTGCTGTCCATCCTTGTCACGTTTGCCAGCATCCTGCTCTACATTTTTACATCCCACGTTTTCTACAAAAACGGTCTGCTCGTGAACATGCTCTATCCATTTGTCGCAATTATTTTTACTTATCTCACGAGTTGGATTTATAAATATTTCATCGCCGATAGAAAAAAGCGCGAATTGAAATCTGCTTTTGGTCATTATGTGAATGAAGAATTAGTTGATCAGATAAGCAAAAATCCGGACATGGTAAAACTTGGTGGTGAGAAAAAAATCGTCACGGTATTTTTCTCAGACATCAAAGATTCAACCGCTCATTCGGAAAAAACGCCTATCGAATTATGGATTAGTCAGGTGAATGAATATTTCACGGTGATGGGTAACGTGTTGAAAAAGTCCGGTGGCACTTTGGATAAATATGAAGGCGACGCGATTATGGGTTTTTGGAATGCGCCGATTTCGCAGCAGGATCATATTCTCCGCGCTTATGCTTGTGCGATTGGGATGCGCAAAGCGCTGGTAAATTTACACGCAAAATGGGCGCAGGAAGGAAAAGCTTTGATAGAATTTAGAATTGGAATTAACACCGGCGAAGCTTTGGTGGGAAATTTCGGTTCCGCCGATCAGTTTAATTTCACGGTAATGGGGGACACAGTGAACACTGCTTCGCGGCTTGAAAGTGCGGCAAACAAGGCGTATGGGACCAAGATGATTGTAGCGGGATTTGAGAATGCAAATGTAAACTTCACCATCCGCGAACTCGACACAGTTTATTTGCCAGGAAAAAAAGAACCAGTAAAACTTTTTGAACTAATCTGCCTCGCCAGCGAAGCAACGCCGGAAATTCAAAATCTGGTGAAAACTTACAATCAAGGCTTAGCCGCCTACCGCTGCAAAGATTTCGCCACCGCGATCACTTCATTCACGGCTATTCAAACCACTCTGCCGTCATTCAAAACTGATAATCCTACACAAATCCTCCTCTCCCGCTGCCAAAAACTCCAAGCCGGGGAGAAGATCGCCGAGCTCGATGAACAGATGATTTTTAGGATTCAGAATAAATAAGACGATCATGTTGCCGACGCCGGCAAAACGATAAGATGGCTTGATTAGGGCCAGAAACCATTTTGTTGGCGTCAACAAAATGGTCATCAATTCCCCAGAAGTTTCTGGGATATTTTGAATCGCTTTCTCGATTCTTTTACATGATCAGGCGTTGGCAATTTTTCCGGCATCGTACTTCCCAGCTCTTTGATTGTTTGTCGGACCTTCTTGCCAACATCATAATGAGCACGATTAGCATTATATTGGCCCTGAATATTTTCACGTTTTAGTTTTGCCTCCGCTTGAGCTGTGCGAAATAGATTGGAAGCAAGTTCTTCACTACTCATGAAATCCAGGATAGCTTCGGTTTTTTTCAACTTCTTTTTCTCATGAATATCTTTTTGTCGAAGACCGCCATACAAGCCCATATATCCATAGTCTTGAAATTCAGCATAATAAATCACACCTGCAATTTTTGCCGCTCTAACAAGATTTTTATTGCGATATTTTATATCTTCTCTCATCCCCACGCGTTTGCCATCTTCGACTAACTGCTCACTTAATTCCTGTTTTCTTGTTTGCAGAGCAAAGTAAGTTTGAGCCAGGGCTATTTCCTCTTTGCGCGGATCACCATTTTGGGCAATTAGGTAACAAGCATAGCGGGATAAGTGATGGTATCTAATTACCCTACCTGGGGCCTCACCGTATTGGTTACGGGATTTTTGGGTTTCGCTCACGTGAGCGAAATGCAAATTAACCGCTTGTTGACTGTGTTTACAGGCTTTCTTAGCCCTCTCAATTGCAGGTATAAACTTCCCATACTCAGTGTAGCCAAGTAACTTGTAGAGCTCGCGAGAACTCCAATACTCCATCCCATGTTCATTCACCTTTTTAATTTTCTCAAAAATATTTTCCATAAATTAATCTGTTAAATAATAAGCACCCATCATTTTAGGTGAGTATACACTCACCGTCAATAGGCCGATACCAACTTCCACTTGCTCAAACTTAAAATCCGCTTTGCAACTCTTGTCCGCCCGCGCAAATGTGCACCGATTAAGAGGCGCTCAAGGAAAAATATGAAAAGCTGGGGATGGTAGTGTAAAAAATTACAGACCTAAATGTAGTTTTAAATCTTTAGATATTTCTTGCATAACACCTTTTTCGGCAATACCTATTTTCTTTAACAACCTAATTCTATCGAATGAGGTGATGCAATTTACTTTCGCTGCCGAATCCTTATAAAGTCCATTTCTACCAGTTTTACCAATTGGAATTCCGTGCTTAGGATTTGATGTAATTGCTACAATGGTAACTAGAGATGAATTTTTCAATGATTGATTAGACTGTACTACAATAGCAGGCCTGATTTTCTGGTACTCATGTCCTACTGATGGATCAAAATCCACAAGAAAAATGTCTCCATACTCAAATTCAGCCATTATTTTTTAGAAGGTTAAGATAGTATTTATTTTCTTCCTTACTCGTATCTCCCAATTCTGAAAGGATATCTTTTGAAGAAGCATTTTGCCACATTTGCTCATAATCCTTCTGAGCAAATTCACCGGTGCGTGAAAAAACAGTAGAATAGTCTATTTCTTCGTTCGTATTTGTTACTTGCCAGGGATGATCAGTATGAGAATGATCTTCAATTTGCCTTGCGCTCATGTCAGAAAGTCGATTGATTACAATATCAACAACTTTAATCATTTCGTAATTGAAAACTGATAAATCGGCGGCTACAAAATTAACATATCTGGTCTGAACAGTATTGCCAATATATGGTCTTGTTACTTTCTCAATCAGACCTTCTTCCCTCATTTCGCGAATTACTCCTGTGAACATTAATTGATCAGGAACAGGACCAAACTGCATTTTTTTATATTTCATTCCCGTTAAAGGGGCTTCGTTTATTTCGAAAAAATCAAAATCACAGAAATAAAGCAATTTATAGAGAACCGTTTCTCCAACATTTGGTTTGCTTCCACATTTTTCCAGAATATATAGAAAAAGTTGTTTAAATTTTACAGAATCAAACTTTATCTTTTGATTAATAGTTTTTTTCTTAGCTGACTTAATTTGATTATTTGATTTTATATAGTTAGCAAATTCTTCATAAGAAATGTCAAAAAGTTGTAGAATTTTTTGCAATTCCAAAAAAGATAAATCTCTAATGCCATTCTCAATTTGAGACACAGCCGGTCTCGGTATCTCTAATTTTAAGGCTAATTGATCCTGCGACATGCCTTTGTCAGCCCGTAGTGCTGCTAAGATTTTGCCTAATTGATCTTTATCAATCTGCATTTGCATATGTTTTATCGAAGATGTGAAACCATTATACCGATTGTTCGATATTCAGTCAATAGGTGTTTGAAAAAACAACAACGAATTTTGACTCTCATTCCCCCGACTTCCAATTTTTCAACACCCTCTCAAAAACACTCTTTTCATACGCATCCAAATCTTCAATTTTAACTCTCGCCACGCCAGTCTTCATCGCCGCTTCCGCTACCATTCTTGCCACTCTCTGCACGACACGGAGATCAAAAATCTTTGGTAAAACATAGCGATCACTCAGGCCATATTCCTCGCTAAATAATGAAACCTCATTGTAAACAATATTTACGTTTATATTGACAATATTTCTTACAAATGCTACGATGTGAGTATGCTCTCAAAATTCATTCAACAGCTCCGCAAAAAACATGATATGACACAGGAATTTCTGGCTTCTGAGCTGGGCATTTCACGTCCTACTTATATGAAAATTGAAAATGGGGAGCAGGATTTATCGCTGCCGCAGGCACAAAAAATGGCGGGGCTTTTTAATATCGGATTTGATGATTTTGTTCATAGTATGGACGGATCGCCGGTGGTTGATATTGAGAATGCAAAAAAGCAGAAAGTCAAAAAGCAGACCGTGCGTATTCTTCTTCCAGCTGCAAAACTGGATAAATTTAAAGAAGTACTTTTATATGTGCTCGGAAAGATTGGAAGTAAGCCAAATGTTGGGGAGAGTCTCATTAACAAGCTTTTGTATTTTATTGATTTTGATTATTACGAAAAGTACGAGGAGCAGCTTATTGGCGCCATATACATCAAAAACCATTATGGTCCGACTCCATGCGAGCTGATAAAAGTGGTGCAGGACATGAAGGATCATGGCGAAATTGAAGAAGTGAAAAGTAAGTATTTCAGCTTTGATCAGAAGAAGTATTTGCCTTTACGTAAGCCGAATTTAGCACTTTTTTCTGCGCAGGAAATTGAGCATATCGACGATGTTCTAAATCGTTTGTCTGACAAGAGTGCAACTGAGATGAGTAGATATTCTCATGAAGATATTCCGTGGAAAGTCCACGCTGATGGGGAAAAAATCAGCTACGAGACAGTCTTTTATCGTGATGAAAAATATTCCGTAAGAAGCTATGACGATGAACTTTGATTCTATTGGCGAGTTTAAAAAAGAGCTTAAGATATTATCGAAGAAGTATCGATCACTGCCTGATGACCTTGAGGAATTCAAGAAGATCATTGCCATCATGCCACTTGGCACTAGCAAACATTTTAATGTTTTGCATTCCGTTGGAAGTATGAAAGTAGTGAAGGCTCGTTTGTTTTGTCGCTACCTAAAGGGAACTTCACTGCGAATTATTTATTCATTTGATGGTACAAAAATAGAGTTCGTTTTTATTGAATTGTACTTTAAGGGCGACAAGGAAAACGAGGATAGAGAAAGAATTAAAAACTACTTGAAGGGATTATGATTTATTCTTTCCAATTCCCCATAACCCTCTCCATCACCCTCTTCTCATACGCCTCCAAATCCTCAATTTTCACTCGCGCCACACCCGTCTTCATCGCAGCTTCCGCCACCATTCTCGCTACTCTTGGCACTACACGCAGGTCGAAGATTTTTGGTAAAACATAGACGTCGCTCAAGCCGTATTTTTCGCCAAATAAGCCGACAGCAGCCTCTTCTGGATAAGCGCCCTCCATTAATTCTTTCACAAAACCACTCACCGGTTCGTTCACCAATGAGGCGATTGTTTCCACGGCCGCGATTTTCATTTCTAAATTTACAGTCGAAGCGCGTGTATCCAAAACACCTCGGAAAATTCCCGGATAGCCCAAAACATTGTTTACCTGATTCGCAAAATCACTGCGGCCGGTAGCCACAATTCGCGCGCCGGCTTTCAATGCTTCATCCGGCATAATCTCCGGTATCGGATTTGCCATCGCAAAAATAATCGCATCCTTGTTCATCTTTTGAACCATCTCTGATTTCAAAGTTCCAGCAGCAGATACCCCAATAAAAACGTCCGCGCCTGCGATGACATCAGAGAGCTGTGGGATCGCACCTGAAAATATTTCACCGGTGATACTTTTCCCAGATGTAGCATCTAGTTTTTGAGCGAATTCTTTCTTCTGTTCGTTGAGGTCCGTGCGACCATCCACAATCAACCCCTTCGTATCGCACACAAAAATATTCTCCTTCCGCGCCCCAAAAGTCAGCAACAATTTTGCACAGGCAATTCCAGCCGCACCAGCGCCATTCATCACAATTTTCACCTCGGCAAATTTCTTGCCCACCACTTTCAAAGAATTTATTAGTCCCGCGCACATCACAATCGCCGTCCCATATTGGTCATCATGAAAAACCGCAATGTCCATCATCTCATCCAGACGGGCGGAAAGTTCGAAACACTCCGGAGCCTTAATATCTTCCAAATTTATGCCGCACAAATTCGGTTCCAAAACCCTTACCGCAGTGATAAAAGCCTCCATGCGTTCGCGCGGATCAGTCAGGTGCTTGAAAGTCATGCAGATCGGATAGGCATCGATATCCGCGAATTTTTTGAACAAAACTGCTTTCCCTTCCATCACCGGAATACCCGCTTCCGGACCAATATTACCCAGTCCAAGAATTGCCGTGCCATCACTGATCACAGCTACAGTATTTCCACGATTTGTATACTTCCAAACATCTTCCGGATGTGCGGCAATTTCCTTGCAGACCGCTCCGACTCCGGGAGTGTAAGCGAGTGAAAGGTCACGTTTATTGGCGAGCGGCTTGGATGGAGTGATCTGGATTTTTCCAGCCGGTGATTGCGAGTGATAGGGAAGAGTGGCGGTGAAAAAATCGTCTTTAGGGTCTGGCATAGGGCATGGATTATTTACTTTTTTTAGCCCTTCTGATTAATTCAGCTTTTCTGACTGTTTCGCGCTGATCATGATTTGCCATTTGTGCAGCTTTGCGAATAATTTCAAGCCTCTCAGATTCCGGTGCATTAACAAAAAAATCCATAGCTGTTTTATATTTTTTACCAATTAATTTACTCATAACATTCTATTAAGTTCATCAGCAGTATAATTCTCTTCAGTATAATCGTCAATTTTTTACAGGTTCAAAACCCCCGCCGGCGGGGAATAAGGAGCTCGCCTATATCCTCACAAACTGCTCCCTCTCCGGTCCCACTCCAACGCCGGCGATCCGACAGCCGCAGAACGACTCAATTTCTTTCAGCAAACCTTGAAGTTCTTTTGGTAATTTTGCGAATTTTCGTACTCCGCTAATGTCCGCAGAAAAACACTTTTTATAAGCCACATCCGCTTTCACATTGTAATAAGCCTTCACCGTGCCCGGCACATAGTCGATAGTCTGACCATCCACTTTATACCCATTCACAATCGGCAAAACACCTCTTTTCGTACGTGCGAAAACATTCAACATATCACATTTATTTATCATCAATTCGTTCACACCATTCATCAAAATCGCATATTTTAGTTGCACAAGATCGAACATGCCCACGCGACGCGGACGAGCTGACACCGTGCCGTATTCGTAAGAAAGTACGCGCAAAGCCACACCAATATCAAAATAATCGCCGGAACTCAGCAGTTTTTCTATATCATATTTTGCCTCAACAGCTTGCGGATATTTCGACATGCCGTCGCCGCCTGTAGCCATGCAATATTTCTCTGAACGTTCGCCGCCAAATTCTGAAGCAAAAGGGCCATTGCCCACGCGGGACATAATCGCCTTCGCCACGCCAATCGTCTTGCGATGATAAGCCGGAGATAAGTCGCCACCGACATAAGCCGCCGCAGTAACAGTATTGCTGGAAGTCACAAAAGGCACCGAACCTTTCGTAATATCAAGCATAATAGATTGAGCTCCTTCAAATAAAATCTTCGCCCCTTTCTGGGCTTTTTTCTCGAGAAAAAGTGTGTCCGGTTCAATGTAATCTTTGATGCGGTTGAAAAAACTTTCCATCGTGGCGATGATGAGATCGGCATGTGCCGGAGTGAGACCTTTGCCGCCGTCATATTTTCCACAGACCGCTAAATAATTTTCCCTAATTTTTTTGAAATATAATTGCGGGTCGTCGAGCAGATCGCCGAGCTTTATATTCAATAATCGATCTCCATCCATGCGCAAAGCTTTATCCGCATAACAAGGGCCGATTCCGTTCTTTGTCGTACCAATGGTTTTTCCGGTTTCGGCATCGATCAAAAGGTGATGAGGCTGGATCACACTAGCCTGACAGGAAATTCTTAGACGTTTGCTCAGGTCAATTTTCATCGGCTTGCCGCCAGCGCCTTTAATATTTTTCAATTTTTCAATTTCAATCGCCAATTTTTCCACATTCACCACGCAGCCGGAACCGATATATAAAATTTTCTCCGGATAAAAAATTCCGGAAGGGACTTGATTTAGCGCCACTTTTCCACCGTCCTTAGTTTCTATCGTATGGCCGGCATTCGCACCACCATTGAAACGCGCGATCACATCGTAATCTTTGGCTAACATATCCACAATTCGCGCCTTTCCTTCATCGCCATATTGCAGACCGATCAATACATCAGCAAAACCGCGGCTAAGGCCGCGTGTCGAGCGGAGTGATCGACCTGAAGTGCGGGATTTAGAAGCCTTTTTTTGAACTTTTTTCTTTGCCATAAAACAATCTCAAGGTAACTCATTTAAATCTGAAAGTCTAGGGAAACAGGGGCCCAGGTTTACACCTGAGCCCCTGTCGCATTTTCTCTGTCTGTTTAATTGTAGGGGATTTTGAGGAGGAGTTTAGATCCCGCCGGAAAACTCATGAACTTCGCAATCATCGAGTTTCCCTTGGAAGGAGGGGAGGAAATGATCGGCCCCATGTAATCCGGCCAGAACATGAAGGCCGGCAACGTTTCATCCTTCATCCAGACCACTCCATTACCGGTGAAATTCGAGAGCAGCAGCATTGCGGGGAGTTCAGCGCAATCGTAGTGCAGGCTCAACGAAGTGAGAAAATTACCTGAATAGTACTTTTGGATGGGTGACGTAAACGATTCCCACTTGCCGGATTTACCGGGGTCGGTATTGAAGTAGATGTTGTAGCCCTTCGCCGGATCACAATTGATCACCGTTTTCGGCAGGCACTTACCTCCAATACATTGCCCAGCTGGACAGTTGTAGCAGGGATCCGGTACGCACTTATGGTTCTGATTGCACATCTGACTCACAGCACATTCACCACACGAAAAGATGTTCCCATTGCAGGGACCGACTTCGTTAGAGGTGCACTGACCACATTCGCAACCCAGCTTGGAACATCCATTTGAGAAGCAATGGTCCAGACACTTTCCGGTGGTGAAATTACAGAACTTGTCGTTCGGACAAATTCCACAGTTTCCACCGCAGCCATCCGAGCCACAGTCTTGGCCTGCCTTACACAAGGCGTTGCAGACCTTTCCATTGCTCGGATATGAACATTTATTGTTGTTGCAAGTCTGGCCATTGGTACAGGAACCGCAGCTCAAGGTACCTTTAGGGCAGCCGGGCTTATCAAAAGGACACAAGCCGCATTCGCAATTGAGCTCAGAACATCCCTGTGGAGCACATGGATCCTGACACTTCCCGGAGGATTGATTGCAGAACTTGTCACTCGGGCAAATTCCACAATTACCACCGCAGCCGTCCGGACCGCACAGCTTGCCCTGCTTCTGACACACCGGTTCGCAGACATCCTTCTGAGTACTCGAATCCGAAGCATCTTTGCCACTGCTGGCGGAGAAGCTTGCTATATCGGGTTTATCCGCACCGCCTCCATACTTTCCGCTATCCGGAGACTTCTCCTTTGAGACTGTAGCGGCTTTGCAGAGGTAGTTTGACTGGTCACACTCACAGCCACCCTTGCACTTGTTTTTGAAACAGTTACAGGGCGAGAGTGCCGCGACCATCCGAGCGTATTCTCCACGCAGAAGGAAGTAGGTAGTATCCTTTTTCAGGAGATTCTCGTCGATGCCGTTGTAGTAGGCGATTGTCTGCAGATACTTGTAGGACCAGTCGGTATTTTTCAGCTTCGTGAATTTGGCATACATGCCGGTCTTCATCTCCGCCTTCTTGGCTTTGACCGCCGCCATGACCGCCATCTTCGCCGCTTCCGAAAAGTATACATTCTGGTTTGGATTGAAACTACTCGTCTCCGTGCTGATGATGCCGTACTTCACGCCGCAGACCACGTAGGCATGAAACCAGTTCAGCGGACTCACATCACTGAAAGGCTGAACATTGCCTTCGCAACCCTTGTCGAGACCGAAGAGCACGAGTGTAATCTTCAGAGCTTCCGCCCGCGTGAGCGTATCGTAGGGATGGAAATTTCCATCGTCCTTGCCGCTCACGGCACACTCGCGCCAGAGGTAATCTACAGCATGGGAAGTATCAGAATCATTGATGTCGTCGAAGGGGACCTTCCCATTCTGACCACACTTCTGATTCAGAGGACACTGCAGGTCGCAGACCTTTGCCTCCTCAATTGTAGGCTCGGTATCCTTCTGGTACAAATCCTCTTCGGCGCAGTAGCTCTTTTCCACGTTGGTCAGCATGAGCGCGGTGTAGACGCCATCGGTGTAGCGGTCGCTACCCATGACACACTTCGGGACACCATTGCCGTCAGTGAAACCCATCTCGAGCGGCTTATGGGTGTTGCAGTCTTCGAACTGGAAGTGCAGATGCGCTCCAACCGAAGGCGTGTCACCGACTTCACCGATCTTGAGGCCTTGGCAGACCTGATCGTACTTTGACAGAGTCACGGACCCGTCTTTCATGTGGGAGTAGCGACTGCAGATGTTGTTACCGTGATCGATGACCACGGTGTTGCCCCATCCGCCACCCTTGTATTTGCCATTTTCTTTGCCGTCCTTTGCCTCCAACACGACACCATCCCCACTAGCCAGAACCGACTTGCCCAGATCATCATTCCCGGACAGGTTGAAGTCCCAGCCGAACTTGCAGTATTCGAAGCAACCGTAGTCATTCGGATCTGCAGTGGAGTGACTGAGCTGGCAGTAGTTGCCGAAGTAGCCGTTGTCGACTTTATCGTAGCCCTTGGAGTTGCAGTACTCGCAGTGCTTTTCCCAGGACTGCGTGATCTCCCAGTCGTAGCCCTGGGGCAACGGCACCTTGAAGCCATTGCCCGTGAGCGGTAAATTGCCGATGGAGTAGCTGAGGGTTTCCGTCGAAACGGTGTCGGTTTCCGCGATCTCCTTGTTCCCTTGCACGGAATTGCAGGACGTGATGACGATGATGAGCATGAGCAGCTTGCAGAAGTTGTAGAACATGATCTTTCTCCTTTTCTTTTTAAACAGACTGAGATGTCAAAGAACACGCCGTGTATTTCACGGCTAAAGTTCAGCTAGACAATTTGACTCTTTGGAACGAAGGTATCTTTTTTTCGATCCTCTTATTCACACACGAATCACAATGCAATCTTCATGCTAATACAATAAAAAAAATCTCAAACTAAATTCAAAACAGAAAAATAAAAAGCTCAGCCACAAGACAAAAAACACGGCAAAAAAGTGTTGACGAAGTACGTTCAACACAAAATGTTTGCAAAAAAATCAAAGCCGGAGCCTAATATTGATATTTAAAAAATAATCAAAAATTTATGAAAAAAATTGTTCTGCTTTCTACGATGTTAATACTTACAGCCTGTAGTAACGAACCAATTGCACAGCCAATTCAATCGCCAATCACAGAAGAGAAATCACTATCTGTTGAGAAAGAAGTAGTCCAAGCAACGGAAAAATCAAAACCATCCACTAGTCCGGGAACTTCCGAAATTTCCAAAATTTCCGAAAAGCCAACTACGGTAACGCAGGTTTTGCAAAAAGCTACGTACTTAATTGGAAAAGTAATTTCGCAAAAAGAATTGGCAGATGAATACTGCCAAAACAGTGGATATGGTTTATTACCTGATCAAAACGCTCTAGATAATCTGAGCGGACAGGTAAAAGATTTTCTCATCGCAAATAAGGACAATGAAAATATTAATGACTTATTCTCAGTATGCAAAAAAGGGGAAAATATTTATGTACTCTTTACTTCACGGGATGGATCGTATTCCGTTAGTCTTTGGGAAAACAAAAGTAATTTTAAATTTTTTAAAGACGAGAATGGCAGTGTTGAATATTTTGGAGGAGACGGAACGGTGACATCATTTATCACCGACGGAGAAGGTGAAAATACCTTGATTTACAGCGTTTCCAAAGACATACCGTACGTGATATGGCGCATTTATATTTTGGATCCGAAAATAGTACAATCTAGATTGGCCGAGAAATGCAAACTCGAATTTGAATACGACAGTAAAACGTCAACTATGAACATAGACAAATCCACTCTCACCTGCGATAAGGAATACAAGCCTTGAGAGTGACAGTACAAAAAAAGCCCCGATCAATCATTATCGTCGGGGCTTTTTCGATTTTCAGCAAAACTTTATAAAGCTATATCAAAAGCAAAACTATCCACTTCCTCAGCTATATCTTTGCTGCCGGAAACTACCATGTTATATCCCTCAAAAGCATCACCAACGAAATAAACAATCTGTTTCACTTTACCACCTACGTCCGCACGAATAGCTCTCACCGCGCTGACATCGGTTTTTCTGGCTACGACATCTTTTTCATCATATCCGGCCGCATCTTTAATCTGTTTTTTCAATATCTGCTCATCCCCAATGGTTGCATTGATGAATTTGAAATCCACCACTTTATCAGCACTATTGGCAGATTTGAAATCCTTAGTTGCCAACCATAGTTTTGGCGCCTTTGCGTTATCCGCAGTACCAAAAGTTACAGTTTCACTTGAACCTACTTCCCCCTTCAGCTTTGTCACAACAGGTTCTCCCCACGCTTTGTTATAACAGAATTGCACCGGAAGGTCCGCCAATTTATAAGCGGTGAAATTTGCACTGCAGGACAAGCTCGCTACCGGTTTATCCACACTTACATCCTTAGATTGTGGGCCGCAGGCCGTCAGCATCAAGGCCGCCATTGACACAAGTACTATTTTCTTCATAATGTTTTGAGTTAAGAGTTAGCCAATAAATTCTACACAAGTCACCATGTCAAAACAAGTATTTTCACTTTGAATTCAACTAATATCTGCTGCTGGACCTTGAAAGGAAGATCCTGGTTCATAAGATATGGTTAATAAATTTTTAGTGCCCACTAAAATCATCCCTACACTAGCAATAACACCGGGTTTTGAAAAGGTTGCGTTTTTCATTTTTCCGCAATCTACTGAACCCTCTGCACTGCCGTAATTTTACGCGGATTTGGCTTGATAATATTCCCATCCAAATCTTTAATATCTCTTAGCATAATAGTGTAGTGCTCCTCGTTTTGATAGGTCATACCGCCAACGTTTAGCCAAATCGTACGGCCGGTTTGCTGCACGTCCAGAATCTCAATTTTATCGCTTTGCTCCGGAACATTCTTGTTACTATCTTCTATTACAAAGTCTCTATAATTGACCGGCATCACATCCTCATTAAAGACAATTGTAATCTTGCTGAGAGAGTCAATATTTTGGTGAATGGCAAAAGGGGGATTGTCGCCTTTTTTAAAGCTCAAATTGAAATTCAAATCACTCTGAGGAACCCCATTGTACAGAGCAAAATTTTCCTTAGTCTGAAAATTATCTGACAAAAGAGTGTAGTCATTGGGCAAAGTCACGATCACCGAATAGTTATCATTTGCGGTGCCGGATTGTTTTGGAATATACAAAGAATATTGATCGTTTTTAATCAAGCTCGAAGGTAAATCGTAAGTATAGGAAAAAGATTTTTCCTCACCCGGCTTCATTTTTAGTAGGCCTTCATAAACATGTAAAGATCCTTCATCATGCTGGCTAAACTCTTCGAGGGACTCTTTATCTGACGAATTCAATTTTACGCCTTTTGGCACATACAAGCGCATGAATCCTTCGTAATCAGCACTAATTGGAATATTTTCAGTGCCATAATATTTCACATCAATTTTTGTAGTGGCTCTCAACACATAGTCATCATTTGGAGATTCTTTATTTACGGCAAGATTATAACTTATATTTTTCGATATATAACGATCCGCTTTTAAACCACCGAAATTTGCCGTATTTAGTGCCAGAAAATCACCATCATTTCTTTCCTGCCATGAGCCGGACCAGCCACGCTTCACCACCATATTTTGCAGCTCATCATCCTCGAAATACATTTGAATATCTTTCTTTTTCAGACTTTCCAGTGTCACCTGCAATGAATCCATAATTAAAAGAGGATTGTAAACAATTTTTCTAATAAGCACTTTGCTAAAATCCTTGAGAATATTTTTACGATTTTTCAAATCTTCCAGGCTGTGCCTATCAATATCATTTACCGAATATTCCAGAGTGGAAAACAGCGAGTTATTATCCAGCTTCATTCCATCTACTTCCACCGGTCCAATCTTTTCCAGTAGGTCTTCAAGAAAAGAATAATTCACCGCAATTACGCCATCTATCTCTAAATCTTTCTGAGTTAGCAACAGCATTTTTTTCAGACTCTTAGCGGAATATTTAAAATCCGGAGCAAAATTGGCATCCCTAAACGAGTAGCTTAATTTTCTAACACCTTTGTTGAGCAGCAGAGTGAGGGGATATGGCGGTTCAATATAAGCATGTTGATCAGTCAAACCATAAACATTATCAATTTCTAAATTCTGAGGGAAACCGTGATTGAATTTCAGCAAACCATAGGCCGTCACAAAGCCTCCGGCAGGGCGCAGCTCATTATTATTTTGAAAAACAATCAAATAAGTTTTTTCGCCACCGGGAAATCCTGATATTTTCGCATATTCAGAGAATATCTTGTGATCACCCAGCGCAAAGCCCAGCCACAAAAAGAAAGCCAGTCCTATACCAACAATAGTAAGTATAGAAAAAATACATACTTTTAGTAGGATCCTGAATGTTTTACGTTTCCAGCCGGTCATAAATTCATTATCAAAATTATTTCACTACGAATCCCACTATTCTTCCCGGTACATAAATTTCTTTCACCACCTGACCTTGAGTGAGATATTTGATGACGTTTTCGTTCGAGCGAGCGAGCTGGATGGCTTCTTCCTGAGTAGCATCTTTGCTGATTTTGATTTCACCGCGAACCTTACCATTTACCTGCACGCCAATGATTACTGTATCATCTACCGTGAATTTAATGTCATATTTTGGCCAACCACAATCCAAAATGCTATATTTGCCCCCAAGCTTTGACCAACATTCTTCAGCCAAATGTGGTGCTAAAGGAGCGATTAGTTGAGCGGCAATTTTTTTACTGGCCACATCGAGCCCATTCTTTAAACCAAAATTTGTAAATTCCATCAAGGCCGCGACGGCTGTATTAAAATGTAATTTTTCAATATCTTCACCAATTTTTTTGATTAATTTATGCACCATGCGCTTTAGTTCATCCTTGTTTTCGACTTTTTCATTTTTTGAACTCAGCATCGTCCAAAATCTTTCGACGAATCTGGCAAGACCTGTGATGCCTTTATCGCTCCAGTCACCACCATCGGTAAAAGGGCCCATAAACATCAGGTACATCCTAAATACATCACTACCATACTTCTCCACAAATTCATCCGGACTAACCACGTTACCCTTTGATTTACTCATTTTTGCGCCATTTTTTGTAATCAGGCCTTGATGCACCAATTTCTTAAATGGCTCCGCCTTCCTGTCATCCATCAAAACTTTGTGAATAAAACGCGCGTACAGAAGATGCATACAGGCATGTTCCGGTCCACCAATATACATATCCACCGGCATCCATTTTTTCACAATTTTCATATCAAAAGCCTTATTCTTATCTTTTGCGCTCAAATATCTCAGGTAATACCAGCTCGAACAGATAAATGTATCCATGGTATCCACTTCACGCGTCGCCTTGCCCTTACATTTAGGACATTTGGTATTAACAAAGCTCGGCACGGCAGCCAACGGAGCCTTACCTTTTGGCTTATAATCAACGTTTTTTATCGGCAACACTACCGGCAAATCTTTTTCCGGCACCGGCATTTCACCACACTTTGGACAATTAATGATTGGAATCGGTGCTCCCCAATATCTCTGTCTGCTCAATAACCAATCTCTTAATCTGTAATTTGTAGTTTTTCTACCAAAACCTTTCCCCTCAAGGAAATCTATCATTTTTGGCAAAGCTTGGCGATTATTCATGCCACTAAATCCCCCGGAATCAAACAAAATTCCGTCACCAGTATAGGCTCCCTGGAAATCTTTAGGATCAATTTTTTCACCCTTTTCGGAAATCACAAATTTCAGAGGAATACTGTATTTTCTGGCAAACTCAAAATCTCTTTGATCATGGGCATCCGCCATCACGATTCCTGTTCCATACATCAGGGCGAAATTAGCAATATAAACCGGAATTTTCTCACCATTCACCGGATTAATTGCGTATTTACCCAGGAAGCATCCAATCTTGTCCTTGCCGGTAACGGATGTTCTATCAATGATACTTTGACGATTAATCACTTTGCGGATTTCCTTTACCTCCTGCTCATATTTCGTGCCTTTCACCAGTTCATCCACCAGTGGATGTTCCGGCGCCATCACTACATAAGTGACGCTGTAAATAGTGTCGGGGCGAGTGGTATAGGCTGTCAAAACATCATCGCCATCGGCTAATTTAAAGTAAATATCGCAGCCACTGCTCTTGCCAATCCAGTTTTGTTGCATCAGTTTAGTCTTCTCCGGCCAATCCACCCCTGAATTATCCAACAAGGTTTCAGAATAATCACTGATTTTGAAAAACCATTGATAAAGATTTTTTTGAATAATAACAGTACTGCATCTGTCACATTTGCCATCCTGTACCTGTTCGTTAGCCAATACTGTCTGACAACTTGAACACCAATTTACCGGAGCATCTTTCTTGTAAGCCAAACCCTTCTTATACAATTGTAAAAACACCCATTGTGACCATTTATAGTAATCCGGCCTGGAAGTGACCGCGGTCTTATCCCAATCATACATAGTGCCCATGGCTGCCAGCTGCTTGATCATGGATTTAATGTTTGTTTCCGTACTCTTCTGTGGTGGCACTCCGGTCTTGATCGCATAATTTTCAGCCGGCAAGCCAAAACTGTCGAAACCCATAGGCTCAAACACATTGCATCCTGTCATTCTTTTATATCGGCCCCAACTGTCGGCGGGCGCAAAATTATACCAATGACCCACATGCAATTTATCTCCGGACGGATATGGGAACATCACCAAATTGTAATATTTTGGCTTCTTGCTAGCCAAATTCACCTTATATAGTTTCGAAGAATTCCACTTTTTCTGCCATTTTTGTTCGGTGATACGAGCTTTATAGAAGGAGGGCATAGAATAACCGTTAATATTTAACGGAGCGAATTCTACTCGCAGATCTCAATCTAATCAAGAATTCAGTTTCACCAACAAATTATCACCCTGTTCATGTATATCTTTAATTTTCGGATAAATTTCCTCTATCCATGATTTTTGGGCTGGATCTACGGAATCATTTCCATCCACCTTATCGGTAATATCTTTTACTGAGAAACTAATTCCTATGATTTTGCCTTCATCGCCCTGCAGGCTTTGCGCGCTCAATATAATAATTCTCTCTTTTTTCTCATCCGCGCTCACTCTGATGGGACCAATTGAATCAATTGATTGAACCTTTACGGCAAGTTTACCAAGAACCTCGGATAGTTCTAGGAAATCACCTTTATTCACATATTTATATATGGGTTGCTTAATAATCTTTTCGCAACTGCGCTTTAGCAGTTTACAGAATTCTTTACTGGCAACCGTGATATTACCGCTTAAATCCGTCGAAAAGCCGGTTTTATTTTCTACGGGTTCAGCTAGCTCTGCGCTACCACCATGATCCGAACCACCCGCGCCAATAACATTTGCTCCACCTTTCACATCTCCACCCAGAAAGAAAACCATGGTCGAAAGTGATATTACGAACAGTGCTACGGCGGAAATAGCTATTTTTTTATTTTGTGAAAATTTAATCATTATTTTTGTTTATCTCCTTGAACTTGCTATTTGCTTAGATATATTATATAATAATATCAGCGATATGTCAAACAAATAACCAAACAAAAATGGACCTTATAAACGCCGATTCTTCAATGCTGTTGCCGATTTTAAGGCAGATCCCTCTTTTTGGGACCTTGGACGAAAATGCCCATAAAGAGATCATTACTCATATAGTATTGATGTACTATCCGGCCAATTATCAGCTTTTCAAGGAGGGGGACGAAGGAGATTCCCTTTATATCGTGAAAACCGGGCAGGTAAGCATTTATCACGAACCCAAGGAGGCCGGTGATCTTCCAAAACAGGTAGCTGAAATCAATGAAAAGGGATTCTTCGGTGAAATGGCGCTCGTCTCAGACCAGCCACGTAATGCCGCCGCTAAAGCTATCACTGATGCTGAGGTGTTTATACTGAGCAAGGCGGATTTCAAGAATTTACTGGAAACAAACACTTCGCTTGCCGAACAGATCAGCGCTACCATGGTCGCCCGCATCAAGCAAAATGACCAAAACAAATAATGATTTTAGGCTATTTAATTCTCGCACATCTTTTAGGAGACTTTATTTTTCAGCCAAGTAAATTGGTGATTTGGAAGATTAAGAGCAAATACGGTGTTTTTGTACACGTATTGGTGCATTTTATGGCAAATATCATTGTTTTAGCGCCATTTATTCTCAATGGGCATTATTGGCCGATTTTAGCGGCTTTTGTTATCTGTTTTATCCACTTTTGGATTGATCAGGCAAAAATCAGTTACGATTTGAAGCATGACAAAAAAGTAATGGCCTTTTTACTCGATCAGCTAATGCACCTCCTGGTAATGATGTTGGTTTATTTTTTCGTCCAAAATCTTCCACTGACCATGCCCACAGGGGGCTTCTATACAGTATATTCTGACATTCGCGTCGTAATATTTTGCTCTTTTCTTATAATTTGCGGCAGCGCAGTCGAAATTTACCATTTTCAGCAAGTTCGCGAGAAAAAACATGACGCTACATTCAAATTCAATCCTCGCAATATTGCTCTAAGGATTTTCATTTTCACTCTCGTATATATTCTCTTTATGATTCTGAGCTACTTTGCTCGGGCACCTCATGGCTAACAGTCGTTCGAGCTTCTGCCGACTCGCGTGCCGACAAATCTTTTTCCTGAGTCACTTCCAAAAAGGTATAAGTCCATACGGTATAGGAGAATATTTCAACAATGCCGGTTAAATATGCCGCCAGCAGTAAAGCGACAAATCCCACTATTCCACCAATAATCACTCCTGTTACCGGTAGAGTCACGGTAGCCAAGTAACCCGTAATTAGAACAATCAGAGCGGGTATAAGAAAGACCATAATGACCTGGAGTATGATTCTTAAACCAATGATTAACATCAAAATACTGATCAGAAAGGTGTATTTCCAGTGCATTACAACCATCTTAGCGCTCTTCTTCATCGCTGAAAAAACCGGCTCATTATCTATCACTATATAAAAGTCCGTATAGGTAAAAAGCAGAGTCAGAACAAACCCGATAATAATTAGCAGTATAAATAGTGGCAAAAATATTTTAAAAAGAACCGGCCCCAGATTTCTGAGTACAAAGGACATTTCAACCAAAATCGAGAAAAAGCTGAAGGTTTTAATCAAAAAATGGTATTCCAATAGAGGCAAAAAAGACATCATGCCATGACGCAAGCCTGTTCCCACTCCGGCTTTTTGCCCGTTTTTATTTCTGGCAATTATCTGAATTGCTGCGGCTTTAGCCAAAGTAGGGTACAAAAAATAAAGAATTGCAAAAATTACCACAAAAACTCCCAGAGGAATAGTTAAAGATAGATGCAATTTTACGAAATCCACAATAACACCCACCACCTGGCTCAAAAAGCTATGATCCTCACTGCTGAAAAGGTAGGAACTTTTTAATGCAAAAAACTGATAAGCTATATAGCCGACTCCCACCGTTGTTGTCAGTAAACAGGAGAGAAATCCAAACCAGATTATTAGCCTTTTGTTAGACTGAGTATATTTCCAAGACTCTGCAATAATTTGACGATAATTCATACCTAAGGATTCTAGCCTCGGCCACTTTAAAGTCAACATGGCCTTCTAAAATATGTCCAAAACCCAACATTCCCCTTGCCAAAAAACCGAATTATTAGTACAATTTTCATTGCGAATTTTTTTTCCCCTAAAATAATGAAACGAGACAAAAAGAAGAAGCTAATGACCAAGCATGGTATTCACGAAAAGGATACCGGATCGTCACAGGTACAGGTGGCTATTTTGACCGAAAGGATCAATGAGCTATCCGGCCATTTGGAGTTACATCCAAAGGACGATCA
>CALRGV010000022.1 GCA_943358175.1 Candidatus Peribacteria bacterium
AACCTAACGTGATACTCATTCAAATTTTGTTCTTCCATGTGCGCCAGTATAAGAGAGGAGCGTGTAATGATCAATTCTTTTATTTTTCTCGCGATTTTCTGAGTGTCTCCAGAGTAGCTTTGACTGAAGGATTTTCAGTGTTCAATAATATCGAATTTTGAAATTGTTTTACTAAAGGCGTGACGAATTCGTCGGCCCAAGATGGTGTAAGGACTGATACTCCCTCAAAATCTATTTCGATTTTTTCATCCGGACCAAGTTCTTTTACTGTTGGCTGAAGTGCCAAATAAGCTTCTTTGCCTGCTGGCCTTGAAATAAGAACGCTACCAAATTTTTTCAAATATATTTTCATATTTTTTATTAATAATGGATTATCGCGAGACATCCATGAAATTGTGTATTTGTTGTTTGGATATTGAGTTCGGTTGAGTTTTGATTAAGCTCTAATTTGGCATTTCCTGTATAAAATTTTAGCTGAAATGGATTTGCGAGCACAACGTCTTTTACGAATTTTAGACCATTACCGCGATCTTCCGGTGCTCGGCCGGAAATATATTTAGTGAAGGCAATTTTCAAACCTTCTTCATTAGTTTTTAAATCTGGAATGACAGGTTGTAGAGTTTTTAATATTCCACGACCACGATCTGCCAAGATCACCAACCTTTCTTCAATACTATAGGCAAAAAATATTCCAGGTACATCAGGCCAATTGCCGATATTGTGATTGTATGAGTTGTTGCCTATCTCTCCAATAATAGCGATAATAAGAGGAAAAATTTCTTTTAATTCCAATATTCGTTCGAGTTGTATACTAAAGCTTTGTAAGCGAGCGGAAAAAGTATCATTTGTTTCGCAGTAGAAAGAAGGATAAACGGTGATAGGTGATTTTGCAGTTGTCCATTCTTCGCCTAGTTTAGTCATATCTTCATCGTTAGCTCTATTGGGTTTTTTCAGAAAATTTTCAATATCTTCTCGCTTATAATAGCGATGTCCCGAGGGCGTCGGTCTGAAAGATGGCAGAACACCATTTTTGTCCCATTCTCTCAACGTATCAATTGATACACCTAGCAATTGGGCAGTTTCTCCTATGCTTAGTAATTTATTATTCATATCCAAGTAAATCTATGGTAATCTAGGTAAACCTAAGTAAATATTAGCAAATATGAAATTGTAAAGCAATCTTGAGAGGACTTCTGGTTGACATATTTGCAAAATATAGTTACTGTGCACCCCCGAACACAAACAAACTACACGCATGGCTGAAAAACAACCTTGGGATGGAATAGATAGAAGAAAGGCAGATGCTTCTTTGGGAGTGACTACATTAAATATTGCAGCCAGGGCTGCCAATGATGGGAAAACAGACGTAAATGCTATATTTGCAGATACAGGTGAAGCTGCAAATAATATTGTTAGAGGAGTTGATTTTGATAATAAGCCACTTAAATCCAGAGTTGGAGAGGTATTGGATGCTTCAAAAGCTGAGCGTCAGCTCACCCCTGAACAAAAAGAACAAACACTAGCTGCTCTCGCCGCCCGTTTCTCTGCAAATGAAAATCTCCACAAAGAAGTAGAATGGACTAGGGTAAAAGCTTCACTTGAAGCAAAACCTGAAGCCCTCTGGAGTATCAATAAAATGGAAAAAGCCGGCCACTCACCGGATGTCTACAACGCAGATGCACAAGGTTTCGATATAGGAACTTGTTCCAAGGAATCTACAGAAAGCGGTAGAAATTGCGTGTACGATGAAGAAGCAGCTGAGTGGATGAGGGCAAACCGTCCTGGTGAAAAATTTAATGGCAGTGCTGTCGCCATGGCTGAATCAATGAGAATTAATCTCATGGATCCAAATCTTTATAAGAATGTTTTACAAAAGAAGGGCCAATTTGACGACCGGACCTGCAGCTGGCTATTAACACAATTAGACGTTAGATCAAGCGGCAATGCGCTCAATGGTAATGGTTTTGTCGGTGGCGTCTACGTGGGTCAGGACTGTGCGTACCGTCACCTTGTCTCTAGGTCTTGGCGCGGCTCGCTAAGGGTTGAATGGGCTGCTTAGATTTTGGACTTTATTTCTTTTTTAAACTTTATTTTTTGGCCCGAGCTTGACTGCCGTTCAAGTGATCTTTCATAACAAGACTTTGAATTCAAAAAGAAGTCTGAAGGCACATAATATGTTTTTAGACCCTTAGGCTTGAGTGGAGTTTACCCAGATTCAGGACGGGTGAAATAATGCAAACCAATGCCTGTTGCGCGCCCATACGAGGCTAAATTCCGGCAATCTATCCAGCTACAGCGGATTGATTAATATTCATTGTAATAAGAAAAAGCGAAAGTATTTCAGTTGGCGGATACTTGAGAAATTGACAGATTACAAAGCTTCCTAGGACGGCGGCCAAATCTGTAAATTTGCAAATGCTTGTGAATTTATTAATCACATAGTATAATTAGTTACATTAATCAAATTAACTAATTTAACTATGATTTACACTCTATCTATGTTTAATACGGGTCAAATAACATTGCCTAAATCTTGGAGAGCTAAATTTAAAACCAACAAGTTTGTTGCCGAAGAGACAAGTGACGGACTTTTGATTAAGCCCCTAGTGAAAGATGAAATAGTCTACTACGAGAATGATAAAAGTTTCGGCATTTATTGCGAGAGTGGATTAGATATAGAGAAATTCAAAGAAGCTATAAAAAAAATGGATGGATAGATTTCAAAAAATATTAGAAAAACTAAATAAAAAGAAAAAACAGGTAATTGTGGAGATTTGGCAAAAAATCCTAAACAATGATGTTAAGAATTTAAAGCCAAAAAAGCTTAAAGGCTTCAGTAACTACTACAGCATTCGCTCTGGAAATTTGCGGTTAGTTTACAAGATAGAAAATAACAAAAATATCTTGGTAAACATCGATAACCGCAAAGATATATACAAAAATATCTAAGTCCCGCCTCCGTCTAATCATCCCCAACACCATAATCCCCAGCCTTCCTTTTCTGTTCCACATCCAAAAACTTCATCTGTTCCTTCTTGAAGGCCATCTCTATATGTCCAATCGGACCATTACGATGTTTGCGTATATATAAATCTGTCACACCTTTTCGCTCGGTATCTTCTTCGTAATAATCTTCACGGTACATCATCAATACCACATCGGCATCTTGCTCAATCGCGCCGGATTCACGCAAATCAGACAACTGCGGAATCTTGCTCGGACGTAATTCCACCGCACGTGAAAGCTGAGACAGAGCGAGAATTGGAATGGATAAATCACGCGCCAGTGCTTTCAGAGACCTCGAAATTTCCGAAATTTCCTGCACGCGATTTACCTGAAAACTGCCACTTACGCTACCGGAACTCATCAGCTGCAAGTAATCGATCACCAGCACGTCCAAGCCCATTTCCATCTTTAATCTTCTCGCCTTCGCCTTCAATTCCGCGATCGAATTACCGATAGAGTCATCAATAAAAATTTTCATTGAATTCATTTCGTCCATAATTCCGCCAATCTTGCCGAAATCTTCATCGGTCAATCTGCCCGTACGCATTTTCCAGGAATCCACAGACAATAAGCTGCAGAACATACGTTCCACTAATTGCTCCTTGGACATTTCAAGAGAAATAATACCAACGGCTTTGCCCTGCTTGGCTATGTTCTGCGCTATATTTAGGGCGAGAGCGGTTTTACCCATCGAGGGTCTGGCCGCCAAAATTACCAAATCCGAAGGCTGTAATCCGGACAAAATATTATCCAAGGACTTGAAGCCGGTTGGTACACCACGATATTTCTCCTTTGACTCGGGATCATGTAGATCGGAAATTTTTTCATAAGTTTTATTCAGCACATCTTTGATATGCACGAAACGATCAGCCATGAAAGTTTGAGATACGCTAAAAAGTGTCTTTTCAGCCTGGTCAATAAGATTCTCTATATCCTCATTTTCCATGTAGCCAAAGCCCTTTATAGTATCTCCGGCGATAATAAGTTTTCTCAAAACCGCTTTCTGCTTCACTATTGTTCCATACTGAAAAATATGCGTAGCCGTAGGCACTTCATTGGCCAACAAAGCCAGATAAGAAGCTCCACCAATAGTTTTCAATTGGTTTCTGTCATCCAAAATATTCGACAAAGTCACGGTATCTATTGGTGAACGCTTATCATAAAGGTCACAAATCGCCTTATAAATTAACTGATGAGACTCATGGTAAAAATCCTCCGCCTTCAGAAAATCCGAGACTTTTATAATCGCATCTTTATCAACAAGCAGCGAACCAATGGTCGATTTTTCGGCTTCCAGACTATGTGGAGGGACAAAATTACTTTGATTAGCCATGTGCTAAGGCGTTTAGGTTTTCTACTTGGGTGGGCATAATAATCAAAATAGAAAAATTCTTCAACTTCTATGTAAAAGTATCAATAATTAAATTAACAGATTCATCCTAGGGCGGAAATCGATATTAAGACAAGATTAACAATCTCTCGCAACTCAACCCGCAGTCAAACATACCTTGCTGCACTCTCGAGACATCTCGAAAACTTAAAATAAAACAAAAAATATAAAAAGCAACCCGAGCTCATCCACAATTTAAGAAAATTTTAACTTTGCCTGACACACTGAACTCATGAACAATATTGCAATCGGCAAACTTGGCGAAACCCACGCGGAAAAATTTCTAATCGCCCAAAACTACGAAATAATTCAAAAAAATTTCTACAGCCGTTATGGTGAAATAGATATTATTGCCCTAGGTTTTAATTCACCGCGGCGACAACTTGTTTTTGTGGAAGTGAAAACCCGCACCTCGGATCTTTTTGGCTTAGCACAAGAGAGTATTACTTACCAAAAGCGCAAGAAAATGCTCAAAACCGCCATACATTTCATGAATACTTCAACTCAAAAGTTGCCACATATTTGGCGAATGGACGCTATTGCCGTAAAATTAAACGTAAATCTGCAGCTCGAAGAAATAAAACATTTTAAAAACATTTTTGATGGATATTGAAAAGAAAAGAACAATTTTTTTTGGAACAATACTGGCATTGGCCATTTTTGGCGCGGTGGTATTTTTCTTTTGGGGAAATATTATCAATCGCGGCACAATTAAAATTACCGGGGACGCTCCTTTTGAAGTAGAGGTTTATGGCTTATCCAAGGAGAATTGCGCTACTTCTCCATGTTCTATAAAAACAAAAAGCGGCTACAAAGATTTGGTTTTTCGTAAAGACGGCTTCAGAGCTATCATAACTTCCTCCACAATAAAACTTTGGAGAACCGTGGAAATACCTCTAGCCTTCGATATTATTCCACAAGTGGAAGAGACAGATGCAATACCCGATCCTCAACAAAAAAATAAATTTGATCTGATTATGGATAGAGGAAACAATATGCAAAAATTGGTAAACAAATCTAATATTTCCGGTACTGCCGACGCCATGGCTTATTTTCCGAAACCAATTACTGAATTTAAAATAATCGGTGGCAAAAATTCCGCTCTGATTCTGGATTTAAATTCGCTCAATAATCCGGCTTACATCGTGAATTTTGAAACGCAAAAACGTGAAGAGCTAGACCAAAAAGGCCTTGCGGACATGGAAGAAGGCAGCTGGTCCAATGATGGAAAATATTTACTTTTCAGCAAGAGTGATTCAGCCAATCTTTGGCTTCTCAACGCCACAACCAAAAATGTTACTCAGCTTCAATTGAGCACGGGAATCAATCAAGTTTCATGGAGCTATAGCGACAATTTGGTTTTTGTGAGCGAGCAGGCTTACTCTTCGGTAAGGGAGAATGAAATAAATTTATTAAATACTAAAACTGAGAGTGGGCTTACTTTTGGCATCTACAAGGCTGCAAGTGATAAGTACGAAAGAATCGGCAATTTCTCAGAAATTCTATCGCTACCTGATGAATTTATCGCTACCGGCAATGGGAATACCATCTATTTCAAAAGCGACGAAAAGAACTTCAAAATTATTTTAAGAAAAATTTAGAATTAATTTAGAATTATTTTAGGAAAATTTTAACTTTGCCTGTCATACTTCTTTTATTCCTAACCAAAAGAATATGGCAAAAAAAGTTTTTTCATGTTGTCTCACCGGTCTTGCTTGTCAGATAGTGGAAGTGGAAGCGGATATTTCCAATGGCCTACCGATTTTTTCAATTGTTGGTCTCGGTGATACCTCCGTTCAAGAATCAAAAGAAAGAGTACGCAGTGGAATCAAAAATAGTGGTGCTGAGTTCCCCCAGACTCGCAAAGTTGTTAATTTAGCTCCGGCGGAAGTAAGAAAAAAAGGGTCGCTTTTTGACCTGCCAATAGCGGCAAGTATCTTACTGGCCAGTGGTCAAATTGAAGCGAAAAACTTTGAGTCCTCAATCATTATTGGCGAACTTTCTCTTGATGGTGGTGTGAAGAAAATTCACGGAACTTTGGCCATTGTTCAGCACATAAAAAGCGTCGGTTTCAAGAAAATATTTCTGCCGACACAGAATGCCAGGGAGGCCGGTTTTATTGAAGGAATAGAAATTTATGGCATCAGTCATTTGAAGGAATTAATCGCTTTTTCCGGAAATTCCACGGTCATAAAACCCTTTCCGGCTCAATCATTGGAAAGAGTTTACGGCGGACTAAAAAAGAAAAAGGATAAATATTTATTTGATCAAATAGTTGGCCTGGAAAAGGCAAAAAGAGCCCTCTCCATAGCCGCTGGCGGAGGACACAATTTTCTACTCATCGGTCCACCAGGTACAGGTAAAACAATACTCGCCAGGGCTTTCGCCGATATTGTTCCCGAGATGTCCTCCAAGGAAATTTTTGAGACCACCAAGATTTTTTCCATCGCTGGAATGCTGGAAGATGACATTCCATTAGTTTTCACGAGACCATTTCGTGAGGTACATCATACCGCTTCATTAGTTTCAGTGATTGGAGGTGGAGGGATAAATCCGCGTCCCGGTGAGATTTCTCTGGCCCATAACGGAGTATTGTTTTTTGATGAAATCACAGAGTTTCCATCTCATATCCTGGAGGCTATGAGACAACCTTTGGAAGATAAAAGTATTAACATAAGTCGTGCTAAATTTTCTGTAAAATTTCCAGCCAATTTTGTGTTTATCGCTACGATGAATCCTTGCCCGTGCGGCTATAAAGGAGATCCGAAAGTACAATGTATTTGCAGCCCTGCCCAGATCAAAAATTATCAAAGGAAAATTTCCGGACCTATTCTGGATCGCTTTGATATTGTCATGGAAGTACCACTGATTCCCATGAGAAATATTTTTATTGAAAACGAAAATTCAGAGACCGGAATTCTCTGTGACTCAATAAATTCAGCGAAAGATATTCAAAACAAAAGATTTAAAAATTTTGCACAAGTCAACCAAAATTCAGAAATGTCCCTTGATGAAATTCGCCAATTCTGCGGGCTCAAAAAAGATGATGAAAAATTTCTAAATCAAGGCAGCGATAATTATAGTTTTTCCAATCGGGCTTACGTTAAAACTCTCAAGCTTGCTCGCACGATTGCCGACATGGATCAATGTGAAAGCATAGAGCAATCCCATTTAGCGGAAGCGCTGCACTATCGAATAAATTTGTAACTTTCCACGATGCTCAAGTGTTTTCCTTGTATAGGGTAGTGACCATTTAGACTGTAGCTTTCTCCGTTTACAGTCATGTTTATATCATCAGGATTTTCTATTTCCAATGAGATTACTTGGCCTACTTTTAGCTCATCGCCGAGGTCTACTTTTAATTGTAAATTTGCAGCCGTACCGCCCTTCATCAAATACCCCATATTTGGAAATTTGATTCTATCATTAATGATTGTAGCGGTAGCAATAATGGCTTTACCATGAGTTAAATATGCATTTTTGATGTCTTTGCCGGTGGCACCGGAAATTTTGAAAGCAATACCGTTCAACTGCACATCCGTTTGTCCAATTTTTAAAGAAATGTCCATAAAATCAGCATTTTTTGTGCCTGCGGCAACTAACGATTTTTCGGAAACACCATTCATTACAAGCATAACTTCCGCCGGATTATCACGATAAATTTTGCTATCATCGCCACTCACCGGAGGTTCAGTCGCAAGCTCCAAATATGGTTTTGATTCATTATGTTTATAGTCCAAAACACTGATGTAATATTCGGGAATATAACTCCTGAAGTTTTCATTAAAGCTGAGAGCTGCCAGTGAGCTCAAAGACAAAGTTGCGATCAAATAAAATTTAAGAATTTTTTTTGTACTCATATATTAAATATTTTAAATAATTTTTTGTTATTGGTTGATTCTGATGAAAATTTTCAGCAAAAACCCCCGCTCTTCCCGAAGCAAAAAGTGCTTTTAAATAAGGAAATATGGGATCGTCCGCAGCAACATCTTGAAAAGGTTGCATATCACCGCTATTGGCCGATGCTAAGTCTACGTCGAAATAATCCATCACCACTCTCAGAGCATCTCCTCTGGTCATTGGGCTTTCAGGCTTAAATCTAAACTCATCAATCTTGATCAACCCAAGCTTATATAGAGTTTTTGCATATGGGGAATACCAGGAATCTTCAGAGACATCTTCGAAGTAATTAGTACCATCATCAATCAAATTCACGCCGGTATATTCCACAAAAAATCTCGCAAAAGCTGCTCGATTTAATTCTTTTTGAGGAACTAATTCAATAATATTACTGACAACATAGTCGCCATTTTCAGGATTGGTGGATTTCAGATAAATATAATGAGCGACCGCATCTTCAAAAGGATTTTCCGCAAATTTAATTGAATGAGGATCTCTATCGCTACCCTGTACCAATGACCAATCTCCATTCTTTAGCAACTCTTCTGAATTTCTGATTCGATAGTAACCATAAGTTTTATCATCCGAAGAGACTTCCGCATACTTTGAATCGCTTTCTTCAAAGCTCAAAGCCTCACTTTTGTAGACCTCAAATCCATTGGTGGAAACAGTATAATCCAAAGGGTCAAAATCCAGCCGCATTGTTCCATCCTCCTGAATTCCTACTATACTCAGCGCTTGAATTTTCGGAGCTAATTCGAAAATACTTACATCAAATCTATTATTTTCATCGAAATAATCGGCCTTTTCCGACAGCTTTATTTCTACCGTTAATTTGCCTCCGTTATAGTTGCCATCAAATAAAATCTCATAGTTTTCAATTATATATGATTGTCCCTTGGCTAGAGAAAAACCTTCAGTGTCATTTTTTACAAAATTATGTTTCTGATGCTCTCCGGCCTGCAAAGTCAGTTGTCCATTTTTCAGCTCTCCACCATGATTTTTCACCACGATGTTGGCAACATATTTGTAATAATTAAATTCCTGGGTAGGTTCGGAAACTTTTTTCAAAGTAACATTCTGAATTCCCAAATCAACAGGTTCAAATTTGCGATCTTTGGCCACGTTTTCAAGCATGGAAACCAATGAAGTTTCAAGGAATTTGAAATCTCCATCCGGGACTTCGGCATTGCTCATGGCATAAAATGAAGCTAGACCAACTACGGCATAAATAAATAAATTTTTCTTGAAGTGACCGCGCATTTTTGTTTTTCTTTTTGTATTTTATATCAAGAAATTATAACATAAACAGGCCCATTTCTCAATCTGTAAGGGATAGTAACAGGAAGGATTGATAGACTTTAAGCGGTAAATATTGTATAAATACATTATTAACACACAAACATGCCAAATTTTATAGTTCAAGGCGGACAAAAGCTGAGTGGAGAGATAAATGTCAGCGGATCAAAAAATGCCGCTTTGCCAATAATGTGTGCCGCTTTGCTAATCAAGGATAAAGTTACTCTCGAAAACGTTCCAAACATCGAAGATATTCATTCCATGGCCAAAATTTTGATCAGCTTTGGAGCGGAAATTGTTTTTAAAAAAAATACTCTTGAAATCGATGCCACAAATTTAAAGAAAAAAGCTACTCCGGACGACTTGGTGAAAAAAATGCGTGCCTCTATTCTTATATTAGGTCCCATCATTCAACGCTTAGGCGAGGTAAAAATGGCTTTCCCCGGTGGTTGCGTTCTTGGAAAAAGATCTGTCTATGCTCATACTCATGCGCTTCAAGAATTGGGTTGTGAAATTATTGACGATCAAAGAGGGTTACATATAAAAGTAAAAAAGCTTCACGGAAAAAAAATCGTATTACCGGAATTGAGCGTCACTGCCACTGAAAATGCCATCATGGCAGCCGTACTTGCGGAAGGTGAAACTGAGATTCGCCTCGCGGCCTGTGAACCTCACGTTCAGGACCTCTGCCATTTTTTACGCAAGATGGGTGCCACAATTTCCGGTATTGGCAGCAATAATCTAAAAATTACCGGCGTAAAATCTCTTAAGGGTGGAAAGTATTCAATTACCGGAGATTATTTGGAGGCCGGTACTTTTGCCATCGCAGCGGTAGCCACAAAAAGCGCTCTCACTATCAAAGGAATTAATCCTGATCATTTAGATAGTTTTTGGCAAAAGCTTGAGGAAATCGGCGCTAAATTCCATCTTACTGACTCCTCTGTGGAAATTTTACCAACCACCGAACTTCATGCTACGAAAATGCTCCGAACAGCAGTCTATCCGAGTTTTGCCACGGATTTGCAGGCCCCTTTTACGGTACTTTTGACTCAGGCTCGTGGCGTTAGCAAGATTTTCGAGACACTTTTCGAGGGTCGTTTAAATTATCTTTTCGAATTGGAAAAAATGGGTGCGCATATAGAATTTCTCAATCCACACCAAGCCTTGATTATTGGCCCAAGCAAGCTCAAGAGTCTCCCTATTTCCAGCTGTGATATTCGTGCCGGAGCAGCCATGGTAATCGCCGCGCTTGTTGCCGATGGGACAACCGAAATTTCCAATATCAATTACATCGATCGCGGTTACGAAAAACTGGATGAAAAACTTCGCTCCATTGGCGCAAAAATAGAAAGAGTTTAGAGCTCGATTTCCACCATGCCATCCAAATCATTTCTATAAATTCTTTTTACTTTTGCTTCTTTGAGTTTATACAGAGTTTCCTTATGTGGATGCCCAAAAGAATTACCCATACCTGATTGAATTACGGCAATCTCCGGCTTTACCAAGTTCAAAAATCCCTTTGAAGTAGAAGTTCTACTGCCATGGTGTCCCACCTTTAAAACATCAGCTTTTAAATTCAAACCTGTTTCTATTAACAAATTTTCTTCTTCGAGTTCCATGTCACCGGTAAGTAGTATTCGTTTTCCCTTATACGAAACCTTTGTCACGATCGAAGAATTATTAAGGTTTTTAATTGTTTTCCCAAGCATTTGTTTCCCAGGATATAGAATATCCAAAAAAACCTCACCAAACCTGAAATCCAGGTTATTATGAGCAATAAAAGTTTGAATATTTTTCTGGCTCGCCACCTTTAGAAATTCATCATAATTCGGACTTGGATAGTCCACTCCTGTCATAAGAATGGCACCCACCTCATAACGCTTCAGCACCTCCACCAGCCCATCCACATGGTCGGCATGAGGATGAGTGAGCACCACCAAATCAATTTTTTTATCAAAGAAAGGCATCACCCCATCCAATTGTTGTAAAACATAATTTTTCGGACCCCCATCCAGCAGAATTTGATGGTTCTCGGGAGTTTTTATCATGATGCTGTCGCCCTGCCCTATATCCAAAAAATACACATGGAAATTGTCATCTGGCAACTGCGAAATTAGTACTGCCAAAGCGGAATATCCAGCAAGCAGGCAAACCAACCACGGTCTCCAAATTTTATTTAAAAAAGGTAGCATATTGCTATGTTACCTTTTAAAGTTAAAATTTTCTTAAATTAAATCTAAATTATTTTTTATTTTTTCTGCGAGCAACAATTCTACCTGCGAACAAAGAGAAAGCCACCAAACCTATCATTTCAGGACCTGTTTTTGACAATATAATCTTGGTAATTATACCTTTGCTTTCATTACCTGCATTGTCTTTTTCAGTGATTTTGAACCAGTATTCGCCTGGATCTAGATTTTCCACTTTATAGTTGGTCTTATCTGCCGCAACGCTGGCTTCTTTATCAAACTTCGTACCTTTATCGGTACTCTTGTATATCAGTTGTTCTTTTGTATCCTTGTTTTCATCTGGAATTTTCCAATTAAGAGTAACTGTATATTGTTTTCCTTTCAAAACCTTATTGGCAATGAAATTCGCAACATCTTTAGGAGGAATAAGATCTTTATCATCACCACCTGTAGGAGGCACAACAGCAGCCACACCCTGGAATGAACCACTACTCTTCTCGGTAATTTTATTACCTTTATCATCTTTTACATTCACAACCTTTACATTGTATTTAACAAGTTCTTGAGGACTCGTAGTGATAATAGCGGAAGCATCTTCTTTATTGGCAGAATTTGTACCAAGTTTTACTCCGAGTACATCGAGTTTCTTTTTATCATTACCCTCAACCGTAATTGCAAAATCTTCAGACGGATCAATACTCAAAACGATAATTTTATCAAAGTTTACAATCAAATGTGTATTATCTACACTTTCTACTTTTACGACAGAAGGACCTTTTGTATCTTCCACCGGCTTATCCGTTGCGCTACCCTTGAAAAGAGCAGTATCGGAAGTTCCGCTCACAATTGGATTTCCTGTTTTATCCTTAATATCAATGCCTACGGTTACTTTATATTGAGCATTGGCCTTTTGTTTTGAAGTGCTCAACACTACGGTTGCTCCGCTTACATCTTTGGCATCCATCGTGGCGCCGGTTACAAGCAAAGGTTCAAATTTATCCTGATCTTCGATATCGAAAGCATCCTGAGCATTGCTCTTTGGCAATACGACTGGCTCAGAAAATACAATTTGTACCTCCTGATTATTTATAACTTTAGCATCAGCAACCTTAGGAGCAGTTTTATCAACTGCTGGACTCCCTGAGGCTTTAGCCGGAGTAATGGATATTTCTTTAGCCCAGGAACCACTTTCATTGCCGGCAGCATCATAAGCTGTCACGGAGAAATAATATTTGGTTTCATTTGTTAAAGCGGTCACGGAATACTCCAAAACATTTTTAACGTCGACTGTTTTATCATAATCCTGTCCTTGTTTTGATACGGAACTAGTGCCGTAATGCACTTGATAACCGGCCACGCCGACATCATCGGTGGCTTTGTCCCAGGTCAATTTTACTCCACCGTCCAGGGCCGTGGCCTTTACATTTGCCACATCGCTTGGATTGGCTTTATCAGCGGCAAACGCTGTCAAGGTAGACAGAGAGAGCAGTGTTGTTACTAGGAATAATGAAGCAATTTTTTTCATATTCATTTTTGTTATTTTTTGTTTTATTTAAATTTTTATCTCATTATTATAGCAAGTTTTCCGAAATAAATCAACCACCATTTTGCATTCTTCCGGTTTTTCAGTAGAATAGCTCCGAAATAAAGCTCTGAAAAATGAAGCTGGTAATCGATCAAAAAATTTTTGAACAAAATAACGACCTTAAAATAGGTGCTATTTTAATTAAAGGGATGAACAATTCCAAAAGAGTCTCTGCCGTGGAAAGTCTGCTAAGAGGAGTTTGCGCGCAGAGAGCTAAGGAATTTGCTGATAAGGAAATTTACGACCACGCCATGATTCAGCCTTGGAGTCAGGCTTACGGTAAATTTGGCATCAACCCAAAAAAGTTCCCACCATCAATCGCGGCCCTATTAAAGAGAATCAAGAATGGTAAAGAAATTCCTCATATTAGTCTTCTGGTAGATATCTACAATTACTTCTCGCTCAAATATCTTTTGCCTATTGGCGGTGAGGATTTGGATTGGCTTTGCGGTGATTTGAATCTTTCTTTTACCAAAGGTGGGGAACCTTTCAGGCCAATCGGCTCTATCGAAGTGGAGCAGGCCGAGGAAGGGGAGGCGGCATACATGGATAACGCGGGAATTACCTGCAAGTATTGGAATTATCGTGAGTGCGAAAGAACAAAATTTACGGCAAAAACTGTAAATGCCGTTTTACTAATCGAAGATTTGAGCAAAATGCATATGGATCAATTTGGAATGATTCTAAAAGAAATTGAAAGTACTATCCTAAAATATATTGGTGGCCGTACCGAGACCCATATCTTAAACGAAGAAAACCGCTACCTCGATCTCGGAATTGCCGGAAGGAAACATGCCGATGATTCAAAGATTCCACTCCAGGAAAAAGTACATTTTATTGAGAAAGTACAAGTGGTGGTAGATAAATCTGAAATAGATGAGGAAACCCCAAAAAAAGTAGCTAAGGTACTGATACCGGAATTGGAACTGAATTTAAATGATAATGAACTTTTGAAAAATAAAGTTGCCGGAATTCTGCTGCATGCGGTAAATAAAACTTTTTCAAAATCCGATATTAAAGAGCTTAAAATAGAGTATCCTAAGGAAGAAAGTCACGGAGATTACGCCTCAAGTATTGCTCTACAACTAGGCAAAATTTTGAATTCGGCACCAAGGGAATTAGCTGAAAACATTGTAAGAAATATCCCTGAAAATGATTTGATTGAAAAGGTGGAAATAGCCGGCCCGGGTTTTATAAATTTCTTCATTAATAAGTCTTTTTACATTGAAAACATCGGAACTATTTTGGGAAATCCCGAGACTTATGGTCAAAGCGAAGTAGGTAAAGATAGAACAATTATTGTTGAATACAGCCAGCCAAATATCGCCAAACCATTGGGAGTTCATCACTTACTTTCTACCATTATTGGGCAAAGTAACTACAATATTTTTAAAAACCTGGGATTCAATACTATCGGTATAAATTACATAGGGGATTGGGGAACACAGTTTGGAAAATTAATCTATGCCTACAAAAAATGGGGCAATAAAGAGGAAATAGAAAAGAATCCAATCGATGAATTATTGAAACTCTATGTGAGATTTCATAATGAAGCGGAACAAAATCCAAAGCTGGAAGATGAGGGTCGTAAAGAATTTAAAGATTTTGAGGATGGCGATAAAGAAAATCGCAAACTTTGGGAATGGTTTGTGAAGGAAAGTTTACAGGAAATTCAGAAAACTTATGATTTATTGGGAGGAATCAGCTTTGATTACGTGCAGGGAGAAAGTTTCTATGAAGATAAAATGGATGCCATTCTGGAAGACGGTAAAAATAAAAAAGTTTTTGTTAAAGGTGAGGAAGGAGCTCTCGTTATTCATTATGAGGATGCGGATATTCCCACGGTACCAATTCAGAAAAAAGATGGTGCGACCTTATACATCACTCGCGACTTTGCCGCTTTGAAATATCGTCTTGAGAACTGGAAACCGGCCAAAATTTTGTACGTGGTGGATTCGGCGCAAAGCATGCATTTTAAACAGCTTCTGGCTGGTGCTACGAAATTAGGATGGTATCACGGAGAAGCGGAACACGTTCCTTTTGGCAGAATGCAGTTTAAGGATGGGCAAATGAGTACCAGGAAAGGAAATATCATTCTCCTTGATGAGGTATTAAAGGAAGCGGTTGAACGTGCGTTAAAGATTATCAGCGAAAAAAGTCCCGAGCTGAAAGACAAAGAAAATGTGGCCAGAGTCATTGGAATTGGCTCCGTAAAATACAATGTGCTTTCTCAAAATCGTACAACCAATATTGTTTTTGACTGGGATAAAATGCTCTCTTTTGATGGGAATAGTGCTCCATATCTGCAATATTCTTACGCCAGAGCGGGTAGTATTTTGAGGAAATCTGCGAATATTAACGAGGTGGATATCGGCGATTTGAGGGAAGATAAAGCCAAAAGTGAGGAAAAGATCAGGGCTTTGATCTCCATTTTCCCGAAGTACGGTGAAGCGATGAATATGGCCGCCAGAGAATACAGACCTAATATTTTGTGTAATTATCTCTACGAATTGGCCCAAAAATTCAATACTTTTTACAATAGCGTACCGGTGATAAAGGTGGCGGATTTAGCAGAAAGAAAATCTAGATTAGATATAGTCCGGGCGACAGCCGCAATCTTAAAAGGAGGCCTAAAGCTACTTGGGGTTGAAGTTGTAGAAGAGATGTAATATATTAGGCAAGCTCACAAGTCGGGAGAGATGGCTGAGCGGTCGAAAGCGATAGTCTTGAAAACTATTAGGGGCGCAAGCTCCTCGGGGGTTCGAATCCCTCTCTCTCCGCCATGAATTTTCCATTTCTCAATTTACAATCATTGATGTGGATTGCTATACTCGACGCATGACCATCAACGTAATTAAAAAAAGAATTATCCCAATTCTTCAAAGCCAAGGAGTTACCAAGGCGGCAATTTTTGGATCTTTTGCCACAGGCGACGAAAAAAAAACAAGTGATCTGGATTTGCTCGTAAAATTCAGTAAGACAATTAGTCTGCTAGATCTGGCACATTTGAAAATCTCTCTAGAGGAAAGAATAGGTAGAAAAGTAGACATATTGACATACAACGGAATTCACCCACGTTTGAAGAATATTATTTTAGGAGAACAAAAAATTATTTATGAAAAAAAAGCCTAAAATTTTTATAGGGCATATACTGGATAGTATTGAAGATATAGAGAAATATACACACCACACTTCAAAGGAAAAATTCATACAAATGAAAATGATGCAGGATGCGATCATTAGACGTATAGAAATTATTGGTGAAGCCGTGAAAAATATTCCACTAACTTTTAGAAAAGACTATCCGCATATTCCATGGCAAGATATGGCTGGAATGAGAGATATTTTGATCCATGAGTATTTTGGTATAAATATCAACATAGTGTGGAAAACAGTACAAAAAGACATTCCCAAACTTAAAAAAGAGATTGAAGAACTGTATAATGAATTACCATAATCCCCCATGCACATTAGATCTGCGGAGTTTATCAAGGGCATAGTGAAGGCCGACGATTTTTTATCTGATGGTAAACCTCAGATTGCTTTTATTGGACGGTCAAATGTGGGTAAGTCCAGCGTTATCAATGCTTTGACTAATAAGAAAGGGTTGGCTCGCACAAGTTCTACACCGGGTCGTACTCAGCAGATAAACCTGTTTTTGATCAACAAATCTTTTTATTTAATAGATCTACCTGGATACGGTTTCGCCAAAATGTCTCGAGAAGGACAAGATGAGCTTCAGGCTCTTATCCGATGGTATTTGTGGGAATCGGATTATAAACAGAAAAAAATCGTCCTTATTATCGATGCCAAAGTAGGACCGACAGTTAATGATTTGGAGATGCTTCGCACATTGGAGGAGTACGACAAAGAGGTTATTATTGTTGCCAACAAAGTGGATAAACTCAAAAGCTCGGAGCGAACCAAGCAGCTTCAAAAAATAAAATCAGCCATTGGTGATCACGAAATGATTCCCTGTTCGGCAATCAAAAAGATTGGCTTAGCCGAATTAAGTAGGGAGATTCAATAAGGCCAGGACCTCATTCTCAATTTTGCCTTCCCGGTCTTTTTATCGAGTATCCAGCTTCCTTCTTGTTTCTTCGCCCCATTCTGAATTTTCACATCAACATGGTAGACAGTATCACCGTAGCCCCAGCCGCCGCCTTTTCCTGCCAGCGCGCCACTGATTGCCCTTACAAGTTTTGCATCTTTTGCATAAAGATCTTTTTTAAGAAGCGGATAAAGTTTTCCCCTAATTTCTTCATATTTTTTTGGATCCTTGATTCTTAATTTTGATTTTTTTTCTGCAAAATCTTTTTCAAGTTTTGCGTATATCTCCTCCAAATCTACAATCGGACGCTCCAAATCCACCGCTTTTCCAGAGATGTGCGGAGAAGTTTCTTTCACTTTGCCGAATTTAGCCATATACATGTCCTTATTGTAGGCATAAGGCCTTACACCTTCATCAATTTTTAAAGGAAACCCTGTTCTACTGCGAATGTCATCTAAAACGCGACATAAATTTGGATCAATCCTGGCTACATTCCAATAATATTCACCATCTTTGTCATAGATCATAAATTTCTTATGTTTTTCCCAAGTACCATGTCTGTCCATAAATACTTTATCGGTTTTATCGATTTTCACCAGATCTCTCACTTTAAAATATTTGGAAATATTTTTGTCCAAATCACCTTGTGTAATTTTGACGATAGGAACTCTATTCACATATTGCTTAAGAACCCAGTCCATACATGGTTTATCAATGTCCTTTGATTCTTTGTCCGGGAATTTTTTACCTAAACATTCCAGGGGGGTGGAAGAGTCATCTTTCCATTCAGCTGCTGCTTCTTTATCTTTTGATATTTCCAGTCTGAGACCACTTGGAAATTTGAAAGATTCTTTCTTCTTTTCTTTTTTTTCTTTTGCCTTTTTTGGAGTTTCTTTTTTTACAAGAGGAATAGCAGCCGGTCCGCTTAAACCCTTGCGTTGTCCTGCTGCATTACGCTGAACGTTTCCTCTTTCAGGAGATTTTCCAGGAACTACTTTGTACTTCAGATCTCCACCTCTTTCTTTAGACATTTTTAAATTTTAAATATTACACGATAATACTCCAAAAAGCGGCATTTTGCAACTGGAATCTAGGTTCAGCATATTTCGACTAATCAAATATTCCCTAGACTTTAAATAGCCTTTTTCCTATAGTATCTAGGCTTTTGACAAGTAGAAAGAAAATCGGGAGAGGTACCCAAGTGGCTGAAGGGGCGGGATTGCTAATCCTGTAGTAGGGGGTAACCCCTAGCAAGAGTTCGAATCTCTTCCTCTCCGCCAAAATTCGGAATCTGCATTTGAACCCGAAATGGGGTCGCGCCGAAGGCGCGACACTAATGCATTCCCCCCGCCGAATTCAGAATCCAAAAGGGTTTTCCACGCTCCGCGTGGCTCAAAAAGTACGGTTCGATCCTTAATTTGAAAGTTCGAACCGACTTTTTTGAACAAATGAAGTTTTTCTTCATTTGTTCCCTCGTTTGCCAATTCCATATTGTATTTCAAAAACTTTTCGGTAAGTTCGAACCGATTATTCGCTTTTTGCTCAAAAGCCGATAATTTCTCTTTGAGAAGCTGTTTAGAGGCAACCAGCGCGTTCTTGGCATCACGGTATTCTTCTAGCGAAAGTGCGCTCTCCAAATACGCGTTCATCAGCTTCTCTATTTTGGTTCCCAAAAGAGAAATATCGGCTTTTATACTATCTGCAAAAAGCGTACTCGACTGGATTTCGGATGATTGGTCTTTTTTGTTCTCCTCAATCATCCGAGAAAGGCAATCGAGTGGCAAAGAAACTTTTTTGATTTCCTCTTGAATTTGAGAAGTGATGAGCTCCTCACGAACATATCTCTGCGTACAAGGATTTTTCCGTTTAGTACATCGCAAATAATTATGACCTTTTTGTTGCTCGGTGGTAATGAAGCAACCACATTCTCCACAACGAAAAAATCCTCTGTACAAAAATGGTTTCAGCCCTTTGCTATGCGGTTTAGATTTTCGGCTCATCACTTCTTGAACGGAATCAAAAAGTTTCTTTGAAATAATCGGTTCGTGCTTGCCCTCAAAAATCTCGCCATTGTAAAGCATCAATCCTGTGTAGATAGGATTTTTGAGAAGTTTTTGATAATTCGACACCGCAAGTTCCTTTCCGCTTTTTCGTTTCAATCCAAGTTCGTTAAATTTGTCGCGGAGTTGTCGCAAAGTGAAGTTTCCAGTGGAATATGCCTCAAATGTCTTTTTCACTAAAATCGAAAGTTCAGGATGTGGCACAATACCTTTTCCTTTCTCATTCACATATCCAATCGGAGACATTTGAGGCCATATTCCTTCCTTCACTTTGTTACGATGACCGCGCTTGATATTCTCGCTCAAATTGTCCACATAGTACTTGGATTGCGAAAAAGCGATTGAGAGCATGAATTTTCCTTGCGGTGTCGGATCAAACCAAAAAGTTGGGAATTTCATCTCGCTAATGACTCCAGTATCAACGAGATAAATTACCTTTCCGCCATCAACGCTATTTCTCGCAAGTCTATCGGGATGCCACGCCAAAATACCAGTAGCTTCGCCTGCTTCCATTCTCGTAATCATTTCGTTAAACACAGGGCGACCTGGTATTTTGGCGGTCTGCTTTTCGACAAAGACATCTACCACTTCCAGTTGCTCCTTTAGTGCGAGTTCCTTTAACTCACTCAACTGGTCGGAAATACTACGGACTTGTCTGTCTTTGTCGTCCGTAGACTTGCGAGTATAGATGAAAAACTTTTTGGTTTGATTATTCATAGATTTGTATTGGCAAACGACGAGCCACGCGGAGCGTGGAAAATCCTTTCAGATTCAGAATTTTTTGGGGGGAATGCATTAGTGTCGCGCCTTCGGCGCGACCCCATTTCGGGTTCAAATGCAGATTCCGAATTTTGGCGG
>CALRGV010000023.1 GCA_943358175.1 Candidatus Peribacteria bacterium
AACGACTTGGCCGTTGGCGCAAGGTATGCCGATGGAGAAAATTCCGTAGATAATGGAAAAGTATATATAATGATTAATGATGGTAAAGCTTACGGCAAACTCCGAGCGGTAATGGAATCAACCGATCAAAAGGTAACCAGAGTCGAGCTAATCACAAGCGTAATTGATCGTTTAAATATAAAGAAAAACAAGAAAGAACTGATTGAAAACTGCTATGAGCATAAAGAATTCTGCTTCTTCAATTTCCTAGCAATGTCTTCTTATAGCGGAATCAAATTGAATCCGACTCTAATTCTATACCCGGATGTTTTGCCCAGTGATACATACTATGACGATGTGAACATTGCCACCTTGCTTGGCCTGACCAATGGCTTCCAAACAGAGAAAAACACTCCTTTCCATCCGGAATTACCCATTACTCGCATAGAAGCTTTGAAAATTGTTTTGGGAGCGGCGGACCTGGTGGAACCAAAGTATCAATTCGAGCTGATTTCCTCATTGGGCTCATACAAAAATCTGACTAGTCAAAAGAGCTACTTCACAGATGTAAACCCTAAAATTCCAAGCATGTGGTGGTACCCCCGTTATGTGAATTTCACGGTGGATCATAATATCATAGATCAAAGCAATTATTTCAGACCTAATGATGACATTACAGCGAAGGAGCTGGATGATATAATAACCAGGACCATCAATTATATAAAATCGAGCAAACAAGATGAAAAAGTTAAGTCATAAAGAAATTCTAAAAACAAAGCCTTCCGTTGCCAAGGTAAAAAAGGCGAAAAGAAATCCCATTTACGTAATTTTGGATAATGTCAGAAGTCTATACAACGTAGGGGCTATTTTCAGGACCTCAGACGCGGTCTTAGTCGAAAAGATATACCTGTGTGGCATCACTGGCTGTCCGCCGCGTAAGGAGATCAGTAAAACGGCCTTGGGCGCGGAAGAGGTGGTCCCGTTTGAACATCGCGACTCGGTGGTGGAAGTAATCAAGGAGCTGAAAAAGAAGGGAGTGGAGATCGTAGCCGTGGAAATTGCTCATAAGGCCAAGTTCTACAATGAGGCCAATTATAAGTTTCCAGTATGCTTTATACTGGGGCATGAGGTAAACGGAATAGGGGACGAGGTGATGAAAATTGTCGACAGGTCAATAAAAATTCCCATGCTGGGAAGGGCCAACTCTTTGAATGTAGCGACAGCTTATGGAGTGATAGTGTATGATGCTTTAGAAAAATTTTCATCATGAAATTTAAAGCTAAAATCAATTGGATGTGGGCAACTTTTTTCACGGTGTTGGTGGTGGCCCTGCTGCTCTTTTGGTACTTTATTATGGGAATATACATGAGCCAGAATGGTTCTTACTTTAATAAAGGTCACAATGCGATCTGGATTAGCCATGAGTGGGTGGGGGAATACAAGAGTAATGTCGATATTTCAAATCTGGTAAACACACTGCGTAAATATCAAATCGATACGGTTTTTGTGCATACCGGCCCCATTCAGGCGGATGGAAGGATAGATCCAAAAACTTATAATTATGCGGTGGATTTTCTCCGAAAAGCTCAAGTTTTGGATAAAAATATTAAATATCAGGCCTGGCTGGGACAGATAAGGAGTAAAATAAACTTGAGCGATGAGGTGGTTCGCCATGAGATCACCAAACAAACGATGATTTTGTCGCAATTAGTTGGTTTTGATGGGATTCATTTTGATATCGAGCCGGTGTGGGATAACGATACGGATTTCATAAAATTACTGAAGGAAACTAGGGAAACATTGCCAATTGATAAAAAGATTTCCGTAGCTTTGGCGGAGTTTATTCCAAATTCAGCGATATGGATGGTGGAGAATTTCCATAAATTCGAAAATTACAACACGCAGGTCAATTATTCGAATGTAGCGAAATATGCAGACCAAATTGTAGCGATGGCCTACGACACCAGTATAAAATCCCCATGGCTTTATAAATGGCTTGTAAAAGAGCAAACTATTTGGCTCACACGTTTACTGAAGGGCAAAGAGGTCTTTATTGGTATTCCGGCATATGACGAAGCATCACAAAGTTTTGACCCGAGGGTGGAAAATATGGAAAATGGGTTGAGAGGAATCATCGCGGGATTAAATAATACGAGGAGCAAAGAGGGGAATTTTGCGGGCGTGGCAATTTATCCTTACTGGGAGATAGATGGTAAAGAGTGGAAGACTTATGAAGATTTGTGGATGGGAGAACTTAAATAAATTAAAAAACACATATGCTGAAATTTGGTTTTGATAATGAGACAAAGGTGAAGGTGGCCGGTGCGGCGTTTTTCAAGAAATATTTGGACAGGTTGTACGAAGTAATGCGGAAGGATATTGACCGGAAGCTTTTTAAGCGTGATGGACAGGTTGATTTAGTGCTGGTAGGGGACCGAAAGATCAGGGCAATGAATAAAGAATTTCGTAAAAAAGATAAAGCTACCGATGTAATTTCTTTTGCATATTTGGAGGTGACGGATTATGAAAGGGAGCCGGGCGATATCATCGTGGGGGATATTTTCATTTCAGTGGATACGGCGAAGAGACAGGCGGTGGAGAAGGGGCATGATTTAAAGAAGGAAATGGCAATTTTATTTGTGCATGGATTACTGCACTGTATGGGATTTGATCACAATACGGATGAAGAGGAAGTGGTGATGGAAGGATGGGCGGAGAAGGTGCTAAAGGCGTAGCTTCGCGAGTGCCTGTGATGGAGTGAGGCGTTTGAGATCGGTTTTATCGAAGTCCTGATCGTAGCTGATTAGGGTGAGGTTCTTTTTTTTGGCCAGGTAGTAGTGAAGTTTATCATCGAAATCTAGCTTTATATTTGAATCAAGTGCCTCGGAAATTTCTGCCGGCTTTGCATGATAAACAGTTATGCTTTGAGAAACATTAAGTCCCTGCAAAAACTGTTTGATTTCTTTACGATAACCTCTGCGCGTCATAATTAAAGTGATTGAATATAAGGCAAAATCAAGGAGCTGAACTTTAAGTCCGAGATGAGCGATGGCATCAAAAAACTTCTCAGTTTTTTCGTAATCATTCTGTTTGAGCAATAATGAAAAAATAATATTGCTGTCAATCAACATCGTTCCAAGCATCTCTAAGTTGTTGTTTAATTTGTTTTTGAGTATATTTTTCCTTGATATGGACGCCCATTTTACTCCAAGAACTTTTTGGTATTTCGGTGGTACTTTTAGTCTTCAGATTAGTACTGAGTAAATTGACAATATATTGGCTTCTTTGACCACTGGGCACATTTTGGATGAATGTACTGTAAGTGTCGTCCGGGATGGAGATAAGCATTCTCATATATTTTTTACGGGTCATCGTGGCAGCTTAGTATATATCGTATTTATAGTATATACTAGGCGGCGGAATTTTTCAAGAGGTAGAGGGGCTCAGGGTTTGGACCCGCTCAGACTTTTTATTTTGGGCGCCTGAGCGAGTCCATATCTTATTTTTTGCGTATTTCTTAATGACGCGCCTTTAGTTTTACAGACCAAAGTTAAAATAATTCTAAAATTTTTCTAAATTCGGAGCGGTTTAGCTTGCGGGGGAACATAGAATGTTGTGAATTTAGTTTTCGGAACGTTCCGAAAGAAGCAATCTGAGATTAGTCCAAGCTCTTGCTAATTTTTTTCGCTTGGGCCCAGCAGAGTTTGTACATTTTCTTGTGGAAGTCGGCGATTTCTTTGGATTTAATAATAATGGCCATTTTTTCGCGCCAGGAAGCTATTAAGACTTTGTCGTCGTATATGTTTATTTCTGGAGAAAAATCAAAATCTTTGGCAGGAATGAGAATCGATTCACGATTTTCCTGTTTGTCTTTTTTGTGACGTTCGATGGAAGTTTTGTTATCAGGGCAAATTGCTTTGATGTGGATCTTTTTCTCAACTCCGCGACGTTGATAATATTCGGGAAAGAAGTTTGGAAGACCTTCGTGCATAGTTTCTACGTTCGCGTAGGCAAGAATGGTTTCAGAAGAGGTGAGCGTGTCTTCGTAGGCTTGGCGTAGCCCTTTTTCGCCTTCATAAAAAGTGACTTTTGGCTTGGTGCTTTCGGGATTTTCCAGAGAAATAAGAGCGGGGAGAAGGGCGAAAATTTCTTTTTGTTGTTTTTCTATTTTCTTAGTTTGTTCGACTTTTTCGCGTTCGAGATAGTTGAGAAGATTTTTGGGGTCGAGGGCTTTGAAATAAGTGGCGGAGCCTTTTTTGATTGAGGAGATGAGGCCTTTTTTGGTGAGGGTGGCGATGATGTCGTAGGTGGTTGTACGATTGATTTCGGACTTTGTGGCGAGAGTGGAAACTGGCTGAGGCCCCAGATGAATGAGCTGCAGGTAGACCTTTGCTTCTTTTTCGCTGAAGCCGATTTTGCGGAGAGTTTCGAGGATCACGTGGTGGGTTTTAGTTTCGTATAAAAATTGGTAGCGGGGAGCTATACATGGGGGGCTTACCTTGTAAAATTTGATGGTATTTTGACGTCAATTTTGATAAAGAGAATGGAATAAGGCGTCTAGCTGAATGGGACTTTTGTTGGCTAGGAAACTTTTGAAACAAAAATTTCTTGTTGTCGGAAAATTGTCGACAATACTGCTTTACTGATTAAGAATATCCTTTGCAAGCACATTTGTACGCACGTTGATTTGTCTTCGACAGTATGCCAGAATTTGGACTACGAATAACCAAACTAACTATATTATGGAACAACAACATGCGCAATTAGAAACACTGCAAGCTGCCGACCTGGAAAAGCTAGACGCTGCAACCAGCGAAGTTCATCAAACGGCGCCAGCGCCGGAAATAATTCAGGCAGCAAGTGTAGTGAGGGATTCCAAAGCCTTGCCGTGGAAACCAGTGAACCCAACCAGCAAACCAAGACCTGTATGATGGTCGATATGGCGTTGTTCTTCGTGCTGCAAATTTGCACAGATAGAGTCAATCACTTAATATAAAACCATGTCGTACATTACAAAAATGGAAGAGGTCAGAATGAAAGAACCGAGAATAGGGCTTCTATCCGTGAATTGCGAAAATTGTCCTTACGTGAGCTATACCGGAAATTGCAAAAATTCTTATTTGCTTTTTGGTAGCGAGCACGATGAAAATTGCAATTATGGCTTCTGGCTCTACGATTCTACCGATTCGACGGACTGCGATTATTGTCAAAAATGTGAACTTTGTTATGACTGCGTGGATGTAATCGAATCTTATAATGTGAATTATTCTCAAGACTGCTCAAACTGCACGGATTGCGAATACTGCTATGACTGCATTGGCTGCAATAATTGTTTTGGCTGCACCGGGTTGAGAAGAAAAAAATATATGATTGGAAATAAGCAATATTCAAAAGAAGATTATGAGAAAAAAGTGGCGGAAATGAAGGGAAATCTAAATAGGGAAAAATTATTAGAGATGCTGGAACAAGTAAAATTAAGCGTGCCACATTTTTACACGCATCAATTAAACAATGAAAATTCTACCGGAGATTATGTCTATAATTCACGAAACGCGCACCAATGTTTCGATGTGAAGGAATGTGAGTATTCGCTATATTGCAATAATTCCGTGGCGCTCAAAGACTGCATAGACATGAGCAATTCCTACTACGGTTCTGAATTAAACTATGAAGTGATGTCGGAGATGAATTTGTATAATTGTAATTTTTGCGTGACTTGTTTTGATAGCCAGAATTTGGATCACTGCGAGGGTTTGCATAATTCTCACGATTGCTTCGGCTGCTTTTCAATGAAGCACGCGGAGTATTGTATTTTTAATGAGAAATATTCCAAGGAAGAGTACTTGGCGAAGGTGGCGAAGATAAAGGAAGAGATGTTGGCGAGTGGCGAATACATGCAGTTTCCAGCGTCAACTTATCCATACGAGGATAGCAACGCGATGATGGAATTTCCAATCACACATTAACTCTAAAATTTATATGTCAGATACAACCACAAATAGTGAAAAATTAAAGTGCAAGGCGTGCGAGAAAGAATTTTTAATCATTCCACAAGAACAAGCATTTTACAAGAAAAAAGGCTTACCAAAGCCTGAAAACTGCCCTGACTGTCGTCGCAAAAGAAGATTAAGCCTGCGTAACGAAAGAAAATTGCATAAGAGAAAATGCGATAAATGCAGCAAGGATATGATCAGCACCTATTCGGCCGAAAGTCCTTATAAAGTTTATTGCCAGGAATGCTACTGGGAATATTTGGGGTGAGTAAATATTATTTCCCACAGAAATAAATACGGAGTCGGAATTTTCCGTACCTTCATGACTCACTCTAAAGGCTTAGTCAACTTCAATTAGGTGAGTATGTACTCACCTGGCTTGTTTGTCCAGTCTGGTTGCTTGTTTTTTCGTATTGAAAGTTTAGAATTGGGATAATTCGAGAAATAAAAAATCACAACTAAAAGCAGACTTATGAATACAGATATCAATGAATTGCACGAAAAATTTAGCGAATACGGGAAGAGCGCAAAGGAGTGGCAAAGAAAATGTATTTTGCTTTTGCCGGAGACAGTGAGGCTTCGCGTGTGGGAAGAGAAGGGGTTTTCTTGCATTTACGAGTATGCGGGGAAATTGGCTGGCATGAGTAAAGGGCAGGTAATCGACGCCTTATATATTTTGAAAAAGATTGAAGACAAGCCGGCTTTAATGAGGGTGGTGGAAGAAAAGGGTATTAATGCTGTGAGACCGGTGGTGAGCATTGCGACGATGGAGGATGAAAAATTTTGGGCGGGGAAAGCGAGGGAAATGGGCAATAATACTTTGAGGGTTTTTGTGAGGGATGTTACTCGTGAAGCTTTGGTGATGAATGAGTCGCAACAGGTTCGGGATATCCCGAAAAATGAAAATAAAATAAAAATAATAGCCATGCAACTGCCATCAAAACTGGCTCAAAGGCTGGAGAAATTGAAGGGTGCGGGGAGCTGGGCTGAAATAGTAGAAGAATTGGTGGAGGCAAAAGAAAAGGAGAATGCTATTAGGAAAATAAAATTAGAAGAAGAAAAACCGGAGGCTATGAGAACTGATTCTAAACATGTGCCGCGTGGAATTAGGTCATATATCCGAAGAAGGTCTGAGGGAAAATGCGAATTTCCGAATTGCGGAAAAAAAACAGAGCATTTGCATCACGTAAACAGGTTTTCATCTGACAAAGTTCATGATCCGGATATGATAGTGGCCTTGTGCAAAGCTCATCATGACTTGGCACATCGAGGGTTGATTGAAGGTGAAGATGGGAGTACGGAGGATTGGAAAATCACCAAAGAACGTGATTATACTAATTTGAATTGGTACGTAGATCGACAATATGAGCTTTACCGGCGGTGACAGGTGATGTGCAGTCTAAAACATGTCCTCTAGATCAACTGATTGCCAATCCTGAGTAGTGTCCGGTTTGCGTTTCAGAATAAATTTAATACGCGGGGAGGTTAGATCCGAAAGGCTTTTTTTATGCCCCTCTCCTTGTACAGACTGGGTCTCAACACGACGACTTAATTTGAAATCAAAACGATTGAGGCTAAATTGAACTACGCGTTCAGAACCAACCTCGAATTCCTGAGTGCCAATTTCAGTATACAGAGGGTTGAATTGGTCTTCTGTTACCTCTCCTCCCGCTGATTTAATCCTATCAATTATTGCCTCAAAAGCTTCGTCACGACCTGCGCCACGTGTTTCATCGATTTCTTTCATTGCTGGTTTTTTTCCTCCGGCTCCCATAAAAAATTTGTTAGTTTATAATGAGAGTTTAACGTATCCCGGGAAAATGGTAAAATGGATTGTGTGGATGAGGTGGAAGGGGCGTGGATATTAGACGTGAGAGAAACCGGATGGTAAATAAGTAACAAAAAAACTATGAGCTATAAGGGCAAAATGAAAAAGGGGGAACTAGTATCTCAACTCCATGAAGTGGCTGATGGCTACAATCTTTACGCTGACACTTACGAAAAAGATCATCCATATCTCAATACTTTCGAGGGGGATGTTATTTTCAAAATGCTGGGAAAGCTAAAAGGACTTAAAATTTTGGACGTGGGCTGTGGAGCCGGAAGACTGACTAAATTCCTGAGAGATGAAGGAGCCGATGTCAGAGGTGGGCAAGCCGAAGTATACGCGGCAGATATATCGGAAGAGATGTTGAAAATAATCGAAAAAAAGTTGCCGGGAGTTCAAACTGTTCAAGCAGGAATGGATAAACTGCCTTTCGAGGATGGTAGTTTCGATATTGTGACCGCGGCTTTTGTAATTGTGCATTTGGAGACTTTAGAAAAATCTTTTGAAGAAGTTTATAGAATATTAAAACCAGGCGGATTCTTTATTGTGACAAATGTAAATCAAAGGAAACCTCCCAAATTGAAATTAAAAGGTGGAGGAAAAATAGTAATTAAATCTCAATACCATAGGCCGGAAGCTGTGAAAGAGGCGCTGGAAGGATGCTTTTTTGCAATTGAAAAAGAAGAATTTGTTTATGCCGATGGCGCGTGGGTAAATCAAATTATTAAGGCTAGAAAGCAATAAAAGGATTCGCTTCGCTCATTTTGCTCGGTCCTATCGGACACTGGCTGCTGCCAGCCCGGCTCGCTGTGTGACTTCGTCACATGTTGACTTTATCACCTCTTTAAAATACTATTTTTCCGGTTCATAAAAATAATTTAAAAAAAATCACATGAAAACCATGAAAATGATAAAGGTCGGTGTATTAGCCTTGACCTCATTGACAATACTTGCCGGCTGCGGCGGAGCTAAAAACGATAAAGTGGCTCAGGATGCGGTCCATACGGCAATAGTTAATTCTTCTAATGTGAAATCTGAAAATTATAGTTTAATTTTGGATGGAAAGGTTACCGCGGGAAAGGATTCAACAGCACAATTCAAAGAGCTTAAAGGATCTTTGAACTTTAGCGGCGCGTATGACATAAAGACAAAAGATGATCCAAAATTAACACTAAAAATTGGGGCTAAAGGCACTGTAGATGGCGGTAAAGAACAAAGTGTTGGAGGAGAAATTGTATTGGCTAATAAGAACTTCTATTTTTTGATAGGTAAATTGGACGTAGATGGAATTCCTGATCTTTACAAGGTGGCTGTGGATCAATTTTTGAATAAATGGTGGAGCGTGGCATTGCCTCCGGAATCACTTGCTCAATTTAATGCCGGAGCCGCTGACGATGCAAACTTAACTCCTGAGCAAAAACAACTCAAAGAGTTAATGAAAAAAACTCAATTCTTCAAGAATGTTAAAGCTGCCGGTGCTGATAAAGTGGGAGATGTTGAGGCAGAAAAATATTCCGTGGAATTGGACAAGGAAGCTTTAAAAACTTATTTAACGGAAGCAGCTAAAATTTCCGGTCAATCTGCGGAAGGCGGGGATTTGGAGCAGGTTACCAAACTCGTAAATACAGTTGAATTCAAAGGTAGCGTATGGGTATCGAAAGATGACCAAATGATGAGAAAATTGGATGGAACAATGACAATAGCCGAGAGTCCGGAAACAGCAGGTTCAGCTATCAGCTTCCAGGCTACTTACATGGTTGATAATTTGAATAAAGCTGTAAAAGTGGAAGCACCTGCCAAATCCGAGAAATTTGATCTTTCAAAGATAATGGGTATACCGGCGGCACCAGTAGCGCCAGCGGCTCCAGTAGTTCCAGTAAAATAATTTTTAATCGTAAAAGGTCCCTGATTAGTCAGGGACCTTTTTTTATGTTTTATGCTTTTTGCCTTTAAAATCTCGATACTGAGAAAGATCTACGTTCCAAGAATTTCCTTCCGGCACAGCGACTTTGCCATAGCCATTCGCCACATCAATAATAAATTTTGCGGTATCGCAGATGCCGGAAAGTCGGGGACGGAGATTGCCCCAAATTTTGGCAGCGCGCTTGATTGGAACAGTAAAATGACGAGCCCAATAAACCGGATCGTTATTTAGGAGGTAATAAGGACGGATGCCTTCCTTCGTAAGGTTTATAAAAAGCTCGTGGAGAGTGTCCTCGGAATCGTTTACGCCTTTGAGAAAAACTGTTTGCGCGAGGATTGTGGCGAGGGAAATTTTGCGGAAATTATAGAGGACTTCTTTGGTTTGCGCCGTCAGTTCGGCAGGATGATTAATATGAAGCATGATGTAAGCATTTTTTATTTCAGCGAGAATTTGGTAATGCCAATTCCGCACGGCTGACGGATTGTGAACCGGTAGGCGGGTGCCTACTCTTATTAAATCAATATGGCCCTGTTTTTGCAGCTTTACGAGGCCCTGAATAATTTTCGTGAGATAAGGCTCGGGAGCGGTAAGAGGATCGCCGCCGGAGAGAATCACTTCGTTGATTTCCGGGTGGGATTTTAAAAGGGTGAAGACCTGTTCTATTTCGGTGTCGGAGAGAAAAAATTTATTAGCTATAGTGGCGGTGGAATTGGTTTTGTACATTGGGGGAATGCCAACTTCGCGACCACGAGTGCAGAAGCGACAATAGGTGGCGCAGAGACGGGTAACTGTCCAGAGTACACGGCCGTATTGAGTGACCTGGCCTTTTTTGTTTATCTTTCCGCAATATTTGTAAATAATGCCGGGGGCAATTTCGTGGAGATCTTCGTTTAAAGGGTCTAGGCCATTTTTTACCTTACTATAGCGCTTTTCTTGCTCGGGCTGAGCGATAAATTGAAGACCAAGAGGGCCTTTGGGACCGCCGGTTTTATTTATCAAATCGAGCATGTAGGGAGAAACGGCTTCGGGAAGACCACCATGTGGAAGCATGACTTTCAGGCCGCGTGGTTGGAGTGGATTGGTATTCATTTATTACTTTTGTAAGAAAAAACTTACGGTAAGTGGAATGTAGAAGAGAGCGATGAGAGTACTAATGGCTACAACCAGCGCCACTTTTTGTGGTTGTACCTTTAGTTCGGTAGCATAAATCACTGAACTGACAGAGAGAGGAACCAAAGCCTCAATCAATAGGACGGCATGCATTGTTTGATCAAAAATATGTAGATAATTGGTATCAATATAAATCAGGCCAAGAAAAATTAAGGGCCAGATAATAAATTTATTAAATAGAGCAATGATGGTGAATCTCCAATCCAGATGACTAGCTCTTATTTCGGCTAAACCAAGACCTATAATCATCATTCCCAAAGTGAAATATACGGTCTTGAACATTGCCAGAAAATCGAAAACTTCTTGAGACGGAGTGATGTTTAAAAAATTAACAATTAGGCCAATGGTAAAAACATAAAGATGCGGAAGTCTAAAAACTCTTGAAAGGGCTTCTTTTTGTGAATGGGAAGCGCGAGCAACAATGTAAAAGGCGAGAGTGTTTTCATAAATCATCAGGCCTAAACTCACCATTGCCACAACCGGTAAAGCCAAGTCTCCAATAATCGCCAAGCAAACCGGTAAACCAAAATAACCCACATTGCCGGTACCTGACATAAAGGCTAAAACCTTTTCAGTGCCATCGCGCCAAGCTTTTTTGGTGAAAAAATAATTGACTAAACAAATTGCCGTACCTACGCCGAAAAATATCAAAGGAATTAAAAACAACTCCTGATGATCTCTTGCTTGCAAAGTGCCAAGAAAGACTATAGCCGGCCCGAAAATATATATTATTAACCTGGAAATGCTCTCTTTATTTACATTAAAAAACTTATTGGCGATGAAACCAAAAAGAATGAGAATGTAGAGGGGGATGATTTTGACAAGAAGGACGAGAAAAAGAGACATATGACTTTTAATATTTATATATAGATTAGACAGGAGTGGAAAATTTTTGTCTAGTCGAATGGTGGCAAAAAAATTATCGTAATCGAAACATTTTTTTGGGGAAAATTTGTCATTAAATAACTAAAAAAATACGAACAAAAAGATAATTTGACTAATTTTTTAAAAATTTTCTAAAATTTTAAAAACACCGTAATTGAAATTTGCTACATTCTGACCTGGAAATTTGACATGACTTTGTGGTTTACAGATACTGTGAGGGTTTTATTATTTAAATTTTCATACATGGGTAATCTAAACGCAGGTGATATCGCATGGGTAGCGGCAGCCTCGGCATTGGTGATGTTAATGACACCGGCACTGGGTTTTTTCTACGCCGGATTAGTTAGAAAAAAGAATCTGGTTTCCACCCTGGTGCAGTGTATTGCTATTTTTGCCTTAGTGAGCATAATCTGGGCGCTTTGGGGATACTCTCTCGCATTTGGACCAACCTTAAACGGACTAGTGGGAGGCTTGTCTCATTTGGGACTAAGCGGTGTGGGAATGGAGGCAAATGATGCATATGCGGCGACGATTCCTATTCTATTATTCTTCTTTTTTCAACTTAAATTTGCAGCAATTACTCCGGCTCTGATTATCGGAGCATTTGCGGAAAGAGTGAAATTCAAAGCTCTGTTAGTCTTTATAGTTTTGTGGGTAACTATTGTGTATGCGCCTGTGGCTCATTGGGTGTGGGGAGTGGGTGGTTGGTTGAGACAATTTGGCGCTTTGGATTTTGCCGGTGGAACCGTGGTGCATATTACGGCGGGATTTTCAGCTTTGGCGGCGGCTTTAGTGATAGGTCGTAGAAAAGATCATGGCAATGGAGAATTCAGACCAAATAATATTCCTTTTGTGATTTTGGGGGCGGCTTTGCTTTGGTTTGGCTGGTTTGGATTTAATGCCGGAAGTGCTTTGGCGGCAAATGGATTGGCGGTAAATGCCATGGTGGTCACAAATTTGGCTGCGGCTGCCGCGGCAATGAGCTGGATGTTTACCGATTGGATAGTAAAGGGCAAACCATCAGCCGTGGGAATAGCTGTCGGCGCGGTATGCGGACTTGTAGCAATTACTCCGGCTTCGGGATACGTAGGGGTACCGGCTGCTTTGTTTATTGGTCTTGTAGCAGGTATTCTTTCTAACTTGGTAGCAAACTGGAGAGCAACAAGAACTAAATTGGATGATTCATTGGATGTATTTGCCTGTCATGGAGTGAGTGGTGTGTGGGGAGCTTTGGCAACAGGATTATTCGCTACCAAACTTATTAATTCTGCCGGAGGCGATGGATTATTCTATGGAAACGCACATCAATTCTGGGTGCAATGTTTGGCGGTAGCGGTAGTTGCTGCTTATTCTTTTGTTATTACATATGGTTTATTAAAATTACTCGGCAAAGTAATGCAGGTGCGTGTAAATGCTGAAGATGAAGACAGAGGACTGGATGAAAGCGAGCATGGAGAAACGGCGTATGGGTGATAAGACTAGATGGCTATACCACGTAGCGACTTTCTGCAGGAGTTTCAAGAAACTTGTGACCGTAGCCATTATTACCACCACCAACCGTAGAAAATACATCTTGGTTGGTGGTTTGGCCCGGTTCCAGAAATTTACTTGTTCCCCCTAAAATCAGGATTTTTTTCTGATCCGCGAGAGTGAGTGTGGAAAAATTTGATGAAGGAAGTTGAAATAATCCTATTTTTTTTTCATCACATCCCAATGCTTTAAGACTTGCCTGAATTTGATCCGGAGGAACATTAATTCCAGATACTACTTTGATATCTAAATCTTCGAAATCACAGCCTTCTTTCTCGACAAATTCCTTGAGCTTTTCGTAAAAGAATAATGGATTATACTCTAAAAAATGGGCTCCCTGCGTCATACCATTTAGCCGCATCCATCTCGGAGGAAGGTGAAAAGCGACGTGCCTCGAACTCTTAGGAGAAAAGACTTCTACGAGTACGCAGGATACAAATCTTCTACTTACGGAATCGTTGACTGTTTCCAGAATCTGACCGGTATAAAACAACGTAGGGGTCGGACCGACTTTATCATCAACAAAGTATTGGAAAGATGTTTGATTTCCATCACCCGGATCCGCGCTAATCGGATGCAAGCCGGAATGGAATGGAATCGCTTCGCGATTAGAGTCGCTATGCCTGCTGGGGGCAGGCGCGGAAATTTGCAGGGCAAATTTTTTGTAAGCGGAGAGTCTCTCAAATTCAGAAGTAAATCTATCTACTTCCTGACTAGCCATGGCTCTAACGCCATCGACGCGAGACCTCACGTCAACTGTCAATAAATTGACCTCATTCAAACCTGCACCATTGCTACAATTTTCTATGTCTTTCTGAAGCCTCGTTAGCCATTTTCCCAATTCTTTAAAAATTTCTTTTATTTTATTTTCAAGCTGTTCCTGTGTTTCTTCGAGAGTTCTTTCAGTTGGGTAAATAGCATCGTTTGCTCTGTATTTCTCTCTGTTCCAATCGGATTCAAGATTACTTTTTGCCGATTGCTTTTCCCTCAATTGCAATTTGGATTTTTTGTAATTTTCAAGGGCCTGACTTACTTTAAGGCCAGCTTCTCCAGATAGAAACTTCTTCCTTCCAGGTTTAAGGTTTTTCAATAATTCCATAAAACCTAATTTTCCATAAGTTATCCTCTCGTATTCTGCAGTTAATGAATTATGCGCCGCTTCCAGTTCTTCAGTCTTTTTCTTTAATACATTTATTTCTTCTTGTAGCTCAGCCAGCTTTGCCAAGACCGTAGATTCTCTCGCTGCCAATGCTGCAGTTGCTGCTTCCGATTTATCTTTATTTGCTACTATCTTTGCTTCAAAAGGAGCTAATTCTTGGACTGCATGATCCTTAAAAGATCCAAATCCTATCGAAAGAAGTTCTTTATCCTTCGCAAAAATATCCGGAATTTTGGCTATTACTTCTTCAAATTCAGAGATTGTTTGCAGAACCGTATCTTTAGTTTTGCTGCTTCTTCGTTCTTGATAATTTGCGACAATCTCTGCTGCCGCCTTACTGGCATCATCAATAATTCCGGGGTGAAACCTTGGTTTTTGTTGAATATCTTGTGGATTCTCCGGTTTGCTCATGAAAATTGCATTATCTGCTTATTATAGCAGAAAATGGCTGGTTTTTAAAGAGTGGGGGATGCGGGAAATGGAATCGCTTCGCGATTTAGAGTTGCTATGCCTGCTTTGGGCAGGCGCGGAAATTTGCTAAGGCAAATTTCTGTGGTCGGGGTGCTGGGACTTGAACCCAGGGCCTCATGGTCCCAAACCATGCGCGATAGCCAACTTCGCCACACCCCGATATATATATTATTTTCCCGCAAACGGGATTGTAGCCAATAAATGGATGCTTGTTAAGTGATTTTTTTGTATAATGGATTTATGGATAGTTTTTATACAAAAATAGTGGGAACTCCCGTTCTGGAAGATGATAACATAAGGGCTTTGACTACAGTAAAAAGCCTTGTCTTGGACCCGGAAAGCGGTAAAATACTGGCTTTTGTAGTTGATGAAAATAGAAACCTAATTATTACGCCAATGGATGTAATTTCATGGCACGACGTGCTGCATATTCGTAATCGTGATTCAATTATTCATGGTGATGATGTGCTCCGTGTGCAGACGGTGCAGAAGAGTGGGGAAAAGATTTTTGGCAACAAAGTGGAAACAAAAGATGGTAAATTTTTAGGCACGGTAATGGATTATTCCATTGATAGTAATGCGATGATTTTGAAGAAACTTTTTGTGGCGAAAGGAATTTTGGGACTTTTGAGATATGACAGTAGAGTAATTTCGGCAAAAAATATTCTGGAAATTTTGCCTGATAAAATTGTGGTAAAAGGGGATTTAGGAACAATAAAAGTAGAGGAAGTGAAGGAAAAAAGGACGATGAAGGGGATGGCGGCGGCGTAAATAGGTAAAATAAAGCCCCCTTGCGGTGGCTTTTTTGGATGGAAGTAGCTCTTATTTTAGAGGCCCGTTCCGGGCTTTTGCGGTGGCGTAAATAGGTAAAATAAAGCCACCTTGCGGTGGCTTTTTTGGATGGAAGTTAGCTCTTATTTTAGAGGCCCGTTCCGGGCTGGGGCTACTCCGTACCTGTACCTGCTTCGAGAACAGCTTTTACAACTACGAAGGAAAGAAGAATGATAACGATACCGATTAAAGCGTACATAATAATTTTTTTAGCTTTACCTACAGCTTCATCGTTACCGGCAGAGCTTACGTAAGTAACACCTCCGTAAATCACCATGATAACAGCCAAAAGTCCGAGGAATCCAAGGAAGTAATCAACAATAGTAAGAATCAGTCCACGAAGTGAAGTCTGACCACCTGATGCCTCAGTAACTGAACCAGGAACATCCGTAGCATTGAGAAGAGCAGCGTTTGCAACAAAACCGAACATGCTAAGCATGCTGAGAGAGCCAACCATAAGACCTAATACGATGAGAGCCTGCTTGAGAATTTGCATTTTTGATTTCATAGGGGAAATAAGTTATTTTCGAGATTTATTATAACAAAAATACTTCTTTTTATGCAAGGAAGTCAATCGACAATTTATAGTTTTCGTAGACCTTTTGCAGATAGAATTTGCACTTCTTCCTTTAAGGTAAGCCCAAATTTGTGCTTTATGGCTTGGCGAGCGAAGCGAGCTAATTTCAGTATATCTTGTGCCGTGGCACCGCCTAAATTGACCAAAAAATTACCATGCTTGGGAGAAATCTGCGCTTTGCCGATAGTTTTTCCTTTGAGTCCAGCTTGTTCAATGAAGAGTCCTGCCGGTTTTTGCGGAGAAGGATTTAGGAAAAATGAACCGGTACTGGCGCCAAAAGGTTGCTTTGTGATGCGAAATTGGCGAATTTCAGACATTATTTTTTTCTGTTCCTCAGTGGAAATTTTGCGCTTTTTTAATTTGAAGCTAGCTGAAAGAACAATTTCTTTGGTTGTTTTCAGTTTGCTGTGGCGGTATTTGAAATTGAAATATTTATTTTCTACTTGGTTAACCTTGCCGGTTTTTGGATTTACCAAAGTGGCTTCAGTGAGAATTTCTCCAGTCTCCAAGCCATTGCAGCCGGCATTGCCACGAACTGCTCCGCCAACTGTTCCCGGAAGGCCAACCCATTTTTCCAGACCTGAAAGATTATTTTTGATAGAAAAATCCAGAAGTGTCGCGATGGAGACTCCGGCATCCGCAGTGATGGTCACGGAATCCTTTGGACCAAATTCGAGTTCAATATTTTTGTTATCAATTTTTATAATTAGGCCACGAAAGCCCTTATCATCGAAAAGAATGTTGCTACCACCACCGAGAATGAAATAGGGAATTTTCTTTTTTTTGGCAAATTGGAGAAGTGGATTGAGGTCAGCCGGATCTTCCAGTTTGTAAAAAAAATCTGCCGGACCACCAATTTGAAAGGTGGAATACTTGGAAAGTTTTTCGGTCAAAACTAATTTTAAATCTGTTTTAGTTAACAAAGAAACTTAAATAAATAGACGCTTTCAGCATATCATTTTGGCGTGTTTATAGAAAGCTAACGAATCGCAAATTTCAGATAATTATTAAGGAATTCAAGCATTTCATTTCTGGTCAAATTGTCATCAGGGCGGAAATAGGCATTTCCATCACTCATTTCCGGCGTGACAATATCATTGCAATAAGCGTCATTGAAAAGTTGAACACCCCAATGATCTTCCGAAATATCTACCACCGGCGGTTTATCGCAAGAATCCGGTGCGGGCGGGATACCGGCTATTTTTGCGAGTACTTTTAAGCTTTCCATTCTGGTTATTGATTGAGTAGGTCTAAAAGTATTATCTTCGTAACCATTTACAATATCCAACTTCCTGCCGGCAAGCACAAAAGTTCTTTCCCAATCTTTTGCCGATATGTCTTCAAATTCAATGACTTCACTAATATCAGTATCGCTCCATGGAATACAACCTATAAGCTCTGAAACCTTTACCCACTGAGCTCTTTGGACATCGGAATCTCCGTTGAAAACGGTTTCTCCATCTTTATTTACGCCTTTGATAATTGGTTCGCCACTAGCTCCGATAGCAGCCAGAATTTTCAGAATTTCATTGTCGGTGTCGCTAAAAACCGGAGGAGTAAACTCTTCAAGACATTGTCTGTTTTTCAGAATTTTTTCAACCGATATTTGCTCATTTTTTGTTTCAACTTTTTGGACAGGGTTTTCTGCAGGGATTTCTGCAGGGATTTTTTTAGGAATTTTCTTTGTGTTGCGTGCTATACCTCCACCGCCACTGCTTCCACCACCACCTCCTCCACCACTGCTTGTTTCTACCGCAGTAACCGGAACTTTAGCCGGCTCTGTCTTTGCGTCTACCACCACTGCAGCTGCATTTTTCACATCAAAATCCCAACGTTTACCATCAGCTTCTATATGCAAAATGCCTTTTTCATCTTTTTTAACTTCATGAGTGACTATGGCGATAGCATCTCCATACTGAACTGTAATCGGATCTTTCAGCGGTTCCAACTTTGAACTGTCCGGATTAAATACGGAGGCAAAGAAGAATGATTCAGAGGCGGATGGGGATGGATCTGGCGCTGGCGCTGGTGTAGCAGGGTCTGGTGTAACCGGTTCTGCTGGAGCCGGTGCGGCCGGATCGACGACTGTAGTAGATGGGTCCGGTGACGCAGCCTTCTCGGCGGCGGCTTTTTCCTCAGCGGTTTTAGCGCTTTTTAGTTCATTAAGAAGAGGGGCATCTTGGTCGTATTGAGCCTTGATTTGATCCGGAGTCATCAAGCCACCATACATTCTAAGTTCAGCCAAATTCATATTGCTGAAATGGCCCGGAATCTTGGTTTGCTTGAAGCTGCCTCGCGCACCTATATACAGCTTATGCTTGCCGAAAGTACCGGGAAAATCCGCCGCCCAGGCAATGGCATTGGAACCGTTTAGCTCACCATTGATGTATAATTTTACGGATTCCTTGACCGGAGCTTGTCTGTCCATGGTGGCAGTGACGTGATACCACTCACCATTTTTTGGGATAAAATCCGTGACCCAGGCGACGTAGCTGCCATGTTTCATGGAAATAATTAATTTACCTCCATTTTTG
>CALRGV010000024.1 GCA_943358175.1 Candidatus Peribacteria bacterium
CATAAGCCATATTTATAATAAATACCGTGCTCTGCCGTCAGCGATACATTTTAGCTCAGATATAGTGTCTTTTATCTGCTACAACTGAATTGAAATGTTGTCCCGAAAACGTCTATAAAAATATTTCAAAGTAAAAATCGCTTGATCCGAAAACAATCCGGTAAAAATAGCTGAGAAAAAGGCCAACGAAGATTCCAAAAAATAAGAATAGGCTTTATACTCAAAATCACCTCATCCTTAAATATTTTCCATGGATATTATTTTCCTCACAGGCCTTATTGGTTCTTTGATTTTAGTTGTTGGTGCTGCTTGGACAAATATTGGTGATCCCAAATATCCGACAAAATCCGTAAAGAATTGGCTTTTTGCAATTGGCGGCTTGGTGATGCTACTCTTCTCAGTTCTTGGCTATCAGCAAGGGGGACCAATATTTTTTGTTTTCCTAGAAGTACTCGTGGTCATTGCCAGTGTGTTGATGATGCTTCACGTGGATGATCGCATTGATACAGCAGTAATTTCCGTGAGTGGCCTTGGATTGATTATTTGGTCTCTCTATTTGTTTGAAGGATATGGAACTGTTTGCTTTATTCTCGGACTTGCGGCTATCGGCTTGGGCTATGCTTTTGATAATGGAACATTGCGTCGAGACATTGCGCTTACCATGGGTAGCGCACTTATCGCATTTTTCAGCTACCTTGAAATGAGCTGGATGTTTTTCTGGTTGAATATATTTTTCGCAGTTTTCTCCGGATATTATCTCGTGAGAAATCTACGTCATAGCAAAAAATGATCACTCTAAGCCTCCCATCTTGCAACAATTCCACAAGGAAGTACCAAATTTGAAGAACTAACTGGTATGCCCAGAGCATCGGAAGTTACTTTTCCACCATACTTTTTACTTACCTGAATTTTCAGGAGATTTTCGAGAATTCCAGGCGCGAAACCTGTTGTATAAGAATTGATCAAAAAGAAAATTGGTTTATCTGAGAGAACTTGCGCGCATAATTCAATCAAACCATAAAGCTGATTTTCCAATTTCCATAATTCTCCATTTGGTCCGCGACCAAACGATGGTGGATCCATTACAATTCCGTCATATTTTCTTCCGCGACGAATTTCTCTTTTCACAAATTTAATTACATCATCGGTAATAAAACGTACCGGTTTATCCGCCAATCCTGAAAGCTCGAGATTTTCTTTCGCGCGTCTGACTATTTCTTTGGCTGCATCCACATGGCAGACAGATGCGCCTGCTGCCGCACATGCTACAGACGCCGCGCCGGTATAGGCAAAAAGATTTAGCACATTAATCGGACGTTTTGCTGATGCCAAGGCTCCATGCTCCAGGCTAAGGCCTGGTGTCGCATGGGGTGTGCGACGCGCGGGGTGCGCGGCCGCCTTAATTTTCTCCATCATGAAATCCCAATTCACCGCTTGTTCAGGGAAAAGTCCGGTATGCTTGAATCCCATTGTCTTCACATAAAATTTTAAATTTTTATAAGCAACGGTCCATTTATCCGGCAACTGTTTTTTGAATTCCCATTTGCCTCCACCAGATTCACTACGATGATAAATTGCATCAGCCTTTTCCCAAAGTTTAGCATTTCCTTTCTCCGGCCAGATTACTTGAGGATCCGGTCTTTGTAGCACAAAATCGCCCCAGCGCTCGAGTTTATCTCCCGCACTGATATCCAACAATTCAAAATCTTTCCAATCTTTAGCTAGTAACATGCGAATAATGTATAGGGGAAGCCAAAAAAAGACAAACGGAAAAGTAATGCAGATACTGTTAAGCAAGTGAAGCTGTAGTTAAGGTTTTTGAAGGAAGGCAACATTGACACGGAGTTAGAAAATCATTTTAAACCCGATTTCCGTCCTAGGACGATCTGTAAGTGTAGGAATTTAGTTCCTGCAAAAATTTTTGCACTACCTTCAAATCTCCACCGCTCTCATTGAAAATATTAATAATTTTAGATCCAATCACGGCGATTTCCGCTTCTTTCCAGATGGCTTCCACATGAGCTTTGGTCGAAATTCCAAAACCGACTGCCAACGGCACATCAATATATTTTTTCGCCTTTTTTAAGTAACTACTGAGTTTTGGATTTAGCTCACTTGTCTGTCCAGTTGTACCGAATTTTGAAACACAATAAACTAGGCCTTCGGCCGCTTTCGCGATCATTTTAAGTCTTCGCTCAGGCGTCAAAGGGGAGATGACTTGCACAGCCTTCAGCCCATGTTTTTTGCAATTTTCTAAATACTTTTCCTGCGGCTCTTCATCTATTGGCATATCTGGAACTATCAGACCATAGCATCCACACTGTGCTGCTTTTTTACAGAATTTTTCTATTCCATAATGATGAACAATATTAAAGTAAGTCATAAAAAGAAATTGTGTTTTTCCTGCCGCTTTTTCTTTCGTAACTTTTTCCATCAACTCAAAACAATCTTCCACTTTAGTTCCACCGTCCAGAGATTTTTGATTTGCCTGCATGATAGTCGTACCATCTGCTACCGGATCAGAAAAAGGGATCTGAATTTCTACGAAATCCGCGCCATTATCCGCCATTAATAAAGCTAGTTTTTCACTCGTTTTAAGATCAGGATAGCCGGCCACAATATGTGTCATTATTTTTTTAGACATTTTTAGTTTGTTCTTTTAAGAAATTCGCGAAATTTTTATCACCCAATTTTTTTGTAACAATGAAAAGATCTTTGTCACCACGCCCTGAACAATTCATCACAATTATTTTATTTTTCGGTAAAGTTTTGGCTAATTTTATTGCTCCAGCCACAGCGTGCGAAGATTCAAGTGCCGCAAAAATTCCTTCAGTCCTAGCCAGTAATTTATAAGCCGCAATCACATCATCATCCACCGCGTATGTAAATTTCACCCGGCCAATATCATGGAGATAAGCCAATTGAGGACCTACTCCGGAATAATCTAATCCAGCGGAGATACTTTGAGTTTCTTCAATTTGTCCCTCATCATTTTGTAAAAAATAAGATTTGAAACCTTCCACTACTCCAACTTCGCCAGCCTGTTTACCATCAGGCATGGCCCCAAAACGCGCCGCGTGCGCAAATTTTCCATTCTCTTTTTTTATACCCTTGCCACCGGCTTCTACCGCAAGCATCTGCACTTTTTTGTCATCCAGGAAATCGTAAAAAAGGCCCATGGCATTGCTACCTCCGCCCACGCAAGCCACTAAATAATCCGGTAAACCACCCAATTGCTTCTTCACTTCTTCTCCAACGATTTTTTGGAAATAAGTATTGATTACCGGATAAGGATGCGGCCCACAGACAGTCCCCAATAGATAATGCGTATCTTCAGGATTGGAAATAAGGTCACGCAAAGCCGCGTTAATTGCATCACGTAAAATTTGTCCGCCTTCTTTTACCGGAATTACTTCCGCTCCGAGTTGTTCCATCCAGAAAACATTTGGACGCTGTCGCTCCACGTCACGAGCGCCCATATAAACACGACATTTTAGGCCGAATTTTGCCGCCACAGTTGCTGTTGCGAGTCCATGCTGACCCGCTCCGGTCTCAGCAATAAGACGTTTTTTGCCCATACGCTTTGCAAGGATGGCTTGCCCAAGGCAGTGATTTATTTTGTGAGCGCCGGTGTGATTTAGTCCTTCATTTTTCAGATAAATTTTTGCCCCACCAATTTTTTTTGTCAGATTTTCACAGAAATATAACGGCGTCGGACGACCGGAATAATTGTGATACAAATTTAATAAATCATTTTTGAATGAAGGATCCTTTTTGGCTTGGAAAAAGGCTTCCTGCAGTTCTTCCATAATTGGAATTAACAATTCCGGCACATATCTTCCACCAAATTGTCCGAAATGTCCGTCTGTATTGAGCAGATATTTTTTAAGTGAGTTCATGAATTTTTTTAATTATATTTTTTGAGCCCATTATGGCTGAGCCTACAAGTATTGCCCTCACTCTTTTATCTAATTTTTTTAAATCTGCTCGGCTGGAAATGCCGCTTTCTGATACTACGACTTTATCCCTTGGTATTTTTTTTACCAGCCTGTTTGTAGTCTCCAAATCGGTTGTGAAATTACTCAAATTTCTATTATTCACACCAATAATTTTTGCATCCGTTTTAAGAACTTTTTCCAATTCTTCTTCATCATGCACTTCCACCAAACATTCCATCCCCAATCTCCTCGCCACATTCAAAAACTGCTGCATTTGTGCCGCACTTAACAGTTTTGCAATCAGCAGAATTGCATCAGCTCCATATTCTCTCGCTTTGAAAATTTGGTATTCCGTGACTATAAAATCTTTACACAAAATTGGTATATTTTTCGTCACTTCTTTTACTTTTTTCAAATATTCAAAACTGCCTTTGAAGTATTTTTCATCCGTCAAAACAGAAATAGCACTCGCTCCATTTTTCTCATAAATCATTGCAATCTTTCCGGCTTCATCAGCACTGATTTTGCCTCTGTAAATTTCACCCTTACTTGGCGAAGCAAATTTCACTTCTGCGATCAGAACACGAGCACCGCGAGTGTTCCTTTTATTTAGAGCTTCCAAAAAATTTCTAGTAGATTTTCCGACTATTTTACTGGCAGCTATCTCTTCCAATATATCTCCCCGACAAGATGCCAATTTACCCTTCCCAATGACGCTTTTTGCCAATAAATATCCTTCTCTCAAAGTCTTTACATTGCCCACCATCTTAAGGGCCAAGGCGCAGTTCACATATACCAAGTCAGCGCGACTACCATCGCACTTCCCACTTAAAATCTCTTCTGCAATTTTTTTATTTTCTTCCAAATCACCACCACTAATCTCTGAAGATTTAACAGTTTTTAATCCAAAATCTTCTGGACCAATTCTATATTCACTAATTTTTCCGTCTCTTAGCTCTATCACGTCGGTCTGATCAGTTAGAGTAACTTCATCCAAACCATCTCGACCCCTAACTACCATCACTCTATTCTTTTTAAGCAGCTTCGCTGCTTTGGCAATCAACCTCATCTGCCCTTTGAAACTCGTGCCAATAATTTGCATTTTGGGATCTGCAGGATTAAGCAGAGGTCCAAGTAAATTTAAAATTGTTGGTTTTCCAAAAGCTTTTCTCGCTTCCACGAAATGTTTCATTAGCGGATGAAAATTTTTCGCAAAAATAAAGGCCAACCCCTTCCTATTATAAAGTTTTTCCAGTTTCTCAGGAGTTTTATCAATCCGCACTTCCAGCGCTTCCAGCAGATCAAAACTGCCACATCTACCACTTGCCGCTCTATTCCCATGCTTGGCCACTCCCACGCCCAGCTCTGCTAGAATAAAAGCTGCAATTGTCGAAGTATTTATTCTCGCCAAGCCGGATCCACCCGTGCCACAGATATCGATTGCTCCTGGCATTTTCAGCTTCGTAGTCATTTTACCCAGCATAAATTCAGAAAATATTTTTATCTGCTTAGCGTTTACTTTTTCCGGCGTAAATTCTTTCAAAAATTCCACCTGCTCTTCCGCGCTCAATTTCCCCTGAGTAGAGCTCTCCAGAAATTTCAAAATTTCTTTCTTCTTAAACATTGGCAAACTTTTTATTAACTACATTTTCTATGATTTTAAAGCCATTTCCATGCTTCATCGTAAGTACAGATTCGGGATGAAATTGCACTCCTTCTATTGGCAGAGTTTTGTGTCTCATCGCCATTACCAGACCGTCAAATTCAGCGCTCACCTCAAAGCATTCAGGCACTTTATCCGCACAAAGTGAGTGATACCTTCCGGCCAGAAATCCTGCCTCAATATCACTGAAAATAGTTTTCCCATCATGTTTGATCGGACTATTTCTTCCATGTACAGGCTCCACGAATTTCAGACTTCCACCAAAGTATTCCACAAAAGCTTCATGTCCCAAACACACCCCAAACATCGGATAAACTCGATGATATTTCTCGATTATTGCCATCATATTTCCGGCATTTTTAGGCACCGACGGTCCGGGCGAAAACACAATCAAATCTGGCTTCACGCTCTCAACCATCTCAACCCCAACATCATTTCTATAAACCAAAACTTCGCATCCCAGCTGGCGAAAATAATCTACCAAGTTATAAGTAAACGAATCGAAATTATCGAGCAGAAAAATTTTCCTGAATTTTTCACTATTATTATTCATTTTGAAACGTAGTTAAAAAAGCGCGCGCCTTATTCATAGTCTCCTCATATTCGGCTTCAGGCTGCGAATCATAAAGCAAAGTAGCTCCACTTCTAAAACTCAGCCGCCCATCTTTTATATGCGCCGTACGAATAATTATTCCGCTGTCCATTTCGCCGGAAAAGGTAAAATACCCAATCGTTCCACCATAATATCCGCGTCTGGAATTCTCATTTTTTTCAATTTCAACCATCGCCGCCACTTTTGGCGCGCCAGTCAAAGTCCCGGCATTGAGACACGCAATCAACGCATCCAGAGCCGTAAATTCTGCCCTCAGCCGCCCGCTCAAATGAGCCACTGTATGCATTACTTTGGAATATTTTTCTACAAATCTGTAATCACTTATTTCAATTCCTGGCTCACAGATGATAGCCAAATCATTGCGTCCCAAATCGATCAGCATATCCAATTCCGCGCGTTCCTTTTCGCTCGCCAATAAAGCCAGCATATTTTCATGATCTTCGATTGGATCGCCCCCTCTTTTTGCCGTCCCGGAAATTGGTCGCAAATGAACCAAGCCATTCTCCACTCTCACCATCATTTCCGGCGACGCACCAACCAATTGCTCATCGCCAAAATTAAAGTAAAAAAGATAAGGAGAAGGATTCACTTCCCGATATTTTTGATACAAAGAAAAAGTGTCTCCACTAAAATTTGCCCTCAAAGTATTTGAATATACAACCTCGAATAATTCCCCTCTCTTAGCCAAATCTTTTGCATTGGCTACTAAATCTTTATATTTATTTTTATCAAATTCAAAAGCCGCATCTTCAATTTTAAAACTCAATTTTGGCTCACTCTTCGCAGTCATTTCCGAAATTTCCTCCACCACTTTTCTCGCCTCATCCACACCTCCTCTATACGCACTAATCTCCGCTTTTTCCTTCAGGTGATCGAAAAAAACAAAAGTGTCATACATGCATAATCTGAAATCATCTACCGGTATGTCCGGCAAAATCTCCGGAATTTCCTCAAATAACCTGATAAAATCATAGGAAATTGCACCATACAACCCAATCAGTTCCTTTTTATCTTGTTTGAATTTTGCTATAAACATTCGAATTATCTGAGCAATATTTTTCTTTTGTGTGCGATTTATTTCTTCTGATTTTGACGCGCACTTTTTAATCTTTCCTGAAATTTTTTCCGGAGTAATTTCAAGAGAATCACAAAGTTCAAAATCCGCGGTCACAAATTCAGCTAGATACTTTCCCCCTCGCTCATTCAATGCCTTCATCTCAAATCCATCGTTTTTTCCTCTCAATTCAATCACCGGATCGATTCCAATCAAGCTCAATCTACCGTAGATATGTGAAACATCTTTGGATTCCAATAAAAAAGACTTCTCTGAATAATTACATATTCTGGAGAATACTTTTGAAGCATCTTCACACTTAATTTCTTTACAGAATTTTTCTAAAACCATTGTCTCCGTATTTAAGTTCTCTGGAACCACGACTTACCGTACCCATGCTAACGCCAAGTTTTTTAGCCACATCTCTTTGCGACACTCCTTTAATCAGAAGCTTCACTATTTGCAGTCTCTTTGAGATTTCTTCAAGTTCAGAGGGTGTAAGAATATTGCCCAAGAAGGATTCAAAGGTGCCGGTTTCCTTAATTGACATCATAGTCTTGGCAAGATCTTTGACATATTGTTTATCCATAGATTTTCAGGGTTACGTTCTATCGTAATAGTACAATAGTATAATAGCAAGCTGCGGAAAATTGTCAACAAAAAAAGCGAGCCTGCCACACAAGGCAAGCCCGCCTAGATTTCCAATTTAAGCTCTATTTTTTCAAATTCTCCAAATACTTAATAGCCTCTTCCTTCTGGCGATCATAAGTATTTTTTATATCCTCATCCTGGATCTCCACAAAAATATCCGGCGTGAGACCTACTTTATTGATACTTTTGTTATCTGGGGTAAACCATTTGGCAATAGTAACCCTGAGACTTGAGCCATCTGAGAATCTTTCCACTTCCTGCACGCTACCTTTGCCAAAAGTTTTAGTACCCATAACTACGCCACGTTTATGATCCTGTACCGCTCCGGCCATGATTTCTGAAGCAGATGCGCTACTGTCATTTACGATCACCACCAGAGGCACGTTCAAAAGCTTCGCGTTACCATTTGTTTTCAGAATAGAGTCTGCTTTTCCACGTTCTTTTATAATCACCGCCGGCGTATCTTTTGGTAATAAATATGACAAAAGTTCTACCGCTATATCCAAATATCCTCCACCGTTGTATCTCAAATCGATAATTAATCCCTTTGGCTCATTCATTATTAAATCAGAAATATATTTTGAGAACTCACTATCAGTTTTATCATTAAATTGATTAACGCTCAGATAAACGATGCCATTTTTAAGCTTTTCTTGAGTCACGCTTTCAATATTTATACTGTCTCTCAAAATTGTCACATCAAAAGGTTTTTCCAGCTTGCTGCGAATGATTGTCAGGGTAACGGTAGTGCCCTTTTTACCGCGTATTTTGGTGATAGCCTCGATCAGGCTCATTGTTTCGGTAGGGACCCCTTCGATCTTGTAAATAACATCTCCGGAAAGCAATCCCGCCTTTTCTGCCGGGCTCTTTCTTAAAGGCGAAACTATTGTTAGCTTTTTATCTTTAACAGTTAATTCGGCACCAATTCCTTCCAGCGTGCCTTCCAGACTCTCATTGAACTGCACACTCTCTTCCGGTGTCATAAATACCGTATAAGGGTCGCTCAAAGCATTCACCATGCCCTTTATAGCTCCGTAAACCATGTTCTCATCCTTCAAGACGCTTTCGTCCACGTATTTATTTGCTATTTCCTCCCAGATTTTCCAGAAAAGGCCCATGTCTACGCCGCTTTTTGATTGCCCTGATTCATCTGATGGATCTTTGGTAACAGTAGTACCACTATCAATTTTCACCACTTTCGTAGTGAGAAATCCCAACCTACTGGATTCCCAACCAATGGCAAAACTTATCACCGCGACTACCACGAATAAATAAAATTTATATGATTTCTGTGGACCTATTTCGTTGTACATTTTTGATTTATTTTAAGTTGTTAAACCTTTTTCAAAGGAGCAATACTCAGCGCCAATTTTTTTACACCGACTTTTGGATCCTCAAAAGCAATGGTTGCCACTCCTCCTGTAATATTTATCACGATTCCGCAACCAAAAACATTATGACCCACTTTATCACCAACACCAAAGGAAACTTCTACTCCAAGATCCAGCTCCACCGGTATAGGCATACTGCCAATATCTTGAATTGAAATATGATTTCTGGCTCCATGTCCGCCAAAATTTGCATCTACCAGTGATGCATCTATATCCTGCAAAAACTGTGATGGCGCATTGACACGTGATTCACCGTATAAAGTACGTTCCCGCGCATGTAGTAGGTACAAAATATCCATTGCTCTTGTCATGGCAACATACATTAATCTGCGTTCTTCTTCCAATTCCTGCCTATCCAGCAAGCTACGATTATGTGGAAAAATTCCTTCTTCCAGACCTGCGATAAACACATATGGAAATTCCAAACCCTTAGCGGAATGTACCGTCATCAAGGTTACCGCATTATCTTCTTCTTTCATTGAATCCACATCCGCGATCAAACTCACTTCCTCCAAGAAAATACTTAGAGACATTCCTGGTTCTAGCTTGTCATACTTCTGAGCTACCGATACCAATTCAGAGATATTTTCTAATTTTGCCTCGGCTTCCACGCTACCATCATCAATAAATTTTTTGTAACCGCTACTGTCTAAGACGAGTTTAATCATTCCGGAAGCCCGAAATTCCGTATTCATATTTTGCAAATCCTTGATGAGTTTTACGAATTTCAAAAATTCTTCCGACTTGCTGCCGGAAAGTTCCGGCACATCATTTGCTAGCATCATCGCATTAAAAAGAGAAATATTATTTCTCTGCGAAAACTCCTGCATTGTTTCCAAGGTTTTAGCCCCAATTTTTCGTGCGGGCACATTGATAATTCTTAGCAGGCTCACGGAATCATTTGGATTCTGAATAACCCTGAGGTAAGCCAAAATATCTTTAACTTCCTTGCGTTGATAAAAGCGAATACCACCGACAATTCTATACGGAATTCCGTGTTTCAAAAACACTTCTTCCACTACGCGTGATTGAGCATTTGTGCGATATAGAACAACGAAATCATTGTACCTTGGGGATTCACTATCGATGCTAAGGTTTTCAATTTCATTTGCAATCATCTCACCCTCATGGCGTTCATTGTCAGCCAACCAATGCTTAATTTTTTGTCCACCCTCTCTGTCCGTCCATAATTTTTTATCCTTTCTCTTTAAATTTTTCTCAATAATTGTATTTGAAGCATCCAGAATAATTTGGGTGGAACGATAATTCTGTTCCAGCACGACAGCTCTGGCATTGGGATAATCTTTTTCAAAGTCCATAATATTTTGAATTGTAGCGCCGCGCCAACTGTAAATACTCTGATCAGCATCACCGATTACGCAGATGTTTTGATATTTTTGAGCCAACAACTTTATCAAAATATACTGTGCCTTGTTTGTATCCTGATACTCATCCACTGAAATAAATTTAAATTTTTCTTGATAATAATCTAAAACCTCAGGAAATTGTTGGAATAATTCTACCGTTTTCATGATGATATCATCAAAATCCAGAGCGCTATTTTTCTGCAGTTCACGCTGATATTTTGGAAAAACCTGCGCCACCTTTTCGGAAAAATAATCATTGGCATATTGCATATAGTCGCTGGGACCGAGCAGCTGATTTTTCGCATTGGAAATATGACTCAATACAGCTTTTGGGGTGATTTTTTTCACATCCAAACCCATCGCTTCAATAATTCTTTTAGTCAGAATTTGTTGATCGGCGGCATCATAAATTACGAAAGCATTTTCATAGCCAAGTAAATGAATATGCTTTCTCAGGATTCTGATACATACCGAATGAAAAGTGCCGATTGTTGGCAGCCCGGCCTTAGCCGGGGCAGTGCTATCAAGAAAATCATCCAGCGGAGCCTGACACCCGTCTCCCATCAAAAGTTTGGAGATTCGATTTTTCATTTCTTTGGCCGCTTTATTTGTAAAAGTCACCGCTAGGATATTCCATGGGCTGATGCCTTTTTCTTGAATTAAATAAGCAATTCTATGAGTCAGAGCTCTCGTTTTTCCGCTTCCGGCACCGGCAATAACAAGAAGAGGCCCGGTAAAACACGTTACCGCTTCCAATTGCTTGTCGTTTAAATTATCTAAAATTTTATTCATAGGTCGTTTAGCTTCGGACCAGAATTATATCCAAAGCGCGACCGTTTAAAAAGACATTATTTTAGTAAGAGATTTCCACTTTTGTTCCCAGATCTGTAAAATCAAACAACCAAGTAGCGTCTTCAGGTAAAAGTCTGATGCAACCGTGACTTACAGGAATACCGATATGATTTCTCGCTTCGGTCCAGAAGGCATCACCACCGTTACGGGCCAGGCTTGGTAGAGCATGGAAACCATAACCGGAAGGCTGGAACATCATGAATTTTGGCATAATATAGTGAGGCGCCGCTACTCCGACTCTCACGTCCTGTTTAAGAAAAATATCATATTTGCCGGTTGGAGTTGGAGTGGAGGATTTACCTGTGCTTACGCTGAAATCACGTACGTCAACATCTCCAAGGTAAGCATAAACTTTTTGGTCTGAGAGATCCACTTTTATAGTCTTTGGACCATGTAAATCCAGACTCGTAACTGAACCACTACTCCTGGAGAAAGAAATTTTTTGTCTCACGTCTCCGGCATTCTCACCTGTATCACCGATGATGACATCGAGAGCAATTGGAGTGGCATCGATCCACCGTACATCTTTTAATACGGGAGCAAAATATTCCTTATACACATCGGGACTGTTACCGGCTTTAGCCCAGAAAGTAAATGAGGCAATCTGGTTCGGGTCTACTCTCAACTGATCCATTCCAATTCTATTTGAGCCCTCCCAACCCTCTAAACCCTTTTCATAGAAAACACTTTCGTGATCACGTTCTTTATCGGTACCTAAGGACATTTTTAGACCATGACATGCACTTTTATTGGAGAACCAAGGAGTATTACCGGTATTAGTCAAAAAGACTTTAACTCTAAAAGTTTCACCTGTCCCTACCTTTAATTGTCTTCTAACTGCAACCAATGAAGCTGCATTTGTTTCAATCTCCGGATAGCTAAAGTCACATGATTCTCCCGCAGACTCTTTGGCAGCGGCAACTTTTACTTCGGCTTTTTTTGCTTTTCTTTTAATCTTATTCTTTTCACTTTTATCTTTTTTTTCACCATCAACGACCACATTTAAATCATCAAAACTTTCCGAGCCCGACACGTCACCTACCGGGGTTTGCTTAGTATCTTCAGCGGCAAAAGCGTTTCCGCCGACAAGAAGATTAGCTGTGATTATAGCCAGTATAACTGTAGAAATTCTTTTTGAAATCATATTTTTTTTATTATTTTTATTTTGAAACAACATTATTATACAACAAAAAATGCAATAAATCAACCACGAAAGTCGATTTTTCCCAGCCTAATCCTCTTTTGAAAGCTTTTGTAGCTCTTTTTTGAAACTTTCGAGATCCTTAAACTGTCTATATACGGAAGCGAATCTGATATAGGCCACATCATCCAATTCTCTCAGGGCATCCATAATTCCTTCACCCACATCTCTACTGGAGACTTCTTTCCCTATCGAAGCCCATTTTTCTTCCATTTGATTGATGAGTTTGGCCACCTGATCCTGTGTGACTTTACGCTTTTCACAAGCCCTCCAAATTCCCCTTTCCACCTTTTCTCTATCATAACTTTCGCGTGTTCCATCTTTTTTGACTACGATGAAATTGCTGGTTTCCACTCTTTCGAAAGTGGTAAAACGATTTTGGCATTTCTCGCATTCACGTCTTCTTCTTACGCTTTTGTGCCCTTCGGTTTCCCTGGAATCGAGCACTCTGGTCTCCTGATGATTACATTTTAGACAAATCATTTGTGAATTTTTTTAAACTCCTGAATTAAAAATCTATCTGTCATTCCCGCTATATAGTCCTTTATAACCACTATACGTTCTTCTTTACTTGTTCCGGCACTTTTAGGAAAGTTCTTTGGATTCTTATAATAATATTCGAACAGCTTTTTTATCATCTTCTTGCCATTCAATGTAAAGGCTTCGATCTTTGGATTCAAATAAAAATTCTTGAAAAGAAATTGACGCAACTCCTTTATGGTGATCTTCATATCTCCGCTAAACTCGGCGATGGAACCTTGGTGCTTTTTTACATCTGCCACGGTTTTGATCTTATGTTTTTGAATATTTTCAATTGTTTGCAGGCAGAAATCTTCAATCATCATAGAGATAATCGAGCTTATTACGCGTGAAATCAGAATGTCTTCCTCCAGGTGTTTACCATATTTTTCAAAAACTTCCTTTTCGCCCACCTGCCATAATTTGAATTTTCTTAACTGTTTCAGAGAAATCAATCCCGAGCGTAGTCCGTCATCCATATCATGATTAGTATAGGCAATTTCATCCGCCACATTTACCACTTGAGCCTCCAAATGGCCCGAAATTTCAAAAATTTTACCGGCCTGATCCCAAGCGGTTTGATGCTTCATTAGACCTTCCAAAACCTCTATTGTCAGATTCAAACCGTCAAAACCCGGGTAAGATCTCTCCAATACTTCCACCACTCTGCGACTCTGTTCATTATGTTCAAAATGCCCTCCCAGGCTCTTCATTACATCATTAATAGCCTGCTCTCCGGCATGGCCAAAAGGTGGATGTCCGAGATCGTGAGCTAGAGCTATCGCTTCACATAAATCTTCATTCAAATCCAGCCTTCGGGCTATATCTCTTGCCACTTGAGCCACTTCCAAAGTATGGGTCAGCCTAGTCCTATAATGATCACCACTGCCGGCTACAAACACTTGAGTTTTCTCATCCAGACGCCTAAAAGCCTTAGAATGAATAATTCTATCCTTATCTCTCTGGAAGCACATGCGTTCATCTCCCACATTTTCCGTATATCTGCGTCCGGCACTCTCCCCACTTTTAATAGCATAGCTCGCCAGGTTAACCGCCTCATTTTGTGCCAATTTGCTCATGTAACTATTGAAATTCTTAGATTACTATGATATACTAACACGATAAATAAAACAAAAATTATGACAGGACTAAACCCATCGGGAGCGAGTATAGAGACCAGACCGGCTGCGGCGATTGAAAAGACTGAAAGTAATCTTTCGGAAACTGCGCAATTGGTTAATGGCATGATGAAAGAATATATTATGCCTGTTTTAAGAGATAGCGGATTGGTAGGGGAAGCCAATGCAATTATTAGAGATAAGCTTCAGCCCGATGATGCTAGAACTATTGAATTTTCTTTAGCATGTAGAGAAAAGCAGGCGGAAATAAATGCTCGTGCGGAACAGGCTGGTTGTGATGAGAAAAAACTTGCCGTCATTGCTAATTATTTTTCAAAACTTATTACCAGCGTAAAGTCTTCCAGCGAATCTTATACGTCCGACAAAGTATAGAAATTTCATTTTTTGTGCTAAATTTAGACATGGAATAACTCATTCCCATGTTTAAAATTTCCGATTACATTAAGCAATTTCTGGAATATTGTGAAGTGGTCCAGAATAGATCCGGTAAGACTCTGGAAAATTATCGTCATTATCTGAAGAGGTTTGAGGATTTTTTGAGTGAACCCTTGGAACCCAAAAATCTAACTCTCCAGAAAATCCAAAATTACCGCATTTATTTGAATCGCTTTCTCGACGATAAAGGGCGGCAGCTCAACATAAAAACTCAGAATTATCACGTAATTGCCCTACGCGCTTTTCTGAAATATCTGATTAAAAATGATGTAAAAACTCTGGCTCCGGAAAAGATAGAACTAAGTAAAATACCGGCGCGAACCGTGGAAGTTTTGTCTCGTGAAGAACTGGATCGCTTGTTTAAAGCTGTCGATCAGACTCGTAAAAACGCCGCTCGCGATAGGGCAATTCTCGAAACTCTATATTCTACCGGACTTCGCGTCAGTGAATTATCGAATTTGAATCGTGACCAGGTGGATCTGAAAAGACGTGAGTTTATGGTTCGTGGAAAGGGTCGCAAGCCGCGCATTGTTTTCCTTTCGAGTAGGGCTGCGGATTTCATTTCAGATTCTCTACGCGAACGCGATGATCATCTCAAACCACTTTTTGTGAATAGTCTTAAGGGCGATATTTTGGATGATGAAAAGCGCCGTCTCACCACTGTCAGCATCGAAAACATGGTACGCAAATATTCTCTCAAGGCGGGAATTATTAAAAAGGTTACTCCGCATACTTTACGCCATAGTTATGCTACGGAATTATTGATTAATGGCGCCGATATTCGCTCCGTACAGGAAATGCTCGGGCATAGCTCTATCACTACAACCCAGATATACACTCACGTCACCGACAAAAAACTTCGCGAAATCCACGAAAAGTTCCATAAGTAACAGCCCCGACAGGGGCCTATCAAATCAAACGTTTTGCGAAGCAAAACACCCTAAGATATAGAGCCATTAATTCTACCGCTAAAGTGCTTAAATTAACGTTTTTTTGACAAAATATCGTTAATTTGATAAGCTAAGTGTGTATATTAACGATATTTATGCCAATCGCAGATTTTCTCAAAAAGAAGATTGAGATTACTAAACTCGAATACGATTCACTAAAAGCCGGTAAAGAATCTTTGCTGCAGAAAATTGATGAAGCGGAAATTGCGGAGAGTGTTTACAATTCCAATGCTATTGAAAATTCCACACTCACGAGAAAACAAACTGAAAAAATTATTTTTGGAAACATAGTCTCCGGAAATATGAAGCTGCGCGAAGTATATGAAGCAAAAAATTTAGCTCGAGTGACGGAATATATATGGCCCCACCAGAAAATCGAGATAAAAAAGGAACAAATTTTATTAATTCATCAAATACTAATTGGAGGAATAGAAGATGACATAGCCGGGCGCTTCAGAGCTAAGGATGAGCAGGTACAAGTTGCCGGACACGTGGCTCCATCACCGGAAAAAATAGAAGAATTAATGAGTAAACTTCTTAATGAATATTATGGAAGTTCGGGCTCAATTTCTCAGTTTTTTCTGGACAAAATTGCCAAATTTCATTTGGACTTTGAGAAGATTCATCCTTTTAATGATGGCAATGGCAGAATAGGTAGAGTGTTAATTAATTGGCAGCTTCAACAGTCGGGATTTCCACAAATTATTATTCGTAACAAAGAAAAAAAGTATTACTACGCCGCTTTCGGAGAATACAATGCCGCCAAAAAAACCGGAATTATGGAACACGTTTTGGCTATGGCGGTAATGGAATCGTTGCATAAGAGATTGGCATATCTTGGCAACAAAACAATCATCACTCTTGCGGATTATTGCAGGGAAAATGATAAATCTTTGCCGGCCTTGATAAATGCAGCCCGTAGACAAACAATTCCGGCATTTAGAGAAAGGGGAGTATGGAAAATAGAAGTGTCCTAGACGGAAACGTTTTGCGAAGCAAAACACCATATGTTAGACTCCATTCATGATCCTCCTCGAAAAACTCACGAAAAAACACGGTAAACATCTGATACTCGATGATGTTTCCTTCAAAGTAGATGGTGGTGAGCTAGTGACTATAGTAGGTGGTTCCGGCGCAGGTAAGACCACGCTGATCCACGCCCTTGTTGGCGCTGTAAAAATAGATTCCGGTTCTATCAAAGTAGACAATTACGAGATCACTAAACTTTCGCCTGCCCAAATTCAGGCTTATCGTCGTCGCATTGGTATTGTGTTTCAGGATTACAAACTTTTGCCAAAGAAAACTGTTTTTGAAAATGTTGCTTTTGCTCTGGAAGTGTCCGGGCATGACAAAGATTTTATCAACGAAAGAACTACCAGTGTTTTGAAAGTTACCGGACTTGAGGAAAAAAGAAATAGTTTTCCGCATCAACTTTCCGGTGGTGAGAAACAGCGCGTCGCTATCGCTCGCGCTTTAGTCCATGCTCCTGAACTCCTTTTTGCAGATGAACCTACGGGAAATCTCGATCCTGAAAACACAGCCGCTCTCGCCAAATTAATTCTCAAAATCAATAAAAGCGGCACGACGATTATTCTTTCCACTCACAATAAAGAAGTGGTGAGTATTCTGGGTGGTCGCGTTATCACTCTTGACAAGGGCAAGCTGATAAGCGATAAAAAGAGACCAAGCACTAAATAAAAACCATGGCTACATACGCAGATTCAGGCGTCAATATCGACCTCGGAGATAAGTGTTCCGAAATTGCTTACAATGCCGCAAAGGGAACTTTCCCGGGACGCAAAGGCATGATTGGCGAACCTGTTTTGGAAGATGGAGGATTTACCGGAACTCTCGATATGGGGGATTATTATTTAGTACAAAATGACGATGGAGTTGGTACAAAAATGGCTATTGCTGAGATGATGGGTAAGTATGACACAATGGGAATTGATTTGGTTTGTATGGTGGTGGATGATGCTATTTGCGTCGGTGCCGAGCCAATTACCGTTTCCAATACTTTTGATGTGGATAAAGTGGATGATAAAAAAATTGCCGCTCTTATGGGAGGGCTACAGAAAGCCGCTCTCGCTCACAAAGTAGTCATACCGGGTGGAGAAATTGCTGAACTGGGAGATCGCGTAAATGGCTATATTTGGAATGCAACTTGTGTGGGAATTGTTGAAAAAGATCATATGATTACCGGTGCGAATGTAAAAGTAGGGGATAAAATTATTGGCTTAAAATCAAAGGGATTTCGTTCCAATGGCCTCACTCTGGTACGTCATATTTTGAAAAATAAATTTGGTGAAAATTGGGTAAATGAAAAGTTCGATGATACTCGCACTTGGGGCGAAGTGGCTTTGACTCCATCAGACATTTTCTGCAGCGCTGTGCTGGAAATGCATGGTCGCTATAAGGAAAAACCAAAAGTGGAACTCAAAGGCGTCGCTCATATTACCGGCGGAGGTCTTCCC
>CALRGV010000025.1 GCA_943358175.1 Candidatus Peribacteria bacterium
CGCTTCGCTCGTTCTTTCTTCCTCGCTAAGGAATGGTTCTCTGCCTTAGGTAGACAGCCGAAGCTGCTCAGACAGTTCTGAGTACCGTCCTGCTTCTAGCAATTCGTCTTCATTGACATTTCGTCTAGGAGAGCCCAGGCGGCCGGTGGTGCGGCTGAAAACAACACTAAACCTTGGCCGGATTAAAACAAAAATAAAAGCTCCCAGTAAAAACAAAAATTTCTTACTGATTAAAACTTTCCCATCGATTCGTCGGTGGGTTTTTGGTTTAAAAGCGTTTGAAAGCATCATCTGCTTCGTTGAAAATAAAATTTCGATCCTCATGTACCGGTTGGTACACTGCGGTCGAAATTTTATTTTCGCCTCGCATCTGATGCTTTCAAGCACTTTTACGCTTCTTATAGCATTTTCACGAATTCGTCGAAGAATTTTGTGGTGTCGGTAGGGCCCGGAGTGGCTTCGGGGTGAAATTGGCAGGAGAAGAAGGGGAGAGTCTTGTGTTTGATTCCTTCGACGGTTTGATCGTTGGCGTTGCGGAGCCAGACTTTCCAGCCCGTTTTGAGAGATTTTTCGTCAACAGCGAAGCCGTGATTTTGGCTGGTGATATAGCAGCGTTCGGTTTCGGTGTCTATGCATGGTTGGTTTTGAGAGCGGTGACCAAATTTTAATTTATAAGTTTTTGCGCCTGCGGCAAGAGCCATGATTTGGCAGCCGAGACAGATTCCAAAAATTGGTTTTTTTAGCGCCATAGCTTTGCGAATAATCGCATGAAGTTCAGTGAGCATGGATGGATCGCCGGGACCATTGGACATAAAAATCCCGTCGAATTTTTCGCCGGCAGCGATGAAATCATAATTCCATGGGACTCTGATAACTGTCACGTCACGATCGAGAAAATTGCGAAGAATATTATTTTTCATACCGCAATCTACGCAGATGATGCGTTTTTTGCCTTTTTCGTAGGTGCGTGGTTTTTTGATGGAAACTTGATCAACAAGATTATCGAGATCGGGATTATAGAAGGGTATATCTGCGACTTTTTCCGGTATGATTTTACCGAGAATAGTTCCGGTTTCGCGAATTTTTTGAGTGAGGGCGCGAGTATCGATGCCGGCGATGGCCGGAATATTGTTTTCTTTAAGCCAGGTACCGAGAGATTTTTTTGCGTCCCAGTGACTGTAGTTTTCAGAATATTCGCTTACTATTAATCCCTTGATGTGAACTTTGCCACTTTCGAATCTTTTTTCTACACCGTCTTTATCTTTGCCATCAGGGTCTTTCCAGTCTGCGCCCACGCCGTAATTTCCGATAAGAGGATAAGTAAGAACCATGATTTGGCCGGTATATGAAGGATCGGAAAAGCTCTCCGGATAGCCCATCATGCCGGTATTGAAAACTACCTCTCCCGCAGATGCTATATCTGCCCCGAAGCTTTCGCCGATGAGGCGAGTGCCGTCTTTAAGGATTAGTGTGGCTTTCATGTTGTTGCTAAGATAGTGAGGAAATTGAGTATAGTCAATGATTTTTGGGGTACGTCAAAAAGATGTAAAATTTGATAAACGTGGTGGTGTAGAGTTGTAGAGAATATTATTTAATTTTACTCAAAGATAAAATTTGCGGTTTGTGTTCCTCGGTTGTGATTTTTGCTCTGTACCAATGTTCTTCACCGTCAATTTCAACAGTGATTTCTGCGGTGCTGTCATTTACTTTTTTGAAGGTTTTAATTTTGCTGAATTTCTTGATTTCCTCGATGATTTTTTCTTTATCTTTGGCGTCATCGGCGACCATTTTATTGAGAATTTCCGGATTGCTGCCGATGAGAAGAGACATCATCATGCTGCTGACGTCGGATGGAGCATCCGGTTTGCCACGAGCTTTATTGGTTGATTTTAAGCGGATTTTCAAGGCGAAAAATACTATGATTATAGTAAAAAGTACCCCGGCGGCGATGGCGTAGTAGTAATATTTATTTAAAATGTCTGCCAGTTGAGTAAGTAGATTGCCTATGGTGTCGACTTCCATGTTTGTTTTGGTTAGCTTTACAGATTTGCTTTTTTATTTTAATGTGTTTGAGACTAAAAAGAAAGTATGAAATTTAAAGGCCAGCACATCTTGTCTACGCAGCAATTCGATAAGGAAGGATTGCTGAGTTTGTTTGCTGAAGCCAAGAAAATGGAGAAATTGGTGAAGAGTGGAAAGTTTGGAAAAGAGATGGAAGGGAAAATTCTTGCGACGCTTTTTTATGAACCTTCGACTCGTACGAGATTTAGTTTTGAAGCGGCGATGCTGAGGTTGGGTGGGCGTGTGGTGAGTAATGCGGACATGATGCAGACTTCTTCGGTGAGAAAATTGGAAACTTTGGAGGATACAGGGAAGACGGTTTCGCAGATGGCCGATGTGATTGTAATGAGGCATCCGGAAAAAGGATCTGTGGCTGTTTTGGCTGAACATAGTGATGTACCGGTGATTAATGCCGGGGATGGTTCCAATGAGCATCCGACTCAGGCTTTGCTGGATCTCTATACAATTTGGAAAGAATTTGGTGGGATCGACGGGCTGACGATTGGCATGATTGGAGATTTGAAAAATAGTCGCGTGCAACATTCGCAATTTGGTTTATTGAAAAATTTTAAAGTGAAATATGTGTTGGTGTCGCCGCGAGGATTGGAGATGCCGAGTGTAATTTTGAAAGAGATGGGGGGACGCGCAAAGGTAGTTTTAACGCCTGAGGATATGGTGGCGAGTGCGGACGTGATTAGCGTGAGTAGAATTCAAAAAGAAAGATTTGTGAGCGAGAGAGAGTATAAGCAATTTGTTGGACAATTTGTGGTGGATGCGGCGCTGATGAAAAAAGCGAAAAAAAGTGCGATCGTGATGCAGCCTTTGCCAAGAGTTGATGATATTGCGGTGGAAGTGGACAGCGATCCGCGCGCGCGATATTTTAAACAGGTGGGGAATGGTGTCGCGGTGAGGATGGCGTTGCTGAAAAGGGTGCTAAAAGGATAGTTGTGAAATTTTACAGATAAGAAAGTCCCCACGTGGGGGAACCATAAAATGAAATAATGACGTGTCAACAAGGGGTAGTGGGGGGTTATCAAAGTAAATATTCTTGAATCTCATGGCAAAAATTCTTTTAAAAAATGGGCAAGTGGGGTGCGCTTTGGGTGTGTATGATGCTGATGTTCTGATTGAAGATGGGAAAATTGTGAATACTTTTGATTGGGGCGGAAAACATGAAGCGGATGAGACGATTGACTGTAAGGGGAAAATTATTTTGCCCGGTTTGATTGATGTACATGTGCATTTGCGTGAGCCGGGTCAGAAATATAAGGAGGATTGGACGACCGGTACGCAAGCCGCGGTGGCCGGAGGGGTGACGACGATTTGCGATATGCCTAATAATGTGCCGCCGGTTTTGACTTGTGAAGATTTGGAAGCGAAGAGAAAATTGGTGGCTGGCCGAGCTTATTGTAATTACGGTTTATACATGGGCTTTAATGGCCAGAATATTAGTGAAATAAATAAAGCGCAAAATATTCCGGCGGTGAAAGTGTATGTGGCGAATTCGACGGGGAATATGGGCGTGGGACCGGAGACGATTCGCGAGCTTTTCAAAAAATGTAATAAAATGATTGTCGCGCATGCGGAAGATGAGCAGATGATTCAGCAAAACGCGCAGGGATATTTGAGTGAATATGGCGCGACGGTAGGCGAGGATGGCAAGCTGTCGGTGCCAAAAGAAGCGAAAATAGAGCCTTCCGTGCATTCAAAAATTCGTTCGGCGGAATGCGCGGCGAGTGCGGTGAAATTTCTTTGTGAATTGGCGCGAGAGAACGGTAAAAAATTGCATATTGCTCACGTTTCCAGCGATCAGGAATTGACAGTTTTGTTGGATTATCAGGATACAGGTGTGACGTGCGAAGTGGCGCCGCATCATCTTTTGCTTTCGGATGATGATTATGCGACTTTTGGAAATTTTATAAAAGTGAATCCGCCGGTGCGTTCGAAGACGGATCTTTTTACGATGTGGAAGGCAATCAAATTCGGCGAAGTTCAAATTATTGCGACTGATCATGCGCCTCATACTTTAGCGGAAAAGGAGCAGGGTTATATGGATGCACCTTCGGGAATTCCGGAGCTGGATACTTTGTTGCCAATTTTATTAAATGCGGTAAATGATGGAGGATTGGAGATGAAGGAAGTGGTGAAGTTGTGTTGTGAGGGACCGGCGAAATTATTTGGAATGAAAGGAAAAGGGCAGGTGGAAGCCGGTTTCGATGCGGATCTGGTGGTGGTGGATATGGAAAAAATGTTTGAAGTGAAAAATGAAAAATTATTTACGAAGTGTAAGTGGTCGCCATATGCTGGTAGTACTTTTAAAGGTTGTCCGGTGATGACTTTTGTCGGAGGAGAATTGGTTTATAAGAACGGTAAGATTGTAGGGAAAAAAGTGGGGAGGGAAGTGGAGTTTGGCGGATAGTTTTGCAGATTTGTAGATTTTTTCAATCTTATCTGATAATCTTGGTTGCGATAGATAATCGCTAATTATGGCAAATCTCGAAGTAGATTTTTGTGGGGTGAAGTTTAGGAATCCGACGGTGCTTGCTTCGGGAATTTTAGGTGTCACAGCTAGCTCACTCAGGAATGTAATACGGAAAGGTGCCGGCGGTGTGACAACTAAATCTATTTGGTTGAAAGAAAATGTGGGGCATAGAAATCCGACGATGTTTGGTACGGAGCATTATTTTCTTAATGCGGTGGGGCTTTCTGATGCCGGAATGGAGAAGGCGGCGCAGGAGACTTTTCCGGAATATAATAAAAAAAAGCTTGGTCCGATTATTGCAAATATTGTGGCGGGAAGTATGGATGATTTTGGGAAACTTGCGGAGGAAATCAGTAAATGTGATCCTGATATTATTGAAGTAAATATTGCTTGTCCGAATGTGGAAGACAGCCACGGTAAGCCATTTGCTTGTGTAGCTGGAGATGCGGCGGCGGTGACTCGTAAAGTGCGGGCGCATACGAAGAAGCCGGTGATTATTAAACTCACTCCGAATGTTTTCAATATAGGTGAAATTGCTAAAGCTTGCGCGGATGCGGGGGCGGATGGATTTTGTGCGATTAATACACTTTATGGCATGGGGATAGATGTGAATGTGCGTCGTCCGATTCTGACAAATAAATCAGGAGGTCTTTCCGGTCCGGGAATCAAACCGGCGGCGGTGAAGGCGGTTTATGAAGTTTACAAAGCTACTAAGTTGCCGATTATTGGTACGGGCGGAATTATGACCGGGGAAGATGCTATTGAAATTATGATGGCTGGGGCGAGATTGGTGGGAATTGGTACGATGGTTTATTATCGCGGCGTGGAGGGATTTGGAAAAGTAGTTAAAGAAATGGCTGAATGGTGCGATAAAAACGGAGTGAAGGATTTGGAAGAAATTATTGGATGCGTGCACGGTTGAGGCGATTAATTCACAAACTATGAATATAAAAAAATTTGATTCCAGGTTCGAGATTTTGTCTATTGCGCGGATTATTCAGGAGAATGAAATGACGAAGACTTTTGTTTTTGATGCGAGTATGGGTGGGCGTCCCGGGCAATTTCTCATGATGTGGATTCCGGGTTTTGATGAAAAGCCGATGTCTATTGCCTTTGATGATGGAAAAGAATTTTGGGTGACGGTGTGCGCGGTTGGAGATTTTTCAAAAAAATTACATGAGTTGCAAGTGGGGGATAAAGTGGGCGTGCGTGGACCTCTGGGGACTCATTATAAATTTAAAGAAGGAGAACATCTGGCTCTTGTGGCTGGTGGATATGGTGCGGCGCCGATGTATTTTGTGGCTCATGAAGCGGTGAAAAAGCAATGTAAGGTGGAATTTTTTAGCGGGGCGAGGAATAAAGATTTGTTGCTATATTCACAGAAAATTTTGGGTTTAGGAGCAAATTTACATATTTCGACTGATGATGGATCAGCAGGATTCAAGGGTTATGTGACTCAGGTTTTAGATAAAGTGATGTGTGAGAAAAAGATTGATCAGGTCTTTACTTGCGGGCCGGAAGTGATGATGAAAGCAGCCGGACAGGTTGCAGAAAAACATGGAGTGGAAGCGCATATGTCGATGGAGAAATATATGAAATGCGGAATCGGCGTTTGTGGGCAATGCGCGATTGATGATAAAGGTGATCTGTGTTGCGTAAAAGGTCCGGTGATGAAGTGGAGTTATTTGAAAAAATTGCCGGAAATGGGGCAGTATCATCGTGATGCTCAGGGTCGTAAACATTATTTTTTTAAGCCATTGGCGAAGTAATTATGAAACAATACAAAAAAGATTTTATTGAACTTTTGGTGAAGGCTCAGGCTTTGAAATTTGGTGAATTTACTTTGAAAAGTGGACGTAAAGCGCCGTATTTTCTCAATGTCGGGAGTTTTTATACCGGAGAATTGATTAGTGAATTGGGTAGGGCTTATGCTCAGGCTTTTCTGGATTCCGGCGTGGAAGCGGAGGTGATTTTCGGGCCTGCTTATAAGGGGATTCCCTTGTCGGTAGTTACTACGACAGTTTTGCATTCCGAGTTCAAAAAAGAAGTTTCATTTTCCTTCAATCGCAAAGAAATGAAAGATCATGGAGAGGGAAAATTATTGGTGGGGGCGCCGCTTAGTGAGGAAACAAAAGTTTTATTGATTGATGACGTGATTACGGCCGGTACGGCGATTCGTGAAACTTTGGAACTTTTGAAGACGAATGGAAATCCGCAGGTGGTGGGTGTTCTTATTGCAATGAATAGAATGGAGAAAAATAATGAAGGTAAAAATGCGCTGGAGGAGATAGAGAAACTTGGCGTAAAAGTGTTCTCAATTGTGACTCTGGATGAGGTGATAGAGGCTTTGTATGGAAAAGAAGTGAATGGACAAGTGTATATAAATGATGAGATGATGGGAGTGATCAAGAGCTATAGGATGGAGTATGGGGTTTGAAATTTTTAACGAATTTTATGGCTAAAGGAAAGGAGGCGCCAAAACCAGCTGTTGCCGTGAAGGATTCACTTAAGGAGGGGGCTAAGGTAGCTGTTAAAAGTAGAATTGCCAGAAAAACTGTTGCCGATCCTTTGGCGGAGCAAATGCTTGTTAGTCAAAATCGAAAAGCTTTAATTGAAAAAAATATTAATAGTTTGCCGAAGTTGGCGGAGGTATTGAAGGGTGCGGAAAAAAATGATCTTGAACATTTGAGTGTGAAAACTTTGATGAAGTTGGAAAAAGCTTATCCCGGAATTTTGCTGTATGCTTTTACGGATATAGTAGGGGCGCGCGAGAAAATAGATTTTGCCAAATGGGGGTTATATAAAAAGCCTATCGCCGGGCTGAAATTAAAGGTGGATTTTCATGGAAATCAGGCTGCCTATGATAGAATCGGAGCCGGAGATTTGATGCCTCCTTCAGTCAGGAGAATTACGATATATCCGCTGGATTACAGAGGAAAAAGCGCGAAGTATATGGGGAGGACGAGTACTAGAAGGTTGGGTTTGAAGGGAAATGCTGAAGCCGGAAGCGGTAACGGTAAAGGCAATTCAGGAAATGGTTTTTTTGATGGAGATGGTTATATGCCTGTTTTTACCGGTGATCAGATCGTAATTGGAGGGGCCACGGATTCAAAAAAAGGTATTGATGAATCATTTAATAAGAGATTTTCGGCTACAAATAAAGAGGGGAAGACGGAGTTGAATTATGATGCTTATGAAAAATCGGCCGAGGCGGCGGAGGATAAAAAATATTTGGATAAGTTGGTGGCAAGTGATGCTGTGCTCAAGGGCAGGGGTGGCAAGAATTTCTCGAGCGATTATGATGATGCCGATGTTAAGAGAATTATTGATAGTTGCAGTGAGAATCCAAAGGTAAAAGAATTGGTCGAAATCGCCGTGGGCTTAGCGGCTGTGCTGAAAAAATATCCAAAGGGGTTCAAGGGGCCATATGAATATAGGGGACGCAAGATTGAACACGCCGCGCATTGTGGAAAATGGGTAGCGAAACTTCGCAAAATGGCCGGATTCAATTCTCCTACAGGAAGAACTGTTTTTAATGGGCAGTCGAAATATTCCGGGCGTGATTACAGCGGACATGAAGCTAAGCCTGATCAGTTGAGAAATTTATTGAGACCGGGAGATTGGATTTGGTATTACAATGGTAATCCGGGCTGGAGAGGGCTGCATAGTGCGATGTTTTTGGGTTGGAAGGATAAGGATAATTTGATTGCGGACTGCGCCAGTGGCGATTCTAATTTAAAGTGGCGCGTGCATAGGGATGGGACGGATTTGAATACAAATCATAAGGATGGAAGGGCGGTGGTTTGGATTAATAAGCCATTTGCGTAGGGTGTGCAGAAGCGCGATGAAATGAATGGACGAGTTTTTTTGCGTTGGTTTGGTGTGTAAATTTTGGCTTGTGCCGTATACAGTACTTTGTTATACTGTATACAGTATGAATAATAAAAAGTCTTCTAACTTTAGCAGAAAAGAGCTGGTTAAAAAGTTTCCGATTTTGAAATTTGCTGGAGTAGCGAGGGGTGAGTCTGGTGAGTTGAACAATGATAATATTGATGATTTTTTATATGGAACTGAACAGGAAAAATAATTTAAATAAATTAGTTTTATGGTAAGAACACAACTTTATATGGCTGATTCACAATATGAGTACGTGAAAAAAAGTGCCGAGAGCCAGAAGATGTCTTATGCTGCATACATGAGAATTTTAGTTGATAAGGATGAGGCTTCGAAAAAAAAGAATTTATCGCTTCAGGAGAAATATCCCTTTATTGGTATGTTCAAGGGAGGAAGGAATGATTCAGATAATGATGAAATTGATGCATTTCTTGTAAATCAACATGGACACTAAAATATTTTTGGATACAGGTGGTTTGATAGCTTTGGCGGTTCAAGAAGATCAGAGTCATAAGCAGGCCTTGAGGAGCTTTGATGAAATTGTAAGGGAAGGGTGCCAACTTTTTACAACAGAATATGTTTTGGAGGAGTTGGTTACTTGGTTTAGGTATAAAAGTAAATATACAATTCCAGAGATTTTTCAGTTTTTACATAATTTGTATATTAAAGATTTAAACGTGATTGAAGTTGGAAGAGATCGTTTCGGTAATGCGCTGATTTTGATGCATAAATTTCAGGATCAATATTTTAGTATGACGGATTGTGTGAGCTTTGTTGTTATGAAGGAGTTGAAGATTAATGATTCATTTACTACCGATAAGCATTTTACAATTGCGGGATTTAACAATTTATTGGAGCAAGATTTATGGCAAAAATGATAAAAGTTGGAAATGAAGAGACATCTTTTGGAAAATGCTTCTAAGGGGAGGATGATTGAAAGGTTAGGGCTATATTTGGCAGTTATTAGAGCCTTAAGATTAAACTTGACAGGCGGGGGGGGTGATGGTGTAGAATATGTTTGTAATAATATTTAAAACAAAAATAAAATGAAGATCAAATTAGGTGTTGTAGTTGGTGGTGTGGCAGCGGTGGCCGTTTTGGCTTTCGGTCTTACTCAATTAAATTTGGGCAAAGGTGGTCAGGGAAGGATTTCCTTGAGACAGGAAGTGCCTGTGACGGATAGTAGAGACACCGGGGATACCAGGGGTTTTGATGCGATGGAGGAATTTTATCCTGAAGAGAATGTTAGGTCAAGTTATGTTGCTCCGGATGTTATAGATATTCCGCCTGTAACTACTGTGACTGCTGATGTGTTCAGTGAAGGTCTTGGTGATGCTAAATCTGATTTTAAATTAAAGGTGTGTGCTCCTAGTAATTTGGCAAAGGTTCATTTGCAATATAAGTCAACAGGTTCGACAGCTAAGGTTTTAGATTGGAAAAATGAGGGTGGTTCTACTCCGCTTTACAAGTCGGCAAATGGTACGGTTGCTAAAGAAGTAAATGTGGAAAATGGAGATATTTGGTTACTTTCCAAAGATGAAAATTCATCTTCTTGTGTTGGAGGAGTTGAGTGGATAATTTATGTTGAAAACTCTAAAAAGATTGCTTTCGACGTTATGGTTCCATATTATGTTGGTCATGTAGTGGTTTATGTTACTGCTTTTGATGATAATAGTGGGACATTGGGAGAGATGGTGATTGTAAGTCATGATGTGCTTTAATCTGACGATGCTATTATGCAATAGTTTAAAATGAGAATGGAATTACAGCCCCTTTTGTTAGGGGCTGTGTTGTGTACGATATTGCCTTTATGTTAAAGTCTTTTTTGAATTAAGTTAAAATTATATGATTCAAAATTTTGCCGACAAACTGATAGAGGCTGTGAAGGCCAAGGGGAACCCGATTTGTGTGGGGTTGGATCCGCGTTTGGATAAGATTCCTGAAAGTATTAAAAATCGGGCGCTGGCTTATACCGATGATAATGGTGAACATCTTTCGCCGACGGCCGCTGCGGCTAGGGCTATTTTTGAATTTAATAAGGGCATTATTGATGCGGTGTTTGATCTGGTGCCGGTGGTGAAGCCGCAAATTGCTTTTTATGAGATTTATGGAGCGGATGGCGTGAAGGCTTATGCTGATACTTTGAAGTACGCAAAATCTAAAGGAATACTCACCATTGCCGATGCTAAAAGAAATGATATTGGCACGACGGCTGAGGCTTATGCTCAGGCTTTTTTGGGTGAAGTGCAGATTTTTGAAGGAGAAAACGAGGTGGTGATGCCTATTTTTGAGGCGGATAGTATTACTGTGAATCCTTACTTGGGATGGGATGGAATAAAGCCGTTTGTGGAAGAATGTAAGAAATATGGAAAGGGGATTTTTGCCTTAGTGAAGACTTCGAATAAAAGTAGTGGAGATTTGCAGGATTTGGTGATGCAGGATGAAAAAGGTGCAGACGGGAAGGGTAAAGCTTTGTATGAAATCGTTGGGCATTTGGTTGATAGTTGGGGTGCGGATGAGATTGGAGAAAGTGGTTATAATTTTGTGGGTGCCGTGGTTGGGGCGACTTTTCCGGAACAAGCGAAGAGGCTGAGGGAAATTATGCCCAATACTATTTTCCTGGTGCCTGGATATGGGGCGCAGGGAGCGGGAGCAGCGGATGTGAAGCCTTGTTTTAATGCAGATGGTTTGGGAGCGATTATTAATAATAGTCGCGGAATTATTTTTGCCTATGAAAAATTGGGTATGTTGCCGGATGCTTATGCGGAAGCGGCTAGGACAGCTGTGCTCGAAATGAAAAAGGATTTATCAGAAATTGCTTAAGGAATAGTATATACTTCGTTGACAGTAAAATTTTGATCCTCATTTACTTACAGTAAACTCCGGTCAAAATTTTACTGTCGTCTCGTATCTACTATCCCTTAAGCAATTTCTGTTTTTACAAGACTTAGCCACTCCTTTATTGAGAGAGTTTCCGGGCGGCGGTTGCTGTTTATGTTGGCTTTGGCCATCGCTTCTTTATATTCGGAGAGGGTGTTCGAGAGCATTTTGCGGCGTTGGGAAAAGGCTTTTTTTGCTAAAGTTAGGGCTTGGAGGGCTTTTTTTGTTTCCGTGAAATTTGGATCGCCCGGTTGATAAAGTGTGATGTGAAGAATGGCGGATTCTACTTTTGGCGCGGGATAGAAGCATCCGGCACCGATTTTTTTGATTAATTTTGCGTGACCGAAAAGAGCTACTTGTAAGGAGAGAACAGTCATATCCGGATCGGTGATACAGATTTTTTCAGCAACTTCTTTTTGCACTAGAAGAGTGATTGATTCAGGTTTGAGATCGGCCTGAAGGAAGAGATTTATCAGTGGTGAAGTGATGTTGTAGGGGATGTTTGCGACGACTTTATAGTGTTTAAAACAAGGCGAAAAATGGAGGGCATCTTGCTGAAGAATTTGGACGTTTTTGTGTGCGGCGAGAGTTTCTTTGAGAATTGGAAGGAGAGTAGGGTCTAATTCGATGGTAGTGACTTTTTTGGCGAGTTTTGCGAGCTCGTTGGTGAGGACTCCGAGGCCGGGACCAATTTCAATAATATCGTCTGTGGATTGGATGTTTGCGGTTTTTACGATGGTGGTGAGGACGTCTTTATTGATTAGAAAGTTTTGTCCGAGATATTTTTTAGCCCAAAGACCGTGTTTATATAGAAGAGCTTGAATGTCGGTGAGATTGTAGAGTTCCATGGGGCGGTGGATTAGTATTCCAGGCGTATCAATTTTAGTTGTGTTCTTTTGCCGCTGATGATGTGAATATTTTCTTTGGGAATGTTTAGTTCTCCACTTAGAAATTTGATTAATTCAGCATTGGCTCGGTCTTTTTCCGGTATGGCTTTGATGCGGATCTTGATGGTTTGTTCGCCGGTGTCATCGGTCATTATTTCAGTGACTTCATTCTTTGAGCTTTTAGGGAGGACTTTGATGCGCAGGTATTTCGCTAACGGAATGTTGATTTTCATTTTTATGTATATGGCGAAGAATTGCTTTATATAGTTCTATAATAAGAAGAAAAATGGAAGAGCTAAATATAATAACAGCAATTTCATTACCGTTAAGGGCGCTAAGATTGAATATTTTTTCCAAGGCCGGGTAGCTGGTGAGAGCTTTCAGTATTAGAACGCAGACAATGGTTGTTAGTATTAGGTGAATACTGGAGAGAGTTTTGCGAATTTGGAAGGCGGCGATGATTTGGATGATTGCAAGTAGGATGAAGACCATAGTGCTGGATTTCGTGTAGGCGATGCTGTCGGTCTGTATTGTCTCTCCGGGAATCCAGCCAAAGCGCAGTAAACTCCAGAAATAGACTATTCCAATTGTAAGAGTACTCAAGATCCCATTGATGAGCAGGGTGGGATTAAAAATTTTCTCATGGTTAATTGTTTGTGAATTGGATTTTTTATCGTTGTTAATTGCCAATTCCAAAATTGTATTGATGGAAACGTCGATGATAATGAGCAGAGAAATAGATAAAGGGAGTGGAGCGCGTAGGATTAAGGCGGCTATTAGAAGTCCTATTTCTGCTAACTTTGAGTTCAGGGCGTGACTGATTAATTTCCCACTGTTTTTGCGATTTTTACGACTGCGATCGATGTGGTCCAAAAGTTCTTTAATACCATGACCATGTTTTTTATTCGCGAAAGTGGTAATCTCACCGATTTTTTCCAGAGTCTGGATGATTCTCAAGCGTTGATTTGGCTGTATATCGCAGAAAACATAGTCTTTTTCTCTATTGGCGAGCATTTTTTCAAATCTTTGGTCGTCGATACTGTCTATGGTTTCTCCGTCGATAGTTTCAAAATAATTCGGATTGATGATTTGCATCGCGGTGGCGATGGCGACTGCCTTTTTTTCTTTTACTCCCGTAACTATGTAGATTTTGATTTTGTTTTTTTTGATTTCTTCGATGTAAGGAATTATTTCACTGTTGATGTTTTCTACAAGGCCAATAAATCCGACCAGCACCATATCGCTTTCACAGAGCTGTTCGCTATAGTTTTCCAGGCGCTTTATTGGCATGCCTTTGTGGGCGAAAGCAATTACTTTTTGCCCTTTTTTATTCATTTTCTCAATGCGTTTTTTGAGTTTATGGCGGCGTTGATGATCTATAGGTTCCTTTTTTCCGTCCACTAATTCGCGGGTGCATTTCTCGAGTATTTTGTATGGATTTCCCTTGGAGAAAGCGGAAATTTCTTTGGTTTTATTATTCGTCAGAACTACAGTGGAAATTTTCTTTTCCGGAGTGGAATTTATTTTGGTGATTATTTGGTATTCTTCGCGAATTCTTTTTTGATCGATGGCGCAGGATTTGAAAAGGTTTTGGCTGATTTCTTCTATATTCTTCATTTTTTCGTAATGGCAGAAACAGGTGGTTATAGCCATTAGATTAATGGCTAATTCTTTTTGCAGATCGGTTCTTTTTACCTGTATTTCTATTTTACTTTGGGTGTCGAGGAGACTGAATTGATGGCTGTCCGTGATATTGAGGTCGGCGCGCGCTTTGTATTTATCAAAAAAAATAGTTTTAACTTCTACCGGTTCCTTAGTGAGGACGCCGGTAATTGGGGTGCAGATACTGGTGGTTTTAGAAAGTTTACCGTTTAGTTTGAGATAGAATTTTGGAATATTTAAGGATGCCACCAAGCTTATGGGAGCGATAGAGCCCAAAATAGCCAGGATATTAAATATTATTTCTTGGTTCATGGTTTAGGAAAGTTTGCTTTTACGCCACTTGGCTATTTCTTTGTGATGGCCGGACATTAATACATCCGGAACTTTCATGCCATTGAATTCCGCAGGGCGAGTGTAGTGTGGATATTCTTTTTTGCGATTGAGAGATTTGGAGAAGGATTCTTCTTCGTGAGATTCTGCACGGCCAAGTACGCCCGGTATTAGGCGTGAGACGGCGTCAATGATGGTTAGGGCGGGCAATTCACCGCCGGTGAGGACGTATTTGCCGATAGAGAGCTCTTCGTCCACCAGGGAGTCTATAACTCTTTGATCGATGCCTTCGTAGTGGCCACAGAGCAGGATTAGGCCGGGTTTTTTTATAAGCTTGCTTCGGACCGTGTCCTCGGTTTGCATTTTAGCGAATTTTTCCACCCTTGATTGAGTGAGGGTTTTACCGCGGGGGCTCATGTATATTACAGGGCCTTTGTTGAGTTTTTTAACGTGTTTGATACAGTCGCAAAGTGGCTGAGGAGTCATTACCATGCCGGCGCCGCCTCCGAAAGGCAGGTTGTCTACTTTATGATGTTTGTCTTTGCTGAATTTGCGAATGTCATGGATGTAGATCTTGATCAGTTTTTTATCTTGAGCACGTTTGAGAATGCTCGTGTTGATGTACGAATCAAAGATGTTCGGAAAAATTGTGAGAATGTCGAAGCGCATGGGTTCGATTAATAATTGCGAGCTTGATGATAGCATTTTTTCTGTAGAAATTCCTCTTAATTTTTTTCGTTGGAATTTTCGTGTTATACTCCGTGACAGATATTCATTCTTTTTCAAATGAAAAATCAAAAAGGATTTATTTCGATAATCGCGATTGGCGTCTTCGCGCTACTGATGATTTTTGCTATCAGTTTGCAGATGATGACGATAGATACTTTGCAGAATTTGAAAAATGGAGAGAATCATGATCAGGCTCAGGATATTGCCGATTCGATGATGGAGTATTTGCAGTGGAAAATGAAAAGCCATGAGGCCGGCTGGAATACAGGAAAGGTGATTTGTGGTTTTGGAAGCTATTCTGGCACGACGACGCTTGAGGAGGGGGGGCAATACAAGTTTTTGTCAAGATCCCGGGATGCTGGCTTTGGCTAATCCTTTTGAAGGTCAGGCGCAAAAAAATATTGAAATGATTTTACAGGTAATTGGACGTTCAACAGAAAAACTCACAACCGAGAAATGCGGAGTTTTTAACAGTAACTGCTACGTGACACCACTTCAGGGCACCGGTACAGCCGGCAAAAATTGCGCCATGTACAAGCCGAATTCTACAGGTACGGTAAAGGTGGATTTTGAATTGGCAAATTCCAGCAATAACTTGGATCAGCTAAATTATTCCTGCAATTGGAACAAACTGATTTTCGGCAGCGGCCAGACCGATAGGGTGGCGGTGCCATTGTATTATGATAGCGCGGGACCAAGTGGGGTAAGCGAGATCGTAAATCCCTACTCTGGCCAAACCCCGGCAGCCAAAAACCTAATTGTACGTTTACGCACCCCCTGCAAACCCTGCGCCGTAGATGCCAATCCTGATTTTCAGCGAGCCTGCGATGCAGCCGTGAAGGACGAGACAGTGTGTGAGGATAAAGATAGGTATGTGCTGGATACAGGTATAAATAACAAAGGTGATGATGTAGTTGTTCAATGGTTGATTAATGGAGAGTGCACAGAAAACGGCAAGACGGAAGCGTGCGGGGTGATGCCGATTGCGGATAAGAAAAATCCTGCAGGTTTTTCTGCATTATATGAATCCAAGATTTATAGCAATAGCGCAGTTGGTAATGACAATAAATCAGTAACTCCTTACCCTTATTCCATCATAGATAATGCAACGATTAGCTATGACGCTAATGCTTACCCAAAGCTAACAACCATTATTAAGACTAGTAGCGATCCAAAAAAAATAAATTCCAATAAACTATCTCAAATATCCAAGCCCGTACTTACCCTCTTCCTCAATAAACCACTTTTAACTGAGAAGAAATCCAACATCCCTTACCTCGAATATCAAGTACTTACCGATTCTCCGGTAGGCAACAGTAAAAGCACTCTGGAGGCTATTATTACAGTAGATGGCAATGGTTTTAGAAAGACTCTGACCAAAGATGTGCAGAAGGATTTAATAGACTTTGCAATTAATAACTAGTTGACAAAATAGGCTTTTGTAGTTTACTGTAATCACTTAACTAATCATCATATGTCAGAGATTAGCTCAAAAGGATTAGAAACAAGGGAGGCTCAAGGAAGAATAGACTTTACTCCTGACGCAATCGATCAGGTAGGTGATGAGGTTATTATTCGTGGAAAAACTCCCGATGGTAGATCTTCCGCCTTACGGTTAGGTAGCAAATTATTGACTCACTGGTTGGGTAAACTCAGTATGTTGGGAGCCCTGGCCGGTACGGTGCCAGCTTGTAATACAACTATTAGCGAAAGTACCACGAACGAAGACTCTACTTTTGGTGTACGCAAAGCTGCGCTTACTACCTACGATCAGGTATTGAGTGTAGGTAAGGGTCAGCCGGTACCGTGGAGTCAGTTTGCTGATTTGACATCTAATTTTGCCGAGGTTGATGGAATGAGGTACCTCACGGTAGCAAGCGGAGGAGGAGTCGTGTACTTAGAATGTGATCAGTTAAATAAACTGGCTGATTGTATTAAAAATGGAACACCAAAAACAGTAAAAGGTTTGGCTACCGGTAAACCACCTTTGGGCCCATTTGGAGGGCCTGGAATTTATAAGGATAACAAGGGAAATAAAAAATTTTTGGTTTGGGGAAACGGTTTTGAGGGCCATGCAGTACACGGAGGGGATATAGCAAAAAATGCAACCCAAGATTTAGAGGTAAGTAATTTGGCACCAATAGTTCCAGAAATGCCATATTTTCCTTCGGTTTTTGATTATAATGGTTCTCCTCATGCCCTTAGCGGTGCTAACTTAATTGATTTATGGGGTGTAGAAAAGGATCAATATTTCGATGGACTTTATAATGATTTAAACTGTGGTACTCCTACCTTCGACGGTCAAGTAGCCGTAGGTGCCAAGCTACAAAAGCCCGGCGGAGTTGACCAGTGTCTACTCATCACAGCAAAAACACTGGAAGAACTAGCTACTAAACCTACATTTCTGACATCTCTAAACAGTCAGCAGCCATCTAAAATGCTTAGAAATCCACGTTTGGCGAGTGATGGTGCCAACGGCAGTGTTCTCGTATATTCCGTAGGACAGCCTGGTCAGGAAAAACTTTGGTACGCTGTAATTCCACCTGTAAAAACCCCCGCCCCGGACGCCACGGGAGATACAACTCCGGATGCAGCTGATGCTGGTAGTACAGATGCGGCTGATGCGCAGGACTCACCTGACGTTCAAGATTCACCGGACGTTCAAGACTCCGCACCAGAAGCTCAAGATTCCGCCGACTCCGCTGCTGTTGAAACGGCCTCGGAAGTTACAGCCGCAGTCGACGCAGTCGTGGATACCCCACCGGACGTTCCACCGGAAGATGTTGGCCCAGATGTCGCGGACGTACCACCAGACGTTCAATCAAAACCGGACACCGCCGAAACACAACCCGATATTCCACCAGACGTTCAGTCAAAACCAGACACCACCGAAACGCAACCCGATGTTCCACCCGACGTTCAGTCAAAACCAGATGTTCCCGACACTTCAAAACCAGATACTTCAAAACCCGACACCGCCCCTGAAGTCGCTCCAAATAAATGTGACTTTGCCAAGGCAAAAATAAAGGTGAAAATTGGAGGTTGTGCTCTGGAAAACTGCCAGAATCCTATAGTTGACATCAATGGAAAATGCACAGTTGAAATTGACCTGGGTAATGCAAAACCGGTCGTATTGGAAGTGGATGGAAAATATTCTGTCGATTTGCTTGAGGAATTTGGCACACTTTTAGCCGGTAAA
>CALRGV010000026.1 GCA_943358175.1 Candidatus Peribacteria bacterium
GAGAAGTACTATTGCCGATATTTTGAAAGATCCTTTTTACTGTGGTACGGCTGTTTCTAAAATGTATGGTTCCTATTCTCATAAATACCCTCGGTTGATTATGAGAGAGCTTTTTGATCAGTGCCAAGAGGTTAGGAAGGGCAAAGCCAAGAGATTGCAAAAGTTTGCATCAAAAGAGTTTATCTTCAGGGGATTACTCACTTGTCAAAATTGTGGTTGTTCGATGACTCCCGAGCTTAAAACAAAGAAAAGTGGGAAAACTTTTACTTATTATTCTTGTACGAATGCTAAACGAGTATGTCAGAGGATATATGTGCCAGAGAAAAATCTTTTAGAGCCTGTCTACAAGCTTTTGGATCGTTTTGAGAGCATCACTGAGGAAGCTCAAAACACTCTTATTGTAGAGCTTAGGAAAAGCACTGAGGCTGAAGTAACTTTTCATAAGGCACAAGTAAATCGTATCAGGACAGAATATGAACAGTTGAAACAAAGGGATGATAGACTGCTTGAAGCTTATTTGGACCAGAGTATTACTAAGGACATGTATGACAAAAAACATCAGGAAATACATGATCGATTACAGCTTTTAGAAATTGAACTTTCTGAACATAGGAAAGCAGATTACGATTATCAAACGACTGTAGCATCAGTAATAAGTCTTGCTCGTCGTGCCAGAACAATTTTTGAAAGTTCTGAAACTCATGAACAAAGGGCTTTTCTTAATTATCTACTTCAGAACCCAACTGTAAAAGGGAAAAAGCTTGAGTATAAGCTACGTTCTCCGTTCGACCTAGTGTTGGAAATGGCTAGTTGTGTAAACTGGCTCCCCCGATTGGATTCGAACCAATGACCCTCTCGTTAACAGCGAGATGCTCTACCGCTGAGCTACAGGGGAATGTTGAGTTATTTAAAACAGAACAGGCCCAATATACGTAAGCTGTCTTGATATTTCAATGTAATTTTGTTATTTATGTAGCACTTCTTACAGAATTGGTTTATGAAAATGGATTTGGAGGGTGGTCCTATAGATTGGAATAAGCGTCCAAGCGAAGCTGATTTAATGGTTTTTGAGGATGGCATACCTGCGGATGATACCCGTTTGATCATGGCAGTTGATAAAATTGAAAGGGAGGATGTTGTTCCGGCAAATCCTTTAGTGGCTCAAATTGCTAATGTGAGGGCTTTAATTGTTAAAGGTGGAATACCGGGCCTGTTGATTTACAATGGAATAAAAGCTTCAGTAGTTTCTACCGGAGCTTTCATGGTTTGTCCCGGAGAAGATACGGAGGTTAAGCTTATTGCTGCCGGTGCGGCGGGAGTTTCTTTGCTTTCAGCATCTCCAACTTTTTGGGCTGCATGCACTTTGATTGCAGCAAAAATTGGGAAGAGAGCGCTTAATTCAATTTCTCCAAGACCTTGATTTCTCTCACGACTATCTGATCTGGACGGTCGTAAATGTAGCTGGCTACCACTCTGTAGCCGGTTTCTTCTACCAATTCGTTGAATCTAGGTAGAAATTCATATTCCGGGCGATAGGTATCGTTGTTTTTTCTGAAAGCGGCGACACACATCACTACTTTGCAGTTTTTTGGGGTGATGCGGTGTACGGCGGTGAGCCAGTTCAAATGTAAGTTAGCCAATTCACGGAAAACTTTTTGGCGAATTTCCGGAGCCGGGAGACGACTGACCGGTTCACCGAGATATCCTTCCGTAACGATGGCATCAACTCTTTCCGGCAAGTCCTCTTTTGTCAAAAAGCGTGCGTCTTTTGTGAAAACTCTGGAGGTATTTTTAGTTTGGAAGGCTTGTTCTGTCCATTTCATATTACCCTCGGAATAATCAATCATTCTTTGATCGATGTCGGAACCGACGACGTCTTTACCCATCAGTAATCCTTCCATCAAAGTAGTGCCTGTTCCACAAAATGGATCGTAAATGGATTTAGTGGTTGGACCGGCGAGATTCACCATGATTTGCGCTACTTTTGGTGGGAGCATGCCGACTCTGGCATCGCGCCATGGTTTGTCATAGTCACGTTTACCGTAATTGTCGATATTTTGAATGGAAACGCTTTCGCCGAGGAAAATTTTCTCTTTGCCTTTGATTATATTGATATCGATGCCTTTTTCGAGGACGCGAGCCTTGTAAATAGTGGAAGGCTTGGTGTTTTCGAAGTTTTTATTTACAAAACGACTATTCAGTCCTAAAGATTTTAGAATTAATTTAGAAAAATTTAAGATTTGTTTGATATTAATCTCTTTAGGGTTATTAAAACTTAGAGTGGAAACGGCGAAATTTATTTTGCCTTTGTGGTCAGTAAAGATCTTTTCCAGATGAGGTCTGATGCGCTCCTCGAGCTTGTCAGATCGGCAATCTGCAAAAGGAAAGTCTTCCCAAATTTTGACAATTTTTACTGTTCCACCGAGCTTGTCCTGAAGTCCCTGATAATTAGGTATTTTTAGATCAAAAATAGCGGTATCGAGATTGCGTTCCACCAGCTTATCTTTGCCAAGTATGGCAACCAATTCTGCACAGCAGAGATCTTTTTTTCTCCCTAATTCAAAAGCATATAAACTCATATTTTTTCAATTATTTCTTAACAAATTACGCATATGATAGCCGAAATTCGCAAAATGACAACAGAACAATGGTTTTTAATCATTGCGCTGAGCTTGAGTCTTTTTCTTAGTTTTCTTTTTGGGTACGTGGTTTTCAGATATTCGAGGCTGGAAATCTGCAAAAGTTCTATGGAAACAGGAAATTTTAGTGAGAAAATCAGGGTTAGAACTAATCCGTCGCATAATGAGGTTCAAAAATAGTACCGGGAGGTGTTAACCGGCGATTATTTAACTTATTGGTGCTGCACGCAAGGGATTTATATTAAATAGAATTGAGTTTGTTGCCCGAGGGCGGTATTTTTCGATTGCGTAAAAAACTAACCCGAAAATATATGGCGATGTCTTTAAACAGAATGCAGTTGATTGGAAATTTGACACGTGATCCTGAAATGAAACAAATTCCCGGTGGACAGGTTGTCACTAGTTTTGGTGTTGCTACTAATTTTACTTGGAAGGATCAGAGTGGTCAGCCACAAAGTAAGACTGAGTTTCACAATGTGATAGCTTGGAGAAAATTGGCTGAAATTTGCGGTCAGTTTTTGAAGAAAGGAGGCAAAGTGTTCATCGAAGGTCGTTTGCAGACCAGGGATTGGGAAGGGGAAGATGGGGTAAAGAGATATCGCACGGAAATCGTGGCTGATAATATGATTATGCTTGATAGGAAAGGTGCCGAAATGGGTGGGGGAAGCTATCAAAGAGAAGCTGGTGGAATAAATAAGGGCGCAGAAGAAAATGCAGGCGGCGAAGAAGCCCCAATGCCGGTAACTGGTGGAGATGAAGTAAAAATCGACGATTTGCCGTTTTAGTATATCAAAAAACTTCTCGAAAATTTATCCGAGCAGGGCGTAGTTATTTTTAGAAATGGGTCTCGCGGGCCCCGTTTCTAAAAATGCGAGCCAAAGCGAAGATAATTTTTGAGAAAACCTATATTTTGAAAGTAAAGAAAACTTTTTTAAAGTTTTCTTATTATAAATAAGGGGCACCCAGTCAATTTCACGTGACAAGCATTTAAAAATGCTGAAAGTCAGAGGTGGACTAAATGCCCCAACGTATCGCTCATAAACCTAGGATTTCTATCGGCGCAATTTTTATTGGCTGAGAAATACTCTAGTAGAGCGGTGGTGCAAGAGAAACCAACAATTCATCTCCTGCGGTGTTTGTTCATTCTTTTTTAGTGAATGAAGCGCCCCCCTACCGTTCTTTGGTGTCTTGTTTTAGAACGTTGTGCACCGGCCGTTCTTTTTTATTTTTGTTTGTTTGGGTTGCCTCTCGTTTTAAGGCGAAAGAGCAGTTTGTTTTTGTTGAGTTTGTTTTTGTTTTTTCCTCCAAAATTTTTGATTGGAGAATGCTTTTTGGTGGCAGTGTTGGCTGCCATCGAAAAGTAAGGAGTAAGGAGAGAGAATTTAATAGATCAAGCAGATCTACACAGTATTTTTGTTTTTGTTTTCTCTACCTTTACTCCTCACTTTTGCGAATAGGAGTAGGCGTTTTGTTATTTTAAGGAACGAAGTGGGGTTCGAGGTAATTGAGTAATTATATCAGAATTTTAGTTTTTTTTCAATCGCTTTTGTAGGATTAGGCTTCACTCGGACTGGCGGAGCCAGATCCTCGTTTCGCCTTCGCGCTCGGCTCGTGGCCTACTTTCTTTGGTAGGCTCGCTTCGCTCAGAAGTGGCAAAGCCACATTCTTCGCTTGCTTCGCGCTCGGCCCGTGGCCTCGCCTTTTGGCGTATATTCTTGTATAATTTTGACGACTCGAGAACATGTATATAATAACATAATTTTGGCGTTTTGGCAACACGCTGGGGATCTAATATATGACTGAGAAATTGACCGGAAAATTATTTTTAATCGTTGGTCCTTCAGGCTCCGGAAAGGGCACTGTGATTAGGACTTTGGGTGCGAAGTATAAGGGTTTTTTCTATCCGATTTCTTATACTACTCGTGAACCGCGTGAACGTGAGAAGGATGGTGAAAGCTATCACTTTGTTACTAAGGAAAAATTTAAACAGATGATTGCCGAAGATGATTTTTTGGAATATGCGGTGGTACATTCGGATAATTATTATGGCACGGCAAAGACGGAAATTATAGATGCTCTGAATGGTGGCGCGGTGGTTATTCGTGAAGTGGACATTCAGGGTTTCCATGCGATTCGTAAAATTATTCCGAAGGGAAATCTGGTTTCTATTTTTATGAAAGTGCCAAATTTAAGTGATTTGAAAGGAAGGATTGAAATGCGTGGAGCCATAGAGCCTGAAGAATTGCAAAGACGTTTAGATAGTGCGGCGAGGGAATTGGCACAAGCGGGTGATTGTGATTATCAGGTGCACAATGAGTGGGGCAAAATGAAAGTTTGTATGAGTGATGTGGAGAGTATAATCCTTGAAGAAATAAAAGGTTTGTACTAAGCTGGATCAAAGCGAGCGCACGGCGCGAGCGCGCAGGTGAAAGGAGGATCTGGCTCTGCCAGTCCGAGTGAGCCGGAGCTTACAAACAAAAGTGAGCTTATAAATAAACTATTTTCTAATTCCAAAATGTATGGTTATCGCTACGATTAAGGAAATTAAAAACAATGAAAATCGCATCGCTCTGACACCTTACGGGGTGAAAGAATTGGTCGCGGCCGGTTTTGAAGTGATAGTGCAGGAGACTGCGGGGATAGGTAGCGGTTTTTCCGATAGTGAATATAAAGAGTGTGGTGCCAAGATGATGAGAAGTACTGAGGATATTGTGAAGGTGGCGGATATTTTGGTGAAAGTGAAGGAACCACTTCCGGAAGAATATAATTTATTGGAACAATTTAAAGGAAAAGTGCTTTTTACTTATTTGCATTTGTCGGGAGTTGATAAGAGACTTAGTAAAGTTTTGGCGACTAATAATATTACGGCGATTGCTTATGAGACTGTGGAAGATGAGAGTGGTAAATTGCCATTATTGGCTCCAATGAGCGAAGTAGCCGGAGTGCTTGCGGTGCAATATGGTGCGGAATATTTACAGAGAAAATATGCTGGAAGGGGAATTTCTCTCGGTAAAATTACCGGAATCCCGAGCGCTCGTGTGGTGGTGGTGGGTGGTGGATATGTGGGTGCTACTGCGGCAAAGACTGCTGCGGGCATGGGTTCACGTGTGAAACTTTTTGATATAAGTGAGAAAAAATGTGCGGAGTTAAATAAGGAAATGAAGGAATATCTCGGTCCTGTGCTTGGTGAGAATTTTGAGGCGATTGTGCCAGAAGGTGAGAATTTCAATGAGGCGTTGAAGGATGCAAATTTGCTGATTGGGGCGGTGCTTGTGGCCGGGACGAAGGCTCCGTGCGTGGTTAGTGAAGAACAAGTTAAATCTATGAAGGACGGATCGGTAATTGTGGATGTGTCGATTGATCAGGGTGGTTGTATTTGGGGATCTCGTGCTACAAGCCATTCAGAGCCTGTTTACGAAATTTACAACAAGCTTTTCTGTTGTATTCCGAATATGCCCGGGCAGGTGAGTCGTCAGTCGACAATCGCCCTTACTACTGCGACTTTGCCTTATTTGAAAAGAATTGCCGGCGAAGGCGTGGAGAAAATGCTGCGTGATTCCGTGGAGGGAGATGGCAGATTTGCCCGTGGTCTGAATGCTTACAAGGGTTTCATTACATATGAGAATGTGGCGAAGGATTTGGGGATGATGGAAGGTTATAAGAGCGTGAAGGAGTTGGTGTCTGCAAGTTAATGTTTTGATAATATTTTTTAACCTTATTTTCTATTGTAGTTCGTCCTTGGTATGGTACTGCGTTAGGTGTGCTTGATATTATTTACACTGTGTTTACATTTCTTTTTGCGCTCTTGTTCTTGATGTTTCAAAGTTTGATTAGTGGTTTTTTTGGCGACGGCGTTGAGATTGGCACTGTGGAAGTGAATGGTGTGCAGGTTGAAGGGGCTGAAGCTGCTCAGAGTGTGCTTGAAAAGTTTGCCGGTTTTGGGGTTGTGATTGGTGTCGTTTTACTTGGTTTGGGAGTTTTGGGTATTTTTATGGCACGTGGAGCTTTTAAGGGACAGAAATGGTCTCCAATTGTTTCGATTGTTTTTGCAGCTTTGGCAATTGCCGTGATTTTGACCAGTTTTTCCAATTCTCAATTGTTCAGCTTGGCTCTTAACGCATTTACACTTTATGTAGCTGTTATGTGCGTGAAGCATCCGTATTTTAATCAGGCGAAATAGTTTTTTGAAACTCAATGGCTTATTCTAGCCACTATTTATTGGACTCCCGAGCAGCAGCGAGTGCCCGTGAGGGCCCGCCCCGGGGCGGTTGAGGTTTTTATTTCTGTTGAAATAGCCTGGGGTTTGTGATAAAAGTTCAAGGTAAATAACACTGGGGATTCGCCAAGTGGTAAGGCATTGCCCTCTGGAGGCAACATCGGGGGTTCGAATCCCTCATCCCCAGCCATGCTATTCTGTGAATAGGTGGTCGAAAGTTTTTCCAAGTAAGACGACGGCGTCGGCTCTGGTGAGATTTTCATTTGGTTTGAAAGCCTTATTGTCGCCGTTTACAATTTCTATTGCGGCGAGTTGGCTGAGTTTGTTATAGAGATCGGTGTTTATTTTTACATCATAAAATTTGAGTATTTTTATGTTCGAAGCGTCAATTTTATTGGCATTGCTGAATACATTGTAGATGTATTTTGCCATATCGGCTCTTTTTACCAGTTTAGTGGAATTTTCAGAGAGTCCGATGTTGTCTATAAGGCTTAGATCTTGATTTTCAACCGCTAGATAAGTTTTTAAAATTTTCAAGAGATCGGCTTCATTGATTGGACTGTTTGGTTTGAATGTGAAGTCGCTATAGCCGGAAATAACTTCTTTTATCGCTAAACGTGCGGCATAAGGATAAGCATAATCGCTAACAGCCAGATCTTTGAAATAAAATAGGTTACCTTTGCTATTAAGAATTTTTTTCTGTAGTTCTGTGACATTTACATCTCTTGGTTCTATACCTTGTTTGGTAGCCATGGCTGAAGCTATACCGACGGCTTGTCCTACAGACATTACCACCGGTTGTAATCTGGTGGTGCCATTGACTATGTGACTGACGGAAATGTTTTTATCTACGACCATGAAGCCGTTGATTTTTTCAGGGATGGTGACGCCATAAGGGATTTGATATGGAGCAATTGCTTTGAATACGTCTCCCACTCCATAGGTACAGAAGTGTAGATCAATTGGGTAATCTCCAATGGCAATTACATCTTTGCTAACATCTGAGCGCTGGTCGCCGTTTCCTTTGACAACGTCTGATTCAGTTAACCTTTTTACTCCTCTTAAGCGACGACTTTCTCTAACATATGGTATTTTGGCAAATTTATCCGCTGTGCCGAATTCGTCGTATATATCGAAATATTCAAAGCCCAATTCTGTTTGTAGAAAATAAATGAATCCTTTGGAGTAATTTTTGGCTTCTTCCAGAATTTCTTCACGTGAAAAATTTTCCAGATTTGGGGTGGTGGCATGGAAATCGTTGCCGTATGAGTGGCTTGGTATATTAATCATTAATTTATCATTGGGCATGCGGCCGTAACTCAATAGACGTTCTATGCCGAAGAGGCTGATTGAGTCTGGGCAAAGAGGACTTTTAATAACGCATTTAAAATTTTCTCTATCGTAATTTTTTGGTTTTACAGGGGTACTTGGTTTGGAATCTTTTTTTAATATAGCCACGTATGTTAGCGGTTGAATGCATTGTTCGGCATTTTGAGCGAGAGATTCCTGGGAACCCTGGTCAATTCCCAAATCATACGGAATATTTGCCGAGTACATTAAGTCTCCAAATTCTGTCGCGTCGATTGTAATCGGGGCGTTTACAATATAAGTTTTATTGTTGTTTTGGGTTATATTTATGCCTAAAATTTTATCGCCTTCACGATAAACCTTGTTAACTTTCGAATTATAGAAAATAGTGAGGTTGTTTTCTTCTCCAGCCATTTCTTTCAAAATACGGTCTCCCACATTTGGTTCAAAGCAGAGGTAGCTGACATTACAGTTATGAATTTTGTCATTTTGTCCGAGGCTGGTGTAATAATCTTCAACACGTTGGGTGAACTCTCTGAAAATACCTGATGGGGTATCCGGACGACCATCAATTGCCGATACTCCTGCGCTTGTGAGCATGCCACCGAGCCAATCTGTTTCTTCTACAAGACAGGTTATTGCGCCTTCTCTGGAAGCTGCGATAGCCGCGGAAGTGCCTCCTGCACCGGCGCCGACGATAACTACGTCACAATTGATGATTTTTTCTTTATTTTTTAGGTCATTTTTAATAAGGGCGGCATCCTTTTTAATCGAGGCGGTAGCAGAGGATTCCTGCATGGCTATTATTCTTTTGTCGACAAAAAGTGATCCTTTTAAACCAAAATTAATACCCGTGATTGTTAGGATTACCGCGATAGCCAGAACTCCGTAAAGAATTTTTTTATTTTCCATTTTTTTGTTTTTATAGTTACTGTTATTATAGCATGATATTCGGCATTAGTAAATGCTTCGTTTGCGGCTTATTGACTGTTTTATCCTGTATCTACACCTATGGCTTCATTGATGTTTTTGTAGCCATCTTTTTTCAATAACTCAGCAAGTCCCAGGTTGATTTCGCTGATTAATTGAGGACCCTGGAAAATCATGCCGGTGATTAATTCAATCAATGAAGCGCCAAGACGTATTTTTTTATAAGCATCTTCCGCGGAAAATACTCCTCCGCAGCCGATAATTGTATATTTACCTTTTGTTTTTTTATAAATAGTTGCAATCATTTTGTTGGCTGAGTTTTCGACAGCTTTGCCGCTGATGCCGCCGTTTTCCGGGACTTGTTTATCGAGAATTTTGAGGTTTTCGCGTTTTTTCGTGAGATTTGTGCAAATAAAGCCGCTGACGTGATGTTTTTTTGATATTTTTAAGATTTCGTCAACTTGTGTTTCCGAGAGATCGGGGGAAATTTTTATGAAGACAGGTTTTTTAGTCGGGTATTTTTTCATGGCCGCGAGAAGTTTGTTCAACTTTTCGCCATCATGGAATGGTTCACCGCCAAAAGCGTTTGGGCAGCTGATGTTGATAGTGAAGTAGTCTCCGATGTGGAGGAATTTGCGATAGCTTTTTACGTAGTCGGCGATGCCGGTGTCTGTATCGGCGCAGGCTTGGCAATTGGTTTTGGCGATGTTGATGCCGATGGGTATTTTGAACCTTTTTTGCGCGAGTCTGGTGCTGATTTTTTCCGCGCCGTCGTTTTTTAGGCCGTAATAGACTACCAGGGCTTGGGATTTTTTTAAGCGCCAAAGGCGAGGTTTGGCATTGCCTTCGCATGGTTCACCGGTGATGGAGCCTACTTCTTCAAAGCCGAAGCCAACTTCCGGAATAATGACGGTGAGTTCGGCGTTTTTGTCGAATCCGGCTGAAAGGCCGATGGGATTTTTGAAGTGAATGCCATGAATTTTTTGATTCAGAATTTTTTGCTCGGGACTATTGAAAAAGAAGCTTGTAATGGCCCGACTAAGGATATTCGAGCCCAAAATTTTGCCTACGATCGTCATGAAATCGTGCACGTTTTCGGCATCAAAAAGAAAAAATATCTTTTTGAAAATAATACGGTAGAGAAAACCAAAAATTGAATTTCTGAATTTTATTAGTGGGATAATCAATTTTTATTGATATGACTTAAGTGTTGAGACGGATTTTGCCAAGTTTTTTTGTTCGGATTTATCGAGAGGTATTTCGATTAGTTCATTAATTCCTTTGCGGGAAAGCGTGGCCGGTATGCTGAGACAGACTTTGGAATGGCCATAATAATTTTGTAAAAGAACAGATAAGGGAAAAACTTGATGGCTGTCTTCTTTGATGTTTTTGGCAATTTTTGGGATGATGTCTGCGAATATTTTCTTGTTGTCTTTAATGAGGTCGAGACGTGTTTGTCCGGGAGATTGGCGTTTGCCTGCTGTAATGACTACCAGATCTGAATTTTTGCAATCTTTTACATCTCTGGAATGTTTGATGCGGCAGGATGGAGTGAAAGGTGTCGAATGTTCCAGATCGAGGTCCAGGCCTTCGGCTTGTTCTTTGCGTATGTCAATGAGGGTGAGGTGGGTTGGAATACCATGAAGTAATAAAGAATAAGCTGTGGTTGCGCCGACGCTTCCACAGCCTATTACAGAAATTTTGAATGAATTTGGAAATTCTTGTTCCATAGGGCAGGGGGATTAAATTACCCCCATCTTATCCCTTTAGAGTTATGGCTTCAAGAATTTAACGAGAAGTAGAGCGACGATATTGATAATCTTGATCATTGGGTTGATGGCCGGACCGGCAGTGTCCTTGTATGGATCGCCAACGGTATCGCCAGTTACCGCAGCCTTGTGAGCTTCTGAGCCTTTGCCACCATGAGCACCTTCCTCGATATATTTTTTAGCATTGTCCCAAGCGGCACCACCGGTGGTCATGGAAATTCCGAGGAAAATTCCTGTAATGATTGAACCGATGAGTAAACCTCCCAGAGCTGCAGCTCCCAAAGTTAAACCAACAACAACCGGTACAACTACAGGAAGAAGAGCTGGAATAATCATTTCTTTGATCGCAGATTTTGTGACGATATCTACGCAACGAGAATAGTCAGGTTTGTTTTCTCCGGTCATAATTCCTTTAATCTCTCTGAATTGACGACGAACTTCTTCTACTACGGCTTTGGCAGCTTTTCCTACAGCGGACATCGCCATAGAAGCAAAAAGGTAAGGGAGTAAGCCTCCAAGCAATAGACCTACCAATACTTTATGATTGGAAAGATCAAAAACAGTGGCAATTCCGTTAGCTTCCAGTTCTTGAACGTAAGCGGCAAAAAGCACCATCGCAGCAAGTCCCGCAGAAGCTATAGCGTAGCCTTTTGTTACAGCTTTTGTAGTGTTTCCAACAGCGTCTAGAGGATCTGTGACTTCACGAACTTCTTTAGGCATTTTGGCCATTTCAGCGATACCACCGGCGTTGTCTGTGATTGGACCGAAAGCGTCGATAGCTACGATACTACCTGTGAGTGAAAGCATAGCCATTACCGCCAGGCCAATTCCATAAAGTCCGGCTAATTGGAAAGAAACAATGATGGCGGCAACGATAACGATGACCGGTAGGGCGGTAGATTGCATTCCAACAGCCAAACCTTGGATAATATTTGTACCGTGACCTGTAGTGGAAGCCTCAGCAATTTGTTTTACCGGAGCATATTTTTTATCGGTGTAGTATTCAGTGATAACTACGATTGCAGCTGTGACAACAAGACCGACCAGGGAAGCATAAAATAAATTCATTGTATCGAATTTACCGTTGTCTGCCATCAATTTCATCGTGATTGGGTAGAAAGAAATTGCGGAAAGTACACCGGTGGTAATAAGACTCTTGTATAGAGCGCCCATAATATTTTTCTTTTTTCCAAGACGTACAAACCAGGTACCGATAATAGTTGTAATAATCGAAGCGGCGCCTATCATCATTGGATAAATAATAGCGTTTTCATTACCCGGGAAAATAGTGTGGCCGAGAAGAATTACGGCAATAGCGGAAACTACATAAGTTTCGAAAAGATCCGCAGCCATACCTGCACAATCGCCCACGTTGTCGCCAACGTTGTCGGCAATTACACCAGGATTTCTAGGATCATCTTCAGGAATATTACTTTCAATTTTACCTACCATGTCTGTGCCTACGTCAGCACCTTTTGTGAAAATACCACCACCGAGACGAGCAAAGACGGAAATTAAACTTGAACCAAAAGCGAGACCGACTAATGCTGGGAGGTCTTTTGTGAAAAGGTAGAAAGCGGAAACGGAAAGTAGTCCGAGGCCAACTACGAAGAGACCTGTTACAGAGCCGCCCTGAAAGGCGAGACAAAGAGCTTGTTTTAGGCCTTTTCTTGCAGCTTCAGCGGTACGAACGTTGGCGCGGACAGAAATGTGCATGCCGACAAATCCAGCCAAGGCTGACAATACGGCTCCGAGTATGAAGCCATAAATTGTGTTATTTGAGAATTTTGCGAAGTACATCAAAGCCAGTATTACGACAGCTACAATTCCTACTGTCTTATATTGACGGCTGAGATAGGCTTTCGCGCCGTCCTGGATTGCAGCGGCGATTTCGAGCATTTTGCCGGAACCGGCAGGTTGTTTCAAAATTCTAACGATCAAGAATGTTCCATAGAGTAAGCCAAGAATGCTTGTTCCAATGCTGACGTAAAGAAGTGCGGTAGAGTCCATAGGGAAATTTTAAAAAATTAAAAAGTTGTAATGGGTGGCTTTTTTATGGCCTTGCTGATTATAAATGGCTTGTTTACAAGTGCAAGGGAATTTATAATTGGGTATGTGGATGAAAATTGCGTGCAATATGTAGTTTCTAGTTATGAAAATAATGTTTTTGAATTTGCAGTATGCCATTGGAATTAATGGTTCTTGGCGAAAAATCTTGCGCCATTTTCCGCGCTATTTTTATTGTGGGGCGAAAGTGAGAAAAAATGTTTGTAGTGATTTGAAGAAAGTTTTGGTACGGGAGCAGCCTGATGTTCTATGTTTGGTTGAAACTTATGCGGATCATGTGCGGGGTTTGCTTGATGAAAACTATACTTTTTATGATGTGGAGAGTAAGTATGGGATCAAAAGTTTTTTGAGAAAAATGCCGGGATTTAGGCGTAGGTCCAATGCTTTTTTGGCGAGAAAAGATCTTGATTTCCAAAAGCATTTTCTAAAAAACGGCGCTAAAAAACTGATTTATGAAATGAAAATTAGTGAAGATACCGGGTTGTTTATGGGACATTTTTCTTTGTTTAAAAATATAAGAAAAAGACAGTTTACTGAATTGACAGAGTTGGCACGAAAATACAAAAAGGTTATTATTTGTGGTGATTTTAATATTTTTTCGGGCTATAAAGAATTGGAATTTATGCTTGAGAGTTTAGATTTGACGATTGTTGAAAGAGGGGGAAGGAAAACTTTTCCCAGTGGTAATCCGAGATTGCATCTGGATCTTTTTTTATGTTCGAGGGATATGGAAATTAAGGAGATGCGAGTTTTAGAAGATCAACTTTCTGATCATTTATCGATAATTCTGGAGATATGAAGATGAATTGTAAGCCTTGCTCTGCATAATCTAATTTTGTTACAATTGAGCCATGAATATGCGATTTCAGTTAGGCGATAAGTTTTTGTTTCAAAGGTATTTGAGCAGAGTCAAAAAGTTTCTGGCTAAAAATTATAAGCAGTATGATTTTAAAGATGTGGATTTGTCTTTTTTGATTGATGCTTCTTCGGTTTATTCTTCCAATATTGAGGGTAATTCCATTGATTTGAATACTTTCATGAATTACAGGATGAATGCGGCAAAGTTTAAAAAAAATAAGGAAATTGCGGAGATTGAAGATTTGGTGAAAGCTTATAAATTTGTTGAGACGCATGATTTTAATGAGAAAAATTTATTGAAAGTCCATGCGATTTTGTCGGCAAAATTTGTCAGTAAGTTGAGGCAGGGTAAGTATCGGAAGGAACCGGTCGGAGTTTTTGGAAAGTCTGGTTTAGTCTATCTGGCTGCGCCGTCGGAGATTTTGAAAAAGGAAATGAAAGAGTTTTGTATTGCTATAGGAGTTTTATTGAAGCAGAAATTGTCTTTGGAGGAATCTTTTTATTTTGCCTCACAAATTCACTTGGTTTTTGCTCATATACATCCTTTTATTGATGGAAATGGCAGAGTTGTGCGCTTGCTGGAAAAATGGTTTTTGGCCGCGCACCTTGGAAAAAATGCCTGGCAAATTCCGGTGGAGGAATTTTATTGGAAAAATAGAATGGATTATTACAGAAATTTGAATTTGGGTGTGAATTATTATGAATTGAATTACGGAAAGGCTTTGCCGTTTTTGATGATGTTGCCAAGGGCGTTAAAGTAAAAAATCTAAGCGAACTTGTAAGATTGTTGAAGCTGAACTCTGATTCTATCAGAGAATGAATATCTCTTTGCCTCACATTGCTCCAGATCAAAGGCATTTGGATCGTATGGCTTTGAGGAATCCGCGAAAGCTTTTTGAACGGGCATGCGTAAGTTGCAACCTGGTTTTGAAGAGCACTTTTGATTCTACTAAAAAGGAAAAAATTTATTGTGAATCATGTTATTTGAGAAGCAAAAACTAAATAATAATAGTTTGACTAATAGTTACAACTTTTGTTATAATTAGTTTGGCCTTTAATTCAAACATATGACTAAAACAATTGCCAAAAAGGATCTTTATCGCCAGCTGAAAATGGTTAGTGATGATGTGGTTAATAATGGGACGATTTATACTGTTATCCAGAATTCTAAGCCGGCTTTTTGCATTACTCCTATTGAGGTTCAAGATGGAAAAAAATATCGTCGCGAAGATATGCTTAAAGCTATTTTTCGTAGTAAGCATCCTGAGGAAAGGAATTTGGCGACAACTTATAAAAAATATCTATACTAATTTATGAAAATTTTGGATAGTTCGGTGATTGTGGCTTTTTTTAGGGAGAATGAATTGGATCATATAAGGGCAGTTGATTTGATTCAGAGTTCGGAAGATTTTGTGATTCCAGATCATGTTTTAGCTGAGGTAGCCACTGTTTTAAAAATAAGAGAGGGTTTTGAGGTCGCGAATGAGGCTCTTAAATATCTTTTAAGTACCGATGGAATTAAAATTAATGAGATGCAGCCGGAACTGTTTTGGTCTGCTATGGATTTTTTTGGGAAAAGTAAAAATAATCTTTCATTTACCGATACTCTCTTGCTTTTATTCAGCAGGGAAAATAGAATCCCTCTAGTTACTTTTGATAAGGAATTGGCCAAAATGGCAAAGTAACGGTGAAGCATCATGCGAGCGCACGGTGCGAGGGCGAACAAGTGAAGCGTGTGGCTCTGCCACCGCTGAACGCAGTGAGCTTACAAACCGAGGACACGGTCCGAGGGCGCAGGTGAAAGGAGGATCTGGCTTTGCCAGTCCGAGTGAGCCGGAGCTTACAAATCAAGGAGAGATGGCCGAGTGGTTGAAGGCGCCGCTCTCGAAAAGCGGTAGGGGCGTAAGCTCCTCGAGGGTTCGAATCCCTCTCTCTCCGCCAAATTGCACTTTTTGCAAAATCATAAGAAGTTGCCTCGGCGCTTCGCGCCTCGGCATGGTATTTCCCCGCGAGACTCCAAGCATTTTTGAGGGGGAACGAAACCGTCCGCTCGGCAATGCGGAAGTTCGAACCAATCTTTTTGAGAAAATCCCGAATCCGTTCGGGATTTTCTTGTTGAGCGTATTTTTCGGCTTGGTTGGCCTCTTTTAGAAAGGCGATGGCAAGTTCGAACCGATTATTGCTCTTTCGCCCAAAAGCGGATATTTTTTCTTCCAAATCCTTTTTGGCGAGAATGAGCTTGTACTTTTTGGCAGTATATTCCGTTAGCAACAAATTGCCGTCCAGTTGCAAATCAAGCAAACGATCAAGTTTTGTTTCTATCTCCACAAGCTCATTTCTCGCTTTTTGGGCGAAAGAGCTTTCCGCTTGGGCAGTATCCAATTTCTCTTTTTCAAGGTAAGAAATTGAAGCATTTGCCCAAGCGGAAGACAAAGAAACTTTTTTGATTTCTTCTTTTATTTGAGAAGTGATGGCGTCCTCTCTGGCGTATCTTTGCGAACAAGGATTTTTCCGTTTGGTACAGCGTAAATAGTTATGTCCTTTTTGTGTTTCGGTGGTAATGAAACAGCCACACTCCCCACAACGGAAAAATCCTCTATACACATAAGGTTTGAGTTTTGGCGATTTCGGTTTGCTTTTATTCATCATCACTTCCTGAACGGAATCAAAAAGTTTCTTTGTAATAATCGGTTCATGCTTTCCGTCATACAATTCTCCGTTATATTCAATCATGCCGTAGTAGATTTTATTCTTGAGCATATACTGATAATTTGAGACGGAAAGCATTTTGCCTTTCTTGCCAACCAAGCCCAATGAATTGATAATCTTTCGGATTTGAGCGAGGGGGTATTCGCCAGTTGAGTACATTTCAAAAGCCCGCTTGATATACTTTGCCTTTTCCTTGTCCACGACGATACAGCGGGCGTTTTTGTCGTTTATGTAGCCCAATGGCGCCCAAGCGGGCCATATTCCATTGCGCAATTTTTGGCGAATACCCCTCTTTATATTTTCCGAAAGATTATCCACATAATATTTTGATTGCCCAAAAGCGATGGATAACATAAATTTTCCCTGCGGTGTCGGATCAAACCAAAAAGTAGGAAATTTTAGCGTGGTTATTTTGCCAGTATCTACGAGATAAATTATCCGTCCGCCATCTATGCTATTTCTCGCTAATCTGTCGGGGTGCCACGCTAAAATTCCCTCGGCTTCATTTTTCTCTATGCTTGCTATCATGTCGTTAAAAATCTCTCGCCCCGGCTCTTTGGCGGTTTTGCTTTCCACAAATTCACGGGCGATATTCAGGTTTTCTTTTTTGGCATATTCTCGCAACTCAAACATTTGCGCCTCAATACTCAAAACCTGCCTTTCGGGTTCGTCCGTGGATTTACGAGCATAGAGAAAAATCTTTTTGGTTTGTAAATTTATTTTGTCCATATTGTTTTGAAGTTAGCCTTTGGGCAATCAAAGACAAGGTGAATTGCGAAGCAAGAGAGAGTGCCCTGGGGCAAAAATGCGCTCAACCTTTCGCCAAAGGCGAAAGAAAAAAGATTGGTTCTGAAAACTTCGTTTTCTCTGTGCTTTCGCACAGGAACTTCCGCATTGCCGAGCGGACGCTTTCGTTCCCCCTCAAAAATGCTTGGAGTCTCGCGGGGAAATACCATGCCGAGGCGCGAAGCGCCGAGGCAACTTCTTATGATTTTGCAAAAAGTGCAATTTGGCGGTGTTTTTTGGACGAAGTTCGAAACTTTTTTGACAAAAATCCTGATGCTGAACTCTGAAATCCGATCGCTCGGGCGGGCAAAAAGGAAGGGGGTTGGGGGGAAGGAATTTTTGCCCGCCCTCGC
>CALRGV010000027.1 GCA_943358175.1 Candidatus Peribacteria bacterium
AAAGTGACTGAAAATGTTTTTACCGATGTACCCAAAGATGCTTGGTTCGCCCCTCATATAGAATATGGTCGTGACCACAATATGATTCTTTCTGATGACTATGGAGCCGTGCATACGGATCAATCTATGACCAGAGCGGCGTTTGCCGAATTGGTTTTCCGTATGATGACTGTGGCAAATAATAAAGGCCAGCCATTTCCATTGGAAGACAATTGGATTTCATATAAAAGTAACGCTTTACCATTTCAATTAAAATATGACGATAAAAGCTGGAAATTAATTGAAGATAAAAGCCAGGTTGTATTTATTAAGCCGGACAAACAGTATTCTCAATTTTCAGCTACGAGAATATATCCAAATTCCGCAGTGATGACTGTGACTCTGGATGCCAATGTTGGAAATATGGTGACAGATCAATATTTCACAAATGTAAAAAATGCTTTTCCAGGTGCAGCGTATAAGAAATTTAAATTGAAGGATTTGGAAGCTTTCGAAGTTGTATATCAAAATTCCAGGATGGTGGATTGGTATATTTATTTGAAGAACAAACAGGTGTTGGCCGTGTATACTGAATACGGAAATGGAGCTCTGGGTTTTCAGCTTAAGCAAGCTATAAAGGCGATGCTTGGTACACTGGAGTACAAAGATTTGCCGCCTGCTAATTCCGAAGATTATACAGATTTATTAAGTAATATTTTGCAAATTGTTTTGGTTAAAAATAAAGGAATGAGTGCCTTGGATACCTTGCCGGAAAAAGTAATAATTATGACCGATACTCTAGGTGCAGGAAATGGTCCCGTGGATTATTACTACAGTCAAAAAACAAATTATACTTTCAAATATGAAAGAACTGATGATGTAATTTTGGATACCAGGTCGGGTAAAACAACTACTTTCTAAGTAAAAAAATATGCCACAATATTCAAAAATGGTGATTGCAGCCTTGATTGTTGTCGCAATCGCAATTGCAAGTTTTATATATTCTTTTGTTAAAAATAGTGATGATGCGAAGATTGATGAGTCTATGAAAAATGGAAGTGCGGTGATAGAATTGAGCCCCGGATCAAATGTTCAAACTCCAAAGAGCTATCCTAAAGTGCCTGTTCCAACAACTCCTCCCCCATCATCAAACTAGAGAAGCCTAGTCCTCAAACTTGTAGGCAACATCCGCGCCGGACTCGTCTTTTTTGCCATCCTTGTGGTCCGCATGATCGGTATGAAATTTAAAATTGTCCATCTCCGCCTTAGTTTTTTTTGGGGAGATAACTTTTGTTATCGGGTTTTCCTCGGCTTTTTTCTGAGCTTCAGGAGGAACTTGATCTATGGAAATTAAAGGAATACTACTTTCAGTAAATTCAGTTGGAGACTTGCGCTGAGCCTGGAATTCTTTCACTGCGTTCACTACTTTATATTCTGCGTCTCTCAAAAGTGTGTTTTTCATACTGAAACCGGCTGCTTGGGTATGACCTCCTCCATCAAATTTTTCGGCAATTGCAGCGGCATCAATGTTCGCACTGGTAGTTCTAATACTTACTGAGACGAGATTATCTTTTTTCTCTTTAATTAAGAGAATGACTTCAGCGCCGGGAGCATTCGTCATCAATTCATCGATGATATCTCCGGTTTCGTCCTCACTACTTCCGGTATCACGGAAATCCTGCTGACTGACGACAGACCAGACAATATGGTGTTTTTCATCAGTTTGAATCTTTGAGAGTACTCTACCCCAAAGCTTGAGCTGACTTAATTGTTTAGTCTTGTAAATGTACTGGATAATTTCCTGCTGGCGAGCGCCGTAAGCAATGAGTTCGGAAGCAACTTCAAAAGATTTTGGTGTAGTATTGGCATTTTGAAAACTACCTGTATCGGTAATAATACCGGTCAAAAGCAAGGTGGCAATATCCTCATCAATGAGGTCTACCCCCGTATCCTTGGCCAATTCTTCAAGTAATGGACAAAGTAATTCTGTCGTTGAGGAGGACATAATATCCACATAATTAATCTTACCAAAGTGAGTATTGGAAATGTGGTGATCAATATTAATTACAGGGACCTGGTGAAAAATCTCGACATTATTCTCGTAAATATTTCGAAGCTGCTGCAGTTCGGCCGTATCTACCGTAATAATCAGATCGTAGGAAATTTCGCCTTTGTTGAATGTAATATCCGCCTCTGAGAAATGTCCGTCCAAAGGACTGATAATGATATTTACCTTATCGTCTTCTATGGCACTTTTGATCTTATCAACCTTTATTTTCTTACAGTCGATAGTAATGATGAAGTCATTGGAAGAAATGAACTTACTGCCAACTATTTTCATGTTTGGAAGAAAGTCGTAGACATCAGGTACAGGATCGGCGCAAATCACGGTTACTTCTTTACCGAGCTTCCTTAACGCCATATAGATGGCCACGGCTGAGCCCAGAGAATCTCCATCCGGCGGAGAAGACGGCAAAACGAGAATTTTGTTACTCCTCTTGATTAGTTCTATGATGTTTTTCTGGTTTGTGTTCTGCATCTATGTGTAAAATTGTATCTATATATTGTAAAACAAATTTGGCAATATGTCAATACCTAGAGCTCTACTAAAAGGGGGTCATTGTATCAATGATGAAGTTTTTTTTCCAGATTATTTTAATCGCTGCTAATAGAGGTTTTGTATTCTGAAGATTGTTTCCGCCACTTCCTTGCGAGTGATATTTTTCAGCGGCAAATAAAGTGATTTAGAGCCATTATTCACAAGATGCTGCTTGTCCAGTAAGTCACGATTGTCGGCGAAAATAAAATATTTACCGTACCATTCACTTACTTTTATATCGGTTGCAGATGTGTTTTTTAATTCTTCCGGAGATATTTTTCCATTAAAAAATCCATTAATAATTATTTTAAGAGCTTCAACGCGATTTACTTTGTCATTCGGATGAAATTTTCCGTCTTTAAATCCGCCAACCCAATTGTAATTTTTCGCATAGCAAACGTAGGGAGCAAACCATTCTTTTTGAACATCCGGGAAGCAACTGTTGAAATCATTTAAACCAGGAGAAGCCAAAGCGGAAACAATCATTTTGATTAATTCCGCACGAGTTATTTCACCATCAGGTCTGAATTTGCCATCATCGTATCCTTTAATTATTCCGTCTTTATAAAGGCTGTTGATAGATTTGGCATTTGGGTGCAGATTTGTCACATCGGGAAAATTTTTATAGGCGTGAAGTTTGCCTGTCAGATCTAAATCAAAAAAATAAAAACTATCCATCATCTCCAGCGAATCATCTCTGTAAAATTGTTGATCAATATAAGTAATAGAGGGTTTGCCCTGATTTTTAGCGATTGTAAAAATCGGATTGGTGCCGTGACTTGGTTTCACAATTACCTCATCTCCTTCATCGTTTAAAATAAAATCTTCCGGATAAATAAAGGAAAACTTATTCTTCTCATCGATATAAGTCTGCCACTTATCGTTAAAGTTGAAAGAATTAACTATGGCGGTATAAATATCTTTAAACTTATTATTACCGCGAGCAATAGTGACAACAGTGCGTCCCCTCTTGAAAATGGTAATAACCTCTGTCTCGCCGGAAGATTTCTGCTGATAAGTGGCTTGTTTACCCAATAAATCCTCATCATTAGCTATCACAAAAATATCCCTAGTCTCTGTGACGACTTTGTCACCGGAAGCAAAATAATTGATCACCGTACTATAGCTTTGATCACTAAATTCTCGAACTGTAAAACCATTCTGTTTTGCTGAAGTACCTTTTGGAGCTAAAAATTCAGTCTTATCGTCTAAAGTTTTGACCTGCCAATCTTTTGGAAATCTTAAGGAAAATATGTGAGTGGAAGAATTGCTGTTGAACTCATACCAGTCAGCATTTGCGCTCAGTGTAGTTGCAGCTGTAGCGCTCAGTGTAACTGAAGCAAAAAAGCAGAACAACAAAAATATTGAAATTTTTTTCATAAAAATGGAATTCCAAAATCTAAAGCTTGCAGCTGAATAAATTCACGTTCCTTCCAAGAATGTTTTTCAAGCTGAAAAACCAAATCGATTTTGCGATGTTGTCTGAGCTGATTCATAAATTGCCCCATACGGAAAGCAATGACGGGAAATTTTTTATCACCGTTTTTGACAGTGAATTTAAGATGATTTCCCTCCTGACCTACCTGATTGATAAAATATGGTTCAACTCCCTTCATGACAAATGTCGGCTTGCGATTATCTATCCCAAATGGTTGAAGACTTTCAATAGTTTCCAATAACTCGTCATCAATTTCTTCACCTAATAATTGACAATCTATTTCCAAAATGGATTTTAATTCAGTGTTTTGCAGATTGGTGCGAGCGAAATCAGAAATTTCTTTAGAGAATTCCTCCAGTTTTTCTTTACTCACACTAAAACCGGCAGCCTGAGCATGTCCACCAAAGTTGATTAAATGGCTCTTGGTATGAGTGAGGGCGTCAACGATATTAAAATATTCCGGACTGCGGGCAGAGGCTACAAGAGTATCGCCAAAATCCTGCATGGCAATTGCCGGTCTGCCATATTTCTCTGCCAATTTCCCCGCTACCAGACCGAGTATTCCTACATGCCAACTTGCACTATGCGCGATTAAAATACTTGGTAAATTTTCTTTATTTAGAAAAATTTCTTCAGCCTCATGGAGAGCCTGTTCAGTCATTAATTGTCTTTCTTTATTTAGAGATTCCAGTTTATCGCCCAGTTGGGTAACTTTTTCACCTTCTTCTTCTTGTAGAAGTAAAGAAAGCGCGGTGTAGGGATCGCCGATACGTCCGGCCGCATTGATACGTGGAGCCAATTGAAAACCAATGTTGGTAGTATTCATTTTATTACCTTCCTTTATGCTGGCCAGTTCTTTGAGCTTTTTAAGTCCGGCCCATTTCGTATTAGTCAAAGATTCCAAACCTTTCATCACAATGAGTCTATTTTCGTCAGTCAATGAGCCAAGATCGGCGATGGTTCCCAGCGTAGCCAGGTCTAGTAAAGAATACAAATAATCCTGTCTTTCATTCTCAGGGAGATACTTATTAATAAGCGCATGCGCCAGCTTTAGAGCCACTCCGGCACCGGTAAGCTCCTTGAAAGGGTAAGTGGAATTTTTCAATTTAGGATGGAGAATGGCAAAGGCATCAGGCAAAAATTCCGGCACAGTGTGATGATCGGTAATAATAATTTCCACTCCGGCACTCTTGGCTTTTTCCACTTCGTTACGACAAGAAATTCCGCAATCCACAGTGATGATTAAACTAATATTTTCCTCAATAAACTCGTCGATAAATTTGAGAGAGAGTCCGTAGCCGTCATTGAGACGATTCGGTAAGCGATATGAAACATTAGCTTTGACCTTTTTGAGGATATGAACAAGAAGCGCCGTCCCACTAATACCATCTACGTCATAGTCACCAAAGACAACCACTTTTTCTTGAGTCTGAATGGCCTTTTCTATGCGTTGCAAAACTTTTTCCATGTCATTAAACAGATGTGGATCGTGAAAATCAGCAATCCCACCCAATTCTTTAAGTCCGCGATTCTCCAGTAATCTTTCAAAGATTGGTTTTTGACCATCGTGATTTTTTATAAACCACTTTTTTCCCAGGACTGACATGATTATTGGTTATTTATTTGCTTTAGCCGCTTTTTCCTTTTCCTTATTTTTATTCCACATAGCGATTGCTTCTTCCGGAGTTTTGGCCTTATCTTTGCCAAAAACCCAGGTATGACGAGAACGAATTTTGTAATCGATTCCTTTCAGTACTTCATCGATGTTGAAGTATTTATTTTCAGTGGCAATTTGGGAAATCATAGCAATTTGAAAAAGAACATCACCCAATTCCTCTTTGAGATTTTCATGATCACCATTTTCAATAGCCTGACACACTTCTTCAGTTTCATCTTTGATGCATTTGAGCATGGTCGCAATAGTCTGAGCACGATCCCAAGGACAACCTGTCTTTGAACGGAGTTTAGCGGAGAGTTTGCAGAGATCTTGAAATGTGATTTTTTTATTCATAATTGAGCTTCACAATGTTCAGCTCTGCTAGAACATTATCATATTTTCGAAACCATGTCATTTGTCTTTTCGCATAATTACGAGTGTTTTTTTTGAGCAGCTCCACGCATTCTTCAAGGGTGGATTTTCCTTTAATATAAGGGATTATTTCTTTTACTCCCAATGATGACATTGCGGGAGAATTTTCTTTGTAGCCTTTTTTGAGCAGTTTTTTTACTTCGTCGAGGAGGCCGCGTTTTAGTTGAAGATCAACGCGGAGATTCACACGTTCATATAATTTTTCCCGTGGCCAATTAAGGCTGATGAGAAAGGGCTGGAAAGGAGATTTTTTCTGAAGATCAATTTTGTTTGCGCCAGTGGTTAGATTTATTTCCAAAGCTCTGACAACATAGCGGAGGTTATTTGGATGAATCTTTTTTGCGGCTTCCGGATCAAGTTTTACCAGTTTTTTATGAACGTATTCGTTGCCTTTTTTTTCGGCTTCTTTATAAAGTTTGTCGCGGAGCTTTTCGTTTGGTGGGACGTGAGGAATTTGATAGGAAAAAAGAATGGAGCTGATATAAAGTCCGGTTCCTCCTACCAATATAGGTATATGTTTGCGAGCGTAAATTTCTTTAATTTTTGCGAGAGCGAGTTCGGTATATTCGGCCGCAGTGATTGTCTTATCCGGTTTGGCTATTCCCAAAAGATGGTGTGGAATCCCCTCTTGTTGCTCAGGAAGAATGGCATCGGTGCCAATTTCCATTTCCGTATATAGCTGACGAGAATCGGTAGAAATTATTTCCCCTTTGAACTTATGGGCTAAATCCAGGGATATTGCAGTCTTCCCGGAAGCAGTAGGCCCAAAGATCACGATCAGAGGCTTTTTGGCTGTTTTCAAAAATGACCGCAACCTTTTGCTAACTTCGTTGTTATTGTTGGTGGATGTGTTCGTATTACTCATGGACGCATTATACAAAAAATATTTATTTACCCAAATTATATATGACTAAAAAAATTCTGATGATAGGCGTGGTAGCGTTTTTTATCCTTAATTCTGTAGCCTTTGCGATAGTGGGAGGCATGAATTTCGCGGATCAGAATAAATTTGCAGATTGGAATACGGTAGCAATTGAGCATTTACAGGAGGAAGGTATTATTAAAGGCTATGGCGATGGTGAATTTAAACCTAATAATAATGTGACCAGGGCGGAAATGGCAGTGATGATGGATAGGATGTATGACCGATTGGTTGGGAAAATGGGTAAAATCACGATGAGTTATGATGAATTGAACAAGGTGGAGTTTACTAATTCTTATGATCATGTTACCGCAAAAGTGGCTTTAGCGATGGGAATGGCCCACGTGAGAGAAACTTCTCAACCTGATCTCAAAAAAGATGAATGTACTAAATTAACCGGTAAAAATTTGCCGGCGAACTATGAGGTTTATTCCTGTGGAGAAATGTTTCCAAACTACTACGCTCATGAATATGGAGAAACAGGTGTACCAGAAAGTGGCGAAACAACTACTTTAAATTCTTGGTTTGGTCCGTTTGAACCAAGTGCTTGGTATATGAATAATTAAAGATTATATTGAAATCGTATTTTATAAATATTTAAACTAATAAATTCATATGAAAAAAGGTTTATCAGTCGTTTTAGCAGCCATGTTGTTAGTAGGTTGTTCACAGGTAGATGTTGAAAAAACAGAAGTTGAACAGGAAAAGAAGGTTGAGCAGAAAATAGAAAAATCCGAGAAAATATCTTTGGCTGAACAAATGCCTTTGTCCTGTCCTCCATCTGGAGAAACTGCTCAAAGTAGATATAGCCAGATAGATGGGAATAGAGGTGGATCTATAGAATTTTATTTAGATTGTGGTGATATGAACTGGCGTAGTTCTAAACATATTTTCTTTACAGAACCAACAGGCCCTGAAGAAAAACAAGAAAAAGTTTTCTATTATGAATTTGGTAGTGAGGGCTTAAAATGGCAAACAAAAGATAGTGAAATACATATACTTGCAGCAAAAGATGATTATTCAAAAAAATGTGAAGGTTTTGGAATTGATGATCCAATGAAAGTTCTTGATTTAACTATTGATGGTAAAAATTTAAATGTTTTGAAAACTCCAATAGCTTTCAAAGATGCATGTCTTGGTGATTTTCAGGGTGCTAAATTTGAATTGAAAAACTTTTCAGAAGGTATCTTAGATTTGGGTGGAAGGAAGTTTGAAATTAATTTAGAAAAGGGCGAGGTGAAAGAGGTGTAAATATAATGTATATTATTTGATTTGAATTTGAGAAATGATATAATTGTTATAGTTATCAGGTCAGCGTCGCAACCTACCAAAATAAAACCCCCGTGATAAGTGGGGGTTTTTGCATTTATACCGGTGGAGCTGTCGGGAATCGAACCCGTGCCGCTGAGTTATCAGATCAGCTGGCGCAAACCTGCCAGCCCCACGTCTAAATGCATATCTGTTATATCAACCAAACATTAAATTTTCTTAAAATTTTCTTAAATTAATTCTAAATTTTTTCTAAAATTGTTAAAATTTCTAAATTATTAGTTTATTAGGAGTTTTTTTATTTGACTTTAGATACTTCCCTGCTAGAATGCATTCGTCATAGACAGCTGGCAGTTCAAGGAAATGAACTATAAGACCCGCCGAGACAACAGAAATTGCGCCCACATGGGCCATTTGCTTCTCGGTTGTCTATGAGATAATCGGGATTTTTTAATTTTAAAGACCTATGCAAACAAAAGCACAAAAAGAGGTCATCCTAAAAAAACTGGTGGAGAACATGAAACAGGCCAAATCTGTAGTATTTGCAGATTACCAGGGTGTTTCCGTGAAGGATCTAAGCAAGCTACGCAATGAGATGCGTAAAGAGGGAGTACACTTCGACGTTGCGAAGAAAACTCTTTTCAGAATTGCTGCTAAGGAATCCGGCTATCAGGATATTCCGGATGATGTCATCGAGGGACCGGTAGGAGCGGCTTTCTGTATGGAAGACGAGACTGCGGGTGCGAGACTTATTTACCAAGCCGGAAAAAAGAATGAAAACTTGAAACTACGTGGAGCATTGTTCGAGGGAAAAGTCCTCAGCGTTGCAGATACGAAGGTATTGGCTACATTGCCAACAAAACACGAATTGCTCAGCAAATTCGTTTACTTGGTCAAATACCCAATTCAAGGATTCCACGATGTATTGCAAAATACTATCGGTGGTTTTGTTCGCGTACTTGGTGCAATTAAAGATAAGAATGCCGCTTGATAGTTTGGCCCGTTCCGGGCTGTTAATTTTATATTTATTTAACCTAAATACTCATGTCAGACGTAACTCTCAGCAAAGATGCTGAACAAATTCTTCAATTAGTAGAGAAATTACCAGTACTTGAATTAGCTTCTTTGGTTAAGGCCCTAGAAGAGAAATTCGGAGTATCTGCTGCTGCCCCAGTAATGATGGGTGCTGCTGCTCCTGCAGCTGCCGCAGAAGAAGATAGTGGTAAAAAGACTGTGATCCTCGCTTCCGGCGGTGGTCAAAAAATCGCTGTAATCAAGGTAGTTCGTGAATTAACAGGTCTTGGACTTGTTGAGGCTAAGGCTATGGTTGATGGTGCTCCAAAACCTCTTAAGGAAGGTTTGGATAAGGCTCAAGCTGAAGAATGGAAGAAAAAATTGGAAGAAGCCGGAGCTACTGTTGAATTGAAATAGTCCTGCCTATCGGCAGGCAGGTCTACACAAAACGAAAAGTCGTCCCCTCTTGCAGGGGATGGCTTTTTTTGGTATAATAATCAGATACAAATAAGCGAGGACACGGTCCGAGCGCGCAGCAAGCGAAACATGTGGCTTTGCCACTGTTGAGCGCAGCGAGCTTATAAAAATACTACAAAAACCAAATACATGGCCGATCAATCTATACCGATGAACAATACGGCTCCCGCGATGGATGCATTGGTAGCAAAACCTATGGAATCCGATCTGTTAAGAAACATTGTTTCTACGGAAACAGGAGCAAATGATGCTCCAATTCTAGGTGAAGCTCCGGAATTGGATACTTCTCTCTTATACAATGTCAAACCGCAGAAAAGCGTGCTTCTGGCCATTCTTAAGATACTCTTTGGATTATTGTTTTTTGCCAGTTTGGCGTCTTTGGCGTTTTTCACTTCACAATTCACGAACACCTTTGATTTCGTGACTTCAAAGTTTAATTTGCCTAATATTTCCGCTGATTTGGCAACAACAAATACTGAAATAATTGGTTTGCAAACAGAATTGAACGCGAGCAGATTTCAGCAGATCAAAGCTGCTTTAGACAAATTCAGTTACGATGGGGATCAATATTTACAACAGTACGAAATTTCCAATAGCGGTACTTCATCCGCTCAAGAAAAAGCAGATGCTAAAACTGCCATGGATAAATCAAAAGTCACTTTGAAAACCTCTTTCGTACAAGCAAGAGAAAAGTTTTCCAAGAATTTTATAGCACCTTTAATCGATATTAATTTTGCTACAGAGCCTCAACTACAATCGCTTTATGAGGAGAAATTGAATGCTGCAATTGCGGAAAATATGAAAGTTTTGGCCACTGGTAAAGATGATGCCACAAAACTTGATTATCGCAGTTATCAACAAACTTTGAAATTGATTGGAAATACCGAATTGAAAAATATCCTGGTTCAAACAGATTTCGATTCATTGAAGAGTGATAAGTTGTATGAACTGATAAAAAAAGTAAATTCCCTGATCGTGAACGACATGACTTCTGTTCAAACCATAAAATCAAAGAGAATTAAGTGGTCGGATATTATTAATGAGATCGACCTTAGAACAATGGCCGTGGATAAGAATTTTAATGAAAAATTTTATAATTCCGTCGGAGGTATAAGATACAATAGCTATGATTTCGACAGTGCTGCCGGAAAAATATCTATCAATGGAGAAACCAAGAGTCTCGATCCTACTAATTTCACAATGATTGCAAACTTAATTGAAGAATTGAATGAATCAAAGGTTTTTATGAATGCAGAAATGAGATCCTTTAGTAAATCCGGATCTTTAGAGGAAGGATATTTGGCTACTTTAAGATTAGTCTTGGATTTAAGATCTAACCCAAATGCAGTTAAAACAAAATAATATGACTGATATAAATTATAAATTAGATGAAAGAAGAGAACAGATTAATATCCGTACATATGCGGTGTTATGTTTACTTTTCATCTCGGTAATGGGGTTTTATACCTATAGCAAGTGGACCGAATATCAGCTTGCAACTCAAGGTGTGGCTCAAAATAAGAGTTATATTACATCTTTGAGAAATGATGTAAGCAGCGAAAAAGCCATAGCTGGTACAAAAAAAATTGAGGCGACTCAATTGAATAAAAACATTGGACAAAAACTGAAAGTGATTTTTCCAACCGGTGATGATTATACCAATCTTACCAAGCAAATTGATGCTTACGAGGTGCAGCTTTCGACAAAAATAAATCCTTTTGAAATCTCAAATATTGATTACCAAGAGCCAATTAAAGCTGACACCTATTCTATTTTGCCAATGAGGATGAATATTCGCAGCTCGCAGGATAATTTTACGAAATTTCTGCATATGGTGGAAAATTCCGGAAGCTTAAAAGAAAATGTCCGCCTGATGGATATTTCCTCAATAAGACTAAACTTTGAAAATAGCGAACAGAGTACAGGTGCTACGGACGCCAGTGAAATTATTAGTTTTTCAGTACAAATAAACGCTTATTTCCAAAAATAAAATGAACGAAGATAAACTAAAGCAACTGGAAGATAGTATTTTGGCCGCGAATATTCCGCAAATGGTTTTGGTGGCAATAAGCTATGCTTTGGATTTAAGAACCAGTGATATTCATATTGAGCCTGAACAACACTATGTGAGAATCCGTTATCGTGTTGACGGTGTTTTGCGCAAAATCGTAGAGTACCCAAATAATCTGCATCCGGCTGTGGTTTCCAGAGTGAAAATTATGTCGAATTTAAAGATTGATGAACAAAGATTACCGCAAGACGGTAGGGCGGATGTCACTACAAAAGAAGGTCGCGGTATGGATCTGCGTGTTTCCACTTTGCCTACGGTAAATGGGGAAAAGATTGTAATGCGTATTCAGGATAAATCGCGAAAAATTCCGGATCTATCGGAGCTGGGAATTACCGGTGTGTCTTTGAAAAATCTGGAAGGAGCGCTGAAATCTCCCAATGGAATTATTATCAATACCGGGCCTACGGGATCCGGTAAAACAACAACTTTGTATTCTTGTCTGACAAAATTAAATACCGTCGAAGTAAACATTTTGACCATTGAGGATCCGGTGGAAATCCAGCTCGATGGACTCAATCAAAGTCAGGTGCATCACGATATTAATTACGATTTTGCCTCCGGTATGAGAACTGCTCTGCGTCAGGATCCGAACATCATAATGGTGGGAGAAATCCGTGATAAAGAGACGGCAAATACCGCGATCGAGGCTTCATTGACAGGACATTTGGTGTTTTCCACTTTGCATACGAATAGTGCGGTAGAATCCATTACCCGTCTGATAAATATGGGTATTGAGCCTTACCTTTTGAATTCAACAATAGAATTGATTATCGCTCAAAGGTTGGTGCGCAGAGTTTGTCAGAAATGTAAAAAAGTATCGCAGACTTCTCCGGAACTTTTGGAATTGGTAAAAAAAGCAATGTCCAGATTAAAGGCTGAAGGAGAGGTGGATGCAGCTTTACTCACAGGGCTGCATTTTTATGAGGCAGTGGGATGTGCCGAATGCAATAATGTAGGCTATGTGGGACGTGTAGGTCTTTATGAAGTTTTTAGGATGAATAATGAATTACGCAGATTAATCGGCAGTAGCGCCAATATGTTGGATATTGAAGAAGCGGCACTGAAGAATGGAATGGTAACCCTGGAACAGGCCGGTATAGTAAAAGCTCTGCAAGGATTGACTACTTTGGATGAGGTATATCGTGTAGCACGTAAATCAGATTAAAATGCCTGAGAAAAAGGATTTTGCCACCATGGGAACGGAGATTTTCAAGATTGATGGACAAGAAACGTCTAAAGATCGGGTTATTCTCAATATACAGGAAGACAAATCCAACGCTATTGTATTGGATAAAAGCGGCTTGGTAGCGGACAAATCCAGTGGCAATCCAATTGTGGATTGGTACAACAAAGTGAATGCGTATTTTTTGGCTAATTCGAGCGTGAAAGTGAAGGATAAAGCTACTTTTTTTCATTTATTATCAGTGATGATTAATGCCGGTATTCCGATGGTAATGTCTCTAAAATCGCTGGTAGCTCAAATGAGTACCAGCCCACGTTTGCAAATGGTGGTGAAAGATTTGGCGGAGAGGATTGAAGCCGGCGATAGTTTGTCAGTTTCAATGATTCCCTATCCGCAAGTTTTTTCAGACCCGGAAATTGGAATGGTGGAATCAGGTGAGGCTTCCGGTCAGCTGAGTCGCGTGTTGGAGAATCTAGCTACTGATGCAGAAAAAGCCTATAATATCAGGTCGAAGGTGAAAAGTGCGATGATTTATCCGATTGTAATTTTCTCATTGCTGCTTGTGGTGGTTTCCGGCTTGATGATTTTCGTAATTCCAAAATTGAAAGAATTGTTTGCCTCGGCTAAAGGTGATTTGCCTTTGGTAACTCAAATCGTGGTGGGAATCAGTGATTTCATGATCAATCATTGGTTGGTTTTACTTGTGGCGATTGGCGGATTGGCGGTGTTTTTCTCGATTTTCAAGAAAACAGACACGGGCAAATACACTTTAGACAAACTGACATTAAAACTTCCAATTTTTGGAAATCTATATAAAGAGGCCTTTCTGGCGCGATTTGCGAGATCTTTGAGTAATCTTTTGGATAGCAATGTATCGATTATCAGAACTCTGGAAATCACGGCGAATTCAATTGGTAATGAGGTATATAAGAGACGTTTACTTTTAGCCGTAGAAGATATTAAACAGGGTATTCCCCTAGCGGAGAACCTCACGGATCCAAGCCTTTTTCCACCAATGTTGGTGAATATGATAGATGTGGGCGAAAAAACAGCGCAGCTGGATGAGATCACGGCTAAAATCGCGATCTTTTATGAAGAAGAAGTGGATACGGCGGTAGAAGGAATTTCGAAAATTATTGAACCGGTGATTTTGATCGTAATTGGCCTAACTGTTGGCACGGTCGTGGCAGCGGTGATGTTGCCTATCATGAAACTTTCGAGCTTGAGTTCGAGTTTGTAGGGGTGGGGGAAAAACTATCGCCAGATCGTCATCTATCTTTAAAAGCTCAAAATAATGACTCCATCCCAATATGTGAGACAGTGTCTCACTAATTGATCACTTTATGTCAAAACTTCTGTTATATCATAAAATAATTTCATATCATTAAGAGAGATGAGCGTGTTTATTCCCTTTTTTCGTGCATTTTTCCAAGGCATTTCGCTATGAGTTTTCTGCCTTAACTCCCACGCGGAAAACTTGGCATACCTTGATACAACAAATTCAATAAGTTCCCTATCATTATCCGTAAGTTTTTTTGAATCACCATTAACGTCCTTAAAAAAAACAATATTATCCTTGAAATTCTTAAATTCATTATAAATTTTTGGACAGACAGGTCCGTGTTCCCAAGCTTGAAAATCATGTTCAATTATAGGGTTCAAAAATTGGCCAAAATAATGCAGCTGAACATAGTAGAGCAACTTCTGGAGTTTTAAATGGGTTAAGTCATAGCACTCCTTAAATTCTAGCTGAACAACTTCGGTTATATACTTGGCAACATCCATTGGGTCACTTAAATTATTCTTGATTACCTCCTTATAATTTTCAAAATTAAGTTTCAAATTCATAGCACTACAAAATTTCTGCAATGTAGAAGTGCTTATGCCAACCGCACCACTTTCTAAACGAGCAACGGTTGATTGTTGAACCCCCATCATCTTGGATAATTCAACCTGGCTCAGCTTACAAGTTTCCCTGTGCATCTTAAACTGTACGGCCAAATTAGTGGCTAAGGACTGCTCATTTAAGTACTTTTTATAGCCAGGAGTTGTCAAGAGGTCTTCTAGTTTTTGCTTGGATGTTTTCATAACTAGATTATATCATTCACGCAGTAGGAAATGCAAGATCAATAGCATTTTTGCTATACAAATAAGATTGGAGATTTTTTATACCTTGAGCAATATCACGTTCCTCAGTTTTCTCGGTTTTCTTTGTAAAACCATGAAAAACAATAAAGTGTGGCTCTTCAGCAATAAAGAAAAATCTGCATATATCATTTTTGTGTCGAACCCTTAATTCATAGCATCTAAATTTTCCGTGTCTGAAGTATTCAATATGATGATTAAGGTAAACAAGATTATTTAAATCCTTAAGCATAGACAAGGCCTTTTTACCCAAAGATAGATTAGAAGCTAGAAGCGCCAGTAAATACTCGAACACAGGAGAGTCCTTGCCGTCAGGACTGAAGTATTTAGGAGGTTTATAACTTAAATATTTTGTAATGGTCATTACTTATCTGTATATCAACCAAACATTAAATTTTTCTAAAATTTTCTTAAATTAATTCTAAAATTCTTAAAATATCTAAAATTAATTTTTCAGTCTCTTCAAGGCCGGATGACATAGGATAGCTCTCTGGCCGCCACCATAACGGCCAGATTTAGAAATTAGGCCAATTGCGTTGGTGTGTTCAATCCAGTACTTTGGAGTGATTGAAAAACTTTTTATTCCTGCCTTGGATTTAAACCCCTCGAATTCGAGGGGTTTAAAATTAGAGTTGTTAATTTTCTCCCATAGTCCAAGAAATTCTAAAGTTTTTAAATTTCTCATCCAATTCTGCAAATTGTGATCAATTTCATTCTGATTCTTATATCTTGCGATATCTGTCAGGGAAATATAATCATCCTTATCCTTTTGTAATAGAGATATCTTCATGCCCTTCACTTCGATCTTTGCATCTTTTTTCGTCATAAAAATTTGATTAAATATTAATTCAATCAAAACTCTAGCAATCAAAGTTAAAATTTTCTTAAAATTTTTCTAAATTAAATCTAAAATCGTTAGAACATCTAAACTTTCACTTGTCTTTTTTTTGATCGAGGGTAATATTGGTGTCAGTATATTTCCTTAAATTTTTCCTATGAAAAAGTTGAACTCACAAAAGGGTTTTACCCTGATCGAGCTTTTGATCGTAATCGCGATCATCGCAGTATTGGCCGTAGCGTTCTTGCCATCATTGCTTGGTGCACCGGCTAAGGCTAGAGATACGCAAAGGACTGCTCAGTTAAATAAAATTGCTGGATTCTTGCTGTCTAAATCTCTGGGAGGTACATCTCTACCTGCTACTTCAGCTTGTATTGATCCAGCTGGCGTTACTCCATCAATAGGCTTCCTTATTAATTCAAATTTGCCTGATTTTGCAGGAAATTTTCCAAAAGATCCAAAGGCTATACTTCCTACTACTAGTGCCGTCCCCGACTGCAATAAGGATGTTGCTACAACCAACATGTATGGTTATGTAAAATATGACGGTACTAACGCAAAAAAATATTCAGCAGCTGTTTATTCTGCCGTAGAGGTGCCGGGGAATGCTAATATTAAGTGTGGCGATATAGGTGCTGCTAAAGATCCAACAATATCTCCAGGGTTAACTTTAGCTCCTGCTGATACTGGATGCTATATAGTTCCTGTACAATAGTTGTAGTTTAAATTCTACTTTCAAAAGCTCGGCCGATGGTCGGGCTTTTTTTTGTGTATGAATAAATATCCAGGCTAGTGACACTTTGCCGCTCAATGTAATTTGACATATTCCGATTCTGATCTGTCTCTGACCGGCGCCGGTCAATTGCGAATACGGAATAATTCACGCATGAATGCAACTATAAGTCTGATTAATTTAAAATTAATTTAAGAAAATTTTAACTTTGGTCGGTAGAATTTTGAGTTGAAATAATATTTAACTCATTGTCATCATGAAAAAAGATCAAAAGTTAGAAGTGAAAGGTATGGAGATATCACTGTTTCAAAAGAATAAAGATGACTACATCTGCCTGACGGATATGGCGCGATACAAAAATGCTGAAGCGACGGGATTAGTTGTTTCCCATTGGCTAAGTACAAGCTTCTCTGTTGAATTTATGGGCATCTGGGAACAAATACACAATCCAAATTTTAATGTTACTGAATTCAGTAACATTAAAAATATTAGCGGATCACATCACTACTGTCCCGTTAAGTTTTTAGGTGGTGGGGACTTTTTGATGTAGGCAATAACGAAAAAGGGTTAAAGATATGTGTGCAAACAACGTATCCTAACCCCCTTTTTCATGACAAAATCTAGCACAATTCTGAATCAACTTCAGCATCT
>CALRGV010000028.1 GCA_943358175.1 Candidatus Peribacteria bacterium
ATTCAGCAAATAGTTAGTGAAGGCGTGCAGGAAATACGGATAGAGCTGCGGAGAAAAGCGATTGATGAAGAAAATGAATTGATGATGAAAGTGAAAAAAGAAAAGAGCATTTATTATCTGAAAATATATGAGAATGGAGACAGCAAGAAGCAGTTACTAGCCAGAGGAAGATATGTTTTATTTAAGCCGTGGAACAGATGGAGTATGTCGCAAAGAGAAAGGGCAAAAATTTTGTTTGAAGAATATCCCCAGTTAAAAAAAGCCTATGAACTTTCGATGATGTTCAGGGGTATTTTCGAGAATGCCAAGACGAGGAATCAGGCTTTGGAACGAATGAAAGAATGGTTCATCAAAATCAATGAATCAAAACTTCCACAGCTGATTTCGGCAGCATGCACAGTTGAGCAGAACCTTGGAAAAGTTCTTAATTATTTTCCCAACGGAGCAACAAATGCCTCAGCTGAGAGCTTTAATGCCAAATTAAAGGGATTTAGAGCTTTGGTTCGGGGCGTTCGTGATATGAAATTCTTTCTTTTTCGCATCTCAACTTTCTATGCCTAAAATCATCGTCAACTATTTATTCAAAGAAATTATCTACTGATCCGTAAAAAATGATATGATCACATTTGAATTACCGGCTCAGCTAAACGATTTTATTATAATTGTCTTTAGTATTTTAGTGGAAGGATAAAAAGGTGATGATAACTTCTCCACTATTTTTATATAAACTGAAAGGCAATGGTGATTTTACCGGTGAAATTTTAGATCTCAAAACAGATGGTGCGGAAGTGCAATGGGTGTATTAATGCTTTAATTTTTCATCTTCTCCGGCGGCTTTGGTGAGATAGCCCACGTTTGTTTTTGTGAAAAATCCAGCGAAGCCCTTGCAGCGCTGAACGTACTCAGTGATGAGTAGAGAATGTGGGGATGACTTGGAAAAAATCTGTTTTAGATCTGGAACATCTTTACATTCGCCAATAATTTGGGCGAGGAAGGGGATATTTTCTTCAACAAGTTTGCTGACAACGTAGTCGATATTTTTCTCTCCATCTTTTTCGCCATCTTCCACTTCGTAAGCAATGTGATGAAGTCTTTTGCCCATATTGCGGACGAAATCCTCAGTAGGGGAAGGAAGATTGTCGATAGTCTTTACGTAAAATGGAGTGTTGTTGGCAGTGAAAACTTTGGCAGGGGAGTGAAGCTCGTAACTGACGTTTGGGTTTCTACAAATATTCGTAGAAGAATTGCTATCTTCGATATTGTATGCGCCCCAGAAATAATAATTTGTCATGCAAAGAAATTCGAGAATGGCATCTTCGCGTTCACCGGCAAAGACGCGTGTGGCGAGATGATCAATACCAAAAACTAGTTTTTCTAAGCCGTATTTGCGATGAAGGTCGTCGACTGGAGCGAGCGCAGCGAGCTCTTCTTTTGTAAGAGAAAGAGGCTCACCAATGGCAAGTGAGTCTAAATTCAAAAGATCGGAATTTGTATAAATTACAGCATTGTTTGTAAAATAAGAAAGATCGCTGACAATGAAATTTTTATTTGCGAGGAAAGAGTTTTTTATGCCGGCAGTATCTTGAAAACGAATTTCTTGAGAAGAAAGTATTTTCGCTGTTTCGCGAGCGTTTTTGCTTTGATAAATTTCGCCGATGTAGCGAGCGTTGGCTTTTTCTGCTGCACGAGGATAAAGGCTATCTATAGCGGTGAATTGATCGCTGTAATCTTTGCTGAGTGGTTCTAAAATTATCAGATATGGATAATCCGATTTATTTTGAAGAATATAAACTTTGTGAGTGGAAGAAACGTAGCCTTTATAGAAGCGGTAAGGAGTCATTAGATAGAGCTCCATGAGATACTTGAGTGACTCTCCGTGATCTACCTGAACCACAACCGCTCTCATGCCGATAAACAAATCATCTAGGCCAGAAGCCTCACGACGATCGTAAATTTTTGGCAAATATTCTTCAAAAAATTTGGAATTTTCTTTATCGCCGGTACGTTGAAATTTTTCGGATATCTTAGACATGGTAAATCGATTATCAATTAGCAATTTGGGATTTCATCCTATAATAAAGATTTAGTCGATGCAAATTCTGAAGATTGTGATAGCCGGATCTAGAAACCAATAGCCACATTGACCGTTGCGGCCGGCTGAACTGTCTTGGGTGTGACAATCATCGCAGGGCCGATAGCAATACCGATAGTATGATTTACTTTCATCCCTATCAAACCGGCAATTTCAGCTACAGGTTCAAAGTGTTGGCCTACAAATTCCGTACCGACACCAAGCTCACCAACCACATAAAATGGCTTTACCACGCCCATATGAAATGTGCCGACCGCCTTGATATTTCCGGCGGTCTTACCATGCTTATCAGCACCAAGACCAACCTGGGCACCAAGAGACCAATGGTCAAGAAGCTCATGAGTACAGAGTACGCTTGCCAATACAATATTACCAGTAACCTCGGCACCTAACGCTAGATGATTATGATGTTCATGCTTCTTAGCGCTTGGGACGGCCTCGGAAGGGTTTGGAACGGCATGGGGAATGTTCTGATCGGAATATGGGGCTTGAAGAGGTGTTTCAGCTTCAGCTTGACCCGAGAGTAATGCTCCCGCGGAAAGTGCTAGTCCTGCTAATGTATTTCGAATGTTCATAAACTATATAATAACCAAATTAGGCAGATATGTCAAGTTCGTGCACTTAGAGAATTATACACGCGCTAATGAAAATATCAATCCTCCCTATAAAATATTGCAATAAAAGAGGGAGGTAAAAATCTATTGGCGCAGAAAGGGATTTTTTGATAGTATTCCGTGGCTTTTAGCTTTAATTTATGCCGTTTCTGGGCTTTTGGGAAAAATTAGAAAAACCGATAATCGGACTCGCACCCATGGATGGCGTGACGGATGCCGCGTTTCGATATATGATTTGTAAATACAGTAAACCGTCGGTTGTGATTACGGAGTTTACGAATGTAGAAGGTTTGGCGAGGGGAAATATGAGGGGATTGGCGGCTTTTATTTATAGTGAAATTGAAAGGCCAATTGTGGCGCAGATTTTTGGCGTGGAACCCGATTCTTATTATAAAGCGGCGGTGATGCTAAGTTCTATGGGCTTCGATGGCATTGATATAAATATGGGCTGTCCGGTGAGCAAAGTGGCGGCAAAAGGCTCTGGAGCGGCTTTAATCAGAACGCCGGAATTGGCAAAAGAATTAGTGAGGATGACAAAAAAGGGGGTGAAGGATTGGGCGGAGGGAATCAGTTTGGAGAAAGCGGGGGTGCATGAAGATATGATCGCGGTAATCAAAACATTGAAATCGCGAGACGGGGTGGATGCTTTCCCGGGTATGGATTTGACAGGACAATCTACGCGAAAAGTGATTCCGGTCTCAATAAAAACTCGTATTGGATACGATACAATCGTGGCTGAAGAGTGGGTCAAACACTTACTCGAAGTGGAGCCGGCAAATATTTCCATGCATGGTAGGACTTTGAAACAATTATATATGGGCTTGGCGAATTGGGAGGAAATCGCGAAGGCTTGCAAGGTAGTGAAAGCGAGCGGACTTGGCACAACTTTTCTGGGAAACGGAGATGTGAAATCGATGGATGATGCCCATGAAAAAATCAAAAATTATGGAGTGGATGGAGTGCTGATAGGAAGATCAACTTTTGGTAATCCTTATTTTTTTGCGGGGAGGGAACCGACGCCAAAAGAAGGTCTGCAAGCCGCTATTGAACATTCCAAATATTTTGAAAATCTGAATCACATTGGCTTTCAAAATATTAAAAAACATCTGGGCTGGTATTGTAAGGGATTTGAAGGCGCAAAAGAATTGCGCATCAAGCTGATGCAGGCGGAGAATGCCGAGGAGGTTATTGAGACAATCAAGGCTATTGCTTCAGTCTCATAAGGCGACGAACAGCACTTATTATTTTGTCGCGATAAACAGTGTGCCCCGGCGCATCATCCTCAACGGTATGGGGAATTTGGTGAAGCATTAAATCCGCCCCCTTAACAGCAATAACCGCTTCATCGAGAGTATCACTTTCACGGAAGGGGTTTTGAGGCAAATAATTTCCTTCACTGTTCATAGCGGCTATGACTGCAGCAACAATCTGCTCAGCCCTTTTACGGCAAATTCTTTCTGATATTTCCAGAATTTCGTGATGTTTATCATATACGGAAGATTCTCCTTCATTAGAATCGCCTGTTCTTCTATCCAGTGGTTGAGATAAAAAATCACTTTTCTTCATTGTCAATGATTGGTCCCCCGCTGTGGCCAGAACATAACTACTCAATCTGTTGTCAAATGGACCACCTTGAGCTTTTAAAACAGTGCCCTGCTTTAATCCCGCTAGATCAGGGTTTTGCGTTGTTCCATCGATATATCGACGTTCATCTTCTTCTACGGCTCTAAAAAATTCGAACATGGTTTTAGGTTATTATGCGGTAGGCATTATAACAAATAAATTTGTTTTGTCAAGTAGCCTGGCTTATAAACTCGCCATTCAAACCGGAATTGGCGTCTTTGCTTGTTACTTTGCCACAGACATAATCTTTGCCGATATAGGTGAGCTCAACTTTGGCATTATCGTCAAATACTCCACCGGAGAGTTTTTCTGTGGAAATATTGAGCCAACTCAACTCGTTGTTTTCGCCCAATTTTCTATAGTTCCAAAGGCCCTTTTTCAGCGCGGATTTATCTTTAGTCCTCAAATCAAAGTAGACCGTAACATCAGGACCGGAGTGAGCGTGGGCGAAAGGGTTTAGAGGATCAAAGTCATCATAGTTCATAAAATAGAGCGTGCCCCAATCGGCAGAATGGTGAAGATACCAGGAATTTTCAGTAGTGAAAATAACTTTGCCGGCTTCCGTTGAGTTCACTTCGAGAGTGGTTTTTTGAGGGCATCCTTGCGGCGCTTTGGTGATTACAGATGGTTTGGGGTCATTATCAGTAATGGCCGGTGCAGTTTTACCGCAACCAGCCATTACTATTATTGCCAAAGTGAAAATTGAGAGAAGTTTTCTCATTTATTATAGAGAACTAGTCCACTTATGATATTTAGCGATAAAATCACCTTTTACGCTACCGTATCCATCGTCGATAGCAAGTGTTCCACAAACGTAATCACTACCGAAGTAAGTAATTTCAAGCTTGTTTTTGCCGCCAATAATGCCACGATTTGCAGTTACTCCGGAAATACTGATAGCAGTTAGTTTATTCTTAGAATCTGCTACGGCTTGATCCCAAACTCCATTAGCAACAGGAGTCTTATCTGTTGTACTTACGGTGAAATAAGCTCTTGCGTCCTTGCCTACATCAGTGTGACCCCAAGCGCTTTGAGGATCAACAGTGTAATTTGTGAAGAAGAAAGTTCCTTCTTCAGGTTTATTTTCAATATACCAAGAATTTGTTGCTGAAACTGTCATATCAATATCGTCCGCTTTTACTGCAACTGTGCTAGTGCTAGGACATCCTTTCGGAGCGTCTGCCACTGCTGCGTTGTCAGCTACAGGCGTTGTAGTTGCTGCCGCTTTGTCGTCGGCCGGAGGAGTAGTTGTTGTTGGAGCTGCGGCTTTGTTGCAACCTACCAAAACCAATGCTGTAAGCATCGAAAGTGTGAAAAACTTTTTCATACAATTGGGTTATTAATATAAATTATTTAAAACTGATTGAGAATTTAGCAGAATGTTCGTTTTCAGGCAAGTCCGATGGATTGTCATTTTTTAAAACTATGAAACCGGTTTTAGTTGTCGGTGTTTTGAAAGTAATTTTAACAGCGAAAGGAATTAACTTTTCCGTCATCCAATCAGCAGTGCTGGTGGCCGTGCCTGAGCCGAGAGTTTGGCCATTTGAGTCTTCAATAGTAACTGGAAAAGTGCCTTCGAAAAACATAGTACCGAGTGCCTGGCCACTAATTTCTACCGGGCTGGTAATAACAGAATCTTGCGTCGGTTTTTCAACTTGGAAAAAATCGGAAGAAAATTTCGTGGTTGGAGTGGCGGGAGTGCTACAACCGGTAAAAATTGCCATACTCAAGAGCAAGAGCGATAGAGTCTTTTTCATCATAAAGTTGGTTATGAATTTAAGCGTGACAATTAATATTGGCGCAGGCTTTGATTTTCTTATCGAGTTTAATGAGTCTGCTGATTTCCTCAGTTGTTACACCCAGTAAAGCAGGGTCGCGCTGATGTTCCGGATAAACGATAGTGTAAAGCTCAGGCATCATTGGGCCGAGAGCTTCGCTCAAAGTAATTTGCTTGGATTCATCTACAAGGTCGGACCAAGTTCGTTCTTCACCGTAAAGGATGAGATCGAGGCCGGTGGCAAGAACCAATTGCCCATTCGGACCACCGAGATAAGCAATGGCCATATCACCGCCGAGTTCTTTCGTCTGAGCACGGGCGCAGACCTCAATGCTGCGATAATTGCCACGGTCTACCTGCATCTTTATGTAAGAGTTCTTCATGAAAGTCAGATAATTGACTTGGTTAAAACCGCCCAGGCATTTCAGTCCGTAATAGAAACAAAGAACTGTAAAAATAAGCTGCATACTTGGTAGAATTTGTTTTTCTTCCAAAGCTTTTCTGATATTTTTCGGAGTCAATTCAAGAGTGAATGAGCCATCATCAGAGACGAGCTTGTCGCCTTGTTTCCAAAGTGGCACGCGATAATTTTTGTCCTTGGAAACACCCCAGAAAAAATAGGTACCCCATTTGTCTTGTAAAGAAAATGCGCCAAAAACATTGTCAAAATATTTATTTGTCAGAATGTCATAGTCCGGGTCAAAGAACATGTGATTAATTACGGTGTCCTGATCCAGGTGATATTTGAGAATCAGCTGTACTACGAGGCCTTCCTGTTCCAAATAAATAAGGTTTGGTGGCTCTACGTGGCTGGGAGCAAAGAATTTTTGCCAGAGCGTGAAATTGGTTTTAGTAATTTGATCGGAGAAACTTTCACAGTTTAATATATCCGGTTGGTCATAGATTTCATCAAGAAGCGCATTAATTTTATCAGCTTCTTCCGGGTGAACATCCTTGGCATTCACTTTATCACGAAGGATAGTTTTCATCTTTTTTATTTCTTCACCGGTGTAAGGACGGAAATTATAGACGGTGGAAGAATGAGAATTGCTTGGGAGAAAAGAGAGACGATGAGTATTTATTTTTCCATTGGCGTAGCTGTTGAAAAGGAGGCCGCGAGGGAAGGAAGAATTATTTAAAGAAACATTGGCGCAAGCCAGAACAATCACATTTTCCAGCAATGGGTCTTCCACTTCAAAGTAAGGCGCGGAAGCGAGGAGATTGGAATTCAAAAAAAATGGGTGGCAAATGGGCCCATGGTGATCGGCGGTGGAAACGTAGTAATAGCTGGACAGCTGTTTTGCGGCGGAATCGGCTACCGTGTCGCCGAGACGTTTGGCTACCTCCTCTTTGAAGGTATTAATGAATTCATCCTGACGTTTTTTGATAGGAGGATTCAGATAAACGCTAATGTAATCTTTGGCGTATTCATAAAGGTTTTTATTGCCAAATTTGCGGAGGATTTCAGCGAGTACGGGCCGTTTCGAGAGCACCGCCTCTTTGATTTTTTCGTATTTTTCCTCGAGGGAAAAATTGCTTGAGTTTGTTGTTGGCGACATATTTTTTTAGTCTAAAAGGGAGACTGTGAGGGAAATTGTAATGCTAATTTTGGAATTGTCTAGGGTGATCGTAAATTTATGAATTTTGTCAATTCCGGGTTTATCTGTTACACTCCGCGCATGATAGCTTGTCTAAATGGCAAATTTCTGCCAAAAAATAAGGTTTTGATCTCGGCTTTTGATCATGGCTTCCTATATGGAGATGCTGTTTTTGAGACTTTGAGAGCTGATAATGGAAAGCTTGCCGATGTGGAACAGCACATGAAAAGACTGCAAAAATCCGCTAATTTCCTGGGAATTAAGCTGGAATGGCCTCTTTCGGAAATTGGAAAATGGGCTGAAGAGACTGTTAAATTGAATAAATTCAAGACTTCCAGGGTGAGAATTACTGTTTCCAGGGGTGAAAACGACTTTGATTTCAACAGCTGTAAAAGTCCGACTTTACTGATTCATTGCGATGAGCTGATTATCGCACCGGAGATTTATGGTGGAATTGAAGCAATTACGATGACTTTGGGGCGATCCATGCCTGAAGTTAAGAGCACTAATTTATTGCCAATGATCTGGGCGCAGCGAAAAGTTGATAAGAAAAAAGTTGGTGAGGTAATCATGGTGGATAATGATGGTTTTGTGAGAGAAGGTGTTACTGCCAATGTGTTTATCGTAAAAAACGGTGTAATTCACACTCCTGAACATGATGTATTGGCCGGAGTGGTGCGTGATAAAGTGATTAAATTGGCACAAAAAGATGAGATGGAAATCGAGAAGAGGGATTTTAAAATTGAAGATTTGTTTGAAGCGGAAGAAATTTTTCTGACAAACAGCGTGAAACTAATTGTGCCGGTGAATAAGCTGAACGGGAAAAAAGTGGGGAACGGAGGGGCAGGAGCAGTTACAAAAAAATTGATGGAAATTTATGAATAATCGAATACCTAAATTGTGGCTGAGAAATGGGCGAGAAACTCCGGTATTGGCGGGACATCCATGGATATTTTCGAAAGGAATTGAAACCGGACCGGTGAACGAAGACGGAAAACCGGCGAGAGAAGTGGGACTGGTAAAGGTCTACAGTGGAGGGAAAAATTTTCTAGGAATTGGCATGTACAATCCAAATACTTCGATTGCTTTGAGAATGATAAGTCTAAATAAGGATGATGAAAATGGTTTCAAGGTTGATAGTGATTTTTTCGTGAGAAAATTCAAGAGCCTGGAAAATGCAAAAAAAGAATTTCTGGCCGCGCACTCCGCGCGACACGGAGCTTTAGCATCGCCAGCAGAGACAACGTCTTATAGACTGGTAAATGCCGATGCCGATTGGTTGCCTGGATTAATTATTGATCGCTATGAAAATGTATTTGTTTTCCAAATTCATACAGCGGCGATGGATAAGTATCGCGAGCTAATCGTGGAAGCTTTGCGCGATGCATTCGATCCGGAAGCAATTGTGGAAAGATCTGATATAGAATCTAGAAAATCTGATGGGATGGAAAGTCTCCCGGTAAATATTCATTATGGAAAAGTAGATGGACCGGTGAAATTTTCCGAAAATGGCGTGAAATTTTTGGCGGATGTTTTGAAAGGACAGAAGACCGGTTTTTTTCTCGATCAACGTGAAGCACGAAAAAAAGTGGGGGATATTTCTCATGGGAAAAGAGTATTGAATTTATTTTCTTACACCGGAGGTTTTGGCTTGTACGCCGCATTAAATGGCGCGAAAAAAGTGACGACGGTGGATTCTTCAGAAAGCGCCTTAGAACTCGCGCAAGAAAATTTCAGACTGAATGGGATAAAAATCGATGACAAGAAAAATTTTGAAAAATATGATTTTGTGTGTGCGGATGTTTTTGATTTTTTGAGTGATATAAAAATTGGAGATTACGATATTATAGTCTGCGACCCTCCGGCTTTCGCAAAATCAAACGACAAAATCGACGAGGCTAAAAAGGCTTACACCAGCATAAATCGACGATGCATGGATCTTTTGAGTCCCGGTGGAATTTTAGTAACTTGTTCCTGTTCCGGCAGAATTACTCAAGAAGATTTTAGGGAAATTTTGAAATTTACCGCCGGACGTTCAAAAAAAGATATGAGGATTTTATGCTCGCTTACTCAACCTTTTGATCATACGGAAAGAGTTTCCTTTTCCGAGGGAAGATATTTAAAAACTTTCGTCTTACAGTGCCTTGATAATTTCTAGAAGATTTTCTTGCGCAGGAAGAAGAAAATAACAGATAGAGATAAAGCGATGGAGAAAACCATGACAATCAAAAAGGCGTGGGGACTTTCCTGAAAAGGCAAAGGTACATTCATTCCGTAAACACTGGCAACCAAAGTAGGTAACATCAAAATCAATGTCACTGAAGTCAAAAACTTCATTGTTCTATTTAGATTGTTTGAAATAATTGAAGCAAATGTATTCGAAACGTTTGCAACGATACGGCCATAAATTTTTACCGTCTCAATCGCTTGTTTGTTTTCATCAAAAATATCCTCAAAAAGTTCTTCATCATCTTCAGTGCTTGTGAAAAATTTACGTTTACCCAATTTTTCCAATACTACATGATTTGCATGAATGGAAGTCTCAAAATAAACCAAAGATTTTTCCAGATCCATCAAATGAATAATCTGTTCATTTTCCGGAGATTCCTCCAAATGAGTTTGGGAAACACGAATCTTTTGATTAATAGTTTTCAAATAACGCAGGTAAATTTTGGAATTGAAAAGAAGAACTTTTAAAATTAATTGTGGAATATTTGAGGTATCAATAATTTTATTTTTGTCAAAATTTTTCAATTTATTCTTCAAGTAATTCATGACGTCATTTTTCCCCTCAGTGAGAGTAATGATGAAATCCGCACTATAAAGAATTCCCATAGGAGTAATGGAATAATCTCCCGAGACGGTTTCTTCCTGATCTTCTTCGCTGGTAATACGTGCAGTTTGAATTAAAATAAAATTTGCACCATCAATTTTTTCCAACTTTGGCACTTCATCAATGTCTTTAATTGAGCATAAAATATCTTCCGGAATTTCTATAAGAGGTTTCAATAATTCAAGCTCCTCTTCGGTAGGAGAATTTAAATCAATCCAAGTATTGGGACCGGGCCTTTTTGGGTTAAGGATCTCGTCCCGAGAGGTCTTGTATATTTTTAGCATTTTGGAATGTTATGGACTTCATAATATTCGCTTTAACAAAAGTGTCCATAGTTATTTTCCCTAATCTTTATCCGCATATCGTCCGCTCCAAAGATTTAATTTTATATAGACCAGATCTTTGAGCGTGATGATGGCGTCTTTGATAGGACGGACACGGCTTTCAACGGAGTTGAACCAACTGACCGGTACTTCAATAATTTTGTAACCGAGATGGCTGGCAACAACAAGTGCTTCCATATCAAAACCAAAACGTTTTACTTTTTGAAAGTGAAAAATATTTTTGGCCGCATCACTTGTGAACAGCTTGAAGCCACATTGAGTGTCACGAATTCCATCAATGAGAAATATTCTAATTAAGAGATTACCCGCTCGTCCTAAAAAGATGCGATAGGTGGGCTGTTTTATTTTCACGGAACTGTCATTCATGTAGCGTGAGCCGATGGCAATTTGAGCATTATTTTCCGTGAGTTTTTTTTGAAGTTTTGTGAATTCTTCAATAGGGGTGGAATTATCAGCGTCGGTGAAAAGAATGAGTTTGCCTTTGCTTGCAATAATTCCTTGCTTTACAGCTGCGCCTTTGCCGGCATTTTTTCCAAGATTTATGACTCTAAGATTTGGGATTTTATTTTGATAACTTTTTACTATGTCTACTGTTTGATCTTTGCTACCGTCGCTGACAACAATTATTTCGGCGTTAATTTCATTGTTGGAAAGATAATCATTAATAGATAAAAGAGTATTTTTGATACGATTTTCTTCATTGTAGGCGGGGATGACGATGGAGAGGTCGTAAGTAAAGGCCGATATTGTTTGATTTTCTTTGTGCTTAATGGTGAAGGTCCAAAATTTGTTACCCAAAAAATTCCAAGAAAGAACAATGAGAGAAGTGAGGGCTTTGGCAAAGATGTACCAAATGCTGACGATCTCAACAAAAATATACATGCTACAAATTGTTAGGAAAAAGCCAACAATTGAAACAATAAGAAACTTGATAAAAAGCTTCCGATAATTTTTAGATTTCACTTGAAAAGTCCAAGACTTATTGATAATAAAATTATTAATCACGGCCAACAGAAAAGAAATGGCGGAAGCGGGAATTACCGGCAAATGAGCGTATTCCACGAGGAGATAGAGTGAGCCGAGATCAATAGCCGTACCCATAATTCCTACCGTGGCGTATTTGATGAAAGGCTTGAATTTCCTGATAATTGCGTATAAGTTCATTCGTTTTGCTGACGGCTTAATTTGATGCCTGACACAAGCAGTGTCGCCGCTATTATAATGAAAAGCGTGAGAAATACTCCACTATATGTATTTTTTAGATGTAGTTCCGGACTAAACTGGGGCAGGATTCTATCAAGCGCCAGGCCGGTTTTGTTCCGAATAACTTCAAAAACTGGATTACTGACTCCAGACCAAACCCAGGGAGTTTTGAAAAATATAAAAATCAGTGAGAAAATGATCTGTAAACCAAGTAAAATGCAGGTAAATATTTTTAGCCATAAATTTTTTAAGAATGGATAAATAAAAGCTATTGCCGGAATCAAGACCGGTAACATATCCATCAAATAACGTCCGGATGGAGACCATCCTCCCCACCAATCCAGAAAGCTGAGTTGCAAAATAAAACCCGGTCCAAGTATTAGTATTACCCTAAAAAGTTGCCAACGATTTTGCTTGAACCAGAGAGGTAGTCCCAGCAATATGAGTATCAGTGCCGGATTATTAATGAAGAGACCCTTGGTGGCATCAAAGAGAATGGCGGCGAGAGACTTGAATGGTGAAATTGAAAACAGAATGTCTCCGGCAAATGTTTGGTTTGGAAAAATGACACCATACCATTCATAAAGTTTCCATTCGAAAAGGGCGATCAGGATGAGGGCGGGAACGATTAAAATGGATAATTCGCTTAGTTTATTTCTCCAGGTTTTTTTAATTTTCAATATTTGGATAATGGCAATCAGCCCTATCGTTGCAAAGCTCAAGAGCGTTTTGACGTGAATCCAGGGCCCTATTCCCAATAAGGCACCTAGTAGAAAAAGTTGCCATATGGGACGATTTTTATTTTCCAAAATCAATAGTGCCCCCAAAGTAATTGCGGCTATGAGTAAATTGGGAAAAATATAGCCCGCCAAGGAAAGATAAAAAAATGATGAGAATAAAATGGCGCAGGCAAAAAAGGAGGCTTTTTTATTTCCGGTTACCTTTTCTGTCCAGAAATAGGTCAAAAGAAGCAGTAAAATTGCTATAAAAACCATTACAATAATTGCTCCTTTATAGCCTAATGTAGCCACAAAAGGACTTAAAATGATTGGCAAACCGGGATTGTGCAGAGAATACCATTTCGGACTGTCCTGATTGAATTGTCTCGTGGGAATATGGGTATCGAGTTTATCCGGATGATAGCTTTTGTATCTCTCGAGTTCGTGATCATTTTTTAAATCAAAATCTCCATCTTGCAGGAGGCTATTGCTCATGATGAGATAGTGCACCTGATCCCCGGCAAGGCCGTTGTTTGCATGTATTCTGACAAAAAGAAGTGCTGCAGATAAGGAAAGAATAATCCCTACCCAAGCTAAGAATTTAATTTTTTTTGACATTAGGTTGTTTTTTATCGGAGATATTTTAGAAGTTTTTTACTTCACCGCGATTTTGTTTTATTTCGCTGTGGTGGTGTTTTGCGGCGAGAATTTTTTCCTTGGCGCGCTTGCTGCGTTTGCGCTTTTGTTTGCGGAGTTTGTGAATTTCATGGGCACGATCGGACCGCACGCCTTTGATTTTTTCTTCGATTTTCAGAATAAGAAGCTTGTAGGCGGAGAGGCGATTATTGGATTGTTCGCGATGCTTTTGGCAACGTACTTCAATGCCCGTGGGCTGATGGCGGAGGAGTACGCAACTGGAAGTTTTGTTGATCTTCTGGCCACCTTTTCCACTACCACGAATAAAATCTTCAGAAATATCTTCTGGCTTTACCTGGAGCCCCAAAGCTTTTTGGAGGAAGAATGGTGGAATTTCGATGGGGAAGTTCATGGGGGTATTATAAGTGGTGGGGAAATTAAATTCCATCACGTTTTTGTGTAAATTTTACTGGCATTTTGATGGTAATTTTTACACGAGCTATCTGTAAATTTCTTTTCTATGCCCAAGTTTTAAAATAAAAAATTCAATATTTTGTTTTTCATGTTTCTCTAATTTGAGAATTAACCGAACATTTCCTATTCTTATTCTGTGAGTGGCAAGTCCAAAATCTTCTAATTTCGTAAGGACTGAAAAAATATTTGGATGATTTTTTAATACTTTAAGCTTATTAGAAATTCTTTCTCTCTCAATTTTCTCCAAATTGGTAAATTTTTTCCCAGCTTCTTTCCCAAAAATAAATGTAATCATTGTTCTAAATTATTAAATCGCTCGGACCGGACTTATAAGATTCTTCAAATTCTTTAACTAATTTTTCTCTGTTGGCATACATTTCAAAATCCTCCATATAGTCATCTATAAATTCGCTGCAGCCATCGAAATATGGAAGCATAACAATTTTTCCTTCGCCGCGATTGGTTACAATGTAGCTCTTTTTATCGATGTTAGCGGTGATTTCACCAATTTTTTGCTGAAGGTGAGTGGTTGTAATGATTGTGGACATATATAGTTTGTTATATAGTATTCTATATGACTTACTATATAGTTTATCGTATATTTGCATAAAAATCAATGTTTAAGTGATGATGTCATATGGAGTATAATGACCAAAGTTAAAATTTTCTTAAATTATTTCTAAATTCTTGCAGAAATGGCGTATGCCAGAAGAGGTTTTGAGGTGAGAAGAATAGATATGTCATACATCGGAAGAATGCCACTTGAGAATCAAGCTTTGACCGGATCGGTACACTGTAAATTTGTAGTGATGAAGTAGGGGCGCGTGGTTTAATTCGCCTACATCTCTATAAGCAGCGGTATGATCAATGGTCGGCGTTCAATCTTCGTGTGAGTGTATTTGTCGATGGTTTGACGAATGTATTTCTTGATATCTTGGCGGTTGGCACCGGGATTTTTGTCCATGATGCGACGGAAAGCGTCAGCGGCAAGTTGAGAAATTTCTTTCGTGATTTCCTCCGATTCATGCATGTAAATGAAACCGCGGGAGACCACATCAGGTGTTCTGCCAAGTTGTTTACCTCTCACGTATACGAGCACGACAAGTGCTCCATTTTGAGACATAATTTCACGGTCCATTTGTACCTGTGAATCGAAATGTCCTTCACCGAGACCATCAATCAAAATATATTTGGTTTCAACAACTTCTTCGGAAACTTTCACGCTATTAGGTTCTGCAATGAGGATATTCCCGTTTTGGATCATGAGGACCTGGTTTTCTTTCATACCACATTTTTGCTGAGCGACTTTAGATAATCCTTGGCGCATGTAATACTCGCCGTGAATCGGAATTAAATATTTTGGCTTCACGTAATTAATCATTCTGGCGAGCTCATCCTGTTTGCCGTGACCGGAAGTATGCACGTCCATAATCTGGTTGTGAATAACTTCGGCACCAAGCATAGTAAGTCGATTGATCACGGTACTAATCGCTTGTTCGTTACCAATAATTGGGGAAGAAGAAAGGACAATCATGTCGCCTTTTTGCACCTTTACGTGTGGATGTTCACCGGTAGAAATACGGGTAAGAGCAGATACCGCTTCGCCCTGAGAACCGGTAGTGAGAATAAGGGCTTGTTCATCAGGAATTTTCTTGTATTTCTTGATATCGAAAATGAGATCTTTCGGAAAGCTGAGATAGCCGAGGCTGGCGGAAATACTCATGGTTTCACTCATGCTGCGTCCGCTGACAAAAACCTTACGATTATTGGCAACAGCGGCATCGAGAATTTGTTGAATACGGCCGACCTGACTGGAGAAAGAAGCGATAATTACACGAGCCGGAGCTTCTTTAATAATTTTTGTAAGACAAATACCAACATCGAGCTCAGACATAGAGTGGCCGGGCTTGAGGGCGTTAGTGGATTCACAGAAAAGGGCGAGAACGTTTTGGGAACCGAGAGCTTCCATTTTATGAATGTCTGCCGGAGCCTGATTTCTGGCTGGAGTAGCATCAAATTTGAAATCTCCTGTATGCACTACTTTTCCGATTGGAGTATCGATGATGATACCAACACAATCCGGAATGGAGTGAGCCACACGGAAGAAACTAAAAGTAAATTGTCCAAGTTTCAATATTTGATCCGGGCTGATGATATTTAATTGGGCGAGTTTATCTTGTTTGAATTCGTCGATACGTTTTTTGATCAGACCGATTGTAAGCTTGGTAGCAAACAATGGTGGAAAATCTAATTTTGGGAGAATATAAGGAATTCCGCCGATATGATCGAGATGTCCGTGAGTGATCACTACGCCGCGAATACGTTTTTTGTTGTCTTCGAGGTAGCTGATATCCGGAATCACATAATCAATACCGAACATGTCTTCACTTGGAAACTCCAAGCCCATGTCCACGATAATAATATCGTCTTCGTATTCGAAAGCGGTCATATTTTTACCAACTTCATTGAGTCCGCCGAGAGGAATAATTTTCAATTTTCCTTTGAGAATTTGAGTTTCTTTGTGAGCGGCTTTTGGAAGCTTTGCCACTTTGCCGGGTTTATTGAAATTTATTGGAATACGCTTGTTGACGTAGTCATTGCGAGGTGTCGGACGTTGCGCGGATAGCGCTGGGCGCTGACTCCCATCGCCACTACGCCTTAGCTCTGGGCGTTGGCCTTGTTGAGTAGGCCTTGGAGCGCTTTGCATCGGTCTCTGAGAACCCTGAACCGGCCTTTGTCCTGCTTGTGGGCGATTGTCGCGGCGCGGAGGCTGGCTTTGAGCAGGTCTTGGAGATGATGGACCGGGAGCAAAAGGAGAGTCGTCATTCTGAACACTAGGTTGAGATTGAACTGGCCTTTGCTGTGTTTGTTGACCGCGATAAGGCGTTTGGCCTCTTTGCGGTTGTGGTTGAGATCCTTGTGGGGATAGACCATTGTTTTGATTGTTTTGCATAAAATTTTTGGCGCCCGTGGCACCTGGTTTGTTTGAGCCATGTACTGAAAAAGAGCTGCTCTGCTGAGAGCCCGTGGCTTGTTTTTGATTATTATTAACAGTTTTATTGTTTGATTGTCCTCCATGAGGAATTTGCCCTTTTTGAGGGGCTGCTGATTTAGGATCTGACTTGGAAGGTTCTTCACTACCGTCAAAAGCTCTATTCATCCATTCATCTATTTTG
>CALRGV010000029.1 GCA_943358175.1 Candidatus Peribacteria bacterium
ACGCTCCTCTCTTATACTGGCGCACATGGAAGAACAAAATTTGAATGAGTATCACGTTAGGTTGCAGAAATTGAAGCTTCTACGAGAAGCTGGGGTGGTTCCTTATGCGGATAGATTTGAAAGAAGTCATACGGCGACTGAAGCTCTAGGTGTCGCGGAAAAGGGCGAAGGAGTGCCGGGAGAAAAAACGAAGGAAGTGACGGATATTGTGGCAAGTTTGAATGTGGAAGGAGGGCAGTTGAAGAGTGATAAATTGATTAAATTATGCGGTCGTATCATGACTTTCCGTGATCATGGGAAATTGGCTTTTGCGAATTTGCAGGATTTTAGTGGCAAGGTTCAGATCTGTTTTATGAAGGAATTTGTGGGTGATGAACATTATAAATTTTTGAGGAAAATTGATGTGGCGGATTTTATTGGAGTGGAAGGAGAATTGTTTAAAACTCGTCACGGCGAGGTGACTTTATTGGTTCATAATACAACTTTGCTTTCAAAAGCTTTGCGTCCTTTGCCGGAAAAATGGCATGGCGTAACAGATCAAGAAACGATTTATCGCCAAAGATATTTGGATACGACAATGAATCGTGGGTCTTTTGATAGATTTCTTTTTCGTAGTAATTTAACGAGGGCTTTGCGTGAATTTTACTGGTCAGAAGGATTTGTAGAACTCGAAACTCCGGTGCTGGAAAATGTCTCTTCCGGCGCGGCTTCCAAACCTTTTAAGACTCATCACAATGCTTTAGATATGGACGTTTATCTCCGAATTGCCGGCGGAGAATTATGGCAGAAAATGGCTTTGGTTGGCGGTTTTGAAAAGACTTTTGAAGTGGCGAGATGTTTCCGTAATGAAGGCATGGATCCGAGTCATTTGCAGGAATTTACGATGATCGAGCACTACTGCGCGTTTTGGGATTACGAGGACAATATGAAATTCACGGAGAGAATGTTTGAACATGTTTTGAAAAAACTTCTTGGTACGACGGTGGTAAAAATAAAAGATCGTGAAGGAAATGATGTGGAAGTGGATTTCAAAGCGCCGTGGCCGCGAGTTCCTTTTACTAAAATTATTGAAAATGATTGTGGAATAGATGTCTTGAAATACAGCGAGGCGAGCGAGGCCGATGGTGGTGCGGGTGGACTTCTCGCTGAGATAAAGGCGAAGGGTCTGAAGATCGATGATGCGGAAAATTTGGGCTACGGAAATCTGGTGGATGCACTTTATAAAAAAGTTTCCAGACCGAAATTAATTCAACCAACTTTCGTGACCAATCATCCTTTGGCGACAAAGCCTTTGGCGAGAAAGAGTGATAAGGATCCGAGATTGTGCGATACTTTCCAGCTACTTGTGAACACTTGGGAAGTTATAAATGCTTATAGCGAAATCGTTGATCCTACAGATCAGCGAGCACGTTTCGAGAATCAGGCTTTGGCGAAAGCCGGTGGTGATGAAGAAGCGATGATGATGAATGAAGAATATTTATTGGCAATGGAACACGGCATGCCTTGCGCGTCCGGTTGGGGTATGGGAGTGGATAGGTTGGTGACACTGCTTACCGGTCAGGAGAATCTCAAAGATGCGGTGTTGTTCCCTTTGTTGAGGCCGCTGGAAGAACATTCAAAAAAAGAGAAAAAGTTGATGGAGAAGGCGAAGGAGAAAATTAAGAAGGCAAAAAAATAGAGTCAAAATTAAGCAAAATCTATTTCAAATAAGAATCGATGTTTTTTAAAAATTCTTCTATTGGAATAACTTCAATATTCTCTTCAAAAAGCTTTCTTTCTCCGCCATAAAGAAGGTAGCATTTGGCAAGAGGATAATCTTTTGAAAAGGCCTTAAGTCCATGAAAATCTCTTGGATTTAATTTTGAGGTTCTTTTTATTTCTATAGCCTTAAGTCCATTTTCGCCATACATTACGAAATCAACTTCAACATGATCAATAGTTCTCCAATAGGAGATTTCATATCCCAAATTGAGGTAGCTATTCACTGCTGTTAATTCCTGAAAAATCAGAGTTTCAATGGTGGCACCATCCGCTTCCTCAGGTGAATCATATGGCCCTTTTGGCCTTATACACCTATAAACCCCAGCATCAAAAAAATAGAATTTTGGGTGAGCGATGACTTTCCGCTTTGCCTTTTTTGTAAAAATTGGCACTCTCTGCGCTATCATTAAATCTTCGAGAATTGAAAAATAATTTTCCACAACTTTGCGGTTAATTCCACTATCCTGTGCTACCAAAGAGATATTCAACACTGCTCCCTGAGAAAAACTTGCAGTCTCTAAAAATCGTGAAAAAGCACCAAGGTTTCTGGTTAGCCCTTCATTCTGAATTTCCTCTTTTAAATAAGTGCTTATGTATGATTCTAAATACTTTTTAGGATCTAGCTCAGAGAAAGTTGAAGGGAGATGTCCCCATTTTAGAGAATGCTGAATATTAAAATCACTTTTTAATTCCAAGGCTGTCAACGGATACATCTGATAAGTTAATGCTCTGCCAGCCAAAAGATTAATATCCTTATGCTTTAATTTTCTAGCACTTGAACCGGTAAGAATAAATTTAAAATTATTTTCCTCAATCAGCCTGTGCACTTCGTGAAGCAATAATGGAACTCTTTGAACTTCATCAAGAATAACCCAGTCTTTAAAATCAGGTGGAATAAGTTTTTTTAAACGATCTGGTCGCGCGAGAAGATCATTAAACAATTCCGCGTCGAGAAGATCGAGATAAATGGCATTTTTAAAATTTGCCTTGAGCCAGGTAGTTTTACCAGTACCTCTTGGCCCAAAGAGGAAAAAGCTCTTATTTGCCGAATGTTTTATAATTCTGGAGTACATAACTCCATTTTATGCCTATTTTTGGAATTTGCAAGGCAAAATATGTCGAACCTCTTAGAAAATTACTCTTTCTAGATCTACATTTTTTTTGTAGAATGTGACGGTATTGTTTATTTGATGAGGCCCATTAGGGCCGGGCTTATGGATAAAATTGCTGTTTTGGATTTTGGCGGGCAGTATGCTCATCTCATTGCTAATCGCATTAGAAGATTAGGAGTTTATAGTGAGATTTTGGATGGGGCGGTGGAAGCGAAGAAATTGACAGGTTTTTCGGGTATTATTTTATCCGGTGGACCTGCGAGTGTGATGGCTCCGGACAGTGTAAAATGCGATATGGGAATTTTTGAAATGAGTGTGCCAATTTTGGCAATTTGTTATGGTCATCAGTTGGTGGCTTATAGTCTAGGCGGTGAAGTGGAGAAAGGGAAAGTGCGGGAATATGGCTCGGCGGTGGTTAATTTTGCTAAGAGGGAAGGTGTTTTTGAGGATGTGGAAGATGAGGAAAAGGTGTGGATGAGTCATTTTGATCAGGTTGTAAAAATGCCGGAAGGTTTTGAATTGGTGGCGGCGACGGATGATTGCCCTATCGCGGCCATGGCGAATTTCAAGAAAAATATTTTCTGCCTGCAGTTCCATCCGGAAGTCACTCATACTCCTTGTGGCATGAAAATCCTCGAGAGCTTTGTGGAGGTGACGGGTGCGAAACGTGAATGGAGTATTGATAGTTATATTGAAGATATTTTGAAGGAAATTAAGGATAAAGTTGGAACGAGAAAAGTGTTTCTAATGATTAGTGGAGGCGTGGATAGTACGGTGGCATTTTTGCTCTTAGATAAGGCTCTCGGCGAAGGTCGGGTATACGGACTTTTTGTTGATACCGGCTTTATGAGGATGAATGAACGCAATGAAGTGGAGGCGGCTCTGAAAGCTGTAGGTGTGACGAATTTACATGTATACGATGCTAGTAATGAATATTTTGAAGCTCTGAAAGGCGTCTATGAACCGGAGAAAAAGCGTCAAATTATTGGAGATCTTTTCCTGGATATTCAGGGTAAAGTGGCGGCGGATTTGAATTTGAATCCTGACGAATGGATGCTCGGCCAGGGTACTATTTATCCAGATACAATTGAAAGTGGTGGCACAAAACATGCGGATAAAATTAAGACTCACCATAATCAAGTTGAGAGAATTAAAAAACTGACGGAGGAAGGAAAAGTGATTGAACCATTGATGCAACTTACAAAGATGAGGTGCGTCAGGTGGGTACGAAATTAGGGCTGATTGAGAAAATGGTCGCAAGGCATCCGTTTCCGGGACCTGGTCTGGCGGTGAGAACTTTATGTGCGAAGGGAACGGATTATCCGGCTGGCGTAGAAGAAGTGGAGAAAAAGATAAATGAATTTTTGGCGGGAGTGGGAGGCAGTGGTGACGAAGTTTTGAAGGGTCGCGTGTTGCCGATCAAAAGTGTGGGAGTGCAGGGCGATGAGCGTACTTACAAGCACCCACTTGTTGTTTATGGTAAGCCGATGGAATGGACCGACCTATCCAAGCTGTCTACCCAGCTGACTAATCAGTTTCCGGAAATAAATAGGGTAGTTTATGGACTTTTCCCAGATCATTTTGAGACTTTTAGCGTGGCGGATTCTTACCTTACAAAAGAGCGAAATCTGACTATTCAAAAGGCGGACAAGGTAGTCATGGACTACATAATCGAGGCTGGGATTGATAAAGAAATTTGGCAGTTCCCTACCGTGTTAATTCCGGTGGAGGTGAATGGCGCTGGCGAGTCCGTGGTTTTGAGACCGGTGTGCAGCGAAGAAGCGATGACGGCAAATTTTTATGAAATGGAGAGGGCTAAGTTGGAAGAATTGGTAAAAAGGTTGAAGGCTGTGGAAGGCGTAACGGCGGTTTTCTACGACATTACAAACAAACCTCCAGGAACTATAGAGTGGGAGTAGATCTCATGCTAATTCTCCTATCGTATCGGGAGTAATAAGTTCCGTTAATGCTTGAGGGTAGTATTCCTTGAAAGTAATAAAAGCTTTTGGGTTTTTAAGGCTCGAGTATTTTGCTTCCAGGGCTTTTAGAATGGTCCCCTCCTCTATTACGAAATCAATTTCGGTCTGATTTGTGGTGCGCCAAAAATGATAATGTTTAATTTTGTAAATATCCTGATTGTAAAGTTCAAGGAAAGCAAGATTTTCAAATAATGCACCTCTGTCATTGCGTAATTCCAAAGCTTGCCAATTGGCTAAAAGCAGGTTGCGCAAGCCAAGATCCATAAAATATATTTTTGGAGTTTTACTTATTTCTTTTTTATAATTTTTAAAAAAAGGATAAAGGCGTTTTATAATGAAAGTGCCTTCGAGTATATCAATATATTCAGTAACTTTTTGCGAAGAAATGCGGAGAGTTTTGGAAAGATGATGAATGTTTAACAGGGAACCAATCTGGGAGGCGAGTAAAATCAATAACTTATTGAAAGCATCAATATTTTCTATTTTGGCAAAATCAGCAATATCTTTTTGAAGATAGGTTTTATAAATATCATTAAGTAACAGTTTTTTTTCTTCAAAATTATTTTGTTTTACAATTTCGGGATATGAACCATACAGCATGATGTTTTCCAAAATGGATTTTTTGGGAATATTGGGCGAAAGCTGTTTAATTTCAGAAAAGGTTAAGCGTGGAATTTCCAGTTGTCTTAATCGTCCGACTAAAAATTCTTTTAATTTTGCCTTCAACTCCAATTGGGAAGAACCGCTGACAATTATTTTCAGATTCAAATTAAGATCGTGAATTGATTTTAAAAACAACCCGGGGTTATCCAGTCTTTGTACTTCATCTATAAAGATATATTTTATTTTCTTATCGGCCTGAATGTAATTAAGAAATGTAGCAGCAGAAGAAAAGAGTCCTTTAATTTCAAAATCGTCGAGATTAAAATAAAAAATTCTGGTCGATTTTACGGTCTTCAAAAGATGCTCAATGAGTAGGTATAATAGCGATGTTTTGCCTACCTGACGACTACCAACCAGTGCAATAATTTTGTCGTTTTCCAAATTGTTGATTAACTCATGAGTTACATCTCGTGAAAAAATGTTAAATTTAAATGATAGATCGTTCCACCAGGGATTTTGTTTTTCAAGAATGACTTCAATCATATTAACTAGTTTAGTTTTTCGTATGCGTAAATATTAACTAGTTCATTTCGTGCTGTCAAGGTTTTTTACCATGTTAAATCTCTCATTGACCTTTGAATTGCACCATTTGAGGAGAGGTATTAACCTCATCTCAAATGAAACCTTAATTTTCCAAACACAGTCAAAGCTGGCCGAAATAGGCCGTATGCTGGGAGGATGGCTAAAATCCTTACAAAGTTCATAGACCATTATCGCGGCACGGAAGGAACCATTATCGTTGTGATTGTTCGCATTGTTCCTGTTGATACCATTGTTGTTACCGTTGAACGCATTGCCGATTTTTGATGGAGTTTGTCCGTATTGTAATCACGGTCCTCCTGCCTGGAAGGCAAGTGCAACCGTGATACATGCATTGGTTTGCTTTTTTCACCCGTCTAAATCCGGGTAAACTCCACTCATACCTAATGGTCTATTTTTAAAATTATGATCTTTCAGACTTCTTCTTTAATTCAAAGTCTTTTTTGAGAAAGATCACGCGAACGGCAGCTCAAGCTAAGGCGGATGTCGCGTAGAGTGCGCGACTCCATCTGAGTAGAGTGACTATTCACCGTTGAATCAGTTTAACAAAATTTCTGCAAAAGAAAAGGCCCTCGCTTTCGCCTGCCTTACGGCAGACAAGCTCGGGCCAAAAAATAAAAATAAAGTTTAAAGAAAGAATCAAAGATCAAATACTAAGCAGCCCATTCTACCCTTAGCGAGCCGCGCCAAGACCTATCGCCATCGTGATAGCGCGCATCGAACCGAGCCGCGCCCACATCGTCACCACGGCGATTACCACCGAGCGCATAGCCGGTAGACCTAATGCTTAATTGTGTTTTTAGCCAACTCCAAGTTTGCTCATCAAATCTTCCTTTTTTCTGCAATACATCCTTGTAAAGATTTGGATCCATCAGATCAATTCCCATCGCTTTGGCCATAGCTACAGCATTCCCATTGAATCTTTCATTAGGTCTATTAGTTTTCATCCACTCCTCTGCTGCTTCATCAAATACGCAATTTCTACCACTTTCTGGAGATTCTTTGGAGCAGGTTCCTATATCAAAACCATTATCATCTGTATTGTATACATCTGGCTCATGACCGGCCTTTTCCATTTCATTGATACTCCATAGTGCTTCCGGTTTAGTTTCGAGGGAATTTTTTACTCTAGTCCATTCCACTCCTTTGTGGAGGTTTTCATTTGCCTTAAAACGAGCGGCAAGAGTAGCCAAGGTGGATTCTTTTTGTTCGGGAGAAAGTTCCGGAGCAGGTGTTCCTGAATCTTGGACTGCTGGATTCACATTTCCCTGTTCCTTGGCAATTGCCGCTCTCAATGCTTCAATGTCATTGTCCCTTCTGCGCGCTAAGGAAAGTGGGTTCACCGTCTCGCCTATTTTTGCTGATTGTTCAGCGGCAAGTCTGATAAGATTTTGTGCATCAAAAGTGAGTTTTCCTTTTTTACCAGCTTCATCTTCTGCAAATTCTCCACGTGAGTGTGAATGTTCCATAAATAAATTTAAGATTTAAATATTCAGCGTCGGATAATAACAATCTTTACCGGTTTTGTCAAATAGAAAACTCTAAAAAGGCCCCATTTTTTCTAGAAAAGGTGATTTGACATAAAATAATCCCTTAAAGTGCCACGCAGATTTCAATCTGTAAATTATAACGCTATACCTGGACTCATGTAGAAAAGTCCTCACTCAAAGTGCTGTTGTTTAACAGATCAATGGAAAAACTGGGGTCTTTTCAGGAAAACTGGCATTATTGACTTGGCCACAAAAACTTGCCTAGATTTACCAAGATTACCATAGGTTTACCCAGGTATGGACACGAAATTGCTATCAATAGGAGAAGTACCAATCCGATGCTTCGAGCGGAGCAGGTATAAGTGGAATTTTCTACGACATTACAAATAAACCTCCGGGAACGATAGAGTGGGAGTGAGTAAAAAAAATCTAAAAAACCCAATTTACTCTTAGCGAACCGCGCCAGGATCTATTAGGAAGTGGACGGTGAGAACTCCACCGAGAAGTATGGAGGTCTCTCCATATCCAAATTTTGTGCCCATAACTAACGAGTCTATCCCCACTTTTTCTTGTAGTGGCATCCGTTCTTATATAGCTACTGGTATTTAAATCAAAATCACCACCCCTATGAAGTTTGTTGAGCTGGTCAGGTGACATGATTTCTACGCCAAGCTCTTTAGCCATATCTACGGCATTACCATTAACTTTAGATACAAAATCTGAACCATATCTGTCCATGCCATATTCTTTAAGCCAATTTTCATCTTCACTATCATAAACACAATTTCTGCCTTGAACAGGTGTTTCTGCAGAACAGGTTCCAACATCAAATCCATCGCCATCAGCAAAGTACACATCAGGCTCGTGCCCTTGTGCTTCCATTCTATTTATACTCCAAAGAGCTTCCGGACTAGCAATAAGAGCATCCTTAACCCTAGTCCATTCGATACCTTTGTGACGCTTTAGACGATCTTTAGAATTAAATCTTAATTCAAGTGTGTGCAAAGTTTCAGCTATTTGCTCAGGGGTGAGCTGGCGTGGATTTACTGTTCCCTGTTCTCTATCAATTGCTGCACTTAAGGCGGAAAGGTCATCGTCTTTTCTACGGGCCTGGGCAATTGGTTTAATCTCGACTCCAGTCGCCTTGAATTGAGCTCTGGCTATTGCTATAAGATTTTTTGCGTCGTGAGTGATTTTTTCTTCGATAGTATCAAATACTGTTCGGCGCTTTTGAGGACCAAGTTTGTCCCCATCATAATCCGGTGGTAATTCATTAAATTTACCTGATTCCATAAACGTATTTTTTAGCTGGATGTTATTGTAAATGCATTTATCAGCCTTCGTCAAACACAATTAGTCAAAACATTTTTCTTGAAAGACTTTCTACTTTATTAAAATTTACGAAGTCTACAGGAAGGAGTGAGTGAGTGAATACTAAATAGTTTGTATAATTATAATTATTGTGCAAGAATTTTTTCGTACCTATAAATCCCTCATCCATGTCAGAACAAAATCCTTTGCAGGACTTGAAAAAACAAGTTTCTTCTCTAAATGCGCGAGTTAGTGTTCTCGAAAAACTCATGAACGTTGAACCAGCTAAACTGCAAAGCGCTCCAACTAAAACGCTAGCAAGTCAGAAAAAAACATCAGGCGCTACTGAAAAATCTAGTTTTGAAGAAGCTATGGGTTTCACATGGTTTAGTAGAGTGGGAATTGTCGCATTAGTTTTAGGAATGGTATTCTTTTTAAAATATGCCTTTGATAATGATTTAATAAATCATTTTACAAGAATAATGATAGGAATTGTTATGGGTGTAGGATTAATGTTTGCCGGAGAATTGACGGCTAAAAATGAAAAATATAAGCAATGGGCAAAAAAACTAGTTGGTGGGGGCTTTGCCATAGCTTATTTTTCAGTCTTTGCCTCTTATAATTTCGTAGAATACAGAGAGGCAATTGGCATAACCTTATCTCAAGATATTATCCTGCTCAGTATTATTACGATTGCCGGCACAATTTTGGGGCTCAAAGATGACTCTAAAACTTTTGTTAGTTTTGCCTTTTTCCTTGGTTATTTGAATGCCTTTTTAGGCATACAGGGACAATCTCAAATTTTACCAATAATTTACTGCTTATTTCTAACTGTTTTACTGATCGTGGTGAGTGTTTATAAACAATGGCATACTCTCGGAATCGGAGGTGTTCTCGCAACATATTTACTTTTTGCAATATGGTTTTCAGAAACAAATCCAAGTCTCTTAATGTCGGCAATTTTTCTCTGTTCATATTATGTAGCTTTTATTATTCAATCTTTCTCGTTTAAAGAAAATTCAAAAAATGCTGTCACCGTTTCCGTTTTAAATTCAGCGTGCTTTTATGTTATTTTTTATGGTTTACTTAATCAATTTAACTTTAATCAATTCCATGGATTATTCGCATGGATCATGACCTTAATTTCTTTTTCTCTTTATGTACTGGCTAGGTATCTCGGAAAAGATTTGTTACGTTTTGCTTTTTTAGCTTCATCTATACTTTTTCTGACCCAATCCATACATCTAAATCTAGATAATCAGTGGATGACGATTGGCTGGGCATTGGAAGCAGTTTTCCTTGGATACATTGGAATACTATTGGATATAAAATTGCTAAGAGTGGCTTCGTATGTCGTGGCTTTTTTCGCAGCCTCAAAGGCTTTTTTTGCAGATCTGAACTTGTTTGAGGGATACCAAAAACTGGAAGCCATATTGATACCTGCAATATCCTTTTATTCTTTTGGAATTCACGTAGCCGGGAAAAAGTTTTTCAAGAGCGAGAAAGACTTCCTTGATGAAAACCTCCTCCTGAATTTATACAATTTTTATCCAATCGCCTTAATAGCTGGCTTATTGGCTCAGGAATTGGAAGCATTTTATGTTTCAGTGGGATGGGCAGTATTGGCTCTGGCTATTACAAGTATTGGGTTCGTATTGAAGCAAAAATCCTTACGATTGCCAGGACTCCTATTGTTCGCCTTAACAATATTGAAAGTTTTTGCTTACGATACAAGCAATCTGAGCACACTCTATCGAATGATTTCTTTCTTGGTACTAGGAGTAATATTGCTATTGGTTTCCTTTGTTTACAACAAATACAAGGATAAGTTGAAAGATATTTTGTAGATCGTTTTAAGGATGCGCCAGGTTAGATGAATTTTCTTCTGCAAGTTTGCAGATTGCGGTCCCGTGACGTCACGAAACTTCAATCTGTTTGGTTGGTGGTTCTGCAAGTTTACAGATCAGCCCGCCTTCCTAGGAAGCCGCGAATAGATTGGATTCTGCAAAAATGACGCGTAGAATTATAAAACTACCCTCTCCGGCATCTTAATTTTCATGCCGAAGTGTTTTTCGGTGAAGGTTTTGAATTTGGCAGGGTCGTCGGTGGTGAGGATGGTGAGGGTGCCGCGGGAGGAAGTGCCGTGGATTAGTGAGCCATTAGCGGGATGGGCGTGGACGGTCGATGGGGATTTCTTGAGTTGTTTTTCGATTTCAGGGTGACGAGAGAGATAATCTTTTAAACTTTTGGCGGTGATTTCGCCGGACTGGAGGACTTTTACTTTTTTGCCCATGCCGCGCGTGATCGCTTTCAACATCAGTGGATAATGAGTACAGCCAAGAATTAAAGTATCAATATTGGCACTTTTGAGGGGCTTGAGGTATTTCTTCAGAATAGTAATTGCTTCCGGTTGCTTGTGATAATCTTCTTCAATGAGTGGCACAAGAAGAGGCGTGGCCTGTGAATAGAGTTTGATTGGAGAATGGTTTTGTTTTTCGCAAATTTTGGAAATTTCCTTCTCGTAGACCTTCGAATTCACTGTCGCCCGAGTACCAATTAGCCCTACCCTACCGTTTTTGGTGACCTTTACCACTTCCTCGGCCATAGGAATAACCACGCCCAGGATCTTTCTGTTTATAGGCTCACTACGGCTCAAAACTTGCAAAGCAAGATTTTTCGCCTTGTTCGCGCTCGCGCCGTGCGCTCGCTCGTGCTCCTGCCTGTCGGCAGGCAGGCCTTGGGCGCCTGTAATATACTTTTGCTGAACATGACTCAGTGCCACACTCGAAACTGCGTTACAGGCGAAAATAATGACCTTCGCTCCCCTCTTGAATAAATACTCTACGGCTTCCTCTGCGAATTTCTTGATCATTTCAGGGCTGCGATTACCATATGGCACGCGCGCGCTATCGCCGAGATAGAGATAATCATATTCCGGTAGAGCTTTGAGAATTGGCTTTAGTACCGTCAAACCGCCGTAACCTGAGTCGAAAAGTGCAATCATGGGGGCAGTGTAACATATTCTCCGATGGACATCTATAATCAAGACGGCTAATATCGAGGTGTTTTAAGCAAAATGGATGACCCGATCTTACGTAGCGACATTTATGATAACCGGATTAGTGGCGGGAACGCTTCTTACCTGGCAATTTCTCAGCAAAGCTCCCCTCAAGCTGAATTTTCCAAGTGATGAAATAAAAGCCAAGGAAGATCTTTTGAAAAGCTACCTCGATGAACAATCTTATCTGATGAGTAAAATTGTTTCTTTACGCAAGGATGTGGAGACAGCTCAAAGCAAAGTGGAAACAGGCACTCAAACTGCCAATTTTTCTCTGCTTGATGAGCTGAAGCGCAATATTGGTTTGACGGTAATTTCCGGACCGGGGCTGGAAGTCACTCTGGATGATGGACACTTCCTGACTCGTGAAGATAGAACTGAAGTTAATAATACCAATCTTGTACAGGCTTCGGATTTACGCGATGTAGTGAATATCCTTAATGCGGCCAGGGCGGATGCAATTTCCATAAATGATCAGAGAATTATTGCCACCAGTCCGATTTCCTCGGTAGGAACGACCATTATGGTAAATAATTCGCATATTGCTCCCCCATTCGTAATCAGCGCAATTGGTGATACCAATATGATGGTGGAGAGGCTTTTAAATAAAAATCTGTTGCTGGATATATACACAAGGAGGGCAAAGTCCAATATTGGTTTCGAGATAATGAAAAAAAGCGGTATTACTATTGGAATTTACAATGGTGACTTGAAATCAAATTACCTTAATCTGGTTAAAAAATGATCTTAGAAAGAAAAATTTTCATCCTGGGAACAGCAACACTGCTGAGTTTTTTTGTGGTAATTCAGATGAACTCTTTCGATCGCGTGAACAACTCCTTTCAACGTGACAACAAAAGCAATATCTTTCAGGAAATAAAGATTTTAAAGGAGAAAAATGAGGATTTAAAATCAGAAGTCAACGATTTGGAAAGTAATGTTGAGCAGCTCAATGATCAGAGCAAGGCCTTAAACGCCATTCAAGATGAAATTAATGAATATACGAAACTGAATGGGCGCACTTCCATCTTTGGGCCAGGAGTTACCGTGATAATCGATGGAAAGTTTTCCACTCCATGGATGATAGATATAGTGAATGAATTTTTTAATTCCGGTTCTCAAGCTGTATCTGTAAATGGCATAAGGATTGTGAACCAAACAGTTGGATTTGATACTCTACCAAAGGGGCAAATGCTGGTGAATGGTAGTATTTTAACCGCTCCTTACATCATAAATGCCATAGGAGAGTCCTCTACTCTGGCAACGCTAATCCAATCCCCCGGTGGTATTTTTGATAGATTAAAAAAGAGCTTACCCGAGATAAAAGCCAGCATAACCACCAAGGATATCATCCAGATGGATTGAAATAGATAATCAGCCATAGTGGCTGCAGCGCCAGAATCAGCAGCAAAATGATGAGAAAAATGCGTTTGCTGAATTTTTCATATTTGATACTGAGGGAGAGTCTTTTGATTAAATTTTCAGATTCGTTTATTTTTCCTTTCAATTCATCCTCGGCTTTCTTTATTTCGTAGCGTTCGCGATGGTACTCAAGCATTGGAATACTACTTTTCACCTGGGCTTCGAGCTGCCCGACGCGATAATTTGCTATTTCCAGTCTCCCCTGCTTTTCTTCCAATTCTTTTTTTAGTTCGTCGTATAAATTTTTGTAGGCTTCTCCGTGATCGTGGCGGCGAGTTCGATCTTGTTTTCCGGACATTGTCCGGACATTGTCTGGACTAAAAACCTCGCTATTGTCCACACTGTCTACACTGTCGTCTATAGACACTCTATCAGTAGACACATGCTCACTGTCTACTCTAATAACACTACTTTTACCACCTTTTACTACCTCTAACTCCTCTTTATTAAGCCATATTCTACCATCTACAATCCGCGTAGACACTTTTTTCGAGCGAATGTACCTGTCTAGTGTCCTAATAGACACTTTCAAGAGTCTACTTGCCGATTCACGGCTCAGGTTATAGGCTTTTTGTGCATCAACCATCTCCATAATCATTGTCTATTAGTGTCTATAGCCTATGTATAGACATACAGTAGACATAAACTAGTCAGATACTACTATCATTGTCTACCTATGTCTAGCTTCAGTACCTTTGACATTAAAAATAATCGCCCTCATAATGGGCCCATGCCTACCTCATGGGTGTTTAAAAAAAATAGTACTATTTTTCGGTTATTTGTACCGCTTTTTGCGTTTCTGAGCCTAAGCGGATCGGCATTAGCCCTAAAACTGACTTTTGAATCATATATAGCGACAGAAAGTGGTACAGAGGTTATTACTGGAGATTCTGCCGGTGAGCAGATGGGTTCATCAATAGGAACAGGGGATTTCGACTATGATGGGACGCAAGACATAGTAATAGGTTCACCATTTGCCTCTAAAAACGACAATCAATGGAATGGAGCGGTGAAAATCACCTTTGGCAGCAAAGACAAAAGCCTTCCGGAAAGATATATGGAGTTTTATGGAGAAAACTCGGGAGATCAACTGGGAACATCTATAACAGTGGGAGACTTTAATAATGACTCATATGATGATATTGCCGTTGGCGCCTATAATGCAAAATCCATTGATAACGTAAGAGCCGGCAAGGTTTACATAATATATGGAGGCTCCGGCTTGAGTAGTCAGGTGTCTACTCCTTTGGGTATACAACAGTCTGATCTTGGCTATGGAGAGGGCGTTATCCAGCTGTCCGGACAGGAAGACAAAGATCAGTTTGGCCTGTCTACTTTCGCCTTGGACGTAAACAATGATGGCACTAAAGACTTACTTGTAGGGGCTCCATTTGCCACCAATACGGATAGCACAAAGTCTGGAGCGGTATATCTCTACTTAGGCTCAAAGCAAGGATTTTCAGATATTCCAAATTATGTTTTTCGAGCTCAAAGTCCCAATGAGCGTTTTGGTTCTTCCATTAGTGGTGGACATCTTCATTCTCAACAAAAAAACGATATAGCTGTGGGGGCGTATTCAGCCGATAATGGAGAGAAGGATCAAGTAGGAAAAGTTTATGTCATTTCATACAATCCTCTGCCCACTGAAACTTTGGTGTCCGTAAAGTCTATCACCGGCTCGAAAGAAAAAGGCTGGTTTGGGTTCGCAATAGATGTTGATGACGTAAATAATGATGAATTTGATGACCTGGCGGTGACTACCTTCCCTTACAAGGGGAAGAGACAGGATGCCAGGGTATCGATATTTTATGGTTCCAAAAAATTTCCGAGAAAGTCTGCCAATTCAGTGATAAGCGGTCCGAGGGGGGAAGCATTCATTGGAGCGGCAATACTTCTGGAAGATCTAAATAAAGATGGTAAGGCTGACGTTATTATTGGTGCTCCGGGAATAGGCGAGGGCAATAGTGAGGAAGCTGGTGGCGTATATGTAATATATAGCACTCCGGAGCCTTTAAATAAGCGCTATAGCCTTAATAATCATGAGTACGATGCCGTGATTCACGGTGAACGTGATGACGACTGGTTTGGCTCTACTTTAAACGCTTTAGATACTAATGGTGATGGCAATAACGACTTGGCCGTTGGCGCAAGGTATGCCGATGGAGAAAATTCCGTAGATAATGGAAAAGTATATATAATGATTAATGATGGTAAAGCTTACGGCAAACTCCGAGCGGTAATGGAATCAACC
>CALRGV010000030.1 GCA_943358175.1 Candidatus Peribacteria bacterium
GAAATCGGATTTATAAAAAGAACCATCTTTATCACAAACATTTCCAAACACTAGAACTTTTCCAGCTCCAAAAAGATCAGCCGGTAACCAGCGAAAAGTAGTCCAATCCACTCTCAAACGCAGATCAGACTGAGACTGAGCGGTAAAACCACGAATTGACGAACCATCAAAAGTAAGATTATCCTCCGCCCCCAAAATAAATTTCTTATCATAATCTAAAGTATGCAAACGCCCCTCTAGATCCGTAAAACATACGATTACAGCCTTCACGCCAGCTTCATTTTTCAAATAATCCATTAACCTGCCCTTAATAGCATCGCTCGCAACACCTTTTAATCGCTCAAACTTAATCTCCAAATTCTTTTCCTCCAATTCCGCATAAGAAAGATCTAGATGATGTGGCTGTTTCCAAAGCACAGCACCATAGTCACGCTCCCTACCCTTCATTAGTCCCCTCTCTCCCACCTGAGTAGCCATAGATCCTAGAACTTTATCTGACATAGCATTTTGGTTAAAAAATACAGATATTACCTATTTTTAATACAAAACCCGAGAAATCTTGGCAAGATCAATAAAAATATGCAAAAAATCTGTCGAAAATCCTAAAAACATCAAAAATAGCGAGCTATTCCCAATTAACAAATTTCTCAACCCGGACTTGTCGGAAAAAGCTACAACAATAAAAGGATTGCGCCAGTTTTAGAAATATTGTGAAATCAATTAAATAAAAAATAACGACAAAATTCCAGCAAAAGACATCAAAACAAGTACCAAACTGATACCCTTAGCTACTTTTTTTGCGCCAAAAATAAAAAATATCCCCGATTTTACCAAAGTATTCACTATCACTGTAATCACAATTGCTCTTACTGCAACCTCCCTGCTTAGCTCGGTTTTTGCAAGATTCGACATAGAAACGGTAATAGCATCCACATCCACAAAACCGGAGAAAAAACTTGTAAGATAAATACCTCTGTCACCCAGATTATCACCGGCAAACCTGCTTACCAGCAAAACTACCACGAAAAACAGTGCAAATTTAACCGCCGGAATAAGGCTGAATGGACTCTTCAAATCGATGGAACTTTTTTCCGTTTTCTCCATCACTCTCACCCATCTCCACCAAATCACCACACTCGCAACCACACCAACAATTCCCATTGCTAAAAGAGGCATCAGTAAAATATTAATCAAATCAAAATTCAAAACCATCACCTCTACCGCAACACGAAAAAGCAAAGCAAAACTGGCAACAATTATTGCCAAAACATAAGGATAAACTACTTTCAGATTTTTTTTGCTCTGAGCGGCAAGACTGAAAGCCAAAGCGGTTGTAGAAATAAAACCCGCCAAAAAACCTGTCAAAATCAGCCCTTTTCTGGTTCCCAGAAGTTTAATGGCAATATAACTGACGAAAGAAATTCCCGAAATAAACACCACAAACAACCAAATTAAATAAGGATTAAAAAAATCATAAGGTCCATAAGCCTGATCTGGTAAAATCGGCAAAACCACAAAAGAAATAATCATAAATTCCAATGTGGAAATAAGTTCCTGAAATTTAATTCGACCGGCCCATTGATGCAGCGGATTTTTGAAAAGGAGGAATGATAAAACCAAAAGCGCCACAATCGTTGCCTCCACATAAAGCTGCATCCCCGACAATATTCCAATCATAAAAACCAAAATTGATGCTACCTCTGAAGTAATACCAAAATTGCCATATTTTTGGCTACTAATCACGTAACTCGCAATAATTAAAATCAATAAAGACGACGAAAGAATGGCAAAAATCACAATCGAATAACTAGACAGAATAAAAGACAAAGCTCCCATTAATCCAATCAGGGCAAAAGTTCTAATACCACCAAAAGTATCATCGCTTTTTTCAAGCTGATGCTTACGTTCACGCTCCATACCAATCAAGGCACCAAGCGCCGTCGCCACTCCTAGCTGTTGAAGAACTGTAAAGTCCACCAAAAATTCTTAGAAAATTATCTAAGAATTATAGCATATTATCTCGCTTTACACAAAGTCTTTAAACCGCGAGCGGAGAGTTTCAACTTCACCTTTTTGCCGGTTTTTGGATCGATGAGAGTTCTCTTCATCATGTTTGGCAAATACTTACGGTTAGAAGAATTCATCGCATGACTGCGAGTATTACCTGTACCTGTTTTTCTACCTGAAATTTCACAGATTCTTGACATAAATTTCTTTAAAAAAGCAGTGGCATTCTAACAACTTTAATACAAATAGCAACTGAATTTTGGGATTTCAAGAAAATATGTTAATTTTAAAACATAAAATTAAGTCAAAAATATGAAAAACATACGTATTGAAGAAGATTCTATGGGTAAAGTAGAAGTTCCAGCAGAAGGCTATTATGGCGGCCAAACTGCCCGTGCCAAACACAATTTTCAGATCAGTGGACTCAGCGCTCCGGCAATTTTCCGCCAAGCTTTAGGCATGGTAAAGCTCGCTGCCGCCCAAACAAACACCAGCCTGGGAGTCCTCGATAAAAAGCTTTCCAAAGCCATCATTCAGGCGGCAGAAGAATTCATCGAAGGCAAATTCGATACGGACTTCACTCTAGATATGTTTCAAGCCGGCGCCGGCACCAGTTACAACATGAATGCCAATGAAATTATTGCCAATCGAGCCAATGAGATTCTCGGCGGAAAAAAAGGCGAATACAAATTCGTGCATCCAAACAATCACGTCAACATGGGACAATCAACCAATGACGTCATTCCTACGGTGACAAGAATTGCCGCGTTATTATCCCTGCCGGGACTACTGCAAGCCATCAATGACTGTGAGACAAGCCTCGAAAAAATCGCAAAAACCCACGCCAAACTAATCAAAGTTGGACGCACTCACCTCGAAGATGCCGTACCAATCACCCTGGGACAAGAATTCGACTCCTACAAAGAATCTCTCCACAAAGCCGGAGAATTTCTGGCTAATCAAAGCGAAGACCTTCAAACCCTCGGAATTGGCGGTACCGCAGTAGGTACAGGCATCAACACTCATCCAAAATATCGCGAAACAATGGTGAGAAATCTCACCAAACTCATCGGTCTCCATTTCGAATCCGGAAAAAACCTTACAGAAATGGCCAATAACATGAATGCTTTTTTGAATTTTTCCGCTGCACTGCGCTCACTAGCCATCAATACTCTAAACATCTGCAGCGACCTCAAACTCATGAACATGGGCCCAAAGGCCGGTATTGCCGAGATCATCCTTCCGGAAGTACAACCGGGCTCTTCCATCATGCCAGGCAAAGTAAATCCATCAATTCCGGAATGTCTGGAAATGATCTGCATGCAAGTTCTAGGCAATGATAAAGTCATAGAAACAGCCTGCCAAAAAAGTAATTTCGAACTCAACGTCTTCTGTCCGATAATTATGTGGAATCTTCTCCAGTCTATGAAAATTCTCACCAATGGACTAAAAATGCTCAATGATTTCGCTCTGAAAGACCTTCAAGTCAACGAAAAACAGATACGGAAACTTTTCGAAGAAAGTCTCTGCACCGCCACTTCACTGAGCCCAAAACTCGGCTACGCACTCACTGCGGAAATAGTAAAATCAGCACTGAAAAAAGAAATTACCATAAGAGAAGAAGTAATCGCGCGAAAATTAATGAGCGAAAAGGAATTCGAAAAAATCACAATGTCCTAAAGCAAAACCATATTCTTCATCAAATTCTCAAAAACATCCTTTTCAAGAAGGTAGTACTTGCTGGGTAATTTCAAATAAGCATCATAAATAATACTTTTATCCTTGCTCATGGCAAAAAAGTGAACGGTTGCTTCCACATACACACCATCATTCACGTAAAACCCACTAATCGTTCCGTAATCGGCAAATTGAAAGGTATAACCATTATATTTTTTTGAAATAAAATCATTCAAATCTTTATAATTCTCGATATTTTCAAAAGGAACAACATATATCTGCGCCGTATAATTTTCATACGGATCCTTCTTATTCGGATTTTTCGGTGGAACAGCAAATTTTTCAAAAACCACACCAACCTCATCACTTAAATATTTCGCTTTAAAATCTTTAGGAAAAGTTCTCAAACCAAAAGAATATTTTTTACTTTCATAAACGAAATCCTGTTTCTCTTCCACTTTCTCCACTGCCACAACTTTCGGTGCATCCTCCTCCACCAGCTTCACCTCCGGCCCACAACCGATAATAAAAAATAGTCCCAAAATAAGAATAAGAAACTTTTTCATGACAAAACCTTAGCGAAAATCATTGCCTAAAGCAAACAAGGTTTGCTATAATATACACATAAATATTCTCGAAGAGCAGAAAGGATACTGCCACTCTAAAACAGAGTAGATGGAGGAACGTCCGCCCTCCCAAGAATATTTTTCAGTTTTTTGTATGTCTTATTATCCATAAAGAAAGCGGAAACAACTTTATTTCTACTTTCCGTTTTTGATATTTCTAGAATAACCGCCTTTCCCTTTCCATTCATTCTTGCAAATAAAAAGCTGTTTTTTCTTTTTTGAAAGTTATCGGATATCTTCGTTGGATTATTCAATACTTCTGGAATAGACAATATTATATAATCAATATCTTCCTTTCTAGATTCTCTACTTTCTACAATGTGTTTTAAAGTTTTCCTGGTAATTGTAACCCTGCCACTAAATAACTTCAGATCAAGCACAGCTTTTCCAGAAAGCGTTGTCACATACAATTCTTTATCTGGATCTAGTATATCTTGACGCTTCAATTTTCCTTTAAATTCCTTAATTTCATACATCAAGCGAGATTTTTTCATAAAATAATTTATAAAATTCAAATATAAGTCTAATAATCAAAGTTAAAATTTTTCTAAATTCGATAACGATCAAGTTGCCCACAAGCAAAAAACATTGTAAATTATGCATTGCACGCTTTTAATTGATCTCATGCACATTTCGGAAATTTTCTACAGCATTCAAGGAGAAGGTACAAACATCGGAGCCCCCGCAATTTTTATCAGACTGGCCGGCTGCCATTTGCGCTGTATTTGGTGCGACAGTAAATTTACTTGGGACATGAAATCCGGCGAAGAAATGAGCACCGCCGCAATCATTAAACAAATCAAAAAATATCCCTGCAAACACCTAGTCATAACAGGAGGAGAACCATTAATTCAGCAATCCGGAATTAAAGAATTACTTATAGAATTACCAGGATATTATGTTGAAATAGAAACCAGCGGCAGCCTCCTGCCACAAATCAATGACCTAATAGACCAATACAATTGCTCGCCAAAATTAAGTAATTCAAAAAATCGACCTATCAATTACTCAGCAGTGCTGCCAAAATTTCCTCAAGAAAAAACTTGGTACAAATTTGTAATCGATAATAAAAAAGATCTTAAAGAAGTAAAAACAATGATAAAAAAATGCGGTCTATCTAATGAAAAAATCATCCTCATGCCCCAAGGAATAACTCGTAAAGAAATAGCCGAAAAATCACCATGGATAGCGGAAATTTGCAAAAAAGAAAACTGGCGCTTCAGCACTCGTTTACATATAGAAATTTGGGGTAACAAAAGAGGCGTATGACAATAAAAAACAACAACTCAGCCATTATCCTCCTCTCCGGCGGCCAAGACTCCACCACTTGCCTAGCTTGGGCAAAAGAAAAATTCGATAAAGTCTACGCCCTCACCTTGCACTACGGTCAACTCCATAAAATCGAATTGGAATCGGCAAAAAAAATCGCGAAACTAAACAAAGTACCACTAAAAATCTACAAAACAGATCTGTTTAAAGAATTCACCAAAAATGCACTTTTAAATAAAGAAATCGCCATCAAAGCGCCAAAAAATAAACTTCCAAGCACTTTCGTTCCTGGAAGAAATCTAATTTTTCTCTCCATCGCCGCCATCTACGCCAAACAACTCGGCATCACAAATATCATCACCGGCGTCTGCCAAACAGATTACAGCGGCTATCCGGACTGTCGTGATGAATTCGTAAAATCACTAGAAAAAACCACGAATTTAGCTTTTGGAAACACGCAAAATTCAGAAAATTGGATCAAAATTCACACTCCTCTCATGTGGCTCACCAAAGCAGAAACCGTAAAATTCATGCAGCAGCTAGGCAAAATTGAAATTTTAAAGTACACTCACACCTGTTATAAAGGTGAACGCCCAGCCTGTGGCAAATGCCCAGCCTGCGTTCTCAGATTAAAAGGATTTAAAGAAGCCGGAATTAAAGATCCACTAACATATAAATAATGGACTACAAAGAACAAGACGCAAAAAAAATCCGTGATTCAATTAAAAAAATCGCACCTTTAGAAATCTTTGCTTTTCAATCCCAAGGCCCGGGTGAACACTGGATCAGCATCTCTAGCCCGGAATTCACCGCCATCTGTCCATTTTCAGACTGGCCGGATTTCGGCTCTGTGACTATCGAATACATACCAGGCAAACACTGTCTCGAACTCAAATCATTCAAACTCTATATAAATGCTTTTCGTAATATTAAAATTTTTCACGAAACCGTAACAGAAGTCATTTTTCAAGATTTCATGGAAGCCGTGAAGCCATTAAAGGCCAAAATTGTCGTAGACATGAATGTTCGCGGAAACGTCAAAACAATCTGTAAAAAATTATACAAAACAAAGTAAACTCGGCTTTTGTTGACGAAAATCAATAAAACCCCTAATATAGCGGCCGATTTAAGAAATAATCTACTACCATGACTAACGCACACGCGAGTAAACAACACTGCTTAATAGGAAGACCATTTCCTCACAGCAAAATGAGAAAACGCAGAAATAAAGCAAAAGCTAACGTAAGAAAAGCTGAGCAATTAGCTACCAGAATGGCTGCTAGAGAAGCTTCAATGGCTTAAGCATTTTCCCACTAAAAAGTGAGAACCGGTTACCACAAGTAGCTGGTTCTTTTTTGTACAACAAGTGGCGAAAGCCGCTTCTAAATCTTCCATAATTTCCACCTCACATTTCAACTTCAAGGCCACGGCAGCTTTTGCCAACTCCTTTGCCGGAACACCTCTCACTTCATGCGCATTTGTAAAAATTATTTTCTCCGCAACACTAGAAATTTTTTGCAAAATAGCCTCAACATTTTTTCCTTTCATCAATGCAAACAAAAACAAAAACTTCTTTTTCGGAAAATTTATCTTCAAACCATCAACCAAATTATCTACGCTATTTTCCGTATGCGCCATATCGAAAATTACTGTTACCTTAGACACTTTTCTCACATCAAATCTTCCAGGCAACTGCACTTTACTCACAACTTTAAGAAACTTTTTTTCATCCACTTTCTGCAAAAATAATTTCAAAGCCGCAAAAGCCACATGCGCGTTTTTAAATCGCGCAAAATTTGAAAAATCTTTTTCAGAAAATTGAACTGCAAAGTCTTGCACATAAAAAACATCCTTTTTAGCGCGCAGTTTTTTCTTTATAATTTTAGTTACCTCACTATGGTTATGCCCAATCAAAACCGGTACATTTTCCTTCACGATTCCCAATTTTTCATTCAAAATTTTCTCAATAGTATCACCCAACACATCAGTATGTTCCAATTCCACCGTGGTCAAAACACTCAAGATTGGTTTTACGATATTTGTCGCATCCAGACGCCCACCAAGCCCCACCTCCAAAACCACATAATCCACTTTTTCTTCCACGAAATATTTCAAAGCCAACACCGTCAAAATTTCAAAATAAGTTAATCGCGGACAATCATTTTCCTCCATAAAAGTTTTTAAATTCCACACCATATTGGCAAATCGTCCCTTGGCAATATCTTTTCCATCAAGCCAAATTCTTTCAGTAACTTCAAAAATATGCGGCGAAGTATAAAGTCCCACCTTATAACCATCCTTCCATAAATAATTTGCAATAAAAGCACACGTAGTTCCTTTTCCCTTGGAACCCGCCACATGAATATATTTCAAACTTTCGTATTTTACCGCATAAGCACGCAAAAAATCCTTTACTCTCTGCAAATCAAAAGTTTCCTCACTGTATGGAATTTTTGCCATTCCCTCGTAAGAAACAAAGGACTGTAAATAATTCAAAGAGCGCTGAATTAATGTCAGATGCGAGGCGTAAGAAAAATTTTGACCGCAGCCATCTTGAGGATGGTGAGGATCAAAATTTTTCGACAACGAAGCAGATGACATTAATTCAGCGCTCTTTTTGGCTTTATTCATAGCTTCTGATATAACATACCATGCACATATATAGCAAAAATGTTCGGAAAGAAAAGGCGCATGCCGACATATAGTTTACACACAAAAACGGTCACCAGAAGCCGACATTTTGAAATATCCAAAAGGCGCAACACTTCAGTTTTTGGAAGACTCAGGAAACTGATCACACTTATTTTTATAGTTGGACTCATAACATTCTGCGCTTACGCGTTCTTTTTCTCCGGCTTTTTTAATATTCGCGAAATCGTCGTCAGTAACAAAAACTTTGAAAATCAAAATATTTCCGATCAAATCCAAGAAGATCTAAAAGATAATATTGGCCGCAACATTTTCATGGTAAACACGATAGAACTCGAAAACAAAGTGTTAAATGTCTTTCCTCAACTCGAAAAAATCGAAATATCTAAAAGTTTTCCTCGCAGTATCAGCCTCGAATTTTCAGAATTTCCCTTGGCGGCAAACGTCATCAATGAAAGCAACGTAGTGAAAAAAAGTTACATTATAAACTCCATGGGCTTCGCGATTAAAGAAAATCTGGAAGACCCAAAACTTCCATATATTAAGATCAAAACAGACGAGCCAATCAACCCGAAAGAAGCCGTAATTGAAAAAAACAAACTCAATTATCTAATCAACGCAAAAAATTATTTTGAAGATAAATTCGGCATGAAAATTATCGGAACTCAATATAAACCAATCCCCCGCGAAATTCGTTTTTTCACAGAAAAAGGTTTTTACATCTGGCTAGACATTCAAAAACCATTTGAAGATCAATTCAAAAAACTAAAAAAAGCTATTGTTAAACTGGATATTTACAAAGAAAATCTCGAATATATAGATCTTAGGATTGCCGGAATTAGTGGAGATAAGATAATATATAAAAGAAGGCCTTAGCCTTCTTTGCTCCCAAAGATGAGCGCAGCGAATCTTCGCTCCTGCCCTCTCAAGCAGGAATAGCAATAAAAAGTTTTGCGCAAGCAAAACACCATATCCCTTCCCCCACACCACCATGCTCTGGGCCCTAATCGGAATCCTCTTAGGCATCATCGTCGGACTAATCTCCAATTTCACAATTCCCGTCGAATTCATTAAATATACGGCAGTTATCATTATCGGGATTCTCGATTCGCTTTTTGGTGGTATCAAAGGAGAATTAACCAAAGAGGAATACGATCCTATCATCTTTATCACCGGCTTAGTCTTCAATATCATTTTAGCATTGGGCATCACTCTTCTCGGAGAAAAACTGGGCCTGGACCTCTATTTGGCTGTAACCGTAGTCTTCATTTTCAGAATATTCTCCAACCTCGCAATATCACGTCGTTCCCTACTGGAAATACTCAGCAAAAGGAAAAAATAGTATTGTCAATATTGCCTCTTTGATAAAACCCTTTTTTTCTGGTATACTTAGAGAGTAAAAAAATCACTGAAGCAAAATGCGAGGACACGGTCCAAGCGCGCAGCAAGTGAAGCGTGTGGCTCTGCCACTTCTGAGCGACGCGAGCTTTAAAAAAAATAGGACACGGTCCGAGCGCGAACAAGCGAAGAATGTGGCTCTGCCACTTCTGAGCGCAGTGAGCTTATAAATAAAAACCTAAACACAAAAACAAATGTCCCAAGCTTCCAAACTAGCTCTAATCAAGGAAATGATTGAATCCGCTGAATCCAATTTGCGTTCAGTAAAACAAATCTTAAACGAAATGCTCGGAACTACCAGCAAAAGCGTTTACACAAAATTGGCTCAAGAACTTTCATCTTCCCATACTGAAGAAGAAGACGGCGAAACAAAAGTTGTTGAAGGTGTCTTCAACGGCGAAACAATGCTCACTAAAGACAAAAAAGAATATCCGGTACCTGCGAACTATGCCAGCAAATCAAAACTCGTACCCGGCGACGTTCTCAAACTTACAATCAAAGAAGACGGTTCTTTCCTCTATAAACAGATTGGACCGACAGAAAGAAAACGCGTAATCGGCACTTTGACATACGAAGATGGCCAATACAAAGTAATCGCCAGCGCAAAAGCCTACAAGGTTCTTTTGGCTTCTGTTACATACTTTAAGGCTGAAGTCGGTGACAAAATCACTTTGGTAATTCCCTCAATAGAAGACAGCGAATGGGGTTCAATTGAAAATGTTTTACCGAAAAACTCGGAAGAGCTAGATCTTGATGAATAATTTAATTTAAAAACAAATATATGGAAAATATTCCAACCAATCCACTAAATACCGGTAATGGTGTCCCACCAGCCACCACTCCCACTCCAATCAGCACTACGCCTACTACACCTGCGGCCACGGTTCCCGTTTCCCCCTTGGAAAAAATCATGGCTATGAAAAAATATATCATCGCCGGCGTAGCGGTAATCGCCCTTTTAGTCACAGCTTATGTGGCTTATAGCTACGTCACCGGAATTGGCGACGCAATAGACGAAGTAAAAGACGAAGCTTCAACACTAAACAATTCATTAAAAGCTACTACGGACGCTGCCGCCACTCAAAGCGACGCGGATAAAGAAAAATTGAACAACGTAGTAAATGAACTCAAAGACCAATACAAAGAACCGGCCGCCCCATCCAATCCACCCGGCATGATTATCAACCTGGATCCGGACGCTACGGAAACTCCGGCCGCACCTTCGGATTCGACAGATTCCACAGATTCCGGCGGCGTAGCAAGATAAGCAAAATAAATCAAAAAAGCGTTCTCCATTATGAGCGCTTTTTTTATGCCAGAAGCCTTGTTTCCAGACCATAAATATGATATAATTATTAGAAAACAAAAACCAAATCTATGTTTAAACTCGAAAAAATATTTCGTACCGCAGTCCAATATCACGCCTCGGATATTTTTATCGCGACAGGTGTTAAACCCGCTTTACGTATCAACGGCGATATTATAAAAATCGAAGATCATCCGGTTCTGACAAAAAAAATGGCCGAAGAATATCTATTGGAAATTCTTAGTCCCGAACAAAAAAAGAAATTCGAACAAAGTCTCGATATGGATTTTTCGCTTGAAATAGAGACAATTGCCCGCTTCAGAGTAAATATGTTTGTGCAGAGAAAAGGTATTGCCGCAGCCTTCCGCCTCATTGCGGAAAAAGTAATGTCTATGGATGAACTCGGACTTCCTATTCAAATGAAACGCGCGACAACTTTCAAAAATGGCCTCGTGATCGTTACCGGTCCTACCGGATCAGGTAAAACCAGTACCATGGCCGCCATGATTAATGAAATCAATCGCAATCAAAAAAAACATATTATAACCATCGAAGATCCAATTGAGTTTGTACACCAGGACAATCAATCGATTATCGAACAACGTGAAGTCGGCACTCATACTCACAGCTTCCAAAAAGCTCTCCGCGCTTCCGTCCGTGAAAATCCGGATGTAATTATGGTTGGAGAAATGCGTGATTTGGAAACAATTCAAATGGCCATTAGTGCAGCTGAAACGGGACATTTGGTATTTGCCACTTTGCATACCATGGGCTGTGCCGATTCCGTAAACCGTATCATCGATTCTTTCCCCTCAAATCAGCAAAATCAGGTCCGCTCTCAGCTGGCGGAAAGTTTGAAAGCAGTTTTCTGGCAAACTTTGATTAAAACAAAAGACGAAAAAGGTCGCGTGGCCGGCCTGGAACTAATGTTCTGCAACAACGCCATCGCCAACATGATCCGTAAAGGAACCACCCATCAAATCAATTCGGTAATTGAAACCTCCACTAAAGACGGCATGCAAACCATGAAAAAATCCCTCACCGATTTACTCCAAGCCGGCCTAATCACAGAAGAAAGCGCTTTATTGAATATGCCTAAAGAATTTGAGTCATGAAAAATCTTAAAACTAAAACCAGAACCATATTAATCGCCACAATCGTTGCCGCAATTTGTTCCAGTTTTCTTGTGACAAATATTTCATATGCACATTCAACAGGAGTCGATCACTCACATCCGACAGACACTGCAACACCTGCTCCGGTTGCTCCAAAAAAGGCTCCAGCCAAGAAGAAAAAACCAGCAGCCACAACTCCAGCCCCAGCCGCCAGCGGAATAGACGCAGAAGCAAAAAAAGCAGCGGACCTCGAACAAGCCTGCACAAAAGATGGTAAATACAGCTCCTGCGCAGAAAAAAAATACAAAGAAGCCGCTGCAACCAACAACGACGACCTCACCAATGGCACCTTCAGCGTTACTAAAAATCTTACCCTGGACGACGAAGAACAAGCAAAAAAATATTTCGACACTTCATCCGGCCAAAGCCCCATAGTATCCCTCGTAATGACCTTCATCGATTTCGCCATCACAATTATGGGCGCGATTGCAGTAATTCTCTTCATCGTTGCAGGCTTTAGGTTTATGGCTGCCAATGGCAATCAAACAGAACTCGACGAAGCCAAAGATATCATCAAATATGCCGCAAAAGGCCTTATAGTAGCCCTACTAGCTTACGTAATAACAATTTTCGTCCAATCAATTTTCTCAAATGGTTAAAAAACTATTCGCACAATTAGCACTGGGAATGATTATTGGATTGACGATAATGCCAGTAGTTTTAGCGATGGAATCAGAAGCCACCTCCCTGAGCAATCTCGGCAATCCTTGGAATGCTGATAATGCCAACCCAACAGGAGACATCAAACCTTGCGTTCAAGAATCTGTACAAGATCCAAAGAAACCAAATGATACAACAAAAAGAGTACCCGGCCCCGACGATGGCTACGTGATCACTATCATGGAAGAACCTTTGAATATCAAAGAAGTTGGTAAAACAAAAACCGAAACTGCAGTTAATTCAGGTGTTTACGAAAAAGGCGACGATTACGTCGTCCGTCGCTGCTTCCGCAACACTTTCCAATACACTGAAGAAATTAAAAAGGGCGCTCCTCTAAAAATAGTGGATTATAAACATCACACTCTCCCAATGTTGGCAAAAACATGTTCAAAAACAGCACAATCATTAATGAAGACTTTCAACGAAACAGAAACCCTAAAACATTACTCCGTCAAATACTCCTGCAAAGAAGTCCAAGTCATTCTCACCAAAGGTGGCGCCAGCGCCATCTACGGCTACATCAATATGATTTATCGTTGGGGAGCGAGTCTCGTAGGTATCATCGCCGTCACGATCATCGTCGGCAGCGGCATCCAAATTTCCGCATCAGGAGGCGATCAAGAAGCCATCGGTTCGGCAAAAAAACGTATAATACAATCCATAGTTGGTATTATCGTACTCTTCCTCTCAAGCCTGATTCTTTACACCATCAATCCGACATTCTTCACAATGTAACCAATCATGAAAAAAAATATTCTCAAAATTTTGGCCCTGATAATTATCACCCTAAACCTGGGAGCTACTGTCGTATTTGCTGAAGAACAAGGCACAGCTAGCAAATTCAAACAAAGCGTCATTCCCAAACCATCGACACTTCCCGGACCAACAGTTGCCCCTGGCGCCGCAAACGACGGCCTCAGAAAAACTCTTGTCACAAACATTCTGCCAAAATTTGCCGTAATAATGATCGGCACAACAGCGTCATTGGCCCTGGTGTTCCTCATCATCTCCGGTATCAGATTAGCCACAGCCTACGGCAACGATGAAGTAATCCAGAAAGCAAAAAAACAAGCCATCTACGCCATAATAGGACTCGTTGTAGCCCTGATGTCATATACAATCGTAACAATTGTGGCAAATTTTAAATATAATGAATTTGGTTAGCCCAAATAACAACACCATGAAAAAAATATTACTGATAATAATTGGAATAATTCTCACCGAAACATTGATGTTCAATCAATTGGTTTTTGCTGGAACAAAGCAATATGGTGATGA
>CALRGV010000031.1 GCA_943358175.1 Candidatus Peribacteria bacterium
AGCGGTTGGAAGCTTTACCGGCTCCTTCTCAGCGCTAGCACCATCTGGTAATTTTTCATCTTTTTTAAATTTTCCACGCTTACCTCTACCTTCGACTCCGACCTTTAATTTTTCCTTTTCTTCCTCGGAATCATCCTCCACTTTTTTCTCCTCCAACCCCGGCTTTTTCTCATCCTCTTTGGCATCAGGATCAGCTTTTTCGGCCTCAACAGCAGGAGCCTTTCCTGGCTTCTTATAAACAAATCTCGCCTCACGAAAGAGTGAAGTCATTAGCCCGAAAGTGTGAAATATTTTCTTTTCCATTTGTACAATTTTTATTTTTGTATCATGTCATTATACCAAAAAACGCCCTCTTTTACAACCCTGAGGCGCCTCAATCTTACGCTATATTCTGTTGACAGAAATTTGATCTATGATCCTTCTATTTCATTGAATTTCTTAATAAAACCCTGGAAAAATACAGACATCCCCGCAAAAATCTTCTCCATCAAAGCCGGATACATCATCGCGAATTCGATCACGGCATCCTCATGCTTCATCCAGGGCATGGTGACAGAACTTTGATTGATAAATTCACGAAGTCGTGAGGACAATTCATCATCAAGATTATTCCAAATACTGAAAACCAGATGGTCCTTTGTCTGACGTTTCAGCATACCCATTACGAGAGCCTTATATAGCTCATCGCTTGGATCAATATTTAATCTCGCTACCACAGCCTCGTACAAATTATCGGCATCCTGGAAGATTTTTGCCGCTTCTTGTTGATCCCGAGTTGTAGTTTTTTTATTATCCATTTAATTAAAATTAATGATGTCCTCCAGCAGCTTTTTTAGGCGCCTCATGGCCGTGAGCAGCATCATGCTTTGCATGATCGTCCTTATTTACCTCACCGCCGTGGCCGTGGCCGTCCTCCTTCTTCGCAGCCTCTTCGTGTCCAACCTTTACGTCATGTCCACCAGGAGCATTGATGGTAATACCAAGCGCTTTGGACACCATGCCAATTTGTTCCTTATATTTGGCCAAATCAATAAAAGGTGAATCCGCCAGCTCGATTGGATCAATGTCCGATTTTGGTTCATGAACTTTCAATAATTCCGCACGTACTGCAGCCTCGTGTTTATTTCTATCGGCATATTTAGTATCGGCGAATTTCACTTTGCTCCATTCGGCTGATGCTGTAGTAGTCACGGTATCTTTTGTGCCTTTTACTACGCCGGAAGCCTTTTCCCCAGTATAACCAACCACTCTCGCAGCATCATTTTTAACAGAATCTATAATACCGGGCAATGGAGTCCACTTATTCGCTCTGAATAAATTTATAAAACCAACCAGTGGTTTTGCCGCCAAAAGCAGGGGATACTTAGCCGCTCTGAAAGGCAACATCGCCGTCTGAAAGCCGAGGCTGGCACCAAGTTTTGCTCCACCCCACGCTCCCTTACCGATAATTTTCAACGGAGCGACCACTCCAATGCCAAGAGCCTTATTTCCAAGAAATGCACCGGTATCATGAGCCTTATTTCTCAGCCACTGAGCCTCCGGAGAATTCCAGAATTGAGCGCCGGCACTATCAGCCGAAAACTCCACCTTTACGTCAGACTCACTTGCTTCTTTTACTAAAGCTTTTACTTTAATTTCATAAACTTCTTGTCCAATTTTTTCAGTACGCAATTCATCATTCAAATCCGCGTATTTCATAGCTAATACTTTTTCCTTATTTTCTTTTGCCGCTCCGCCTTTCTCGATAAGAGCTTCAGAATGCGCAGTCATAATTGGGCGTACTTTTTCCATCTGCGCCTTGAAAGCGTCGTCCACTATTTTACTTATTCCGGCTTTATCCATGTGTGCGTCTACACCCATTTGTTTAGCCAAAAGAGTTTTTAATTTTTTCTCCAGTTTGACTGATTGAATTGATTTCACACCATTGTCAAAATCTTCAAACGCGGCAAGCACCAAAAAAGCATTTTTATAATTTAATTTCCCATACAAGAAAAGTTTTTCCATATTAGCCCAATCCTTGAAATCATCTGGTTTCAAACCTTTGAAAGGCTGAGTAACTTTTTCACCTTCTTTGAATTTAAAATTCAAAAGTTTCGCTCTAAAACCTACGAAATTCACAGCATCCAGCTCCTCCGCACTACCACGCTGCGCCAACGATTCATATCCCTCATCCGTCTGCAAAGTAGCCACATCATCCGCCAAAATCATGGACACAAGTTTGTTGTGATCCATCGGAGAAAGATCAGGGAATTGTTCCCATACAAGAGAACCAATGATTTTTTTAGCAGCCTCGGCGTCGGTAAGATTTTTTTCTTTCTCTGAAGCAGCAGTTGCCTTATCCAGGGCTTTCTTGGAATCCTTTGTAGCTTTTACTTTTTCAGCGGAAGCAGCATCAAATTTTTCCAATAACTCCTGTATTTTATGGGAATCCTCAAATAAGCCGCTAAATTCAGCATACAGCTCAGTCAAAGATTTTAGATCATCTGAACTAATTTTTTGCAATCTCCTCATCATGTCAGCACCAATTCCATGATGATCAGCATGAACATCTTTATCATGTTGCGCATCATGTTTTTTATGAACTCCTAAGTCAATTCCCAAGTGCTCAGCCTTCACTACCTGTGATATCAACTTTGACAACTCGTCCTTGAAATTTTTAGATTCATTTGAAATTTTTTCCAAGCGAGCTAGTTCACTAGTTAATGCACTCCGTTCATCAGCCGTGCGCTCATTAGACTGCAATGATTTTTCCCTTTCAGCATCTATATCAAAAGTTTCTTTTCCCGTTTTACTACTTCTTGCAGTTAAAGATTTCTCAATGCCATCACTACTTAAAATAGTTTTACTACTGAGCTGTTCTTTTAAGTATTCTATTCTAGCTTTTAAAGGCAACTCAAATTTTTTCCTTTGTCTTTCTAATCTAGTTATTTGCTTTTCGTGGCCAGACCTTTGTTTTTCTAGCCTATCCTTCTCTTTAGCATCTGGTGCAGGTTTAGTATTTAATTTGGCCTCATCCTTAGTAAGTTCATCGTTAACATCAGATATCTCATTTTCTAGATCCTTCAATCCATTTGCTTTACCTGCTTCCCAATCCTTTATAGCTTCAGCTAATTGACTACTTGACTCCACCACCTTCGTAAAACTATCGTGCCCAGAAAAGAATTTATAAACATCCTGTATCTCATGCTCTTCATGTTCTGCATCACGATGCTTTCTTTTTAATCTTTCCATCTCCGCTCCACTTTTCATTTTCGGAAAGGCAGCACCAACAATTCTATTTTCAAAGTCAGGATCATTTGCGGCCAGAGAAGCTTTCCTCAATCTACTCAATGCGGATTTTAGTTCTGATCGACCTTTTAGTTTATCTTTATCTTCAATTGGAAATTTCAAAACACCCTTCAAAGTATCAGCATTAGATTTACCTATAGCATCCAAAGCATCATCCTGCTCCTCCAGCATAAATCTTCCATATACGCTTCTGAATGCTTTACGAAATGCTCTTGCACGAGCAACTTTTTCCTTTTCGGCGCCTGGTATGTTTTCATCGATTTCGACCTCAGCTCTAGCTTCTGATTCAGCCTTACTAAAGGTTTTAATAAACGCCGCAGACAGAGCTTTCTTAAGCTTCTTATCACTATTTATATCGGTAAAAACCTTGTCACTAATTATCCTGATATCATTAGCAACTCTCAAAACCTCATCGGGATTAGTATGATCCACACTAGTATCCAATTTTTGTAATTGAGTATCCTCGAACTCCCCTCTTTTTTTAGCTAATCCTTCTTCTGCCATAATGATATTATTTTATCTGATAATTTTACCATAAAATAAGCCTAAAAACAATTGCCAAAAGCTTTTCCTGCCTGTAAACTCCTCCCGGTTCGCTTATTTTGTTGCATACGACGATTATTTAGAGTAGCTCACCATACAACCAAAGCAAGAAATTCGCAAGACCCAAACTAACACACTACATTTAATCACCACCCTACCATGGACTACAAGATCAAAAAATTGCCGAAATCACTCGTGGAAATTAGTGTTACCGTCGGTGATGATCAAATGCCTGAATTTATTAAAAAAGCTACACAAGAAATCGCCGGTGATATTGAGATCAAAGGTTTCCGTAAGGGACACGTACCTCCACATATTCTCGATCAGCACGTTGACAAGAAATTCATTCTTGCCCACGCCCAGGAAATTGCTGTCCGCCAGACCTACTCCGAGATCGCCACAAAAGAGGGCCTCTATGTAGTGACTCGTCCGGAGGTGAAAATTGAAAAAGAAGAACCACTCACTTACATCGCCACTGTAGCGGTAATGCCGGAAGTGCAAATCAAAGATCATAAATCCATCAAAGTTCAAAAAGATGAAATAAAAGTAAGCGAAAAAGACCTCGAAGAAGTAATCAATGATCTCAAAAAACACAACACGATTTATCGTGACGTCGAACGTGAAATAAAGAAGGAGGATAGGGCGGAAATTGATTTTGAAGGCTTTGAGGAAGATGGCACATCAGTCGCAAACACCAAGAGTACAAATCATCCGCTAATAGTAGGTGAGGGCACTTTGATCCCTGGTTTTGAAGAACACCTTATCGGTCTCAAGAAGGAGGATAAAAAAGAATTCGACATCGTCTTCCCGGAAGATTATCACAAAAAAGATTTCCAGAAGAAAAAAATGAAATTCAAAGTCGAAGTAAAAAGAGTGGAAGAACCAGTAGCTCCTGAGCTGGACGAAGCCCTGATAGAAAAGGCTACGGGCCAGAAACACACGGTGGAAGAATTCAAAAAGGAACTGGAACAAAACATTCGCAATAAAAAAGAGGATGAGGCAAAAGTAAAACAGGAGAATGAGTACATCGAGAAAATTCTCAAAGCAATGGAAGTGGAAGTTCCGCAAGTCATGATTGATGAGGAAGCTCGCTTTATGATGGATGAAATTAAAGAGGAAGTGGAAACCAAGGGCATAGAATTCAAGAAGTTTCTGGAACAAGCCAAAACCTCAGAGGAGGATATTCTCAAAAAATACACCCCGGAAGCTGAAAAGCGCGTCAAGATCCGTCTCGCTCTCCAATTTCTATTAAAAATTGAAGAAATAAAGGTGACTGACGAGGACCTACAGGCTGAATTAGACAAGCTCAAAGCCATGTATCCCGAGACTGAACACAAGAAAATCGAAGGCGATTTCGCCAGCGGCAAGCTCTCTACGCAGATAGCAAACCGTATGGCTATTCGCAAACTTTTTGATAAGGTCTTGCCAGCCTAGAGAGGTCTGACATAAAATAGGAATCAGTCGGGTTACCCGAGCTTACCTCCTTAATAAATTTCCTATGAAAGCCTTTTACCTAACAGCGTCAATTATTTTTACCGTATTGATTCTGATTCTTGCGTTTGAAAACATTGGCGCTCAATGTTCAGGACTAAATTTTTTCTTCTATTCAATTGGCCAGAGTCCAACAATTATAATTCTCGGAATTGCGGTCATAGGAATGATTACCGGCGCTTTCTATCACGCCTTCCTTTCTCGCATTCTCTCCAGTACTCCGGAGGATGACGAACAACAATTTTAACAGCAGCCACGAGCAAAGCGAGTGGGCATTGTTTTAAAAAAGGAAAGCATAAGAAACATCTATTGCAAACTGTATACAATTTGTATACATTGCCCCTGGGCAACTAAAACCAGGGCATGTTAAAAAGACTTTTTACGTCCAATACGCGTATCAAGTTAATGACAGTTTTTCTGATGAATCCTACTGAGGAATATTTTATTAGAGAATTGACTCGTAAACTTGATGAACAAATTAATTCAATTCGTCGTGAGTTGGATAATCTCAAGCATATTGGGCTACTAAAAACCCGCACAAAAAATCGAAAAAAGTATTACTACATTAATACCAATTTTGCTATATTCAACGAACTAAGAAGTATTATTATAAAGGCCGTCTCTTCAAATGAAGGTCTTATTAAGGATCTTAAACAGATGGGGGAAATCAAAGTCCTGGCCCTGTCCGGTCAATTCGTAGAAAAGGCGACCTCAAGCGTAGACATGCTGATCGTGGGCAATGTTGACCGAGAAAGACTCACTCAATATATTAATAACGAGCTTCGTACCAAGAGACCCATCAAATTTACAGTTATGACGGAAGAGGATTATCGCTTTCGTTTGAATTGTAATGATAAATTCGTAGCGGATTTGATGAACGATGAAGACAATCAGATTGCCATCAATAAAATGACTCTGGCGGATGTGGACGTAAGTTTGTAGTAGTCCAAGCTAAAAATTCACTTGCCAAACAACCTAGGTATATATATATTACTTCCGCTAACACAGGCGAAACTAATAACAAATTTATGTCACTTTTACAAGACGTACAGAGACTAGCGATGAAGAAAAAAGTTCCAGTTTTAAAGCCTGGATACACTGTTGCGATTCACCAGAAAATTAAAGAAGGTGAAAAGGAACGTGTGCAGATTTTCGAAGGATTAATTATTTCTATCGGTAGCGGACACGGTGCAGATAAAACTTTTACGGTTCGTAAAGTGGTTGAAGGCATTGGTGTAGAGAGAATTTTCCCATTATATTCTCCAAAAATTGAAAAAATTCAGGTAAAGAAGGAAGGTAAAGTACGTCGCGCCAGACTCTATTACATGGCTAAGAGATTTGGTAAATCCGCCAGACTTCGTGAAACTTTCGTAAGCGAGGCTGAAATGGAGAAAGAAGTAACCGCTTTAGCTGAAAAAGTCGCCAAAGAAGAAGCTAAAAAAGCTGCAGAAGAAGGAACAACAGTAGAAGCAACGACAGAAGCATAGGACACTCAAGAACAACAAATTAAATTCTAAAGACGATCGCAAGGTCGTCTTTTTTGTGATAATCTCTACTCATGCCTCATCGCAAAACACACACTTTTTTTCCTCTCGAGTCTCAACTCAAAAAACAGGGTTTCAATCTCATTGCCGGTATGGATGAAGTGGGTCGCGGCCCACTTGCCGGGCCAGTAGTTTCCGCGGCGGTTATTCTCAAAGATAAAGCTAAACTCCCAGGTCTAAACGACAGCAAAAAACTTTCTGCCAAACAGCGCACAATTCTCTTCGATTTAATTCTGAAAAATTGTCTCGATTATTCCATCGCCGCAGTCTCACATGTCCTAGTGGATAAATATAATGTGCTCAACGCAACTCGCTTCGCGAATGATCTCTGCATCGCTGCACTGAAGACAACACCGGACATCGCCATCATTGACGGTCACGACAAACAAATCCTGGATATTCCTTTCATCACAGTAGTCAAAGGCGATGAACACATCCGCTCCATTGCGGCGGCATCTATTCTCGCCAAAGTGGTACGCGATGCTGTTATGCATCGCTACGCAGAGGAATTTCCGGATTATGGTTTCGAAAAACACGCCGGCTATGGCACCAGATTGCATAGATCATGCTTAGCAAAACACGGAATTTGTGCTATTCATAGAAAGTCATTTCAATTATTCAAACATGAAAATAGTAATATGTGGTAATTATGGGGCTGGGAATTTGGGCGATGAACTCATACTAGAGGGATTACTGGAAACCCTAAAAGTCGTGTCACCTGATGCGGAAATTATTATCATGAGCGGAAATCCGAAAGAGACAAAATGGGTTTACAAGCCAAGATATGGCATCGAATCAGTAGAAAAGTTTCCATCAGGGTTAAGAAGTTTTTTGAAATCAATTTTCCATAATTCTCCAACAAAAGAAGCTGTGACAAATTGTGACTATTTTATTCTTGGTGGTGGCGGACTTTTTAACAATTTAAATTGGCACGCCAGCATTATTTGGGCTATGCAAGCCCGTCAGGCACTCAAGAAAAATAAACCAATTATAATCTACGGACAAAGTGTTGGGCCACTGAGTGATATGGGCAGGTTTTTTGTAAGAAGGATTTTTTCTAAAGCTCATTTGATTGGAGTCAGAGATGAAGATTCAGCGATTGAATTGAAAAATCTCGGAATTACAAAGGAAATATTAGTAACACCGGACCTGGCCTTCCGCGTACCTGTACCATCGATTACAACCAACATACCAGACACCACGCCAACTGTAATAATCTCTCTTCGCCAGCTCGGCAGCATGACAGAGAATTCCATCAAGGAATTTTCTCAGTTCTGCAATTGGCTTATAGAAGAGCGTAAGTGCCGCCTAAAATTCATGGAGTTTCAGCAGGGGACTAAAGGTGACAGAATTCTCCATCAAAAAGTAATTGCTCAAATTAACCAAAGAGACAAAGTAATAAATATTAATCCGGCCATTAATTCCGAGGCACTTTTTAACCATTTTCAGAAGGCAAGTTTTGTATTTGCTATGAGAATGCACGCCATCATCTGCGCCATGAAAACATGTAAGCCATTTCTAGCTATCAGTTATTCAAAGAAAATCGATTCACTTGTGAAAGATTCTAATCTGGAAAATCACCTTATTCAGCATGACAACATCGAATTCAATCAATTGAAAAATTTCTTTATTTTAATGAACGAAAAAGGAGATGAAATAAAAGGAAAACTTCAAAAACTTAATTCCACAAATTTGGAAAAATTACAGGCAGCTGAAATAAAACTAAAAAATCTATTATCGTAGTCTCTCTTCGGACTCTTTGTTAAAATGCAATCCGTGTCAATTTTGACGTCTTTTTACCATCAATTTTTACACGATGTGATTCTGTGTACCTCGCTTCTGCAGCGCCAAAGCTGCTATTTGATTGCCACTTTCACAAGCCTTTTCTAAACTAAGCCCATCAACATACCCACTCAGAAATCCCGCTCGGAAAGCATCTCCGCATCCGGTCACATCGACCACTTTCACGCCTGCCACAGCTGGCACTTTCGTCACCTCGCCCTTATGATAAATCTCACAGCCATTTTCTCCGGTCGTCTTGATCATAAATCCGCAAATACCTGCCAGTCCATCCTCATTCATCTCCAATTTTTTCATCAACATTTCCACTTCATACTCATTGGCAATCATACCAACAGATCCACCAATTAATTCCAAAACATCTTCTTTGCTCAAAGCCGGTATAGCCTGACCTGGATCAAAAATAAATGGGACACCAATACGCTCGAAATATCTCCCAAAACTCAGCATTCTCTTTGGTGGTTCCGGAGCAATAATGGCACAAGCCACAGTACTCGGATCCATATCCTTCAACTCCAACCCATCCTCGAAATTTTCCATCGCCCCCGGCGAAAAAATCGAAATCTGATTTTGCTTTCTATCTGTTAAAATATAGGCTGAAGCAGTACTTTTTTGTTTATCAATAAAAATTTGTTCCGTAGAAATACCACATTCACCAAACCAGCTTTTATATCTGTCGAAATCCATTCCAGCCACGCCCAGAATCATCGGTTCACAACCCAAAAGCTTCAAACTATAAGCAATATTTCCGGCACAGCCCCCGAATTCATGCTCGTGAGTCGCTGCCAAAAAGGACACGCTGAGATTCTGCAATTGCTCCGCAATCAACGAATCAGAAAACTCTCCATCAAAAGTCATTAGATGATCATATGCAATAGATCCCGTTACTAAAATGCTTTTCATTTTTTCTTAAGTAATACTCAGATTCTCATCCAAATTGGCCAAACGGCTCTTTTGTATCAATTTGCCGCTTTCCATTAAACTATCAAATGATTCACCACAATCACCCCAGAAGCCATTCAAAACCTGATGATTCAAAGTTCCTTGTTCCAAATAGAAGTTATTTACATCGGTAATCTCCAGCTCATTACGACCGGAGGGACTCAATCCCTTGATTACATCGAAAACCTGAGGATCATACATGTAACAACCCACCACCGCTAAATCAGATGATGGATTCTGTGGTTTCTCTACAATTTCCGTGATTTTCCCATCTTTGAGTCCGGCAACACCGTAAGATTTAGGATTTTTAACAGATTTCAGAAATATTTTTGCGCCACGTGGCTGAGTTCGAAAATCTTTCACCGCGTCAGCTAGACTATCCTCAAAGATATTATCACCCAAAATAACCACCATTTTCTCATTATTCGCGAAATCCTCAGTCAAACTCAATGCCTGAGCAATACCTCCGGCCTTTTCCTGCACTTCATAAGATATCTTTAGACCAAATTGAGCTCCAGACCCCAGCAATTCCAGGAAGCTCCCAGCATGACCTATACCTGATACTATCATGATATTGGTGATTCCGGCCTCCTTCATGGCGAAAAGAGGATAATAAATCATCGGCTTATTATAAACCGGCAAAAGATGCTTATTTGTGACTTTAGTCAGTGGAAACAACCTGCTACCTGTACCTCCTGCGAGTATTATTCCTTTCATAGACCAGATTAAGCACTAATTTAAAGAAAAAAGCAAGGCTTTGACGAAAAACCAGCACTAATATATATTTCAGGCATGAAATTTGAAATGGCAAACACAAATTCTTCCCTGAAAAAATTACTATCCCTGAATAAAGTTTCTTTAGCCTATGCTTTTGGCTCACAGGTCGACGGAACCGCATCTGCAGACAGCGATTTGGACTTGGCTATACTATTCAAGCCCGGACTTACGAAAATGCAGCGTTTTAACTTGAGATTATTGATGATTGGGAAACTTGAAAAAATATTTAATCTGAAAATCGATTTGATTGTTCTAAACGACACAAGGTCACTTTTTTTTAAACACGTGATCGTATCGGAGGGCAGTCTACTTTTTAAGGATTCGGAAGATGAATACCTGGATTTCGAATGCAAATTAATGAATGAATATTTTGATTTTAAGCCATTTATGGATTTACAGAACAAAAATTATGTCGAAAGAAGCCTATAATAAGATCATTTCCAAACTGGAAAGACTGGACGAATATCTGAAATTCTTAAGAGAAATTCAGCAAGTTAATAAAAAAAAATTTACAGAAGATTTTCATTTTTATGGACTAGCGGAGAGGTATTTTCAGCTAAGTATAGAGATAGTACTGGATGTCTGTAAATTAATTTTAGTTGCTAAAAATCTCAAGCGTGCGGAGGACAATAAAGATATTTTTGAAATTTTAAAAGAGAATGGTTTTATTTCAAAAAAAGTATTTAACAGATTAGCAGGCATCAACTCCTTCAGAAACATTCTGGTTCACGACTATGAAAAAATCGATAGGGAAATAGTATACCAAAAACTTCAAACCAATCTGGAAGACTTTCTGGATTTTAAAAAAGAAATTGCCAAATTCCTGAAGAAACAAATGTAAGAAACTTTAGAGCTTCTTAAGCCCACGCTGCACCTTAACAGATTAAAATTCCTCCCCAGGGAGGAATTTACAGGTTAAAAGTTGTTAGATTCTTTTATGAAAACTAGGGTCTTTTCACCCCCTTTAGCCTTGACAGATTTCGAATTAGGTGCTATGTTGTAATACTTGATTTGCGTAGTGGCCTCAGCCGCATCACAAACCAAGGGCCTATGGGTTGATAGGATGAACAGACGTTCGAATCTCGCTGATTTGAATCTTGTCATCTTCCCCGACCGGTCCTGGTCGCGGAAGGAGGCAAGCTCCAAGTCAACGATATTTGACAACTGGTGTAGAAATTTAAGGGTTAAAAACCCTTCATGATATTCCAATCAATAGAAACCGGCGGCCCAATGGTGGGCAGCTGGTACATTCAACGTACTGAGAGAGAGGAGATTGCCATGCGTATCACTGGTCAAGGCGGTTACACCGCCGGCATCGATAATATGAGCGATGACGAGCTTCGGGCTCACATCGTCGAAATGGACAAGGTCATCACCGAGAAGGAAGAAGAGGCCAAGAAGCACCGCAAGAAATCTGCCGACAAGGGTACCGAAGTCAAGGCCAAAGAGGCCGACATTCGCGCCCTCAAGCAGGAGAAAGCGGAGGCAGAGGCCATCGCAGAGAGCCGTCAGGTCGAAATCCGTCGCCAAGAGCAACTGCTCCAAAACGGCGGGGAAGCCATGGCGGTAAAGGATCGGGAGATCGAACGTCTCGTTCGCGAGAGCGAGGACAAGAACCCGGTCACCCAGGCTG
>CALRGV010000032.1 GCA_943358175.1 Candidatus Peribacteria bacterium
AGATGCTGAAGTTGATTCAGAATTGTGCTAGATTTTGTCATGAAAAAGGGGGTTAGGATACGTTGTTTGCACACATATCTTTAACCCTTTTTCGTTATTGCCTACATCAAAAAGTCCCCACCACCTAAAAACTTAACGGGACAGTAGTGGCATTTTGACGTCAAATTTGACACGAACTCAAGAAAAAACTAGATCTTACTCAAAGTCCCCCTTACCGATTCCACCAAACTCGCATCCCCCATTTTCTCCGCCAAAATCAGCATTTTCTGATAAACAGACTTCTTATTTTTGGCTTCCTGAAGAGTTTTCACGTTAGCCACCTGCTGAACCAGCTCATTATATTGTTTCTGATAACAAGCTTTTTTCATCTTTTCATCACCCAGAGCACTAAAAATTTCCAAAGCCCTCTCCACGCTATTCTGATTAAAAAGCTCTACTCCTTGATTGAACTTAATATTTTTCTCCATTTCACTGTCACCACTTTTTCCCGCATAAAAAAGCGCCTTTTTATAATCCTTTGCCCCCAGATAATAAACTGTCGCATTCTTGTGAACCAGCAAAATCTGCTCTCTATCGCCAGACTTATCAAAATAGAAAATAGCCGAATCGAATTGATGGCTATTTAAAGCCGCCACAGCGAGATTATGGTAAGCAATATTTAAATTTTTCGCCACCATACTCTTTAGACTGCTGATGGCATAAGCCAATTGTGCACTTTTCACAATAACCTCCGGCGTAATAACCTGCACACCCTCACGAAAATCACTCAAATCCAGCAAATTTGTGGAAATAATTTCTGTCGATGACAACACGTCACACTTTTCGGTATACTTTGCAAACTGCCCATTCGTACATTCAATATCAATTTCTCTAAAATGCAGACAAACATGCTCAGGTAAAAGCTTGATTTGCAAATCACTCACCGGATATTTCAAAGAATAAAGATAAATATAAAGCGTTACAATCTGATTACAATCTCCCTCCAATTTTACTTTATTGGGATCCCTCAAAAGTTTCCCAAAACTGGCAGTGGCAATATAATGATAATATTTTCCCGGTTCCAAAAACATCATTATTTGGTACAAATAAGCCAATTTAACTTCATCACCATCCGGAAATGGAAAGACATGATCTTTGAAAAATATTCGTAAATCATCAATCTTCACTTCATGACCCGCGCAAAATTCTTCCAACTTTTTAATAATCAGCTGAGTGTCCGCATACATCTGTCGGCGCGCCGCCTTTGTAAGATAGACATAGCCTTTAAATTTCTTCTCCAACCACACATTTACAATCATCAAATTTTCCTGCATCAACTCCAGCAATTTATCTTTAATCGAAGCCAAACTATCCGTCGATTTTATATTCACAAAAAACTTATCCACCTTTCTCTCAAAAGGACTGACATATTGCGAAAATAATCCGAAAAACCACTTTAAAAATTTCATAATTAGGAACAATGAGTTCCTAAAATTATAGCACAAAACAGAGCAAAACTCTAGAATTTTAACTATTTTAGAATTAATTTAGGAAAAATTTAGATTTGGAAGATATACTCAAGAGATGAACATCTATAAAACTAAAATTCAGAAGTTAGCTGGTACTGATTACCATGAAGTTTATAAAAGAGCTTTTGCTATCTATGTGAGAATTAAAAAACAAAGTAAACGAAGAACGTATATTAGATCAATTTACTTTCATAAAAGTAAAATTTTCATCAGTCTGTTTTGGCAACATTTACATGATAAATTAAATCATAAAGATAAGATTAGACGAATGAAATATTTTCCGTGCGCTATTGATCTTCTGAAAAATACTCATTTTGATCCTATTTCTAAGGAGAATCCTAATAGAAAGTCTGAAATTTTACATCGTTTTACTGGCATAACCGAGAGTAGTGAGATTTTCATCGTACAGATTAAAGAAGATAAAAGTACTAATGAAAAATATTTTATATCAGTTTTCCCAGATAAATAAAAAAGACTTTCCGCTAGTTTGTGGTATATAAACCACGGCCGAAAGTCCTTTCACAAACATTATATCAAAACTATTTTGGAAAAAGCAAGAAAATTTATAAGTCCACGCGTCTTTGCAAGTTTACAGATTGAGCCGCCTTCCTAGGAAGGCCTATTATCTATAAGTTTTTCATAAACCAGCCAGCTGAAATACTTTTCAAATTTTTTGTTGCAATGTTGTTTTATCAACCCACTGTAACTGGAAAGATTACTGGAATTTAGCCTCGTCTGGGCGCGTAACAAACTTCTCTTGTTTAAATTTCTGCCTGAAGACCAGAATTTGATGCCGAGGAAGTGAAGACCTTGAGAAGGTTTTAGGATTTTGTCGCTTTTGGGATTCACAACTAATTTCAATTTATTATTCAAAAAATCGACGGTTCGAGTTCGGAATATTTTCAACTTTTCCAGATCATTTTCAACAATAATAAAATCGTCGCCGTAACGTAGATAAGCCTTCGCACCGAGGCCAAATTTTACAAATCTATCCAATTCATTCAAGTAGATATTGGCAAAAATCTGACTGGTGAGATTACCAATGGGCATGCCAATTTTAGATTACGAAAAAACCTATCCACCTTTCTCTCAAAAGGACTGACATAGGTAGAAAATAATCCGAAAAACCACTTTAAAAATTTCATATATGGAACAATTAGTTCCTGTAATTATAGCAGAAAATGAAAAAAAACTCCTATTACTTTAGAAATAGGTCCCGCCAAAGATCTGTTATAAACTTTAGCATCATCAAATTAACATTTTTTGCATAAAGTAAAAGTCTAGACGATATTACATTTACTTTTCCACTCATATCAGCAGAATTCCATGCCTTACTCGAAGATTTATCTTGAAACAAACAAATACGTTCCAATTTAGCTATAGCCTCATCTTCCAAATAGCTTAACGCTTCGGAACCAGTTGGAACAGAATCATCCCTCTGCGCTCTTATCGCCATTGCCAAGGCTCTCACACGTTTGACCATTTCTTCAGGTTCATCACCAATTCTTCTAAATTTGACTTCATCTAAATCCATTTGCCAGCTACTTTTCTCCAATTTTATTGCTACACGCCCGACATCATAATCCTTTCTGTCAACACCTTCTGGAAGAATAGCACGTCTTTCAGGTCCACTATAAGCCATAAAAACAATATTAAGAAGAGCGGAAACTTACGTCAAAAAACGAATTTTGTCAATACTTTTCGCTTGGCACACCCCTAGCTCTTCTTCAAAATAGCCAAAAACGCTTCCTGTGGCAGCTCCACCTTACCCATCAATTTCATACGCTTTTTACCTTTTTTCTGTTTGTCTAAAAGCTTGTTTTTACGGGATACGTCTCCACCATAGAGATAACCGGTCACGTCCTTACGAAACGCCGAAATAGTCTCGCGCGCGATAACCTTGGCACCAATGGCCGCCTGTAAAGCAATCACGAACTGATGTTTTGGAATGAGTTCCTTCAATTTCTTCACCAAATCGGCACCGACATAAAAAGCATCCTTGCGATGCACAATCAAAGAGAGGGCATCCACTTTTTCTCCAGCAATCATAATATCCAATTTCACCAGATCCCCCACTCGGTAATCCAAATGATCATAATTCATTGATGCATAGCCACTACTAATACTCTTCAACTGGTCGTAAAAATCTACAACTATCGAGGCTAGCGGCATCTCAAAGTGCAAAATTATTCTTTTTTCATCGATATATTGCATATTTTTAGAAATACCACGTTTGTCAGAACATAGAGTCATAATAGTCCCCATTGACTCACTTGGAGTCAAAACCTCCACCTTTACCCAAGGTTCCTTGAGAGACTGAATCGTTGCCGGATCGGGTAAATCAGCCGGACTGGAAATCAAAACTTCTTCACCCTTATTATTCACAACAATATAAGAAACAGATGGCGCCGTAGCAATTAAAGCCAAATTATATTCTCTCTCAAGACGTTCCTGGACAATATCCATATGCAACAAACCCAAAAATCCACAACGAAAACCATGACCTAAAGCTCCGGAATGCTCAGGCTCAAAAGTCAAAGAACTATCATTCAACTGCAATTTCTCCAAAGATTCACGCAACAAAGGATAATCATCAGATTCGGCACAAAAAATTCCCGCGAACACGAAAGGTTTCACAACCTCGTAACCCTCCAGAGGCTCAGCCTGCTCCGCCACAAGTCCGGTATTGCCCGGATTCCAAATGGTATCACCCACGCGAGATTCACGCACATTGCGAAGACCAGTCACTATATACCCCACTTCACCCGGCAACAAAACATCCGCCGTCTGATATTTAGGCTTCAAATAGCCCACTTCCAAAACTTCAATTTGCTTTTTAGTATTCAAAAAATGAACCTTATCTCCTCTTTTCACAGATCCGGAACGAAGCCTAATAAAGGCCACAACACCTTTGTAAGTGTCATAAATTGAATCGAAAATCAAAGCCTTGAGCTCATTAGTCTCAGCGGTTTTAGGACAAGGCACACGTTCTATTACTCTTTCTAAAATCTTCTCCACATTCGTACCTTCCTTCGCTGAAACAGCAATAATTTCGCTCGCCGGAATACCCAAAGCAGTTTCAATTTCCTTTGCTCTTCTCTCCACATCAGCAGATGGCAAATCGATTTTATTCAAAACCGCTATAATTTCCAGATTATGTTCCATCGCCATATAGCAATTCGCCAAAGTCTGAGCCTCTATGCCCTGTGTCGCATCCACTACCAAAATAGCCCCTTCACAAGCCGCCAAGCTGCGAGAAACCTCATAGTAAAAGTCCACATGCCCGGGAGTATCTATCAGATTCAAAATATAGTCTTCGCCCTTGTGTTTCCAATTCATTCTCACCGGCTGAAGCTTGATGGTAATACCTCTTTCCTGCTCCAAATCCATCGTATCGAGCATCTGCCCATGCTTCATTTCACGCTTATCCAAAGTAGACGTCACTTCGAGAAAACGATCGGCCAAAGTAGACTTTCCATGATCAATGTGAGCAATAATGCAGAAATTTCGAATGTGCTTTAGATCCATAGTGCGCCAATTCTATCAAATAGAGCGCTTGCGCTCAAGCGAGCTTTAAGAGCGAGCTAAAGTGTGAGCGGACGCGAACTCCAATTCCTTGTAATATCACCTATTTTTTGGTATAATACCTAGATAAATTTAACTGTTCCCATGCAATTCAAAGTCCCACAAGACGTACAAAGAAAAGACACCATCATCTGGAGCTTAACAATCCAGCAGTTGATTATTTGTTTTATTGGTGGAGGAATCGCCTACGCTCTCTACATTCAACTTTCAAAAACATATTTTATGGAAATTTGGCTTCCACCCGTTGTAATTATTTCTGCTATAACCTTGGCTTTCGCCTTCTTAACTGTTCACAACTTACCATTTGATGAATTCTTGATGCACTACATCGAATACCATATGCTTCCAAGACAACGAAGCTGGATTCAAGGCACAGGTGCGCCATTTATTTCACCATTCGACAACACGAAAAAGAAAACAGAAAAAGTTCAAATAAAAAAAGATCTCAAAAAGAAAAAAAGTCTCGCTGAATTAACTCAAGTATTAGACGCGGGAGCAACAACTCCTGAGGAAACAAAAACTCATGAACTTTCAACCCAAGAAAGAAAAGAAGGGTTGAAACAATTAATAAATCAAAACTATAACAAATAAAATATGGGACTTTTAGACTTCATTTCGCCGGGACAAAAAAATCGTGATCAACCGTTAAATAGCACTCAAACTCATATTAGAATTGCCGAAATTCGCGAGAATGTTGTTGTGCTGAAAAACGGCGGTATGCGTGCAGTCCTGAAGACTTCCAGTATCAATTTCAATCTTAAATCCGAGGAAGAACAAAATGCTATCGTCTATTCCTATCAGAGCTTTTTAAATTCCTTGGAATTCCCTATTCAAATCCTTGTTCGCTCAAAAAAATTGGATATTGATGACTACATCGATGGTGTAAAAAAATTGGGAGAAAAACAAGAAAACAAGCTTCTACAAGAGCAAACTATGGAATATGCTCAATACATTAAACGCCTTGTGGAATATGCCGACATCATGGAAAAAGAATTCTATGTAATCATACCCTACGACCCGGGTCGAGCTCAGTCCGGAGAATCAACAAAGAAATTTTTCTCATTTTTTCAAAGACTGGCTCCGAAAGACAGCTACGCAGATATTAAACAACGCCGCTCGGAATTTAATAACCTAAAAAAGGGCTTACTCCAAAGAGTAAACGTCATTCAAGCCGGCCTTGAAAATTGCGGTTTAAAAGTGGAACAAATGGATACGACTTCCCTCATTGAACTATACTACGAAAGCTACAATCCAATGACTTCCAGAAGCCAAAAACTGAAAGACCTAATGAACACCGCAATTACCACTGACGAGCAGGCGGCATCGGCGGCAAAAGAAACGGCTTCAGCTCATCCAGAAGCAAAGGAAACTTAATCCAACCGGTACTACCATTAAAGTGCCCGGCTCCTTTTACTAAGTGAAATTTAGCATGTAAATTTCTTGATAATTGCTGTGCGGTTCCAAAACCAACATAAGGGTCATTGTCACCATAGAAAACCATGGATTTATGACAATTGCCATAAATTTTTTGCCAATCAAATTCCAGCCGCTCAGGTGCAGCAAAAGTTTTCATTCCCTCATCAAATTTATTTCCGGGAGGTTTACCAAAACTAGCCACAAAAACAGCCAATTTCACCTTATACTTCTCCAAAAGCGACAACATAAAAAGTCCCCCAAGACTATGGCCAATAAAGATTGAATCCTCTTGAACCAAATCAGCATATTGCTCAAAAGTTTCCAGCCAATTTTTTAAAGTCTGACCATCCGGTGTCGGAAACTGTGGCACAATTACATTACATTTCTTGTACTGCAATTCTTTTTTCAACCAAGGAAACCAATTTTCCTCCGGCGTTCCACCCACTCCATGAAAGATAAAAACATTTCGCATAAACTAGGCTCAATTAATTAAATTTAACCAACCTCAACCAAATCTTCTTGAAAACCGGCAGTGCCAAATTAGAGACTATAAATGCCAAAGCTGGCACAATCGAATTCACAAAGGGATCCGGCAACTTAGCAAAAATAAAAAAACAAACCACCACCGCATAAGTCAAAAAAGCCACTATAAATTTACGCGTCCAGCTCAGCTCCCAGGCTTTATCAAGCTCAACACGTTTGTTGCGCTCGTTAATTTTCTCCACTTCTTTTTTCAAATAATCCAAATCGCTCATGAAAATCTAGCCTTTATAAATTATGGCCTTACCCGTGATAAACGACACAATCATAGCTATTACTCCAGAAGTCACACCTGTCATCGTCAGAAGAGTCCTAGTATAACTAAGTTTCATATTATCTCTCTCTTCCCACAATTTCATTAAAATTCTACGATCTTCCATTTGCAAAGCCTCGATTCTCATAAAATTTTTATCCATCTGCTCAAAACGTCTATTTGTATCATCCTTAAATTCTCTGAACATCTCATAAAACATTTCATTTTGCCTTTCAAGATTTTCAAAACGCTTATCCATTTGTGAAAACCTTTGATCGATCTGCTCAAATCGTTGATCGATCTGTGCAAACCTTTGATCAATCTGTGCAAACCTTTGATCAATCTGTGCAAACCTTTGATCAATCTGCTCAAACTTTTTGTATATCATCTCATTTGTTACTTCCATAAAATTTCATTAACTATTAACAACCCAAGTATAACAAGGAAAACGTGAACAGCAAACATTCTAAAACCATCGAAACTAAAAACCGCTCTCACAAGCCAATATCTAATCGCGAAAAGTGTTGACGAACCACGTTCAACAGCAAATAGCAGAAAAAATTAATTACTATAATGCACAATTCCAAGGACCTTCTTAACCAGTAACACGAAAAACTTCACCATCTGAATAAGACAGCTTTTGATTCCAAATCCAATATAAGTTCTTTCAAGAAGTTTCAACTCTTTATTTTTCAAATAAACATTATGAGAATGAAATACTACCCTAAATGAACTTTTTAATAGATCCATAGGATGAATAGCTCCACCATCAATAGGAATCTCATGAATAAATTTATTATGGGTACCACCATCAAATATATCTAATTTCATTCTTCCGTTATAAAAAGCATTATATAGGAGTTCCGTACAGTAAATTTTTTCATTATCACTCTCGAAAGTAAAATCAAAAGGCTTCCCTATATGTTTCATAGCATATTCAATCGTCCTTGCAATTTTTTTCTTATTTGTCTCCGGATGACGAATAATCAGTAAAGTATCATATTCCCTCAATACATCATCAAACGACACTAATCCAACCCCATGAGCAATAGAATGAATACAGTGGCCACTTCCAACGTAAAGCAAGGCATGAGTGCAAATACCACCTATATAAATACTATGCATTCTACGCAAAGCACCGCAAATAATCACATCGCCCTTCCTAAGAGATTTTTTAGCATTTTTTTTATCCCTGGCCGTAAGTGCATTTTTTTTATTACCTATAACTATACTTCCAAATCTATACCAATTATTAATAATATTTTTTTTAAATTCCGAAAAACCTTTTGGAAAATTTTTAATTTTTTGATGTATGTAAATCATATAAATTCAATAAAGAAGTCTTCTGGAATTATTCTCCCAATTCTTTTTTCATAAAAGAATCCTGCCACGGCCTGACAACATTCTCTCTAGCCGCATTTGTTGCCGCCATTTTAGCCGCATTGATAATACCCTTAAGCATACCAGTCTTTTTACCAGCTCTTAAATATTCCTTTGGATCAAATTTATGCTCTCCTTTATCAGTATCAAAAACGTCAGGATCAATTACTGTAAATCGATATTTTGGGTTATCAGGAGTAGGAAGCTCAACGAAAACATTACCGGTATTAGCAATATTACCCCTCTGTTTCTTGAAACCCGCTTCAGAATCCGAAATATCCAAGACGATCCCGTCTGATTCCTTCATTGAATCCACTTTTTTCAAAAACACTTTCCACGCTGCTCTAAATTTTACATCTCCTTCCTTAATATCTTGAGGCAGCTCCTTAATAGATATTCCCCCAGCAAAATTTTGACGTACCATACGACGATATTTACCATCCCTATCTTGAAAAACAACCATATCCTTGAAAGACAAATTAATTTCAACATTATTATCAGACACATTTTCACTAACCGGTTCATGATTAAAACGCAAAGCAATAGCATGCATGTCATACATCAATTTAAGAACCGAAGAAAAATCCGTCTCATGTCTATTTTTTGTCTGCTTAATAACCTGTTTTAAACCAGAACTATCATTGAAAATCATATTAACATTTTCTGCTCCGGCACTTAACTTTGTATCAGGGTGAGAATGAAGAACCTCGAGATAATTACCAACCTCATCAGGCATTTGAGGAATACCAAGCATTTTAATAATCACCGGCTCCAAGCTAGACCTGTCCCCTAAAGAAGCGCTCTTAAAAGCTCTATAAAGAATTCCCAAAAGAACCATTCTCTCTTCCAATACAGGTTTAGAAATACATGGATCTATATAAAGAAGGTTGTATGGTTTTTTTGCTGAATTCAAAAAAACATCTAATTTTTTTTCCAAACTGGAATTCTCCAAACCCTGATTTCGGACATCTGCCTCCTCACCATTTCTACACTTCAAAACACTTTCATAAACATGCTGAACATTAGACCTTACAGTAGGATCATCAATTGCACCAAGATCCTCAGCCATTTGTTCCCGTGGAGCTAACTCCTCTGCTTTTTTGTAGTCATCAGGTTTATGCATAACTGAAAATTATACCACATATTCGAGCAACAAAAAAGCCCAGGATCTAAATCCTAAGCTTATACGATCATAAGCCCTGAAAACTAATGACATTATAGAAACCACTATCTTGGCAGCGCCCTACTTTCCCGTGGGAAAACCACAGTAACATCGGCGAGGGCAGGCTTAACTGCTGTATTCGGGATGGGAACAGGTGTACCCCTGCCTCTAGAACTACCAAGATGCTGGCTTCTATAAATATAAATTTTTTTCACCAATTACTAGTCAAAATAAGGGTTCTCTGAAAAAATAAGTTCGATCACCTGTTAGTATCACTCGACTTAACACATTACTGTGCGTACATCTGTGACCTATCAACCACGTAGTCTTCGTGGAGGTTAATTGCGATATATAATCTTGGGAGGAGTTTCCCACTTAGATGCTTTCAGCGGTTATCTCCCCAAACCTAGCTACTCTGCGATGCCGTTGACACGACAACAGATACACCAGAGGTTTGTCCATTCCGGTCCTCTCGTACTAGGAACAGCATCCCTCAAATATCGTGCGATTATAGAAGATATAGACCGTACTGTCTCACGACGTACTGAACCCAGCTCGCGTACCCTTTTAATTGGCGAACAGCCAAACCCTTGGGACCTTCTCCAGCCCCAGGATAGGACGAGCCGACATCGAGGTGCCAAACTGATTCGTCGATGTGAACTCTTGGAATCAATCAGCCTGTTATCCCCGGCGTAACTTTTATCCGTTGAGCGATAGCGCACCCATGTGCCACTATCGGATCATTATCACCTGCTTTCGCATCTGCTCGACTTGTAGGTCTTACAGTTAAGCTCTCTTGTGCGATTACACTATCAGCTTGGTTTCCATCCAAGCCTAGAGAACCATTGCGCGCCTCCGTTACTCTTTAGGAGGCGACCGCCCCAGTCAAACTGCCCACCAAACACTGTCCTACAAACCGGTTTAACGGTCTGAGTTAGATCCTAGATATAATAAGGGTGGTATTTCAAGGATGACTCGAATCCGCCCAAAAGCGAACCGTCAAAGTCTCCCACCTATCCTACGCAAACAATATCCAGAACCAATGTCAAGCTACAGTAAAGCTGCACGGGGTCTTTTCGTCTTTCTATAATAAACTGGCATTTTTACCAGTTCTGTAATTTCACCGAGCCTATTGCTGAGACAGTTTCCACATCATTACGCCATTCGTGCGGGTCGGAACTTACCCGACAAGGAATTTCGCTACCTTAGGACCGTTATAGTTACGGCCGCCGTTCACCAGGGCTTAGATTCAGAGCGTTAACCCCTCCTCGTGACCTTCTGGCACTGGGCAGGCGTCAGCCCCTATACATAGTCTTACGACTTAGCAGAGACCTGTGTTTTTGATAAACAGTTGCATGGAATCATTAACTGCGGCCAGTCATTCAATAAAGAACAACTGGCAAGGTTTATCCCGAAGTTACACCTACTGTTTTGCCGAGTTCCTTAGCAATAGATTACTCGCTCACCTTAGTCTATTCGACTCGTCCACCTGCGTTGGTTTGCGGTACGGAAACTTAATATTCTCGCTACCGAGGATTTTCTTGGCAGCTGAAATCGCTGGAATCACCC
>CALRGV010000033.1 GCA_943358175.1 Candidatus Peribacteria bacterium
AATATATTTAAAAATATTACCTGATTCTTTTTTAAAAATGTTTTAAAAATTGAATGCAAAGGGAAAACCAGGCTTGAGAACAGGATGGAATTTAGTATCAGAATGGCGTAATAGGCTTTCATCCCACTGAATAGCCAATAAATGGGAGATATAATTACTGAATACAATGGGGCTGTGGTTGTTCCAGCATCTAACATTCCTGTTATTTGTGCGCAACTTTCCAGTTTGAAGGTTTTAGCAAAGTGCATTGCTATTTGAGTCACACATGGTTCATCGGAAAAAATAAAAGGCCCTTTCATATAAAAGCTTATTAGTATTTTTATGAAAGCTACAAATAAAAATAACTTTAGTAGATTTTTGGCTTCTTGAGTCATTTTGTTACCTATTTATTTTGAGTGCAAATGCTCTTTCTTACTCGATTTTAGTGGTTATTGAAGGAATGTACAAGTGTTTGATCAGATCACAATGTCTACAGTATTTTTAAATAGTTTTGCCTCAATTATGAAAGATGATAGACTCAGATCAAAATAACACTAATTTTATGGAAACCAAAGTAACCCGTTTTGCTCCACCTTCTCAATTACCAAGTCATGTTGCCAAAATAGGAGCGATAATGGTGGCCATCGGAGCCTTTTTGCCTTGGGGTAGAGTGGACGATGTGGTCACTACTGGACTTGATGGTGATGGTCAAATCACTCTCGCGTTGGCGATAGCGATATTAATTATACTTTTTATTAAAAAAATTCCACTCTGGGTTTCTATGGGATTAGGACTCGTCACTACCGCCATTGGTGTGATTCAAACATTCTCAATAACTCAAAAAATAGAGGAAATAAAAAGCATGTTTGCCTCAAGTTTAATCGGGCCAAGCATTAACGGCAGAATAGATTTTGGAATTTACATTACCATCGTCGGATCGACGCTCATTCTTTTTGGAACACTCATTCAGTGGATCAAGAATAACAAGAGATCTTTACGCTGAACCATTTAATAAAAGATATTAAACCTATTGTTTAAAAGTGATTTTTCAGTAGCATAAAGCGAGGGTTGTATTGCTTTGAGCAATACATGATTAATACTGAAAATCAAATTGCAAAAAATAGTGTTTAAACTCCTCGATAGTGGTAGTATCAGCATATGAGAGTTTTTATTTTTATCAGATATGTGTTCGTTGTTCTGGGTAGGGATTTTTATTATTTATTCAAATCCAAGTTGCCGTTGAGTTTTCGGTTTTTTTTTCCTTTTTGTAAATATTATTCTTTGATTTTGTTCTTTTTAACCAGGAGAAAAGTTGTTTATTATTTGGGAAACTGGCTGTGGTTTGATAATTGGACGGTTCCTTTGAGTATTCAGGCGTATCCTGCGGAGATAAAATATAAGATTCTGGAAAATGTTGAATCGGAAGTCAGGCATATTTTGGATATAGGTGGAAATATTGGTCAATTTTCAATTTCGGCCAAGAGCTTTTTGCCTCATGCCGAAGTGTTTGTTTTTGAGCCGAATGCGGTTCCGTTTAAATTGTTGAAAAAAAATGTTAAAAATTTAAAAAATATTTATTTGTATCCGTATGGTGTCGGAAAAGAGGGTGTTCACGAGTTTTTCTATGTTGAGAATATGACTGCTGTTGGATCTGTACTGAAGGAAAATGCAGTATCTTCTCCCATTAGAAATGGGAAAAAATTGGATTTAATCAAAGCTAAGGTTGAATTTGTCAGTGATATAAAAGCTGTTACTTCAAGAAGTGATTTTGATTTGATAAAGATTGATGTTGAGGGTTACGAATACGACGTATTGAAATATATCGAAAATGTGAAAACAAAGTACTTATTTATTGAAGTTTCCGGCTCCAGGGTCAAGGCTTTCTCTCATTCCAATTTATTTTCAATGGTGGAAAAAAAATTTGGAGCATTTGATGTGGTTTATCAATCTCATGCTACGGTATCACTTGGAACTTTTGATGTTTTGCTGAAAATTCTCTAATGATTTTGACAGGTTAGAAGGTTTCAGATACGTTGGTTGAAGCTTACATAAAATAATTTTAACATACTAATGAGTAAAAAAGTGGCTCTAATTACTGGCATTACCGGGCAGGATGGTTCGTATCTGGCTGAGCTACTGCTGGATAAGGGGTATATAGTGCATGGATTGATAAGAAGAGCTTCCACCTTTAATACGCCGCGTATTGCTCATTTGTTTCAGGATGTTCATGGGGAGGATGTGGATTTTTTACTTCATTATGGGGACCTGAGTGATGCCAGTAATGTGAGTCGTTTGATTGAAAAAATACAGCCGGATGAAATCTATAATCTTGGGGCTCAGAGTCATGTGAGAATCAGCTTTGATATGCCGGAATATACTTGTGATATCACGGCATTGGGTACACTCAGAATTCTAGATGCAATAAGGGATAACCGTATTAAAACCAAATTTTATCAGGCATCTTCTTCTGAAATTTTCGGGAAAATTCGTGAACAGGTGCAAAATGAGGAAACTCCATTTTATCCGCGTTCTCCATATGCCTGTGCTAAAGCTTTTGCCTATTATATCACTGTAAATTATCGGGAAAGTTATAATCTTTTTGCCTGTAATGGAATTTTGTTCAATCATGAATCTCCGCGCAGAGGAGAAACTTTTGTCACAAGAAAAATTACCAGAGGTCTGGCCAGGATCAATTACGGATTGGACAGTAAATTATTCCTGGGAAATCTCGATGCTAAAAGAGATTGGGGCTATGCCAAGGATTATGTGGAGGGCATGTGGCTAATGATGCAGCAGGATAAGCCGGATGACTATGTGTTGGCTACCGGTGAAACGCATTCGGTGAGAGAGTTTGTGGAGGAGACGGCAAAGAATATGGAAATTGATCTGGTGTGGGAAGGGGCCGGTGTGGATGAAAAAGGTATAGATAGAAAAACCAATAAAGTTATTATCGAAATAGATCCGAGATATTTTCGTCCGGCGGAGGTGGATGTCTTGGTGGGAGATGGAAGTAAGGCAAAAAAAGAACTCGGGTGGGAGCCAAAAGTGAAGTTTAAAGAATTGGTTAAAATTATGGCGGACAGCGATCTGGAGGCCGCGCACACCGCGCGGCACGGAGCCTTAGCATCGGCTGTGCGTTCTACTGTTAAATAAGAAGTATGATTAAACTCATTAAATCCAGCTTTTATCGGGAGGCGAAAATAAAAGAAAAGCTTTTGAAATTTATAGAGAAAAGTTCCGTACTGAGTATGAGTGGCGAGTGCCTGAAATTTGAGCAGGCTTTTTCAATCAAGCAGCAGCGGAAATTTTCTGTTTTTGTGAATAGCGGAAGCTCGGCAAATCTTATTTTGATACAGGCTTTGTTGAATTTGGGGCGCTTGAAAAAGGGTGACAAGGTGGGGTTTTCGGCTTTGACTTGGGCTACAAATGTCATGCCGATAATTCAGCTAGGATTGGTGCCGGTGCCGCTGGATTGTGAACCGGGGAGCTTGAATGTTTCCTCTAAAATTTTAAAGAAGCAGATAAAAAATATTAGGGCTCTTTTTCTGACAAATGTTTTGGGTTTTTGTGATGACTTGGGAGAGATAGCAAAAATGTGTAAAGAAAATGGGGTGCTTTTTCTCGAGGATAATTGCGAATCATTGGGGTCTAAAATTAAGGGAAAATTACTGGGGAATTATGGCTTAGCGTCGACTTTTTCTTTTTTTGCCGGGCATCATTTATCAACAATTGAAGGTGGAATGGTGTGTACGAATGACGAAAAACTGCAGCAAATGTTGCGCATGGTCAGGGCTCATGGTTGGGATAGAAACCTTCAGGTTAGTGAGCAAAATTCTTTGAGAAAAACCGGTGGAGTCGATGATTTTTTTGCGAAATATACTTTTTATGATCTGGCTTACAATGTCAGGCCGATGGAGATTAATGGTTTTATTGGTAATATGCAGCTGAATTATTGGGATGAGATTGTTGAAAAAAGAGAGGCTAATTTTGAAAAAATACACGCGGCGATGTCATTAAATCTGGATTTTTTGCCTTTGAAACTGGAGCATATGAAATTAATTTCAAACTTTGCCGTGCCGGTAATCTGTAGAGACAAAAAAACTTTTGAAAAATATAAGAATAAGTTCCAAAAAGCGGAAGTGGAGATTAGGCCAATTATTGCGGGGGATATTACAAGGCAGCCATTTTTCAAGAAATATTGCAGCACGAATAGAGTTTGTGAAAATTCGTCGTTTGTTCATGAAAATGGCTTTTATTTTGGCAATTCGCCGGAGTATACGAAGGTGGAGATCAATAAATTGATCCTTTTGCTGAAAAAAACATGATGCAAAAAAAATCGAAAATTTATGTTTCCGGTCATACCGGGATGGTGGGGCGGACTTTTTGCGAACTATTGAAAGAAAAAGGTTATGAGAATCTAATATTTAAATCTTCGGCAGCCTTGGATTTAAGAGATAAAAATGCGGTGGAAAAATTTTTCATGAAAGAAAAACCGGAATATGTTTTTCATTTTGCGGCAAAAGTTGGGGGAATTATGGACAATATCGAACATCCTGCAGAATTTCTGTATGACAACATGGCAATCTCCATGAATATCATTCACTCTTCATTTAAATTTGGGGTTAAAAAACTTTTGAATTTAGGTTCTTCCTGTATATATCCACGAGAAGCTTTGCAGCCAATGAAGGAAGAATATTTTTTGTCCGGTAAGCTGGAGCCGACGAATGAGGCTTATTCTATAGCAAAAATGGCGGCTTTGAAGTTGTGTGAATATTATAATAAGCAGTATGGATGTAATTTTATTTCTTTGATGCCGTGTAATCTTTATGGGGTGAATGAAAAATTCGATCTGAGATATTCGCATGTTCTCTCTTCTTTAATTATGAAATTTCATAAAGCTAAAATGGAGGGTGAGAAAAAAATTACTTTATGGGGTACAGGGAAAGCCAGGCGGGAATTTCTCTATGTACAAGATTTTGCCAAAATTGCTTTGTTTTTTATGGAAAAAATTGATGCCGGTGATTTCAAAGATTCATTTATAAATATTGGCTCCGGAGAAGACGTCAGTATCAAGGAACTGGCGCATGTGGTTGCTGAAATAATTGATTACAATGGTGACATTTTATGGGACAAAACAAAGCCCGATGGTATGCCAAAAAAATTACTGGATGTAAAAAAAATGAAAAAAATTTATCCTTTGTCTTTGATATCTCTGAAAAAAGGAATTAGACTGACTTACGATTACTATTTAAAAACCTTATAGAAAGTGCTAAATGTTACTTCCGCAAAATTATTGGCATTTTCCCTGATAATGTTGAATATTTGTCTGGTTTCGGCGGCGCAGATTTTATTAAAATTCAGCACAGGTAGCCTTGGCACTTTAAAAGAAAGTAAAAACATTATTACTATTCTTGGGAAAATTATTAGTAATCCATATCTGGTATCGGGGACGGCTTGTTATGTTTTATCTTTGATTCTTTGGGTTTATATTCTAACAAAAGCTCAGCTTTCTATTGCTTACCCTCTAATGAGTTTGAGCTATGTGACTGTCATGATTTTGTCTGTTTTGTTTTTCAAGGAAAATATCAATTTCGCGCAATGGATTGGTGCGTTGCTTATCGTAGCCGGAACTTCATTAATTTTTATTTTCAAATAAATGAAATTTACTCTCGTCATTTTGACTCTGAATGAAATCGATGGATTAAAAGGTGTTTTCAAGCACGTGCCGGTGGCTGCTTTTGATGAAGTTTTTGCCGTGGATGGTGGATCAACCGATGGGACGGTAGAATTTTTCAAAAAAAATGGGGTGAAGATTTTACCTCAGAAATCCAAGGGGAGGGGAGAGGCTTTTAGAATTGCCGTGGAAAAAGCAAAAGGAGATGTGCTGATATTTTTTAGTCCTGATGGTAATGAAAATCCTGCGGATTTGCCAAAATTCAAACAGTTTTTTCAGAAAAATGATTATGACATCGTAATAGCTTCGAGAATGATGAAAGGCGCTCGTAACGAAGAGGATAGTGAGTTTTTCAAATGGAGGAAGTGGGCCAATAATGCTTTTAATTTAATGGCTAATGTATTTTTTCGTCGGACCGGAAAGTATGTGACTGACAGTATCAATGGCTACAGAGGGATAAAAAAAGAGGCTTTTAAGCGATTGAAGCTGGATGGGGAAGGTTACACCATTGAATACCAAATGACTATAAAGGCCTTCAAAAAGAGGTTGAAAATATTTGAATTTCCGACGCATGAAGCACTGAGGATAGGTGGTGAAAGCTATGCAAAATCGATTCCCACAGGAATTAAATTTTTAAAAGTATTTTTTAAAGAACTTTTTGGGCATGAAAAAAAATAAATCAAAAATATACGGGCTTTTGCTTGGGCTGATAATGGTTTTTGCTTTTTGCGTAAGACTGACGAATATAACCTGGTCGCTGGATAAAGATTTGGGGAATTGGACTTCTTATCCGGATGAACCGTACGGCTATGCCGCAGCATTTAATTTCAAACCTCTAAGCGGAGAGTTCCGAACAAGTAATTGGGCATTAATTAAAGGTACTTTTTATTATGAGGTGGTTGGAACAGTGAACGATGCTCTGGAAGTTTCCGGATTCGAAGATCTTATTTTTGGAAGCAGCAACTCAGAAAACAGTGTACATAACAATTATCTTCTTGGTAGATTTATCAGTCTGTGCTTTTCCATGATGATAATTTTCTTGATTTATTTGTTTTGTGTTAAACTTTTTGATAATCAAAAAATTGGTTTACTGGCGGCTTTTACTTATGCGATTTTCGCTCATGAGATACCGTGGGCCACACTTATTACCGGTGATATTTTGGCTACATTATTGGCTTTAGCAACGGTTTATTTGAGTATTTTGTCCTACAGGGCAAAGTCGCGAAAATATTTATTCTGGGCTGCCGTGATTGCCGGACTGGCGGTGGGTACCAAATACAGTTTAATTGCCCTGGCTGTGCCGGTGGCACTGAGTCTGTTTTTGAGTAACTTTAAAACCTGGAAATCATTTGATTATTTGAAGGTTTTTAATTACGGGGCAGGATTGATATTGTGCTTTTTCGTAGGTCTTTTTATTGCCGTGCCGGATATAATTTTTCATAATGGGGATTTCATGCAGGGCCTGGAGGCACAAAAGCGCTATCAGACTGGTGAATTCCTTGATGGAGTGAACCAGCTGCCGCGTTTTATTTTCTATTTCACTAATATAATGCATCATGGTATAGGGCTTGTTCTTACTATTCTGTGTCTTCTGGGAATTGTTTATTTTGCCTGGAACCAAAGGCGCAAAAAGGAAACCTGGATTATTTTTAGTTTTATTCTCTTTTACTATCTCGAAATAAGCTTGGCAACCTGGATCACTACGAGGTATGCGCTCATATTAATGCCGTTTTTGGCTATTTTGATAGGTTTCATGCTGGTGGATTTGTATAAAAAAATCAGCTGGAAGAAGAGTTTTGTGACTGTTGTTTTGTTGTTATATATTTATAATCTGGCGTTTTTTTATAATTTCATAGATATGGTTTTGCAGCCTATTGCGCAGGAACAATTTGATCGGTACCAAAGGGAAAATTTGAATTTAAGTAAAGATAATCCGGATATTGTTTTTGTACTGGGTTATGAAGACTTATTCACTTATCCTGTTAAAACTGATTTTGCGGCAAGGGGCCTATTGCTTAAGGAGATTGAGGCTAATCCAAAAATCGATGTGCCCGGTAAATATCTGCTAATTTCAAGTTTTTATCTCAGAAATGCAAGAAGAGTGGAGGATAAATCCATGATTACGTTTATGGATAGGCTGGAGTCCGGGAAAGAGTTTAAACAGATAAAAGTTTTTGAAAAAGTGCCTGAATTTGGAAATTTTTTCGGCAAGAATATTTTTTATTCCAATGACTTGGAGATATTCTTTCAGAAGTATTATTTGTATGAGAAGGTTTGAAAGAGCCTGAATACGGATTATTTGGTTGCATAAGGAGCTGTTTTAGCTATAATCCATCTCGCGGATATGACGTGGGTAGGTACCAAAGTGGTCAAACGGGGCAGACTGTAAATCTGCTGGCTTATGCCTTCGAAGGTTCGAAACCTTCCCTGCCCACCACTAAAAATCTCAAAATGCCAGATCAAGGAGTTGATCAGATAAGAAAATATTTGGAAAACGAGAAGGGTTTATTGAAAGCCACTTTTTCCGGTAAACAGAAAAATGCGGTGAATCCGTGGGAGAGAGTGACTTTGAGGCCAGTTATTATTAAAGGTGCCAGATGTGTGCAATTTTCCTATTATGATGAGAGAAAGTGCACGGTGAAGAATTATCACGGTGGCGGATATAGAGCGGCAGTGAGAGACTTATTTGCTTTGAATTTTAAGAATATTTTCGTGGAGACGACTGAAGGCAGCGTGCAAATGCTGACAAATAAAAGAGGGGAGGTATCTGTGAATGAAAAGGCGGCCGCTGACCCCCAGCGTCGCACACCCCATGCGACACCAGGCCTTAGCCTGGAGCACGGAGCCTTAGCATCGGCGGTGAAGCAAAAAGAGATGGTGAGCCTCGAGCATAATAAAACGAAAAAATATATTATTCCGGACAATATTCCGAGTGATTTTCTTGAGGCGGTTGGAATCATGACGAAGGAGGGCAAAGTGAAGGCTGACAAACAAAATAAATTTCGCCAGCTGAATGGTTTTTTGAAAATAGTGGATGAGACTTTTGGTAAGGCAAAAAAATCTTTGAAATTTGGCGAGGATGAATTATTGGCTGTGGATTGCGGATGTGGCAATGCCTATCTAACCTTTGCAGCTTATAATTATTTTAATTACATCGTGAAAAAGCCGCTTGAATTAATAGGAATAGATATCAATAAAGAGCTGCTGGTGGCTCATGAAGAGGAGATTGAAAAATTAAATTGGAATGGTCTCAAATTTCAAGCCACGAAAATTATTGATTATACTCCGCCGAAAAATCCGGATCTCGTAATGTCGTTGCATGCTTGTGATACGGCTACCGATGAAGCTTTATTTAAAGCCATTAGCTGGGGTTCTAAAATGATTTTTGCTTCACCGTGTTGTCATCATAATATCCAAACTCAGTTGGAAAAAAATAAAGAATCATTGAAAGAATTTGCGCCAATTTTGAGACATGGTGCTCTGAAAGAAAGGCTGGGAGATGTACTGACTGATTCCTTCAGAGTTTTAATTCTCCGAATAATGGGCTACCAGACTGACGTAATTGAATTCGTAAATTCCGAGAATACCAATAGAAATTTAATCATCAGGGCTGTGAAATATTTGGAGCCTGGGGACAAAAAAACCGTGGAAGAATATAAAGCTTTAAAAAAACTTTGGAAGGTGACGCCATATTTGGAGGAGCTTTTGGGGGAGAGTTTGGAGAAGTATTTCTAGTTCTTCAATCTCCATCCTGTGCTGAGAGCGATGTAACTGATAATGCCCATAATTACGGTAATGGACGTCAGTATGGTGAAGCTGAAAGTGAGGGAGATTTCCTGAATGCCGGTGAAACCGTAGCGTAGAAGATTAATCATGTGCACTATAGGGTCGAGTTTGGCGACTGCGTAAATAGAAGGTGGTAATGAGCTAACAGGGTAGAATACGCCGCCAAGAAAGGTTAGAGGCATAATGATGAATGTTTGAATGAAAGCTTGATTGTCGAATTCCTTGGCCCAAATTCCTATGAAAAGCCCGAGAAAGCTGAAAAATAAGGAAACGAGAAAAGAAGAAATTAAAATAATCGGAATTGAAGTGTATGGAAAGCTTACAAAGAAAAGTGAGGTGAGAAAAGTCACTCCTCCAACGATGAAAGACCTAAGCAGAGCGGACGAAATAAAGGCAATAAAAAGCTCATAACTCTTCAGTGGAATGCTCATTAAGTCACCGATAATACCCTGATATTTCATTAAAATAATGGAAGAAGAAGGATTTTGGTAAGCGTTGTTTACCAAGCCCATGATGACCAGACCCGGTACCATGAATTGCAAATAAGTGATGCCCTGTATATCCGGGACGGCTTTATGTAGAGAAAAACCAAAGACGGCAAAAAATAATAAATTATTAACTACCGGGGCAAAAATAGTTTGCATGTAAACCTTGAGAAAACGCATTGTTTCTCTTTTGAAAAGGGTATATGTGCCGCGGGGATTAGCCATCAGACTTTTTGTTAGTTTTATAAGTTAATTCTATAAACACGTCTTCGAGGCTCTGACTTTGCAACTCAATATCGCTTGGATTCAAATCTTTGATGGCGGTAAGAACCTTATTTAATTCTTTTGGTTCAAAAGTGAGAGATAGATCATAGTCACTGATTTTTCTGGCTTTGAATTCTTCCAGGTGAGCTGGTATTTTACCAATTTTATCTTTGAAATTTAAAGTCATTTCTTTGTAGTTACCGAGAGATTTTATTAGTTTTTTTGTATCATCGATGGCTACAACTGAACCGTTATCAATAATAGCCGTGCGCTTGCAAAGACTTTCCGCTTCTTCCAGGTAATGAGTGGTGAGGAGAATTGTAAGACCGTCCTTGTTCAACTGACGCATGTAATTCCAAAGATTGTGTCGTAGCTCAACATCCACGCCGGCAGTCGGTTCATCCAGAATCAGCACTTTTGGCTTGTGGACAAGCGCTTTGGCAATAAGAAGGCGGCGCTTCATGCCTCCGGAAAGAGCGCGAGTATTAGCGAATTTCTTTTCCTGAAGATTTAGTTTTTCCAGAATTTCGTCAATATATTTTTGATTATTTTTTATGCCATAGTAGCCGGAACACTGAGTGAGCACTTCATTTACATTGAAAAAAGAATCAAAATTTACTTCTTGAGGGACAACGCCGATCATGAATTTTGTTTCTTCGCGATGAGTATCTATATCCAGGCCGCAGATTTTAATAGTGCCGGAAGTTTTTTTGGTAGGTCCGGCAATTATATTTATTAGCGTGCTTTTTCCTCCACCATTCGGACCGAGAAGAGCAAAAAATTCACCGGAATTAATATCAAGACTGAAATTTTTTAAGGCGTGAGTGCCTTTTGCATAGACCTTGTGAACGTTCTTGATGGAAATTGCCGTTGCCATATGAGCATTTTACTCAAGACTTGGTCTCTTGGCAAAACTAAGGTAAAATTTGCCCGTTGTAAAAAAGGATCAAGCGATTTTTTCTTTGAATAAATTTTAGGATAGAATGTGAGGGTAAAATAATAACCCCTCAAAAGATGAAAGAGCATGAACTGCTATGGGCAATGTTACCTGATGGATTGGAAGAATATTTTGATCTGGAAAGCTACGAAAAA
>CALRGV010000034.1 GCA_943358175.1 Candidatus Peribacteria bacterium
GAAACTGAAAACATGGCCAAAGTCGGCCTCTTAATTCTTCAAGCCGCCAACAAACGCAAAAAATCTCTAGGCTGCCATTTCGTTCAAGCCATCTAGCTCCCGAGCTTCGCCAACTTCTGTTCCTGATCATATTTTTTCATCGTCTCCACGATATCACCAATGTCCCCTTCCATAATTCCCGGCAAATTACTCCAGTTTTGATGAACACGATGATCCGTCAAACGATCCTGAGGAAAATTATAAGTGCGAATTTTTTCACTACGATCACCGGTACCAATCTGACTGGAACGCGCATCTCCCCTTTCCTTACTGATACGCTCCAATTCCAAGTCATACAAACGAGTGCGCATTACATTCATCGCCTTCGCCCTATTTTTGAGCTGAGAACGCTCATCCTGACAGGTCACCACTACTCCGGATGGAATATGAGTCATACGTACCGCTGATTCAGTTTTATTTACCGATTGCCCACCGGCTCCACCGGAACGATATACATCAATTCTCAAATCACTTTCTTTAATTTCTATATCCACTTCCTCCGCTTCAGCCAAAACCGCCACAGACACGGTAGAAGTGTGAATTCTCCCCTGAGCCTCAGTCACCGGTACACGTTGCACACGATGCACACCACTTTCAAATTTCATTGAAGAAAAAGCATTCAAACCACGCACCGCAAAAATAATTTCTTTGATACAACCTGGCGCGCCTTCACTCTTACTCATCAATTCAACATTATATCCATTGTTTTCTCCATATTTCATATACATTCTCGAAACTTCCCCCACAAAAATCGCCGCCTCATCTCCACCCGCACCGGCACGAATTTCAATAATACAATCCTTGCTATCATTTGGATCTTTCGGCAAAAGCTCAAGTTTTACTTCTTCATCCATTTTTATAATTCTTCCATTTGCCTCTTCTAACTGAGATTGCGCCAAAGCGATCATATCAGGATCTTTTTCAGTTTTGAGAATTTCTTCCGCCTCACTTTTATTCATCAAAACATCGCGATATCTCTTCGTCAGATCGGCAGCAGTTTGCAAAGATTTATAACGACGAGAAAGAGTTTTATAAAGATTTTGATCGGAAATCACTGAAGAGTCAGCCAGTTTATTCTGAATTTCCAGAAATTCTTTTTCCAATTTTTCTAATTTTTCAATCATAGACCAAGTTTATCAGATTCACCCCATCACCACAAACATCCTATCCAACCCCGCCAAATCCTTTTCTATTCTCCACCTTTGTTCAAAAAAATTATCCAACAAAATCTCCATATCTTTTCTCTGCATAGAGCCAAATTCACCAACTATCATTTCGTAACCAACATTCTTCTCTTCTATTTGTTGAAACATTTTCAGGTACAAATCGAGCCCATCCTCCCCCGCAAACAAAGCCGATCCAGGCTCATATTTTTCCACATTTTCCTCCACATCGGCATTAGTTTTCGTTCCTATATACGGAAGATTCGCCACAATCACATGAAACTTTTCTCCCTCATCAATCACATCCAACAAATCGCTTTGATACAATTCCACTCTATCTTCCACGCCGTGCTGATTCACATTTACGCGCGCCACTTCCAAAGCCTCATCCTTCAAATCCAAAGCCACCGCTTCTAAATTCTGAAAATTTGTCGCCAAAGAAATCGCAATATTTCCGCTACCCGTACCCACATCCAGTATGCGAAATTTCTCAGCATCACTTTCAAACTCACGATTGCCACGTTTCACTCCATATTTTTCTTCTAAATAATTTAAAATCGTTTCTACCAACTGCTCAGTCTCGGGACGCGGCACCAGCACCCTATTATCCACATAAAAATTCAAACCATAAAATTCCTTTTCCTTGAGAATATAAGCCACCGGCTCGCCACTTTTCACCTTTTTCAAATAAGCCATATATAGATCCGCCAAATCCTCACTGAATTCACTATCACCACCAATCTCTTGATCGCTATGCGCAATCAGATATTCCTTCTCGACACCAAGTACATTGGCCAAAACTACCTCACAATTAAGCACAGCATTTTCCGCACCTTCTAAAAATTCATATCCTTGCTTGATGAGATCTCTGATGGTCATATCTAAAACTTAACTTGATGGATTCGAAACTTATTACTTTTCTCCACGGATTGACGTATTCGAAACATGGTTTGTGATTCCCCCACGTGGGCCCTCTCGGACACTCGCTGCTGCTCGGGACTTTTGAACCTGTAAAATCCGCTAAGTACAAAAAAACAGACTTAGCCAAACCAAAATTGATCTGACCAAGCCTGTATTTATAACTTAATAGAACTTACTCTTTTCACGAGCTGCTCTAAAATTATCACGCATAATCGCTCTCTTGCGAGCATGACGCTTGCTCTCAGGACGAGCATGGTATCTCTTACCACGTACGATCAAAAGCTTTCTACTACCTTGAACCTTCTTGTTAAAGCGAGTTATCGCTCTCTCATTGGATTCTTTTTCACTTTTCCAAACTGTTACTTTCATATTTTATTCACCTCCCCTGTATAGTTAAAAACTACTGCAAATGGCATTATAAGGGGAAAAACAAAAAAGACAATCTAAAAACTACTGACACTAAGTTCTAGAACTTAGTAGATCACCTAAATGCCTTGACATTTATCAGGAATACGCCAAAATAACAGTCTTAAATTCAAATCAATAAATTTAACTCAATAATATATGGAAGGAACATCATTAGATTGCGTAATAGCAAGTGTGGAAACCGTAGGCGCACAACTTGATCAATTAGCCTTTAGAGGTCCACTTAGCCCAGCTCAAGTAGCTGAACTAAGAGCAGGTCTTAGAACAGATGAGGATGCACTCGATGTAGTAGAAGCCATAGGTAAAACATTACAACCACATCTGGATGATCAAGATGCAATAAGAGACGCTCAAGCAGCAGCTCAACGCCGAGAAAATTCAGCCCAATAAGTAGAAATCTTAACCTAAAAAATGATTTTTAAATATCCAAATTCTTCACCTTCTTCGCGTATGCCTGAATAAACTTTTTGCGGGGCATTACCTCCGAACCCATTAAAGTGTCAAATACTTGATCGGCTTTTTCCGCATCCTCAATCATTACTTTAAGCATGCTACGATTCGCCGGGTCCATAGTGGTGTCCCAAAGTTGTTCCGGATTCATCTCTCCAAGACCTTTATATCGTTGGATCGAATATTTGGCATCCTTACTAAATCCTTTCAAAACTTTAGCTTTTTCCTCATCGCTATACACATAATGCGCCGCCTTACCCTGAGCGATTTTGTACAAAGGAGGCTGAGCGATATAAATAAATCCACCATCAATTAAAGGCTTAAAGTAGCGATAAAATAGCGTCAAAATAAGCGTTCGGATATGTGCACCATCCACATCCGCATCGGTCATGATAATGACTTTATGATAACGCAATCTGGCAATATCGAAACTCTCACCAATACCCACACCCATCGCAATAATCAAATTTTTAACTTCATTATTTCCAAGAATTTTATCAAGACGAGATTGTTCCACATTCAAAATCTTACCTCTCAAAGGCAAAATAGCCTGAGTATGCCTATCACGACCTTGTTTAGCACTACCTCCGGCAGAGTCTCCCTCTACGATGTACAATTCTGATTCGGCAGGTTCCCTACTGGAACAATCCGCCAGTTTACCCGGCAAAGTCATTCCCTCCAAAGCGCCTTTTCTAATCACCGTATCGCGAGCGGCACGAGCAGCCATACGCGCACGAGCGGCAAGGGTACATTTACCCACAATACCACGTCCATCCTGAGGATGTTCTTCCAAGTATTCAGTAAAAGCATCGGCAAATACTGTTTCCACAGCCGTTCTCATCTCAGCATTACCCAATTTACCTTTTGTCTGTCCTTCAAATTGAGGATTAGCTAATTTCACAGAAACAATCGCCGTCAAACCTTCACGCACATCATCAGCAATCAAATTATCATCCTTCTCCTTCAAAAGCTCATTTTTACGAGCATATGAATTGATGGTACGAGTCAAAGCGGTCTTGAAACCGGTAAGGTGCATACCCCCATCAATCGTATTAATATTATTCGCAAAAGTATAAATAATTTCCTGAAAAGAATTATTATATTGCAAAGCAACCTCGACAATTCCTTCCGGAACTTCTTTCTCGATATAAACCACATCCCCTATAACTTCCTTATTGTTATTCAAATGTTGAACATAAGATTTCACTCCACCCTCGAAATAAAAACGATACTTACCGTCATTTCTTTCATCTGAAATAGAAATAGTAACTCCCTTCGTAAGATAAGCCTGCTGACGCATACGATTAGTAATCGTCTCAGTATTAAAATCAATAGTATCAAAAATGCTCTTATCCGGATAAAAAGTGATTTTAGTACCACGTTTTTCCGTCTTTCCAATAACCTTCACCTCATGTTGAGGATCACCAATTTTATATTCCTGACTATGAATTTTCCCATCACGATAAACCTCGGCAATTAATTTTGAAGAAAGTGCATTAACAACAGAAGAACCCACACCATGCAAACCTCCGGAAACCTTATACCCGCCATCACCGAATTTACCACCGGCATGCAGCACCGTAAGCACAGTTTCCAAAGCTGATTTACCTGTTTTTTTATGTTTATCAACCGGAATACCACGTCCATTATCTTCCACTGAAACAGATCCATCTTTGTTGATAATTACATCAACCGTCGTACAAAATCCAGCCATCGCTTCATCAATAGCATTGTCCACAATTTCCCAAACTAAATGATGTAAACCGGTCACATCCGTAGAGCCGATGTACATTCCGGGTCTTTTTCTAACGGCTTGCAGCCCTTCCAGCACCTGAATTTGATCTGCACCGTAATCTTGAGTCGGAGTTGTAACTGTATTTGCCATATCTAGAAATACTTACATATTAAAAAGCGAAAGCACTCTATCATAAGTCTTTTAGGTTCGCAAATAACTTACTTTGTAGGCTCGCTTCGCTCAGCGGTGGCACAGGCCTCGCACTCCGCTCGACACACGCCTTAGCTTTGCCACACGCTTCACTTGCTGCGCGCTCGGACCGTGTCCTCGCCTTATCTCTTTATGTAAGCTCGCTTCGCTCAGAACTAGCAAAGCTAGATTCTTCGCTTGCTGCGCCTTCGCGCCGTGCGCTCAGCTATCTCTTTACACCTTTTGCTGGAGCAATATCAGTAGAATTCTCAGCCGCCATAAGACCGGCAAACTCTTCAAAAGTATATTTATCTTTCAAAGACTGAGGCACACCCTTCAAAGTAAGATATACATTTGCAATCATTTCTCCACTCATCAAAACATCAAAAGTAACTTTTAAATCCTTATTTTCCTTAAAAGTAACATTATCAATACGATAAACCGCATTTAATTGATCAACAATTTTTACATTTTCAGCGGTAACATTGAAACCAAGTTCCACCATTTTTTTCGCAATATACACTTTTGCAAAACGCTGAGCAGCAGTCTCCACCGCAGCCTTATCCGCAGTTAAAATTTTCGGTTCATCAGCCAAATCCGCAAATTTTTGCTGCAAGAGAGCCAAAAGACCACTAACCTTTATCGCACGATCAGCAACATCCTGATTATAAACTTTTACATCCTTCACCGCATCATTATCCCTGTCGTAATTTGCCTCAACCGGATATCCACCCAAAACAAATTTAATCGATATATATCGTTGATCCACAGTATCAATTTTGCCGATCTCAATATTACTGATATCCGTATTAGACTGTAAAGCAGCCTGCACTGCATCAGTAATCTGCTTAACGCTCTGCTCACCAACTTGAGAAAGAACCTCACCAAGAAGATCCTTCTTAATGTTTTCAAAACTCAAAATAGTATTACGATCCTGCAAATAAACTTTGTAACGATCCTCATGAGTCTGACCATAAGACGCAGATTGATATTCCAAAGCGTTCAGATATCCCCAGAAATCATCCATATCAGTCAATTGTGATTCAAAAAGCTTCACCACCGCCACGCCGGAATTATCCCTTGGCATTAAATCACTAATTTCCGCAAAAAGCCTTTTGTAAATTTCCTTAGCCTGTTTCACGTCCAAATCACCATCAAAGAAAAATCTCCTCAGACGTTTCATGAAATTGATCTTATTATTCACAAAAGCCTGCTTTAGTTCATCCTTAGACTGACCACCGGCATACAAATCCAAAAGATCATTCTCGAAAATAGTTTTAATTGCAAAATAACCGTCTTTATAAAAAAGTGAATATTTAAGCAAAAGATTATCAAAAAGCTGATTCTGATAAGCCAAATAGTTTTTGTAAAAATTGTCATCAATTTCACCGCTAACCTTTTGCGCGCGAGTCTTATCAAAATAACCATAATAACTATTCAAAGCTTCCTCAGCCAAAGCATCGGAAGTGTTCAAACCCTTATAAACATCTTGCCAAAAACTCGCAACAATCTCATGCTTATCCTTCCCGGCAATAAATTTTTCGTTCAAAAGTGACTTCAAAATCTTGTACTCAGCATCCCCGGGACCAAAAATCTTCATTTTACCAAGATATTGATCAAACAATTCGCTATATTTCTTGCTCTGCAAAATAGCTAAATCCAAAGTCAGAGTATAATCATTAAAAAACTGCATACTGGTCTCAAATTTTGCCTTATCTCCCTGATAAGCATAGAAAGTCGCATCATCCAAATAGTTAAACAAATGAGTCAAAATCATTTTATTCTTTTTTTCAGGCATGAAAGTCAAATTTTCCTCAGCCCAAAACATGAAATTACTGATGAAACCCTGATGCACTTTAGGGCCCTCATAAAGCTGATCAGCTCCAAATTGCTGACGCAACAACTCCAAAATCTTTTTATCTTTTTCTCTATTTGTTTTTAGCCAAACAGAATTCTTCTGATCATACATCAAAGACGCCAGTTTAAATTCCTTCACCAATTTGGAATATAAAAGTGGACGAATTTCTTCCGTGACCTTAGTCATTGGCACCGCCAACTGATTTTCTCGCGGAACCATCACCCTATTAATAAAGGACTCATTATAAGGATCAACATATTCCTGCATTTTCAAGCCATCCGGCAAAAATCCCACATAAACATCGCCATCATAAACATTCAATTCCAAACGAGATCCGTCAAAACTTGCGTCAAAAACGGCTTGATCCGGAATCAACACCACCTTACCCACCACAAAATTAGTCTTCGCGGTACTGTAAGCAAAATCCCCCCACACCTTTCCGGATTGCAATTCAAAAACATAATTCCTATTTTTAATGGAACTCACACTCATCTGTGATTCACCATCAAAACGAATAATTCCATTTTCCGGAATAATATTGTCGTTCTTGTAGTTAAAAGCGGTAAAATTTGCCTGAGTTACCGAATTTTTCGAAGGGAAAGTCCCTTCAAACATCAAAGTTCCAAAAACCGCCGCAAAACTAATTGCCGCAAAAACCAGGGTTTTCAGCCAATTCCCAGCCAAGAAAAAAGTACCAGTATCCATATTTTGGCTATTTTCATCAGAACTTGCTACTTGTGGCTGCTCGGAAACTTCAGTCATATGATTCAAATTAATCTGTTAATTATACCATAAAAGGCGTCAGTCATCAATTGGGGAAATCAAGAAAAACACACTTGGCTTGCAATAAAATTGAAATGTAGTAAAATTCACATCCTGCTCGCTAATATCACTAAAAAACATTTAATAATTTAAGAATATGGGAAATCCAACAGATAAACCTATTGCTCCGGGATCGGAAGAAGCACTAATAAACGAAAGAGAAAGAGGCCTACCGGTCACTCTTCCGAAAGGCGCTCAAGATTTCAGAAAAACAGCCGAAATCAACCCACAGCTTCCAATTGACAACGCTATAACTACCACAAGACAATCTTACGAAGCACTTCCTCCTCAACGTAAAGCTATGATGCATTTGGGATTCAGTTACCCTAATACCGATTTTGAAACTATCGGAGGAAGCCAACTCGGAAATAAAAAAATTATTTCTATCACTACTAATAACCCTGGAGATTCCGCTAAATTAGCCGCATACATCGTTGGTCCGGGTTGCGGAATTGCATTACCTCTGGAAACACCAATAGTGCATGGATCAGACAGCAGTACTAATACAACGCTTTATTTAGTGGCCGCCTCCGGTAACATTCACGTAATAGCCATGGCAAGCGAAGTACTAGGCATACCGGCAACTCTAAGAATTTCAGAACATACTAGCGATATAGTAAGATTTGCAGACCAACTCATTCCCCTGGATCCTGCTATATTGGCGCATACACCAACTGCAAATATTCAAGGAAATCATCTACAATCAGCTCACTGGAAAGCTGATGATATCATAAATCATCCCATTTCCCCAAATCACAAAGCTCAACCATTCGGTGAACCGTTCACGGTATCACAATATATGAGAAACTGCAGTCTGCAAGTTGCCCAAAAAGAAGGAAGAACAGAAAAAAACATAGCGGAAGAATCAAGTTACCTCATATTAGACATCAGTTCATTGCTTAAAGATCCTAAAGCCAACAATCTTCACGTAAAAAGTATCCTGTCAAAAATGGCAAGTCTCGCCGTTTCGCCGGACTTTTTTGTAACTATGGATCAACAAGGAAACATGGTAATTGTAAACCGCGCCCAACGTAGCGGATCGTCTATCGCACGTCTGGCAAGAGAAATAGAGAAATTAACCAAAGGCAGAAGCAATATGTTTATTGGCAAAGGAATTTTCAAAAAAGAAAATAAAAATTTTGGCATTGAAAACTATCCGAACGCAGAAACTCTAGTTGATTGGCAAAATCAAGGACAAATAAAACCACGAGTCTTTTTCAATGAAACCGCCGCGCAAAACCTCACCCTCGGTCGTGATGGAACAACCATCAAGTTTGAAGTTGACGTCGTCCCAGGTACTGAGCTCCTAGCCCTAAGAGACCTGAAACGAAGCGCAAACTTGCATATTGGAGGACCGGACAGACTAATTGGCTATGAAGCCGAATTGGAACAGATGATTCAAGGGACAGATCCAAGCGGCAAGACCAAGCTGACTATAATAAATGGTAGCGCCGGTAGCGGTAAATCCCGTCTCGCTAACGAACTTTTGCAAAAATATCCAGATGCCTTAGTTCATTCCGTAGATGCCTCGGGGGAAAATATACCCGGAGCCGCACTCTCCGAAATGGCCACCACAATTAAAGACGCCATTAATACAAAATTAACAGACGACGTCAAACAACGTCACTTCGTAGATATTTCAATGCTAAATAGCTATGCAAACAAACCTGAAGAACAAAAACTAAGTGAAGCTCAAAAAAGTCCTCAAGGCTTAGTTGAAATTTACTCAAGATGCCTCCACCTTCTGGAAGCAAGCTGCGGCAGTTTCCTCTTTGTTATCGATGACATTCATCATATTGATCGTCACTCTGAAAGCTATATGATGAATTTATTGGAAAGATTTCTTACGGGCACGCATTCAAAAGCCATGATTCTTCGACGTCCTGAAGAAACCTATCACTCAACAGCTCAAAAGAATCTGGCAAGAAACATCAATCTCCAATGCCAACAACGAAATGAAGGTAGAGGCATGGAATCAAAACACCCAAACTATGTCGAAACCGTAAACTTGAATGATCCGGATACGAGAGAACCAAAACTTAATATTAGGGATATTGCCTATGAATATGCCTTCTATTCTTTACCGGAAAAAATTCGCGTCAACTTCGACACAGGCAAGGCAAGAGATCTCGGCAACTGGCCGAGAGACCTAGCCGGCAAATGCCGTACTCCATTAGACTTTACTTCTGTCTTAAACAGTTTACTGGAAGATCCGGAAAATTCATTCATCATTGGATCTGATAACATTGCACTCAATCCGGAAAAAGCTAAAACAATCTCGGACATTAATAATGACAGAGACCTTCGTGCTTACCACGAGAGTCGTATGCGTCGCTTACCAACTAATTCAAAAGCCATATTGCAATGCGTGGCAATCCTTGGTTCAAAAGTTTCCTTCAGAAATTTACAGAATATTGCCAAAGAAGTATTGAAAATTGAACAACAAGAAATACAGGAGGCAATTGTAACTCTTGGAAAAGGTGGCTACATCATGCAGCATGAAGACGGTGGATTTGAAATTCAACACGACAATTACAGAGACATAGCCCTAAGAAGTTTGGATGGAGAAGAAAAACGAAAACTCATCACCGCCGTATACGAACAATTTCAAGATAACCCTGAAATTCATAACGACAGAAAATTTGCTTTGTTATGTGAAATTGCCCATGACATTCCCCTGAATAGAGAAGGAGATGCTTTCTGGAGTCATTACAAACAAAGAGCAAGTCAGGCAATGAATGATGCAGCAAGAGAACGTGCCTACAGTCGTGGCTACAGTATCGCGATGACCATTTTAAACAATCTTGAACATGATCCGGAAAACACCATCTGTAACTTCATTGAAATTCTAGAAATCAATCCCTCTTTCGACCTGCCTGAACATCCACCAATAAGAGATCTCATCCTCAAAGCACTCTTCGCCGTAGCAAAAAACGGACTTAATTTGGGCAATTTCAGCAAAACCACAGAAGCAATTAATAAGCTTGAAAAACTTTCAGGAATCACCGAATTTCCAACAGAGGCCTATCTCATTGGTTTTAGAGCTGCCTATTTGCCTCGAGATGTCAGCGCAATGCAAAAATATTATGACAAAGCCAAATCACGCCCTGATCTAAAACCCAGCGATAATATTAGCATGCAGATTCGTCTAAAATTCAGACAAGCAAAATACACTGAATGTCAAAAATTATTCACCGACAACAATGATTTTATTGAATCCATCAAGGAAACAGATCCTCAATCTTACGATGAATTCAAACGTCTAAAACAAAGAATAGCCTTCGAAGAAACTCGTTTGCATCTGGAAAACAATGAAGGAATAGATGGAGACGTAGTGCTTGATCCGGGACATCTGGAC
>CALRGV010000035.1 GCA_943358175.1 Candidatus Peribacteria bacterium
GGACCTGAGCCAGTAGATAAATAAAGAGTCCTACGAGCACACTGGCACCAAGCACTGAACCGAATCCGATCATAAGCCCTTTCAAAAAAGAGTACCAGAGAAATTTCCAGGGATGTTTGAAAATTTGCATGAAATCCATGTCTTTCAGGCGAGCGATTTCCGTCGTCAGTTCTTTCATCTCTTTCGCCAAAGCGATATCGTGAGTGTGAGAGCGGTTTGGCATGAGGTGTTTTTTAAATGCAGTTTTCTTTTAGCGAGTGTATTATATAATCCGAACATGAAAATTACCACAAAAACTGGCGATAAAGGGGAGACGAGTTTGTTTGGGGGGCGGCGCGTGAGCAAGGCGTCCGATTTTATTCGTGTGGTGGGGGATCTGGATGAACTGCAGGCGGTGGTGGGTTGGTGCCATGTGGAAGCCGCGCACACCGCGCGACACGGAGCCTTAGCATCGGCGGGTCGCGAGCAGGTGGATGGTGGCAGTTTGCAAATTTTAGAGCGTGTGACTGATGATCTTTATCGCATGATGTCGGTGGTGGGGTTTGAATTTAAATGTCCGGGGAATATTCGGGCGATTGACGAAAGTGATGTGGAATTTTTGGAGGGTTTCATGGCGAAGCACGAGGCGGAAATGGATAAAGTGAAGGCTTTTGTGAGGCCGGGCGGATCTTCGGAATTGGCAGCAAGATTGCATATTGCCAGGACGGTGTGTAGGAGGGTGGAAAGGGGGATGGTGGAGGTGGGGGGAGATAGAGAAATGCTAAAATATTTGAACAGGCTTTCCGATCTTTTGTTTGTGCTGGCGCAGGTGACCTAAAAAATAAATGGCTTATTTGAGCTGAAATTCATCGGACTCCCGAGCAGCAGCGAGTGTCCGCGAGGACCCGCCCCGGGGCGGCCGGAAAATTATGCTCATCTTTTGTCGGGAATTGATGAGCATGGAGAATTTTTAAACCTAAAATGCCTTGATTGAGCCATAAACTAGCCATCAAAGTCTGCACGTGCAGACTTTTTTTTGTGAGAAATTGGTTAAATATGATATGGTTGCAGTATGAAAGATTATTATGATTTTCATTGGCCAACATGGGAAGAAATGGCAATTGAAAGACAAGAACGTTGGAATAATTTACCAAGAAAAGTAAAAGTGCGGTTTGTTAAAGAATGGCGTCAATTTGCAATGCAAGCTTTGATTTGTGACTTAAAAATTTCAAGAAAAATATTTAGACAAACAATCACATGGCAAAAATTAAAATAATTTATGGGTCGGCGGGGGGGAATACGGAGATGGTCTGCGAGAAAGTGGCGGGGATTTTGAGCGCGCACGGACATAAAGTGGAGATGTTGAAAGCAAAATTGACTGATCCGATGAAATTGGTGAAGGGTGGCGAGCATGGTGATTTTGATTTGTTGATTCTAGCGAGTCCAACCTATGGCCATGGACAGTTGGAACAATATTTTGATAAGTTTTTGCAGGGTTTGGCGGCAGTGGAGCTGAAAGATAGAAATTGTGCTATAATCGGCTTGGGAGACCCAAAATATGATAGCGACTACCATATAGAGTCGGCAAAATTTATCATGGATTTTTTGAAAAAAAAGGGTGCGAAAATTTTACACATGCCACTGCGGGTGTCAAAATGTCCGCTGCCGCTGCTGATTGGGCATGTGGATAAATGGGCGGAGAAAATTAATGATCAGTTGAAGGAAATGGGTAACGTATAGCATGGTGCTACCAAATTCTATACGGTTTACATTTCTGCAGATCAAGACGATGTACTAGTGCAGACCTCTAATCTGTTAACTTGCGATTAGGAAAATGCAAAAAGAAGAATTATATGCTAGAATTTGCCCGTTATGAATAGACTTTGTATAAAAATCACAGGTGAGAGTGGATCCGGCTTATTGAGTACCGGCGAGATTTTGATGAAGGCGATGAAAAGCATGGGATTTTATGTGGTGGCGGATAGGGAATATCCTTCGTTGATTAAAGGTGGAACTGCCTGTTTTATTCTGAATGCGAGCTTGAAGCCGATACGGTCTTTGGCGAAACGGGTGGATGTGATGATGGCGATTGATAAGCAAAGTTTGGTGGTTTACTTTGATGATTTGAAGCGCGGCGGATTGCTGATTCATGGCTACGAAAGGCCGTTGGGTGTGAAGGATATTCATGCTTTGGCTGCTGAGCGTGGGGTGAAAATTTTGCATAGAATGGCGCGCGAAATTGCTGAAGAAAATGGTGGAAATGTTTTGATGGTGAATGTGGTTTTGGCGGGAATGTTTTGGAAGGCGCTGGGACTGGATTATTGTTTCATCGAGGCTGAAGTGACGGAACAATTTAAAGATAAACCGAAGTTACTGGCAATTGATTTGAAATGTCTGAAGGCGGGATATGAAAAGGCGGACGTGCAGATGAAGGTGGAAGTACCAAAGATGGCGGCTGGTGGTGTAGCTGGCGCGAAAAAAACTATTTTAATAGATGGCAATCATAGTATTACTCTAGGCGCCATTCATGCAGGATGCCGAGTTTATTTTGCTTATCCGATGAGTCCGTCGAGCTCAATTCTTACTCATTTTTCCGAGTATGCCGTGAAGACCGGAGCATTGGTTAAACAAGTGGAAGATGAAATTAGCGTAGTGAATATGACGCTGGGCGCGATGTATATGGGGACGCGTGCTTTGTGTGCGACGAGTGGTGGTGGATTTGATTTGATGACGGAGACGGTATCTTTGGCGGGGATGATTGAGACGCCTTTAGTTGTCGTGGTGGCGCAGAGGCCGGGGCCGGCGACCGGTTTACCTACTTGGACGGCGCAGGGAGATCTGGATTTGGCGGTGCATGCCGGACATGGAGAATTTCCAAGAGTGGTTATTGCGGTGAGTGATCCGAGTGATTGTTTTGAGTTGATACAACATGCTTTCAATATTGCAGAAAAATATCAGGCAGTAGTAATTTTACTGACGGAAAAAGTGGTGGCGGAAACAAACATGAACGTGCCGGAATTTGAAATGGGGAAAATTAAAATCGAGAGAGGTCTCGTGGGCCAGGCGGAGATGAAAAATTTGGAAAATTCCGATCGTTACAAGGTGACCGCTAATGGCTTATCTAAGCGCTGGTTGCCGGGAACCGATGGAGCGTATTATTTTGCGAATGGAGATGAACACTGGGAAGACGGATCGCTTTTGGAAGATAGCCCAAGGACGGCCGTGATGTATGAAAAAAGAATGAAAAAAGGGGAGCTGATTGAGAAAAATTTGCCGGAACCGGTGGTGTATGGGGTGAAAAAAAATGCAGATATTTCTTTTGTCGGGTGGGGAAGTTCGAAAAATGTGATGATGGATGTGATTGCTTCGTGCGCGGAGAGAGGCCATGCCGGTCGGCAGGCAGGTGTGAAAGTGAATTATTTACATTATTCGTATGTGTTTCCATTGAAGACAAAAGTGGCGGAGAAGTTTTTTGCAGAGAACAAGAATGTGCATCTCATTGAGGGAAATTATAATGGGCAGTTGGGGAATATGCTGGAGGCAAAATTGGGACGGAAGATGCGTAGCCGCATGCTAAAATACGACGGCCGCCCGTTTTTCATGGAAGAAGTGGAGGCGTTTGTGAAGAAAAATTTACGCAAATAATATGATGGATTCAAAAACATTACAGGAGCTGGAAGCGAAGGCCAAAAAACTGATGGGTTTCGAGACCGATAAAAAAATTACCTGGTGTGGAAACTGTGGAAATTACGCAATTCACAATGCGCTGGCGCGTGCTCTCGTGCTGGAAAATTTCGAAAGAAAAGATTTTGTGATGTGTTTCGATGTGGGATGCAGTGGAAATGGTTCGGATAAATTTGAGGCTTTTACGATACATGGTTTGCATGGAAGAGTGCTTTCTCTTGCGGCGGGTGCGGCGCTAGCGAATTCAAAAGTAAAAGTGATTGCGGAAGCCGGAGACGGTGCGACTTTTAGCGAAGGAGTAAGTCATCTGGTGCATGCTGTGCGTAATAATTATCCGGTGATGTTTATTCATCATAATAATGAAAATTATGGCTTAACGACTGGTCAAGCATCGGCGCTGACGCGCTGTGGCGTGAAAATGCTTGGCACTCCGGAAGGCGTGATGGTGGAGCCGATAAATTCTTTAGATTTTGTGCTGGGTTTGAAACCTTCGTTCGTAGCGCGAGGATTTAGCGGAGACGTGGATCACATGACGGAACTTTTTCGTGCCGGTTTAAAACATAAAGGTTTTGCTTTTATCGAAGTTCTGCAAGCTTGTCCGACTTACAATCGTCTGACGCCGGATGCATGGTATGCGGAAAGGGTGAGAAATGTGGAAGATTTGAAGAGCTATGATAGGACGGATTTGTGGGCGGCGAGAAAAATTGTGCAGGATGTTGATAAGGAAATTTATATTGGTTTATTATACGAAAATCCGGAGAAGAAGGATTTCGTGAGCTTGTTGAAAAGTAGAGAAGGGGCGGTGACGACGCCGGTGGAGGAGGTAAAGCATTATGACGTGAGGGGGTTGATTTAGAGCGTTCAATTTCTCATTTTAAATTTCATCACTTTTTTGTCGATCGAATTTTGTTCGGCTTTATTTCTGATGTACCAAAGGTTAGGATTTTTTTCCGAGTTGCTGATTAAGCCGGCATGAAAAAGAGTGTGATGTGTTTTGCATACAGGAAAAATGTTAGATGGATCATGTTTTTTACAGATAGCGTAGGGGATGAGGTGGTGAAATTCCGCATAAGCATTGTTGCAACCGGGAAAGGCACAAGTTTGACCGTATTTAGCTAGGACAATGTCTTGGATGGATCTTGGAATGGGGCGGGCGTTGGCGATCTTGGTGCGTGGCGTAAGGCGTGGCCGGAGTGGCTTTAGCGAGCTTCTATATGGCCATAATTTTACAACCTCATTCCAAGTTAGAGTGTGACGCTTTTCTTTTTCCAAATCTCTTTTAATAACCTATAGTTTTCTTAGTGAGTGCTCAGAAATCGGGAAGGAAAAAGTAGTAAATTTTTCGAGGTGTGAGGGAAATAGTGCTGAGGTGGAATTCGGTAATTGCTCGGAAAAAATTGGCAAGTTGGAGTTGGTTGGTGGTGACTCACCACTTGATGGCTTTTGTGTATATTGCAAATTTAGAGAATTATTTTCTAATCGGAATTGACCGGCGCCGGTCAATTTCTCTCGTTCATTTTTTACGTAAGAGGCGAGGGCGTGAAATGGCAAATTTTTCACCTTTTCGGCTAAAGCTTTTTCGTTTTCCGTCGTAGCGAGAAAAGCCACGGCTTCCAGCTTGCTCCAGCCTTGTTCCCCGGATACAAAAATAGCTAATAAGTGAGGTTTATCCTGTAATCTTTCGTGTAAATTTAAAATTTTATTAACCGTTCTTTCGTTCATTCCACTCAATTTTTTGGCGAATTCTTGGATGGAGCCGCATCCACGCCTACGATATAAAGAACGTCTGAAAACTTCCGGGAGGAGGCCGGCAAATTTGCGCAACCAAGTTTTAGCATTGCTGCCATAAAGCTGACAAAGGCGATAGAGTTCTTTGTCGGAGATGGTTGAAGGCGAGACCGAGGGAATGCTGGTTGTAAGTTGCGATTTGTTCATAAAAATTACTTATTTTTATCCATGCTATCATTCAAATATTAAATTTTCTTAAATTAATTCTAAAATTTTTCTAAAATTGTGAGATAGCCCTTGTCCTCAAGCGGAAGCTTGGGTATGATTTTCGCAATTAATATTTTTCAAACTTTCATGAATCGTTTTAAAATTGCTTTGAGTGTTTTTGTGGTTGTGGCCGCATCTGTTAATGGAAAGCATGAAAGCGCCTTTTCAGATTAAAATTGAGGGAAATTTACATGAAGACAAATTTTCGTCAATTTCGGTTCAAGGTTTCCTGGGTATGACTCCGGATTTTCCCGCCCAAAATTTCAAAGCTGATTTTGTCTATGATAAAACCAATTTATTTTTGAGCTCTTTTTATTCTCAATTGAATCCTTTGCTGGTTAAGGCTAAAAATTTGGCGCCGGATATCGAGAAGTACAAGACCTATCAATTGATCCTACCTATACTTCGTAATGAAAAATGGCTTCATATTGCCATTCCAGAAGGCTTGAGCGATGAAGAATCTTCATTCTCTCTGGCTGAGCAAAAAGATAATGAAAAGATTGCGAGTTCCTTTGGTGATGCTGTCATTTATCGTAAGCTTGATCAAAATTTCCAACAAGATGGAAAAGTTTTTTCCAGAATTACGATTGGGTTAAATAAAGAGAAGTTGTTGAAGGCGCTGAATGACGTAAAAGATTCTACAAGGAACACCATGAAGCTTTCGGATTTCAATAAGCTTGTAGGATTTGCTAAAGCGGTTGATTCTTGGAATAGTGATTGGATAGAAATTCTGGTGCAGAAAGATGACGGTATGTTGAGGCAAATTGCGTTGAATTTTCCTGGACTTTCGAAAGCGGAGTTAACTAAATTGGGAGAGTTTGTCAGTCCGGAAAGTGCTTCGTCGGATGTTCAAGATGTACCAAAACTTGACCACTTCTTCGTGATAAAATTTGATAATTACAACACCGCTCCGGAAGTGGCAAAAATTACGAATTTTGTGGAGGTCGATCCTATTGTTGAGGCGGCGAAAGTCGAATTATTGCCTTTGCTTGGCAAATATCTGCAGGCTTTTGGTGGTGGAATGTAGAGCATGGCTTGCTTTTTTAATGATGTGTTATAAAATGCCTTCTTAAATTTATTTTTAAATTAAATGAAAGAAGGAGTTTTAGACAAATCATATTTTGGTAGAGTGGTGGAGGCGTATGATCAGGCCAGAGGCGCAGATCCAACAACTGTGCGTAGAGAAATTGCGGAAAAACTTAGGGTTACTACAGGTTCCTTGGATCAAGTTCAGCAATTGGAAAGCCACAGATTGATCAAGGAAGGAAAATTAACCATTCCGACTTTGAAATATCTTTATACTGCACTACAGAAAATTGTGAGATCACAGCTTACCGAGATGGGGGAAAATTTTGGAAAGTTGCGGGCGCCGGGTTTTACTATAAAAATGTTAAATCTTTTAAGAGAGCAGCTTTCCTTAAGCGGAGCGCAAATTACTTTGACTGAAGGCCGAGAATTAACTGAAGAGGAATATCATATTCTCACTATGGGCTGGAATTTATGGCAGAGGGAAAAAGCTTATTTAATTGACCTAATTGACTCGGTAATTTCTGACATGGAGAATGAAGAATTGGTGGCGTTGACGAAGGTGAGGGTGGAAAGCGTGATGTGGAATTAGAATATTCTTGCTGTTCTGGTCAGGCCTTTTCGTTTGGCTCGCATGACGGGGGAGCCGGCGAAGGTGCGGAGGAAGGTGGCGTCGGTGGTGGGGATTTTTTTAGTGTTCAGCGAATCGCCAGCGATGGGGGTGAAGAGGCCGTCGTGAGAATTGGGGGATAGGGTGTCCCGACGTAAGTCGGGACGTTTTGTTTTGTAGTCGTGCGTAGGGCGCGACAGAGCACTCGCTTTCGCTCGCGCTTGGTTATGCGGGCACACTTCCTGACAAATATCGCAGCCGTAAAGACGTTTAGTTTTTTTGATAATTTTGGCGAGGGCGGTGGGGATTTTTTCTTTGTTTTCTATGGTGAGATACGAAATGCAGAGGCGGGAATCTACCACTCCGGGAGCGATGATTGCGCCGGTGGGGCAGGCGGTCATGCATTTATTGCAATTGCCGCAGACGTTGAAGGATTTTTGGGTGGGATCTGACCAGCGATCCGTGCGGGGGATGGTGGAAGCCGAATGGCTTTCTTGAGCCGTTTTTTTGACTAAAAAGTCTGCCCGGGCAGACTTTGGATCCATACCGTAAATCCTCCCTAGGGAGGATTTTGCAGATTCAAAACTCAAATCAATCGTCGTAATAATTTCGCTGAGGAAAATCCAGGAACCGAATTCTTTACTTATTACGCAACCGTTTTTGCCGATGCGGCCGATGCCGGATTGTTCGGCGAGAGCGCGTTCCATGAGTGGGCCGGTGTCGACGTAGGATTTCGTGAGAGGCGGCGACTGATTGACATGGCCGCCCCGGGGCGGGACAGCCGGCAGAAAATGGCTTGTAGATCCTGCTTCAATTTGTGACGCGCAATTTTCTGCAATAAATTTTTCTACCATTTTTAATTTTTTCCCGATTACTTTGTGATAATCTCTTCCATAAGCATAGCGCGCGACACGGCCGTGGCCGCGTGGAAGAGCCGGTTGTTCGCGATAATAATTCATACCAAAAACAATCACGCTCTTTGCTCCGGGAAGGATTTTCGTAAGATCACGACGCTGTTCTATTTTCCGCATATACTCCATCGTTCCTTCGCGTCCTTCTCCCAGCCAATCTTCGAAAGCCTTTAAATATTTTTCTTCAATTTTTGCCGGAGAAAATCCTACCAAATCAAAACCAATGGACTTGGCATAGTCGGTGATTTTTTTGCGGAGAGTGAATTTTTCTGTTTCGGCGAGTATCATAAAACGGCTTAATTGCGCTGATAATAACAAAATTCTAGAATAAAGGCACTAAGCGAGAAGAAGTTCGACAGACCTACCGTGTTCCTAGCCAACATCTTTCGCTTTTGTGCAATTCGTTTTTCCTTATAGATCTTCCCAATCACAGAAAAAGTTATTAAGATTAGATCCTTTATCATCACTTAAACTTTTTGTTTTTATGGGCCACGCCCATGTTACCGAAGAACTAAAAATTGAATTTCAGAAAGCCAAAAAGGCTCTACTTCAAGCGGAAAAAATCTGTATCATTTCGCATAGAAGTCCGGATGGTGATGCCGTGGGTAGTAATCTCGCTCTGCGTTTGCCGTTGGAAGCTCTGGGGAAAAAAATTACCAGTGCGTCCGTGGATCCTGTTCCGGGCAATTCCATGTTCCTAAAAAAAGCGGATACTTTTGTGCAGGATTTTAATTATGAAGATTTCGACCTCATCATGAGCGTGGATTGCGGAGCCTTGAAACTCGTTGCTTTTCACGAAAAAAAACCGGAAATTATTTCAGGCCAAAAACCTTTTATAAATTTCGATCATCATATTTCCAATAATAATTTTGGTACGATAAATCCTGTTGATCCGGCGGCTTGTTCGACCTGTATGATTCTTTATAAATTTATGAAATTTTGCGATTGGCCGATTACTATTGATGTAGCGACCTGCCTACTGCATGGAATTTATTTTGATACCGGCGGCTTGGTTCACAGTAATACAAGCGCGGAAGTAATGAGAGTTTGTGGCGAATTAACGGCTAGGGGAGCGGATCTTAAACGTGTTTCCAAAGAACTTTTTCATACCACCCCGGTGAATAGGCTGAGGCTATGGGGGAAAATTCTGGAAAGAGCTTATGTGAACGAAGAAGGAGTGACGGTGTCGGCGGTGAATCGCCAGGACTATGATGCCAGCGGAACGGATTCTCATGATACCGGTGGAGCGATCGATTATTTAAATGCCGTGCCCGGAAGTAAATATTGCGTACTGCTGACAGAGGATGAAAAAGGCCAGGTGAAGGGCTCTTTAAGAACTCAAAGGAATGACATAAATTTGTCGGACGTGGCTGGAAAATGGGGAGGAGGAGGCCACCCAAAAGCCAGCGGATTCGGTATGCCGGGAAAA
>CALRGV010000036.1 GCA_943358175.1 Candidatus Peribacteria bacterium
ATCAACGAGGAATTCGACTGCAAAAATTGCGGCACACATAATAGCAAACTACCCGGCAGCTGCCGCAATCATTGCACCAAGTGTCTTTTCTCGCTGCATGTAGATGAAACTAGCCCCGGAGACCGCCTAAGCAATTGCCATGGCATGATGACTCCGGAATCAGTCTATCAAGATGGCAAAAAAGGCTGGATGATCTCACATAAATGCGGTAAATGTAAAAAAAACATGCTGAACAAAGCCGCCCCGGACGATAATTTTGATGAAATAATTAGGTTGAGCCAGACACGAGCAGAGCGAGTGTGCATTGGAAAACCCCTTAAAAGACGTGGAATTAAAGAGCTATACTAATTTGTGCCCGGGCACAGATTCACATCGAATTATTCGCTAAAACAACCCATTTGACAAATCGCCGCCAACATTTCAACAACTTGTGCGCGCGCACAAATTTACATTGAATTTTGCGCTACAGTAAGCCATTTGTATTTTAAACCGCCATGAACCACCAAGAATCTCGAAAACTGGAAACCAGACTTTTCTCCACTCTAAAAAAATATCTCAAAGATGGTGACTGCGTCGTGGCCGGAATTTCCGGTGGGCCGGATTCTATTTTCCTACTATATCTGTTGGAAAAGCTACAAATCAAAATCATCGCGGCACATATAAATCATCAACTAAGAAAAGAAGCGGATGAGGATGAGAAATTCGTTTCCAAACTTTGTCACGAAGCAAAGTGTGCCCGGGCACACTTTTTGCTCAAAAAAACGGCTTGCAAAAGCCATTCACTCCCCACGCAAAACACCAGCTCACAATCCACCATCTTCGCCCCACTCACCGCCGACATCAGCGCACTTAGCAAAAAATCACATCAAGGTCTGGAAGAAACCGGTCGCAAAGTTCGCTACGATTTTTTCAAAAAATTAGCAAAAAAATACCAAGCAAAATTTATCATCACCGCCCATCACTCCGACGACAATCTGGAAACAATCATTTTGAATTTCGCCCGCGGCGCCAGCCTCCAGGGTCTCTCCGGGATGCAGGAAGCCGAAAACAACACCAAAGCGCCATCCCTCCTCCGCCCCCTCCTCACGATTTCAAAAAAACAAATCCTCGATTTTCTCAAATTCAAAAAGCTCAAATTCCGCATCGACAAAAGCAACAACTCCCTCGTCTACAAACGCAATTTCATTCGCCACAAAATCATTCCACTCCTCAAAGAAATAAATCCCGGCATCGCCACCACCCTTTCGAAAAACACCGAAAATCTTCGAGAAATCAATGAATTTCTCAAATCCACCGCACAGGATTGGATCAACAAAAATGCGACAGACTCCACTTTCAAAAAATACGCGGCCGATGCTTTCCGCACACTCTCCGGCTCCCCCGCTCTCCAAAAAACAATTCTCCTCCAACTCCACAATCACCACCTCAACCACACTCAAAACATCACAAGTTCAAACCTCGAAGAAACCCTTATTCTCCTCAATAAAAACATCGGCAACAAAGAAAAAAAATTCGGCCAACTCACGATATCAATTAGAAATAACATAATAACTATAAAACTTTGACCGTGTCACTTTTTGAACCTATAATACGCAGGCGCATTCAAAAAAAATTAAAAATATATTTCCATGCCTACATTACCTGCATCCCCACGTAGAAAAGGTGGATTACTCACCTTAATTGTCATTGCTCTAATAATAGCCGCCGTTGTTTTGATAGGAAACGCGGGTGACCCTCAAACAAAAGAAATCACCTTAAATACTTTGGTCGAAAGGGTCCAAGCCGGCAACATCCAACAACTAAGCGTTGCAGACAACAAAATCACCCTACAACTAGTAGATGGCAGCAAATACTATACTTTTAAAGAGAAGGGTGCCAGTGTCTATGAACTTCTGGAACAAGCCGGAGTAGAAAAGGAAACCATCGCCAAACTACCAATTACAGTAGAAAACACCGAAGGCGGAAAGTTTTGGACAGACCTATTGATAGGATTTGTGCCGTTTCTCCTTATCATCGGTTTCTTTGTTTTCATGATGCGTTCCGCTCAATCCAGCAATAATCAAGCCCTTTCATTTGGCAAAAGCAAAGCCAAACTACACGACAAAACTAAACAAAAAACTACTTTCGAAGATGTGGCCGGTTGCGATGAAGCCAAAGAAGAATTAGTGGAAATAGTCGACTTCCTGAAAAATCCGGAAAAATATCGCGTCATGGGCGCAAAAATCCCAAAGGGTGTCATGCTCGTAGGCTCACCAGGTACAGGTAAAACCCTTCTCGCCCGTGCGGTTGCCGGAGAAGCGGACGTACCATTTTTCAATATCTCCGGTTCCGAATTCGTTGAAATGTTTGTGGGTGTGGGTGCTTCACGCGTACGTGATCTTTTCACTAAAGCAAAACGTAATGCTCCTTGTATTATTTTTATCGATGAAATTGATGCCGTTGGTCGTCATCGAGGTGCCGGCATGGGTGGTGGACATGATGAACGTGAGCAAACTTTGAATCAGATTCTTACAGAAATGGACGGCTTTGAAACCGGTACAAATGTTATCGTAATAGCCGCTACAAATAGACCGGACATTCTCGATCCGGCTCTCCTCCGTCCTGGTCGTTTCGATCGTAAGGTAATAGTAGATGCTCCGGATCTGAAAGCACGTGAAGCAATTCTAAAAGTTCACAGTCGCAACAAACCAATCGCCAAAAATGTTGATTTCAAAAAAGTAGCCAAAGGCACCATTGGATTCACTGGAGCCGATCTCGAAAATCTTTTGAACGAAGCCGCAATTCTCGCTGCAAAAAACAATAAAAAAGTTATTTCTTCACATGAAGTGGAACAATCGATTGAAAAAGTCCTTTTGGGACCGGAAAAGAAATCTCGCATCATGAGCCCAAAAGAGAAAAAATTAACCGCTTATCACGAAGTTGGACACGCTCTGGTAGGTCATCTACTTCCCGGCTGCGACCCTATTCACAAAGTATCCATTATCTCCCGAGGCATGGCCGGTGGCGTCACCTGGTCTCGTCCGGATGAAGAGAAAAGTTACATTACCAAAAGCCATTTTGAAGACGATCTAGCGATGATGCTTGGTGGTTTCGTAGCCGAAGAAACATTCTTTGGAGAAACTTCTACCGGTCCTTCCAGCGATCTGCAACGAGCCACAAAGATCGCCCGTTCAATGATTACAAAATATGGAATGAGCAACCTTGGCCCCATAGTATTCGGTGATAGTAACGATGAAATATTCCTTGGCCGAGATTTCGGTCATACGAAAAATTATTCTGAAGAAAGTGCCGCAAAAATAGATGATTTCATTAAAAAAACTCTTGAAAAAGCTTACGATAAAGCTAAAGAATTGATTACAAAACATAAAAAATTAATGATTGAGATTTCTGAGGATTTGATTAAAGAAGAAAATATTAACGGTGAACAATTGAAGAAATATTTCGAAGGAATGCACGTTCCGACAAAAGATTCCACCGTAAAAGTTGATGCTAAAAGCGACGACAAAACTGACGAGTAGTCAGTTTGCGAGCGAAGCGAGGCATTGAACATGTGATGAAAATCACAGCGAGCGAAGCGAGGCATTGAACATGTGATGAAAATCACAGCGAGCGAAGCGTAGACAAGTCATTGAAATAAAAGCAAAATAGACGTATATAAAAATAGCCCCATGAACCAAACCAGCATCAAAATTCATCCCATTCCAAACAACGACCTGGAACCTCTCAAAAAAGAGGTGGGACAGCTATCTGTAGACATTTATCGCACAAATAAAGAACTGGTAATTATCGCTCCAATTGCCGGAGTAAACAAAGAAGACGTAAAACTTTCCATTACCGATGACGTATTGGTAATCAAAGGCGAAAGACCCGCCCGCGAAAATGTTCCGGAAGAAAATTACTACACTCAAGAGTGTTTTTGGGGGAATTTTTCTCGCGCGATAGTCCTACCGGAGGAAGCCGACACGAAAAATATTTCCGCCTCTTTTGAAAATAATGTTTTGGAAATTCGCATTCCCAAAGGAGAAGTGGAAGAGACCAAGATAATCAAAATACAAGCCTGACACAAAATCAAAAAAGCTCATACATAAGCCATTCATGAAAATTCGTAAAGCTATCATCCCCGCCGCCGGTCTCGGCACACGCTTCCTTCCGGCGACCAAATCCCAGCCCAAAGAAATGCTGCCGATTGTTGATAAACCCTGTATTCAATATCTCGTAGAAGAGGCTGTACAAAGCGGTATTGAAGAAATTATTATCATTACGGCAGAAGGCAAACAATCCATTGAAGACTATTTTGACATCTCTCCAAGATTAATTTCCCATCTGGAAAAAAACGGCAAACACAAAGCCATTCGCGAAATGGAAAAAATTGAAAAAATGGCCAAATTCAGATATGTCAGACAGTCCGCTCCACTTGGCGACGGACACGCCATTCTCTGCGCGAAAGAATTTGTAAAAGACGAGCCGTTCGCCGTCCTCTTCGGTGATGACATTTACGACAGCAAAATTCCGGCAATAAAACAATTAATCAAAGAATACGAAAGACTCGGCACTCCGGTAATAGGCCTCCACAAAATTGATAAAAAAGACTCGGAGAAGTACGGCATGATCGAATGTGAGCAAAATAAAAATCACAATCACGCAAATTTCTTACACAAAATCAAAAGCCTAGTCGAAAAACCAAAGCCAAAAGATGCCCCTTCCAATCTGGCAATCATCGGCAAATACATAGTCACTCCGGAACTTCTAGAAAGTCTGGAAAAAGCCTCTCATATGCCAGCACACGCACGGTCCGAGCACAAGGAACTACGTCTTATTGACGGCATGTGCGCATTCATAAAGCATTCTCCCATTCACGGCTACGAAATCGTCGGCGAACGCTTCGACACCGGCGACAAACTCGGCTACCTCAAAGCCGTCACCCACTTCGCTTTAAAGCACAAAGAATTAAGTGGCGAATATTTGAAATTCCTGAAGAGTATAAAGAAGTAGAAGTAAGAGATCCCAATTTCTTTTTACGTGCTTGACTTTCTATACCTAGCCCGACTAAACTAACTGCAATATTTATATTTTAAAAAATAAACCAGTGAAATTAAACTTCCGCCGTATATCGTCTCTTATTTTCTTAGCCTTTTTTACTTTATTAACGATTTCGCCATCAGTCTATGCTCTTGGTTATTCACCAACAGTTTCTTTATCAACTTATGTTACTAGTACAGCAGCTGATGTAACCTTGACCTTTACGCCTACAGAAACTATTGCTGCCGGTGGATATTTTGTATGGGATTTTCCGGATGGTGTTGATACAACTGGATGGAGCTTTATAGATGTTGACTATCTCGTAAATGGTACTAATAAAACTTTAGCAAATGGTGGTCTGGATCCTAGTGGTATCAACAATTTTGGTACTGCTAGTCAAGGATTAATATATATTTATCTTGACTCAAGTGGTTCTGCTTTATCCTCTGGTAATACAGTAGTTGTAAAAATTGGTAGCAATGCAACCCATCAATCTCAAGGAACTACTATATTTACAAATGGAAGCGCTGGTACTGCTACTTATAGACTTAGCGCCTATACTAAAGTCAATGCTAACACATGGCAAAAACTCACTACAGATGCAGATAATATGTATGATGTAACAATAACTGCTGCTACTCCTGAGTTTAGTACAATTATTTATATTTTAACTTTAATAATTGGTGGTGCCTTTTTTTATCACAAAACTACAAGAAAAGGATTGGCACAGTAAATCCCCTAAGAAGGCTACAACCAAAACAATCAGCACTAAAAAAATAAGGAGACAAATATTCATACCATCTCGAAAACAGCGAATAAATATACTCTCCACAAGCTTGGAATTAACGATATCTTCCTGGAATTGGAGGTACATGAAGGTGAAAAATCGTTGAAAAATATTCTCAAAATTACTTTCACCGCCGCACTTCTCATAGGTATGTACGCGCTACACAGAAAACGATTGAGTTCCCCAGTACATGTCTCAATCGCATAGAATAATTTTCTGTCAACACGCTTAGCCTAAAAACACTTTCTGAGACATTGATTCAGGAGGTGTTTTTTGCTATACTACCTAGATACAAAAATCAAAATAAAAAAAATAATATGCAGGAACAAAAAACCTCACACCCTCTAATCGAAGAGGCTGACAAAAAGAAAAACGAAGGCAAACACGTTGAGGCTATAAGTCTCTGCGAAAGAGTTCTTTCCAGTGATCTTTCCTGCGTAGAGGCTTATGAAGAAATCGGTGACAATTACCTCAGTCTTCGCAAATACGACAGAGCCGAAAAAGCCCTAAAGCAAGCGCTAAAATTCAATAAAAATAGTGCTAACGCCAATTACCTTCTAGGATTTGTTTATTCTTGCACTGGAAATTGGGCAAGCTCAGTGGAACTTTTGGAAAAAGCTGACCATGCTTACCCTAATCATCCGGAAAT
>CALRGV010000037.1 GCA_943358175.1 Candidatus Peribacteria bacterium
GTTGGCCTGATACTTTCCATCTATGCCATACTGCAACATTTTAGGATAGATCCTTTGGGTATTTCCAATATTGATGAGGCCAGCGGTAGAAGTTTTGCCACACTGGGTCAGCCAAATTTCCTTGGTCAGTGGCTGATTTTTCCATTCGTAATAATTTTTACAAAAATATTCGAGGAACATAAATGGAAAAAGAAAAACGTGCTTATTTTTTTACTTTTAATTGTGGGAGCAGGCCTGGCTACTACTCTCAACAGAGCTTCAATTTTGGGTATAGGTTTGAGTTTAATTCTCTTTTTAATTCATCGATACAAATCAAAATTATCATTTAAAACTTTTGCCGTAGGCGGTACGATTTTAGGATTTTTAATTTTCCTTTTGATTCTTGCCGGTGGATTCCGATCGGTAAATTCACGTTTAAATTTGATAAAACCTCTTACTCCTTTAGTGCAGGAACATTGGCTTATCGGAGCGGGTCCGGAGACTATTTACCAAACCTATCAAAAGGTTTTATCGAAAGATATATATCTGACGGAAAATCTTTATGATATTCCCGATCGCATACATAACGAGACTCTTCAAGTTTTGCTGGATCAGGGGATTGCCGGTTTGGCTTTGTATCTTTTTTTAATTGGATTTTTGGTCGCTTTGTTTTTCAAAAAAGGGGAGTTTCCATTTGAGCAGGCGGCCTGTTATTTTGCCATAATTGCTTATTTTATTTCAGTACAATTTAGTTTTTCCATTTCGTCACATGTGACTATTTTGCTCGCTATGGTGGCGATATTACTGCTAACGAGCATGCGTTTTTCCGTAAAAACAATTGAGATCAAAAATATATTATCGCGGGGCTTATTAAAAATCGGCGTTTTAGCAATTTGCATATTCTATCTTTATAACGGCTTCGCCATACTGATGGCTGATGTTCATTTTGACAGAGCTATAAATAGCTATTTTTCAGATAGTGGTGAATCAATTAATTCCTTTGATTTGGCAATTAAATTGAATCCAAATTCCCGCTATTATCTCTATAATGCTTCAAATTTATTATCGGCAAAGGAGCCGACTATTGCCATGAATGAAGGGTATTTAGACAGACTGGGGCTTTTGACGAACCATGGCTATCATTATGATTTGGCTATGGCGAATTATTATTCGCGAATAAAGGATTTTGAAAAAATGGATTATCATTTTAAAGAAGCTGCTCGCAAAGCTCCGAACTGGCCGTTGGTTTGGCAGCAATGGGGTAGTGCTTTATTTGAAATAAATAAGTATGAAGAGGCGGCGGAAAAGTATGAAAACCTTTTGGGTTTGGCTCCAATATATTGGAAAGGGTCTACGAATTCAGATAAGGAAAAACATAGACTATTTAAAAAAAATAACGAGCTTTTTTATATGGCAATGCACCGTTTAGTTGCCGGTTATTTAAAACTTGGGAGGAAAGACAAGGCTGAGGAGATTTCAAAATATTTATAAAAAGGAGGAAGCTTTTAGGGCTCCCTCCTTTGAATTTATTACAATTAATTGAATAGATCACCGTATCCGTAATATTTGCAAGCCTCTACGGCACTCTGAGCTTTATCCCAATCTCCAGCCATATTAGGAGTTAATATTCCTTGCTTTTTCCAGTTAGCGAATTCATCACATTCCGCATGAGTTACTCCTTGCCAAATATATTTGTATAAAGCATCGCATTGCGGAGCTACATTTCCGTCCGCTTGTCCCGCGTTCACCATGTCGGTGAGTACTCCCTGATCAAAATATTTTTTATATTCTAGGCAAGTATAGATAGACACGTTAACCCCTGCCAATGTGTACCAAAGTTTTGGATATTGTGCCTGACAACTGAAGGCTATTTGGGCATCGGCACCACCATTTGCAATCATTCCGGATAGATTGTTTTGATCAAGGTAGATCTTATACTGGTCGCATGTTGCTTGATCAATATTTATTGCCGGAGCCCAGCCAACAACTTTTTGCTTACATGTTTCTTGGACAACTTTGGCCTTACTGTCATCGTTAAATAAAAATGGTGTTAACTCACCTGCGTCAAAAAAAGATTTGTAAGCCCAGCATTCATTCTCATTGATGTCAGTTCCATACCACAAGTATGGATAATTATAAGCACAAAAAGAGGTATTTGAGAATGAAACACCATTCTTTTTTAAGAATTCAGAGAAGTCAGTAACTCCATAAAAATCCAGCCTCATCTTTAGGCCCTTACATTCACTTATTGACGGCGAGGAATTCCAGAATTCAGGAAACTTTGTCTGACAACCGTCTACGACTTTTTGCGCCTCTTCCGAACTTCCCAAAGTTGGCGTTAACATGCCCTCGAATAAGAGTTTTTTATATTCATCACAACCCTGAGACGCGTCTTGAGTTAAGGCCAATTTGCCTTGAAACCCTCCTCCCCCTTGCATGCCAATACCAACAAATATGCCGACCACTAAAGCTACCAGTGCTATCACGGCGGTGAGCACTTTGTTTTTTGATTCCATGGAAAAGGATTATGAGGTAATTGATCGAACTATATAATACCCCCCCCATCTGTCAATCTTGGTGTCAACGAATAGGCGCCTGTATTAAACGAACGCCTATTTCTACCAATTAAAAATATTTTTAACTCACTCCTCTGTCCATTCAACCAGGTTCTTACATGTATCTTCCAGTGTTCCGCCTATTTCTCCATTATTGAATAAGTCCGTCAAATTGCCGCCTTTATCAACGAATGATTTGTATTGGGCACACTCCTTTTCTTTGACGTCTTTTCCAGACCACATATAAGGATAGGTGGAGGCGCAATACGATGTATTTGAAAGAGAAATTTTGTTTTTAGCTAAATAGTTTGGAAACTCTTTTGCGCCATATTTATCGGCATTATTTTTTAGCCCCATGCATTCATTTATGGTGGGCTTAGCGTTCCAATATTTGGAATACTTGTCCTTGCATGTTTTTATGTCTTTTTTTGACACCGAATTTCCTTCCCAAAACATAACCTTATACTTTTCGCACTCCGCGTATCCCTTGTCTTTGGTAGATGTTATATTGTTCTGAAGATTATCGCCCTTCACACCTATGCCAATGAATATTCCAACTACTAAAGCGCCCAGCGATATTGTGGCCGTGAGTACTTTGTTTTTTGATTCCATGGAAAAAAATTTAGGAGGTAATTTTGTTTAATTGTACAATGCCACAATATTTTTGTCGAACATGACGGTGGCGCACTCCGCTCGACATCCGCCTTGGCTTGACCTTGGCTTTGGCTTTGGTGGCGGTGTAATCAGGCTAGAATTTCTTTGAGAACTTCTGCCGGAGTTTTTACTACTACGCCTTTGTCTTTTAAATCTTTGTCAAAAGTAATCAGCCAGGTGCCAAGACGGTTGGCAGCTATGTATTGAACAGCGTCATCGAAATCTAAACCTAAATCGGAATGGATAGAGTTGATCATTAAATCGTCTTCTATTTTTAAGTCGAAAATTTTAATTTTTCCTTCGAAAATAAGCAGCAGAAATTCTTTCAAAAAACCAGGCTTCTGCTTACCGGACATAGCCTCTATGGCATTAAGGGCGAATCTTGTAATGTAGACTTCTTTTTCAAAAGCACTTTCATCGATGGCGTTGAGAAGCTTTTTACACTCCTGAGCCCTTTCCTGATTAAAAGCAATTTCAAGAATAATATTTGTATCAATCAACATAGTCTGTCCATTTTTTAGCAATTTCTACAGATGATAAACCAGGATAGGGATTTTCCCAAGCTCCAACAAATTCTGAAAACCTGCCGTTTTCCAAGTTCAACTTACTAATATCTTTTCTGAAACTTTCTGCCCTGAATTTACTCCAGGCATCATACTTTTTCATCATTTTTTCGTATTCCTCCATAGAAAGAATAACGGTAAAGGGCTTGGATTTACGTACTATCACGCACATACCTTCTTTGATAACTTTATCAGTTAGCTCCTTGAAATGATTGCGGGCGTAAGTGGCGGAAACTTGTTGGGAGAGCCTGGCGGCCAGGCTAGAGCTGTTCATATGTTATCGTTATCATGCCCTAATTTTAGCAAATGTACATTTAAATGTCAATTTGGGTGTCTTCCAATCCAAAAATTCTATGAATATAATGACTAACAAAGTCCGGGTCAGAGAATGTACGATAAGATCCTTAAGCTAAGCAAAAGTTTGTACTTTTTTGCTTCATAGGGTAGCGCTTATTCGCAGATCTTTATCCGTACCACGATTAATGAGTTTTGGCAAATTTGCTCTGGACTGAGATCCTCCTCTGTGCTAGATTTATTGCTAAAAATTTTAGCTTTATGAAGGAATTAGATGAATACAAAATGCATCCCGTGATTCTTCCCTCTGCCTTGGTTACAAGCGTGATTGCCGATCTGTCTGATAGGATGGATGGATGGGATGCCATGCTCCTAGATCCTCGACGGCTGGACACAGAGCGGAAGATCAGGGATTTTACCGCTGAAGCTATTCGTACTTGCGAAGAACAAAATTCGAGACGCGTTTTGTTGCCAAGAGATCTGATTGGCCAAATCGGAACTTTCTTACTATATCATAGGCCACCAGCATATATTGATGAAGTCGAGAAGACTCTGATGAGATTAAGACTGGATTTAGGCGCGCAATTGTTATTGAGTGGGGCAGTGCCAATAGTGGAGGAAGGCCTCCTGAAGGCCGATGATTTTTATTCCGATAGACCAAGAAGACTGAAAGACGAATTAACATGGTCCAAAACCAAAGGTGGAAATCAGGCTGTAAAAATAAATAACATAGACGGCTCAACTGTTATGACAGGACCGCGCCCCATTCATCGTTTTCTTCAGGAGGAAACTGTGTATTCATTATCGCATTCATGTCCCGAACTTCATGACCGTTACGGGATAAATTATTTTAATAAATCGCAAGAACTTTATGCCACTATGGCTGAACACAATGGCGGTAAAAAAACAATTGTTGAAGACTGCGTCCAGTTCTCTGTAGATAAATACATGATGGATATGCTAAATGCTATGGAGGCAATTCATTTCCTGCATCAACAGAATATGGTACACAGGGACGTGAAGCCGGACAATATTTTTGATGGAGGGGTTGTTTTTGATAACTTGACGGTCATTAAAAATGATGAGCTGAAATTTTCTCCTTCAATTCCTGGAACTAAACCTTTTATGCCGGTGGCCTATAACGTGGCGTGGCCTAAACGGACTCCATACTATGGGGATATTTTTGCTTTTGCAATTTCTGTCAGTGAAGGCATATCAATCGCCAATGGTTGCGAAGACCTTGGGTCATTTTATTCAAATAATGGTATGCGCTCTTTGACTCCCGATGAGTTGGTTCAATATTTAAAATTCTCCCTTTTTTCTTCAGCCAAGGATGCAAAATCAATTAAAACTCTATCGGTTGTCAAAAAAATGATTTTGGGGATGGGTGAATATACTCTGGCGGATGCGCAGAGGGATTTGAGCGCGGTGTTTGGGGCGACTCTTTAGTTCACAAATGAAAAACCGAGCTCGGAGGGGGATTGCGTCACCTGGATTGCATTTCATTGAAGTAATGATGCGCTAAATGCGTCTTTTCCTCAACAAAATGTAACTTTGTTGATGAATTATGCGTGATATGGATAATTTGTCAAACGCGCAGGAAGTGGCGGTTGTGTCGGAGATGGGCGATCAGTATGCGCATGGGGGATGGCGGAAGCGGCTGGAACGATGATGGTTTATCTGGAGATTTTTTGTTATGCTCGTTGCGATTCAGTTCTTAATTTTTTTATTATGACAGAAAATGAAATTGATAAGCCGATTCGTCGGGCCGATTATAAGGCGCCGGAATATTTAGTGGAGCATGTGAATTTGTTTTTTAATGTAGTGAATGAGGGGCGGGTGGAGGTGACGGGAGAGATCGAGATGAATGTTAATCCGGGTGGGGAAAGTGCGAAGAAAGGGGTCGTGGCCGCTGTTTTTTTGAATGTTGGTAGTGAGATAAAAGAAGTCGCTGGAGTGTGGGTGGATGGCGTGCAACTGAAACCGGAGGAGTTTGTGCGCGAAAAATATTCTTTGAGTTTTGCCGGAAAAAAAGAGCCTTTTAAAGTGAAAGTTAGCTCGATTATTAGTCCGGTGGAAAACCAAAAACGTCGCGGACTTTATAAAAGTGGCGAATTAATTATTA
>CALRGV010000038.1 GCA_943358175.1 Candidatus Peribacteria bacterium
AGAAAAAAGTGGAGGATGATTCCGAGGAAGAAAAGGAAAAATTAAAGGTCGGAGTCGAAGGTAGAGGTAAGCGTGGAAAATTTAAAAAAGATGAAAAATTACCAGATGGTGCTAGCGCTGAGAAGGAGCCGGTAAAGCTTCCAACCGCTCCATCTCTGAATCTTGAGGAATTCAAGAAAAAAGATTTGGCGGAACAAACTAATCAGCTTGATTGGTTTAGAATTAATGGAACTCGCGAAAATTCTAAAATGAATGCACAGACATGGGATCATTCTACAAGGGATGGTTTGCAGAAAATTTACCAGGATTTTAAGGATCTTGGAATTGGAAAAGACGCAAAGGATAGAGCCTATTACGATACAATGTTTGCGGTTTTGAATGGCGCTGTCGATAGTGGTAATCCATATCTTGCGGAAAATAAGGGTGACTTTCGCCCAATGTTTAAGAGTCCGACCGACGGAACGAGTAGAGATACTATTGCCGGGCTCCAGCCGAAAGGTACTTTCAAGGGTGGCGAAGTTTATTTGAAAGCTTTTGACGCTCTCACTCTTGTGAGAGGAAGATTGATGGTGCAGGACAAGAAGCAGGGGGATACTTTGAATGCTCAAAAAAAGAAGGGTGAAGATGTAATCGGTACCACTGTGGTGGATTTTGCAAAAAGTAATATTTCAGTTTTGCAGAAAGCGGCTAAGGAGAGGGACTATGCCACACTAGGTGTGTACGCTGTGGGTGCCTATGCTTTATGGCAAACTTTAGGTAAAAAACTTTTTGGTGGTGACGACGGCCATGGTGGCGGAGGTCATGATGCACATGGAGGTGGTGTGGATTTCAAAAAATGGATAATGTACGGTGCCGCTATATATGGTGCTGATAAAATGCTTAAAAATGCCGGTTACGATGTGTTAAAAATGACCGGATTTAAGGGAATGGATGCTGAGGTAAAGGGAACACCGCTTGAATCAATGAAGAATATTTTGACACTGCCTGAATATAACGATCAGTACAAGGATTTGGATTCCGGTATTGCATTAACAATGTCTGAGACAAAACTTACAGATCTACAATCCTTGATGGTAAATGCAAATAAGAGTGGTATTCATTTTATTCATCCACGCGAATTCCCTGCCCTATTCCCTGACATGGCAGCAGTTTGGCCATTCAAAATGGGAATTGGTGAGCAAGGGTTGAAAGATTACGTGGGAATGAATAACACTAAATTATCAGCCTCGGAACGAGAATATATTCGCGTGGGTCAACAATTATATAAATTGTCCATGGCGATGCCTTTGGTTTATGAAAAGACTTTGTATAAAGATCATGAAAAATATAAGGGTCTGCCGTATGAAAAAATGTTGCAGGATCCGGTGAGAGGTACGCTAAAAGTGAGACATCTGATGGAGGCTGCGAGTCAGTATGCTCCAGAGAGTATGGCTGGTGGAATGTTCTCCGGTAAGAAACCACAGGAAATTGAGGAAAAATTACGTAATGGAACCGGCAAAGTGTTGGGAGAAAATGGTTTCACATTGGATACAGCTGCTGAATTAAAAGAAGGCAGTGGTCATATTTCCGGTATGTTGAAGGGATTCCCTATCGTGGTGGTTGCCACGAAGGAGGGTTACCGTGTGTATTTACAAAATGACTATGGCGATAAAAAGGGATACAACTCCGCACCTGGTACGAAATTCACACTGATCCCGCTCGAAGGCGCCGGCATGGAAAGAGCGGCAAAAGATGCGGTGAAGAAGGTGGATGAGAGGATGGCGGTGTTGATGAAGAAATTGCAGGATAAAAATAAAACTATTAGTGGTTTGAAATATGACGGTGGACAGTGGAAGGCTACTACGGCATTTAATGGAGCTACTGATTTAGGTGTAAATCCAACCAATGTTGAGACTTTAATCAGGATAGTAGATGATGGCAAAACTTTGCAGCTTGATGATGGCGAGTCTTCGAGCGAGAAGTATTTGGAGAGAAGTGTGCTTGGACGACTTTTGGATCAATCGGAATTCCATGCTTTGAGATATTTTGGAGCTGCGAAACGATTAGGTATGAGCAAAGTTCCAGGATCTACAGACGGAATTTTCACTTTACTGATCGGTCAGAACAAAAACATTTCTGTTAAAATTAAATATAATGGTTCAAGATTTGAATTTAATGATCCGGCAGATCAGGCAAAAATGTTGGCTCCGGGCAGCGGATTTAAAGAAGAATTCCAGAGTGCTTTAGGTGAAGACGAAAAATTGGCGGAAGTTACTAAAAATTGGGAGAAGGCTATTTCAGCCGCTCCTTCCGATTATTTGAAAAATTTCGTCAAACATATTCCGGATATTTTCACACGTGCCACTTTGGATAATCCTTTCAGAGGCATGAGTCTCGACATGATCGATGGCTCAGTGGCAAAAAACTACGCCATGAGTTTGATTGAATCCCAGAAGAGCTTGATTCTGGCAAAGGTTGCCAGTGGAATAGAGGGAGCCACATCGCTGGCCGATGTTTCAAAAAAAGTGGGACAAATTTATACTCCAGGTATTGATAAATTAGACAGCCTAAGTGGCGACTTTACCAGATTGTCGATTCAACATGGAAAAGATGGTAAAAATGTTACTGATGAAGAATTTAACGAGGCAGTAATTTCCAAGATTGGTGAAGTGGGAATTGAGAGCAGTGATTATAAGACCTGGTACGCAGAATTTACAAATGAATTATTCTTGCACTATGGCGTAAATAATTTGCGACCGGGTAATGCAAAGAAGGCACGGGATGTGGCAAAAGTTTTTGCCTACTATACAGCTGTACTTGATGACAAGAGTATTGATGGAGCAAATTTGAGCTTGCCTGTTTCCAAAGAAGCCGAGGATTATATTCGAAGAATTGAAAATGCCAAGGTGGCCTGGGCTCGTACAAAACCAAATCCTACAGACGCGGAGCTTGCTGCTGAGGTAAATGCCCAATTGAGGGTAGCTAATCCTGCAGGGTTGCCTGAATTGAAGGATTCAGATATTCCGAAGTTAGAGAACACTAAAAAAGAAATTGATAAAAATATCAAGTACAAGACTTATGCGAAGTATAAGAAGGTTGTGTCTGATCAGATATTCGCAAAATTAAATGATGTGGATGAGAAAGTGGTAGTGCCATCTCCCCAGGATCATGGCTTCTGGAAGATACCTGATTTCAAATCATGGGCTCCAGCTAATACGGCAAAATTGCATGAGGTAGTGGATACTAGTGAAAGGATAAAAATGAATAGGGATTACTTTACATTGGATGAGTACTTCAAGATGTCTGATGCGGAAAGACTGATTCATAAAGATAATGTCATTCTGCCGAGAGAGGGTGCTACCTTTACCGTTAGAATGAAGCCTGATTTGTCCGGCCCTATTCCGGATGATGCTTATAAGCTGGAACTAATTAAAAAACTTTTGGTATCCAAGGCGAATAGTAAGGATATTATCATCCCTGACGTATTTGAATATACGAAAGCAGAAGAAGTCTTTAGGCAGAAAATGTTTAAAGTATTGGATCAGATAGATAAAAAGTATGGCAAGCGTGGTAAAGATGTCTTAAGAGATCGTTTTGGGGAATTAAAGGATATGTTCAACTATTCCGCGCAGTTTAGCCGTAGTATGAAGACTGATACTGCTGGAAATAAATCAGTGGTGTATGAATATACTTTCAGCGAACCGAATAATCAGCTGGCTAGTGAAATGAAAGATTTTGATGCAAAATTCGACAGAGCGTCGTTTTCAGCTATTACCAAGGGAGATCAGACTACTTATATCAATAAACAAGTCGAAAACTTTATTAATCAAGCAGTGTTATCAGACTATGGTAAAACGACATATTTCAAGGAAGAGAAAGGAGTCTTGGAAACTGTTGGCAATGCTTTGAAGCAGATCGCAAAAGATGTTAAGGAATGGCTAATTTAATTCTAAAGAATGATATTTAAAAGCTTTAAAATAAAGGGTTTCCTGGCCGGAGAAAAGAGACTGGTTTTTGAGAATGGTAGAGAAATGCCGACTTTTGGGCCGTCACCGGCAGATGATTCCTGGTATAACGAAATTCCAGGTGCAAAAACTATCGGTGACGTTTTAGGTGGTATTGGCGATACTGTAGGTGGACTGGGAACCGTTGCAGGTGCCGGAGGAAGATTACTTAGTAGTTTTGCAAATCTTGTGGATATCGCAACTATTGGTATAGGAAATGGAATTATTGGCTTGCAAAAGGGCGGAGTAAATCTTTATAATTATTTGAAGGATAAATCTGTGGGCGAACCGGAGAATCTTCCTGAATATAAGTGGATGGCCGGTGATTTCAAGGATTTAAATCCGGACGACTATATCAAAAAAAATGGTCTTGTTGTCACAAAAAGCACTCGACAAATAATGCATTATGAATACAGAATGGCAATTTTGGATGCGTTGATATATCAGGCTCAGGCTTTGTATGATCCTGCCGTTCAAGAATTAGCCGCTTTGTTAAACGAAAAGGAGTCCCGAGATAGGTCTGATTGGAAAAAGAGTGGCGATATCCAGAGATTACGGGAGAAAATGAATACAAGGGAAAGGTTGCTTAATGAGGGCAATTTGGGCAATGGTTCAATGAAAAAGATGCTTCTTGCTGAAAATGAGGCTGATGAAAAGTCATTAGCGCAATTGGAGGGGCAGACAACAAAAGAAATTATGTGGTCAATGCCTCAAACCCAGAAAATAGAATTCCCTGCCGGATCCGGTCGTTTCGTGACAAGATATTTGCCCGGTAAGAAAAAAGTAAAAGTTAATATTGATAAGGTATGCGAAAGTTTAAAATCAAATGTCTATGAATATAGCGCCGTTTTGAATAAATATGCCAAGGAAAAAATTAAATTAAAGTATTGGTCTGAAAAAAATGTACGAAGTCCTTACCAGGCCGGTTTAAAGCCACATACCTGGAGGGATAAGGCTAAGTTTTGGAAGACAGAGGCTGACGAGGCTACTATCAAGTCTGAATATGCTAATAAACTAAGCGATCAGGTGAAGGCTATTAAGGCTGCGGCCGCTGCGAAGTTTGATAAGGAGCCGGCTGATCCAATTTACTATTTAATGGAAGATCCGTTTGATATTAGAAAAAGCAGTGTCGGAACTTATAAAATTGCTCCGGAATATATTGATTGGAAAAAATCAGGAAAAATACCTGAAAAACTTGTAAGATTCGGGTGCAAATTGTTTGATGGAAAGATAAAAAAGCAGGTCGGCGCTCTAGTTTACGAATTCACTCTTGGTGAAGGAGGTGATGTCGCGACGCAATATCCAAACAATGTTCACCGTCGGCTTCCTGCAGGAGCGGATCCGAGTGACAAAAGGGCCTGGAATCCCCCAATGCCTTAGTTTTATTGAAGCTCAATAAGTTGTAAAAAGTCTCCAAAAATGGTATAATTATATGATGTAAAAATAAAAATCATATAATTCCGTATGTATGGCTCTAGACAATCAAGGTCCTGAAAAAAAACAAATAGAATCTCAGCCTCAAAGGCCCGAAGAAAAGGAGGGGGCCGTACTTGCCGGCACAGTAAAGGATTTATCAAAAGTAAAATTGGATCAGCTGGCCAAAACTGTTAAGGCTGGAAATGGCCAAGATGTTAAATTGGAGAAAGAAAGAGAAACCGGCTTTGCCAAGGCTCCGCATATTGCTGAAGCTGAAGTATTGCTAAATCAATTTACTCAGCAGCAAAAATTGGAAATGCTGAAATTGGTGATGGAGGGTGAGCAATTAAGCGAACAACAAAAGCAAAGAATTCAGCAGATTGGTATATTGAAGACCTCACTTTTGGCGATCAGAAGCGATAT
>CALRGV010000039.1 GCA_943358175.1 Candidatus Peribacteria bacterium
AATTAATTCTAAATGCAATATTATTGCGTTATGAATTTCAAGGAATATGCCATCTCTAAATTAAAGAAAAATGGTTTAAAAATAACCAATTCCAGATGTTGCGTTTTGGATATTTTGGCCAAAACAAAATGTAGTTTAAATGCCTACGAGATTTCCGCTGAGGCCAAAAAGATGAAAATTAAAATTGATACTTCCACGGTTTATCGCATCCTTGAGGCATTCCAAAAACTTGGATTAATTCACTTTTTGAAAGAACAAAACGGCTATCTCTGCTGTCAGGATTTCGAATGCGACAAGGCGCAACACTGCCATCACCAACTTGTCTGTGAAAAGTGTCATAAAGTCGAAGAAATTCATCTGGACGATACCGATTTCATCAAATCTATCCGCGCCAAAAATCCTAAATTTAAAATTCAGAATCATTATTTTGAATTTTTGGGACAGTGCGCTTCTTGTAATAAATAAATTTAAATAAAACTATGAATAAAATTTTCATCGCCATATTGTTACTCGCCATCACCGGTTGCACTCCCGGGCTAAACGAAGAGGTTATTAATCAAGATCCAAAACCTATGAATGTCACCGCCAGCTTTTATCCACTGGCCTTTATTTCTCAAAGAGTTGGCGGCAAACTGGTGCAGGTAACACAAATAACTCCTGGCGGTGTAGAGCCTCATGATTATGAGCCAACCCCTCAGGATCTGACGGCTGTCAGTAATTCTCAAATATTTATTAAGAATGGTTATGGCGTAGATGCTTGGGCTGATAATATTGTTGGAGTGAAGGCAACGAGTAAAATTGAGGCTATGAACGGCAACTCCGGTCTTCAGGACCCGCATATGTGGCTAAATCCGCTTAACCTCATAAGTGAAGCGGAAGTGATCAGAGATGCTTTCGTGGCAGGCGATCCAGAAAACTCAGCCAAGTATATGCTTAATGCCCAGGGACTTATTAATGATCTGAAGGGCCTAGATCAGGAATTCAAGGACGGTCTGAAGGAATGTAAGGTAAGGCAAATAGTCACTTCCCATGATGCTTTCCGCTACATGGCTAAAAGATATAATTTTGAGACTCTTGCTATTGCCGGACTTTCCCCTGAAGAAGAACCATCACCAAAGCGCCTTGCCGAACTCTCTGATTTCGCCAAGAAAAACAACATTAAATATATTTTCTTTGAGACTTTGGTTAGCCCAAAATTGGCTGATACGATTGCCAAAGAGATTGGCGCAAAATCTTTGGTCCTCAATCCCATTGAAGGACTAACTAGGGAAGAAGCCATTATGGGAAAGGATTACCTTTTTCTAATGCAGGAAAATCTTAAAAACTTACGCACCGCAATGCAATGCAAATAAACGGCAAAAATATCGCTATAAAAGTGGAAGCGCTTTCCTTTAATTATCAAAATAATGTTGTTTTGGATAATATTTCCTTTGAAATTATGGAAGGGGAGTATGTAGGTCTTATTGGTCCAAATGGCGGAGGAAAAACCACCTTGTTGAAATTAATGACCGGACTAACATCCACACAAAAAGGTAAGATCCTCATTAATGGTCTAAGTCCGGAAAAGGCTCGTCGCAAAGGGAAAATTGGCTATGTGCCACAGCGTATTGTTCAGACAAATATTCAATGCCCAGCCACGGTTGAAGAAGTGGTTACCAGCGGTAGAATTAGCACTGACCTTAAAGCCATTGAAACCGCCATGCTCGATACTGATGTGGAAAAATTCCGTCACCGTTCAATTGAAGATCTGTCAGGCGGAGAAAAGCAGCGTGTTTTTATCGCCAGGGCCATGGCTTCTGATCCATCGATTCTCATTCTGGATGAACCAACTACCGGCGTAGACATTCAAGCTACAAAAAATTTTTATTCTTTACTGAAGGATTTAAATCAATGGCATAAAATGACAATTATTATTGTCTCACACGACATCGAGGCAGTAGCTAAAGAAGTGGATTCTATCCTTTGCCTTAATAAGCAACTCGTATCCACCTGCAAACACGAAGATATGAAGCACAATAGTGCGGAAATTTTGAAGGCTCTCTACGGTTCCGATAAGAATTTTATTCATCACCACCATCACAATGTTTGAAATATTCCATTACGACTTCATGGTGAGGGCATTCACAGCCGGTTTTGCCATCGCCATTATCGCACCATTGGTGGGGATTTTTTTAGTCACGCGCCGTTATTCTTTTATGGCTGATACTTTGGCCCATGTGTCACTGGCAGGCGTAGCGGCAGCCTTTTTATTGGGTCTACAGCCCGTTCTGACCGCGCTTGCCTTATCCATTACCACAGCCCTAACTGTTGAGAAATTACGCAGCTCCGGTAAAGTTTTAGGTGAAGCCGGTTTGGCAATTTTCCTATCTGGAGGACTGGCCTTGGCCTCAGTATTAATCAGCGCCTCACATGGAATAAATTTAAATCTATCCAGCGTCCTTTTCGGCAGCATCGCCACGGTAACAACTACAGACTTATGGCTAATATTAAGCCTTGGATTAGTAGTAGTCCTTACGATTTCTTTAATTTATCGTCAACTTTTCGCCATTTCTTTAGATGAAGAATTAGCTATAGTGAGCGGTTTGCCGGTGCGCAGATTGAATCAGATACTTGTTGTTCTTACGGCAGTTATAGTTTCTCTTTCGATGAGAATAGTAGGAATATTACTTGTCGGAGCGTTGATGGTAATTCCGGTAATGGCTGCGATGCAATTCAAAAAAAGCTTTTTAAAAACCATGATTATCTCTGTAATCATTTCTATTTTCTCAGTGATCTCGGGACTTTTCTTAGCTTATTATTTGGGCTGGGCCAGTGGTGGAACAATTACTTTAATATCAATCCTAATATTCTTTTTCGCCTCAATATTAAGCTTGCGCCGTTAATACTCACAGCTTCCTAAACTTCGCCACAAAAAATCCTTCGGAAATCTTGCTCGGCATGGCTTTGACCATTCCTGTAAGCCCTTCAAATAAAGGTAGTTTAAATTTGAAGTCCAAATCTATTTTTTCCGGCACAATTACTCCTTTTAACTCTTCTAATTCATTTTTCACCAAAATCTCGTTTTCCTGAGGAGCCAGCGTACAAGTGGAATAAACCAGCGTACCTCCCGGTCTCAACACTTTTACCGCCGATCGAAAAAGTCTTCTCTGCAATTTTGCATTTTGACCTACCACTTTTTCCGACCAGAATTTATAGGTTCTCTGCTCGTTCATATCTATCCTACCTTCCGCTGAACATGGCGCATCCAGAAGAACTTTATCGAAATATTCCGCATATTTTCCACCGAGCTCTCCTCCGTCACCCTGAATCGCTTCAGCAATTTTTATACCCTGCCTCTCTAAATTATATTTCAAGCGCTCAAAGCGTATCTGATCTTTTTCGTTCGCAATTATCTGCCCCTCATTTTTCATTTGAATGGCCATCTGCGTGGTTTTTGAGCCAGGCGCCGCACACATATCCAAAACTTTATCTCCAGGCCTAGGATCCAAAAACAATGGGGGTAATTGAGAAGATATTCCTTGAAAATAAATTTCCCCTTTTATGTACATTGGCAATTTCTCAAAAAATTTCTCGTTCTGATTCATAATAATCAATGAATCGGGCAAAAAAGGTATTCTCTCAAAACGCACATTCATTTCACGAAAGGCGCTCATCAACTTTTGCTTATCCGTTTTTAGCGTATTTATTCTAATAACAGGTGAGCGTTCGGTTACAAAACCTTTTAAAATATTTTCAAGCACAAATTGGTTATAACTTGTCTCAAAGCGTTTAACCAATTCCGGAGCCAATAATCTTTTTGTCTGGGCTATATTAATCATCTTAAAAAGATTCTATCAAATTGCGCTTATTTTCCATAGTAGTATAATAAAAGGTGGTTCGCACTTATCATTTAACAATTTGGCTTATGGAAACAACTTTCTTTCAGAAAAACCTAAACAAAAAGGAGGAGAGCGCTTTTGTTGAATATGTTAATTCGAAACTTCCCGCTATTGAACAGCTCCTAACCAAGTTTTCGCAAGATGCCACTTTGCTGAAGGTTTCTATCGAGAAATTTGAAAAACATGATGCTTATCAGGTCGAGCTTTGTCTCAATATGCCCTCTAAATCTTTGGTCGCCACCGAGGCCAGTCATCAAATATCCAAGGCCGTAGATTTATCAAAAGATCGTCTTTTGTCTCAAGTTAAAAAGCATTTGGCCTCTCTACGTAGTGATCGCACTCATCGTTCAATTCGTGAAGAAGCTACAAAAGTTTTCGACCCCATGTTGGTCAACGACGAGCTATTGCAGTAGTTTAATGTAATCCAGAACTAAAAAGACCTCGAAATAATCGAGGTCTTTTCAAAATACAAAAGCAATTATTTAGCTTTAGCATCAGTCTTAACATCAGCCTTCACGTCAACTACAGTAGTAGCATCTGGAGTTACTACAGTTGTAGTAGTAGTTGCTGCTGCTGGAGCTGTTGTATCAGCTGGTGTCTCAGCCTTGTTACAAGCTGTGAAAAGAACTGCTGCCATGCTTAGCGTAGCCAAGCCAACAATGAATTTCTTCATATTGTTTTTGGTTAGTTATTAATAATGGCTTTTATGAGCCACTGGACAGGGATTATACTAAAGGGTGGAATAAAATGAAGCACAAGGCCTTGTTTTTCACAATAATATATGTTATAATATCATTGCAATTTAGTCTTAGTCAGGGGTGGTTTGATCTCACGATCTCGCCTCCCAAGACTATCTCTTCATTGCAACCCTCTGATATTCCTTTGAAAGGTTCACGCCTCTCAAAAGATATCTATGAAAAATGGTCCGTTAGCATATTACAATTTGCTACATGGACCATTTTTTTATAGATTAAAAGCATGAAGCTCTGCGTACCAATTAAAAAATCTAAAGTAAGAGACGTCATTTTTCAGCTAAAGAAAGCCGAAAAAGAGGCTGATATTGTGGAGATTTGGCTGGATGAAATCAGTGATCTTAATGAATCCAGTGAACACAAAATTGATCTGATTTCAAAGAAACCTTTGCTATATAAAGTTAGCAAACAAAGCATTGCAAAAATCGAACATCTTTTGAAGACAATTAAAAACATTGAATATTTAGATTTAGACATCTCGATTGAAAAAAATATTATTAAGAAAATTAAAGAAAAATTCCCACAAATTCAATTAATTATTTCTCACCACGATTTCAAAAAAACTCCCACACAGAAAGAGTTGATCAGCCTCGTTGAAATAATGTTTACAAAAGGTGCCGATATTGCAAAAATTGCGACCAAGGCCAACAAAATCGAGGATTCTCTCAATATGCTTAGCCTGCTTAGCCAAATAACAAAAAACGGACAAAAATCTAT
>CALRGV010000040.1 GCA_943358175.1 Candidatus Peribacteria bacterium
GCAAAAGTTTTTTTACCACCAAAAGAATATCTTGAGAAAGCTCTGAAAAAATCTCACGAAGATGTGAAAACCGAAAGTCTGCCAACCAAGCCCGGCACAGTTCCTATGTACACCGGTCCAGACGCAGCAAAAATGGAAAAAATTGGTAATAAACTGATTGCTCCACCAAAAGTCCCACCGACAATTATAATCCCTCGCTTCAAACAAAAAAGTGGCGAATATCTCGATCCTTATGTTGATGCCGGTCACGGACGTATGCCGAAATCCCAGACCAAAGCCATTGTTATTCATTCCACGGAAGGTGGCGCCGATGGCTTGCGCGAAGGCCAAAACATTCATTTTGTTTTAAGAAAAGACGGAGTCATTGAGCTGATTCGCGATATGGATATTGCCGTCAGCCACGCCGGTAATATGACGAACCCAAAACATTCCAAGCATGCAATTTGGGAAGGAGAAAAGGAGCCGTCTTATCACACAGTTGGCATCGAAGTGATAAACACGAGTTTACCTGCGCTCATTCGTGATGGTAGGGTGAATGTTCCTTTGGATAAAAAAGCTGAGAAGCAAGTTGTTCTCGCTAAAATCCTGCACTTTTACACTGATGGACCTAGTAAAGGGAAACCAATACTGGATAAACAAGGAAGACAGAAATTTAGAATGGCCCTGCTCACCCCTATTCCACCAAGTCAAAAAGCCATTGATTCCGGATTCAAACAAGCTCGCCAGGGACGCGGTTTTACCGAGGCACAATACAAATCTCTGAAAGACCTCATTGCTTATATCGGAGCCAAAAAGGGCCTGAAATATAAAGATGTTGTTACGCATAGCATGATTGCCTGCAGCGATTCCGGACGTGGACGAAAAAGTGATCCACCGGTTCTTTATTGGGAATATCTCGGAGTGCCAAACAATCATTATCGCGTCGATCCGGACGTAGCGCCCGGTACGATAAAAGGAAATACTACCGAAGCGGAAAATATTAGAACCGGTAAAAAAATGACTATGGTAAGATACAATGGTAAATTGTACTACGAAGTACTTCCTTCAAAAATTGGAGTCCAGGATGCCTATTCCTATTTTCCCGAAGCCAGATTTGGTGGCACGGAATCCATGATAGCCGGAGTCAAAGCCGCCGAAAAAATTTGGCAGTCAAAAAAGAACAAAAATAAAAAAGCAAAATAATAATAATAATATGGCACTTAATCCAAAAGAAAATTCACCTGATTCAAGGAATTCTCCTCAAGAAGATCTTTTAAAGCAAGCCTACCAAAAAGTTACAAAAAAAATCACCTCCGCGCACAAAACTACCGTGAAGGCTCTCTCTGAAGTGAAAGCAAAGATTTACAAAGAGCTTGTCTCTCAATATAAATTTTTGAAAAAATTTGCAGAAAAGGCCGAAAAAATCGCTTCTGCACGCGAAGCGGTAGATTGGGCACTCAATCAATTAAAAACGGAAGACTCTTACAAAGAAATTCTTGCAAAAAAAGGCATTACTCTCAGGTCTGCCGATTTTTATCTTGGCTTGGTACGTAAAGAGAGCGGCTTTAATCAGCAGGCCGTGTCAAACGGCAATGCAAAAGGTCTATTTCAAATTCTGGTAAGGGTGGATGAAAAAGGAAACGAGTCCAGTCTTGTAGTTGACGATATAAATAAATTTTACGGACTGGAATCAAAGGTTGGCGATCTTTATTATGCTAATGGCGATAAGGATTCTCGCAAAATAGCCGCCCAAAACAATGCTCTTGTCGGTATTCTTTTTTGGCATATGTGCCGTGACAATTATGGTAACAAAATAAAGTCTGATTTATCATCCGATGATAAAGATAAATTAGGAAACATGATTTACAATATGGGCTCCGGGGATGTGAAAAGGCTTTGGCAGGCTCTTGGTAACCCCAAAGATTTTAAAAAATTTGGAACGACTCTTGCAGAAAAACTTCACGAAGCTTATCCGGACGATTTGGAAAATAAAACCGAATCAGTCCAGGACCGGGTTCTGGAAACTTTCTATGACAGTTATATAAAAATTGGCAAAGGGTTTGATGAAAAAACTGTAACCATTGAGGAGGAAGAATTCAGTTTGCCAAAAATTTTCGAAGCCATAAAGTATGCCGAATTGGTTTTTAGTCTAAATCACGTTAAGCCCAAAGCAAAAGCGGCAAAAGTCCCCACTCGTGTTAAACCCAAGGCCCCGGAAAAATCCGAAAGGCTGGGCCCGACGCACATCTTAAAGGGACAGACATTGATGATACTTGATTCCATAACCCCTTCGTATTTTATAATCGACACCAAAGGAATTAAGGAAAAAATGAAATTCAAACAAGCCGTAAGTGTGAGCGACAACGGAAAAGGTAAGAACCTTGAGCACGATTGTATTCAGGTAAAAGTAGATGGTCTTGAAGGCTATTTTCAAATGGAAAACGGCAAAAATATGAGCCTTTGGCCATTAAACAAAGGAGGACTTTGGGATAATTACAACATCCATCTCGATGACAAAGCCAACGTCATCATGATTGCCCCGAAAAAACCTAAGACTATACCAACAAAGCCGTCAATCTCGGTTCAATTAAAAAATTAATGGAAGAAGGTGAAGGCACTGATGATACCATGTTTTCCGGTCTTGAAGCTGCGGACAAGATCTGGAAAGGCAAAGCCGCCGCTGAAGCTGCCGCCAAAAAAGCCGCCGCTGCCAAAAACCCTAAGAAAAATAATACCACCGCCGCCGCTAAAAAACCTAAGAATAAGAAACGCCTTTAATTTTTTCTTGACTTTAAAAAGCTTCTGGCTAGAATAAAGTCCGCCATGCGACAACGTCGCGTAGCAAAGCAGAAATACTTATACCGTAACGAAACCACCTTGCTAAAGATCAGACTAAGTCGTACAGGAAAGAACAAACAACCAAGCTTCCGTGTAGTAGTTCAGGAACACACAAATGCAGTAAAGGGAAAATTTCTTGAAGAAGTGGGTTTCTATCGTCCGGCCGCTACTCCTAAAGAGGTGAAAATCGACCTCGATAGAGTTAAGCATTGGATAAAGATGGGCGCACAGCCGTCTGATACCGTTGCTGTTTTATTAAAAAAATTGGGAGCTGAAAATATGGATATGTACATTACTCCTCGCGATAAAAAACACTTGAAAAAGGGTGTAGAAAAAGTTGCGACGCCGGCTGCGTAACAGACACGAAGAGTAGCATATTATTCCTCTAATCTAATTCCTAATCCTACAGTCATGACAGATCAAAATGTTGCACAAAATGTTACTGCAGATCGTGATTTTGTTGAATACGTTGTAAAGCAAATCGTAGAAAAACCAGATGAAGTTGTGGTGGAAAGAGTTGTAGATGAAATGGGAGTGCTTATTACTCTCAAAGTTTCAAAAGACGATATGGGAAAAATCATTGGCAAAAGCGGTCAAACTGCCAAAGCCCTCAGAATTTTACTTAGAATAATCGGTTCCAAAAACAACGCACGTGTCAACCTGAAGATAGTTGAACCGGCAGTGGAAACAGTATAATATGGCGAGCGTATAAATAGCGAGCGCACGGCGCGAGCGCGAACAAGCGAAGCGGGTGGCTCTGCCACCGCTGAGCGCAGTGAGCTTATAAATAAAGACCATGGCAAATATATCAGACGGTAGCTCCTCCCTCGGAAGTAACCAAGCTGTAGGTACAAAATCCTTTGTAGAAGCTGCTCAAAATTACGAAATTCTGGAAATCCTCAATCGCGGATTGGCTTACGCTATTATCATTGCCGGTCTGCTTTCGGTTATTTTCATCTTCATCGGCGGTATTTCTTTCATCCTTTCCGGAGGAGCTGAGGACAAAATTAAAGGGGCCGTTTCTACTATTCGTTACGCTATCATCGGTCTTATCGTGACCATTTTGGCAACGGTAATAGTTGGAACCGTAGGTAAAGCTATGGGCTTGGACATCATTCGTTACTTGAATTTTGGTGATATCATCAACACGATAAAGAGCATCACCACCACAAGTACTGACAACGGCGGAGGTCTAAGATAACATCAGAAGAATTTAATTCAGCTAGGCATTGACTAGCTAGATTTTTTATGCTATAAAATCAACTCCGCAGAATTTAAACTAAAATTATATGCCAGAAGCTATTGAATCAGAAAGAGATCAAGAATTAAAGCTTCCAGATCCTACTAGTTGTAATAGAGAGTGCAAATTTTTAGCTTTAGAAGAAAATGATCCGGAGACCGGCGCTCCAATTGTTACCATTGAGATTAGTAGCGAATTTGCAGCAGATTTATTAATTATTAATTCAATTCCTAATAGGGCAGATGGGCATTTTAAATATATTGGACATCCCCTGCCGAGTAGATTAAAAATTCCTTTAAGAGAAATACTCGGAAGTCATGTTGTAGGAGGATTTGGACCAATGAGAGAAATAATTTCTGCAGAGGTTCATAGATTGATAGATGTTGTTAGCCCTTATGGAAGTGGTATAGCTTATCCAAAGTTAATAGCAGCTATTTATGCCCAATTACTGCCATTCAAGGAGGCTGCTCTTATGGAAATTCCATTTCCAAAAGCTGTTCAGGAGCTCATTCAGCATCCAGAGATGTTTGGAAAAACCAACATAGACATGGTAGCCAAAACTATCTCAATTGATAATTTCCAAATCATGACTTTTCCCAACCCTACTTACCCACGAAGAATTATAGAAGATATAGAAAAAAATTCTGATTGGCGCGTACTTTTTGATCATGACGGATCCCATGTTCTACCTATAATTAGAGAACGCGAAGCTGAAATGCACCAAAGAATAGAGTTAGACTCCTTGGATGATGGAGACTCAGACGATGGAGGCTGGGACTTAAACAAATTCTAATCGGCCAAATTTGTCATGACAAAATCAAAGATACCCCTCAGTGGAACACCCCCACTCCCCAAAAAAGTCATCCCCTATTTCACCAACACCGTTTCCAATCCCTGTCTCACAATATTTTTCCAGTCATATGGAAATTTGAACGTTTCCAAAGCTCTTACCAAAGCGGCAAAAATTGACCACGAGTCCCCTGTTTTGTAGATGAAAGCGTTTCCGGTTTCATGATTTGGATTATAGTCCTCCACTTCTGTGCGCAAGGGACTTACCGGGATAGTGCCGTTCAACAGCATTTCTTCCACATCACTAAAACCGAATCCAAGGGCTATATCGGCCGCCTGCAAAACAATTTTTCTATTATTACGGCTATAAGGGAGAATCACGGTATGCGGCACAGAAAACGCTCCCAGA
>CALRGV010000041.1 GCA_943358175.1 Candidatus Peribacteria bacterium
ATATAAAGTTAGCAAACAAAGCATTGCAAAAATCGAACATCTTTTGAAGACAATTAAAAACATTGAATATTTAGATTTAGACATCTCGACTGAAAAAAATATTATTAAGAAAATTAAAGAAAAATTCCCCCAAATTCAATTAATCATTTCTCACCACGATTTCAAAAAAACTCCCACGCAGAAAGAGTTGATTAGCCTCGTTGAAACAATGTTTACAAAAGGTGCCGATATTGCAAAAATTGCGACCAAGGCCAACAAAATCGAGGATTCTCTCAATATGCTTAGCCTGCTTAGCCAAATAACAAAAAACGGACAAAAATCTATTTGTCTCTGTATGGGGAAGCTCGGACGACTCACCAGGATTACTGGACATTTACTGGGTAATTACCTAATGTATGCGCCCATGGAAGAAGCCGATCAAACTGCTAGCGGACAAATACCTGTAAAGGAATTAAAGCGAATTCTCAAATTCTCTAACTAAATCTAAATGTCTCTCAAAATTGGAATTGTAGGATTACCAAACGTAGGAAAATCGACTCTTTTCAACGCCCTTACCCGTACAAAAAGTGCCAATGCGGCAAACTATCCTTTCTGTACGATAGATCCAAACGTAGGAATTGTTGAGGTTCCGGATCATCGTCTAAAGGAGTTGGCAAAGACTTCCAATTCAGAAAAGATCCTTCCGGCTGTAGTAGAATTTGTGGATATTGCCGGTTTGGTAAAGGGTGCCAGCGAAGGAGAAGGACTTGGCAATAAATTTCTTTCACATATTCGTGAATGTAATGCCATCGGGCATGTAGTAAGAATTTTTGACGATCCAAATATTACTCATGTACACGGTGGAATTAACCCAAAACTCGATAAGGAAGTGATAGAATCAGAACTTTTACTTTGTGATATTCAGACCTTGGAAAATCGTGTAAATAAAGCTAATTCAGATGCCAAATCCGGCGCCAAAGAAAAAAAAGTTTACGCGGATCTTTTGAATAAAGTCATGAACGGTATGCAATCCGGGACTTTGGTCATCAATATGAGTTTATCTGATGAAGAAAAGGAAGCCTTGAACGATTTGCACCTTCTTACCATGAAGCCAAATTTATATATAATAAATGTTCCTGAATCCGAATTGGGCAATATGGATGTAGCCAAATACGCCGAGACTCTAGGTGTAACGGATCAAGAAAAAATAATTCCTATTTGTGCGAAACTTGAGGAAGAATTGGGACAATTAAATGAATCCGAAGTTGATGACTATTTGAAGTCTTTGAATATTAAAGAGACTGGTCTGAACCACTTAATCAGATCGGCATACGGCACTCTTGGTTTAATGACCTATTTCACTTCCGGCCCTAAAGAATGTCGCGCCTGGACAATAAAAAAAGGGACACTTGCTCCGCAAGCTGCAGGCGTTATTCATACTGATTTCGAAAAGGGATTTGTAAAAGCTGAAGTCATTTTCTGGGAAGATTTTGTGAAGCTTGGTGGAGAAGCGGGAGCAAGAGAGCAGGGGAAAATGGGTCTGGAAGGCAAGGAATATCTCGTCCGCGATGGGGATGTGATGCACTTCAAATTCACGTCATAGCGATCTCTTCATAGTCTTTACGTAGTGGAAATAACTTATTAGAAGATAGGCATAAACAAAACATATCTCCACCAGTGTTGTGACCCAGCTTAGGCGTAGGTCAAAGTAAACTGTTTCAACGAAAAGCACTCCTGTAGCGGCAACAGGAATTAGAAAAGCAATTATCCACAGTAATTTCCTTTTCCGCATAAGTGGAAAGTACTTTTGGGCCAAATTTCTCATAAATAATACGGCTACAATTAGTAACAATAACCCAAGGTAGATAAGGAAATTCGTCACGACCGGATGATCAATACTAAATGTTGAAAGGCTGATTAATTTTATTATATATCCATGAGCAATCCAAAATGCAGCGGTTAGTGCGGCCGCAATACTAAACGTAAAAATACCCTTATTCGATAGCCTGTATACACCGGTTACTCCTTCAACTTGCTCTAATTCATCAAATATATGACTTACGGTTTCCAGATTGGAAACAAGAATTTCAACACTAAAAAAAGCATCAACCTCATATTTGGAGGCCCATCCCTTCAAACTATACATATCCAGAACATTTTTATAAAGAATTTCCGAAATATCGCGCAGTAAGCCAAAGCGGTTTTTTGCCACAATGCGCAAATTTATTCTTACAGGATGTCCATCAAATTTTTTGAATGCGGAATTCCCAATATGCCTCGAAATATCCGCGGTTCGTATTTCGCCTTCAGCAATCGCCACAAATAAATCTTGCTTATTCTTATAAATTTTACCGTTTAATTTTTGTATTTTCGAACTTAATTTTTTGAAATTTATATCATCAACCAGTCCAAGCCCAGCAATATCAAATTCCTTTTGGAGCAGCTTGAATCCTTCGGTGATTTTTTTACTTCTATTCACCGTTTTGAAGTAGTCCATCATCTTATTTCTCGCGGCGTTGGTTTTTACCAATGAGAGCCAGGAAAGTTCCGGAGTGAATTTTTTCGAAAGTAAAATATTCACAACATCGCCGGTTCTTAAAGTCGCACTTATAGGTTTTATTTTCCCGCTAATATCGGCTTTAATTGCATGATTTCCAATGTCACTATTTATAGCATAAGCAAAATCCAATGCCGTCGCCCCTTTTGGCAAATCAATCGGCATACCTTTGGGTGAAAAGACGAATATACGATCTTCAAAAATATCTGCTTTAATATTATGCAAAAAATCATCATTGGTTTTCTGATGTTTTTCGATTTCTAAAATCTTATTTACCCATTTTGAACGTTTCTCATCGGCTATTGGAGTACTATCCTCAAAAAAATTTGCCGCAATTCCATAGTCGGCATCGAAGTCCATTTTCTCAGTTTTTATCTGAATTTCCGTCATAACCCCATCTACACCAAATACCGTCGTATGTAGACTCTGATAACCATTGCTTTTCGGATTGGCAATGTAGTCCCTGAAGCGATCATTTATCGGCACGAATTTACCGTGAATAACGCCCAATACATGATAACAATCCTTAATATCCTTCACGACAATATTTATGGCAATTCTATCATCAATATCATCGGCAGATTTTCCTATGGCGGAGATTTTTTTATAAATGCTATATAAACTCTTCTTTTTCCTGCTTATTTTTATTTCAATATTATTTTCCTTACAGCATCGCTTCAAAGAATCATTGAAGTTCTTTGCTAATTTTGCTCTAAATGAATCACTTTTTTCACGATTTTTACTAAGATTTTCATATTCACCTGGAAAAATATATCTGAAACAAAGATCTTCCAGTTTATATTTCATATCCTGAATGCCAAGCAAATTGGCAATAGGTACATAAATTTCCAGTGTTTCTCTTGAGATACGTAGCCTTTTAGCCACATCACTCAGGTTTGCCAGTGTTTGCATGTTATGAAGTCTATCAGCCAATTTAATCAAAATTACTCTTAAATCCTCGCCACTATGTAGAAAAAGCTTTCTCATGGACTCAACCTGGTGTTGAGGCATATCATTTTGATAGTGAACTTTTGAAAGTTTGGTAACGCCATCAACCAAAAAAGCCACTTTTTCCCCAAAAGCGGCCTTCACTTCTTCTATTGTGCGTTCGGTATCCTCCGGCACATCATGCAAGATGGCACTGATCAAGGTCTCTTCGTCGGCATGCAGAGAAATCAGGATTTTTACCACCTCCATAGGATGGGCAATATAGGGAGTTTTTCCATCCTTGCGAATCTGTCCTCTATGAGCGGCCTCGGCAAATTCAAAGGCTCTAATGAATTTTTTTACATCAAAATCGACCAAATACAACTTTATTTGATCCGTTATTTCAGGAATACTGAAATATTTTTCGTAAGAAATATTGGCCATGATTTCCTTGAAAATATGACCTAAAGAATGCCATAAATAGCCGATTTAGGCAAAAGATTTGGCTCTTTACGTTGAACAAAAACCTAAAAACAGGTATAATTGTAAGATTTTACAAACCTAAATGAGCGAAGAAAATAATCAATTTAAGGAGGGGGATTTGAAAAAAGGGCACCATTTCAAGATCCACATGGATGCTTTTGAACCTGCCACTCATCATTCGGCAGTACATCTCCATCTGCACGCCAAGCCTGAGGAAGACGCGCCATATCTGGAAAAGCGTGACTTAAAGACCGTTCTTAAAGATGCCGGACGTCAATTGTTGGCCAGTTTTATCATTTTAGTTATTGGTTTTCTGGTTTTGAATTGGTCTGCCTATTATCAGATTGCCCATAGCCAATGGAACACCTGGTTTGGCTCAAAAACGGCTAGCCCTCTGACTCAATTGATTGAGAACAAAGCCATCATCTACAACAGTCAAAACCTCCAGACTAGCGGAGATCCAACCATTCAAAAAAAGCAGATTCCTCCACTGGAAATGGAAGTAACCCCATCTGATGATCGCCTCGTTATTCCTCGCATTAATCAGAATATTCCAATAGTGAAGATCGGTAGCGAAAGCTTGATCAAGCGTGATTGGGACGCTCTGGAAAATGAAATGCAGAAGGCCCTTAAGGATGGAGTGGTACATTATCCCGGCACCAGTCTACCCGGTCAGACCGGCAACGTGGTAGTCACGGGTCACAGCTCATATTTCCCCTGGGATCCGGGTAAATTCAAAGACGTTTTCGCCCTCCTTCACGATGTAGTCAAAGGTGATAGAATTGTCGTCTATTACAACCAGGATAAATATCTCTATGAAGTAAACGATATAAAAATCGTAATGCCGGATAATATCGAGGTGCTAAAGCAGACTCCAAACGATCGCATCACTTTGATCACGTGTACTCCGGTCGGAACTAATCTGAAAAGGTTGATTGTTACGGCAAAACTCATAGCCAAGAACGATAGAACCATTGAATAGAGGACGTAATTAAACACTCTCGCCTAAAGATTGTTTAGTTGTCCAAGGAGAGCTTCCTCCGCGCTCTTTTCTGTAACTTGTGCAGCAGCCTCAGCTTCCTTTATCTTCGCATTTTCTTCCAATCTTTTTCCAACATCCAGAGGTTGCACCGGAGGCTTGTTGTCGATTTTGCTCATTTCCTGATTGTATTCCTTATCCAGTTTAGCCAATTGATCTCTTTCATTGACCAAAATTTCTCTAAATTTAACAATCTAGATC
>CALRGV010000042.1 GCA_943358175.1 Candidatus Peribacteria bacterium
AAAGCCCTAAAGCAAGCGCTAAAATTCAATAAAAATAGTGCTAACGCCAATTACCTTCTAGGATTTGTTTATTCTTGCACTGGAAATTGGGCAAGCTCAGTGGAACTTTTGGAAAAAGCTGACCATGCTTACCCTAATCATCCGGAAATTCTCCGTTGCTTGGGATGGAGTATGTATCATTCCGGAGAACAAAAAAGAGGTGTTATTCTTTTGGAAAGAGCTCTTTACCTAGCTCCAAATGATCCTTTGATTTTGAATGACCTCGGCGTTTGCCATTTGAATGACAAACAATTCGATAGAGCGGCTCTACTTTTTAAAAAAACTCTCCAAATCGAACCGGACAACCAAAAAGCTAAAGAATGCCTAAACGCTGTCCGCTTCTTCCAAAGAGAATACGAAAAATTGAGAAACAGTAAAAAATCAGAGTAAATAGTCTCTTGAATTAATTCTCAAAAAGTTTCAAACTTGAGCTATGAATAAAAAAATTCTCATAGTCCTTTTTATTTTTCTGGTAATTCTTGCCATAATTTTCGGCATGAAAAGCTGCAACCCCCGCCAAAAAGCAATCACCTCGGACACCCAGGAATATTCTGCTTTTATTAACGCTAACGTCGAATACGTCTGCGCGCTCATCAAAGATCCAAGCCTGGCTACAAATAACGAGGAAAGTCAAAAAAAACTAAATGAAATGTTTGCTAAATATTATCTACCGGCCTCTGATGATAAAGAAATGATTACCCTCCTCCAAAAATACTCCGACAACACCGAAGTCACAGCCATAATCCAACAAAACACCGCAAACTGCCAACAAGGCGGCAGCCCAATCTTCTATCAGGCAGCGACAAACTGACCACACTTCCAATTGTCCGCACGTGCATACATCTCCACCACATTAGCGCAAACTCGCAACTAAAAACTGCTGAAATTTTAACTATTTTAGAATTAATTTAGAAAAATTTTAAGAAAATTTTAGATTTGGCTGTCACAATAAATTCGTGCTTAGCCTATGGGGCGGGGATTGGATCCAAGGCAGCGTTAAGACCTGCCAATTGGGGGTTCGATTCCCCTCCGCTCCACCAAGTTAAGCACAAAAGAGGCTTCTGAAATTCAGAAGCCTCTTTTAACTGGGAACTGTACCCAGGCAGAGTTAAGACCTAACACTATTCTACCACCACTTCCACACCTTTTTCAACAAAATTCCCCTCCACCTCTTGCAACTTCCAAAATTTCGACTATAAAGTAAGCGTATGCAAAAGAAACTTATAGAATGTATTCCCAATTTCAGTGAGGGTCGCGATCCCAAGAAAATTAAAAAAATTGAGGACGCAATCAGCCATGTAAAAGGAATTCACATCTTGAACTCCTCCAGCGATTCCAATCATAATCGCACGGTCATTACTTTCGCCGGTGAGCCAAAAGATGTCTACAAAGCCGCTTTCGAAGCCGTAAAAACAGCAGCTAAGTTAATAAACCTAAACGATCACTTCGGCGTACATCCACGCATAGGAGCCACCGACGTTCTTCCTTTAGTGCCGTTACAAAACACGAATGTTAAAGAATGTGTCGCCCTGGCCCAAAAACTCAGTGCCCAAATAGCCAAAGAATTAAAAATTCCAATCTATCTCTACGAACAAGCCGCCACCAGACCGGACCGTGAAAATCTGAGTGACGTCCGCAACGTTGGCTATGAAAAATTAAAAGAAGAAATCGGCACCAATCCCCTCCGAAAACCGGATTATGGACCTGAAAAACTCGGCCCTGCCGGAGCGGTAGCCATCGGTGTCCGCGAAATTCTCATTGCCTACAACGTAAACCTCGCCAGCAACGATATTTTCCTCGCCCGAGACATTGCCAAAACAATTCGCCAAAGCAACGGCGGACTATCTTTTGTAAAAGCACTGGGACTTGAACTGACCGATCGTGACATCGTCCAGGTCTCCATGAATCTGGTCAACTACAAAGAAACCGACATCAAAACCGTCTACGATCTGATTAAAAAAGCAGCCAAAAAAGAAGGCGTGGAAATTCTCGAAAGCGAAATCATCGGGCTAGTCCCACAAAAAGCCCTCGCCGAATGCGGCAAAGATTACAAAAAATATCTCAAACTCACCTCCAGTTTCAAAGACGATCAAATTTTAGAATTAGCTTTAAAGAAGGCTGCCTCAAAAAAATAAAACTCTCCCCAAGGCCCTTGACTCAAGGACATCACAATGTCATTATTAACGCTTAATAGCGTTAATCTTTTCTTATGGCTGAGTCAAATGAACGAAAAATAGTGATAGACATCCCGCTCATTCCTGGAACAGATTTTATTATTGGGCAAGGATTTAACAGTCCATTTAGCCATAGAAAATTTCCCACTATCGATCTGACTCACAGTGTAGATTTTGTTGTACCTGTTGGAACACCAATCACCGCAGTCCAAGACGGCGTCGTGAAAAGTATAGCTAAATTCAGAAATTGTTATCGCGGTTTTGATGAAAGGGTGGGACGAAACGCATGGTCTACGAACATAGATGTACGACATCCACAGTTTGAACAAGCTAAAGACAAAGGAGATATTTTATCAATGATGCAACATCTCGACCCAGACAGTATCCAAGTAAAAGAGGGAGAAGAAGTTACAAGAGGACAAGTTCTAGCCTACACAGGTTTAACCGGCTGGGTGGGACCTATTCCACACCTTCATCTATCAATGATGGACACAGGGCATCAATACTTAACAACCGTCCCTTTTCAATTTAGAGATTACCAAGGATCTTTGGCTGATGGACAAATTGCTTATGAACTATTTTTGAGCGCTCAATTTGGTACAGAAATGGATAAAGCAATTTTTGCAGCCAGAGAAGACGCCCATAGCTTCATGGCCACTCTTCGCTAACAGATTGCATTTTCCAGCATATGTATTATAATAAACGCGCTCTTAAACGAGTTGGAGTGATCGCTTTGATTCGGCTTCGGCCGAAGAGAAAGCGTTGAATTGAGGTCATATACGAGGCGGAAGATAAATTTTGACCGGAGTTTACCTCAAGCAAATGAGGATCAAAATTTATCTTCCAACGAAGTAGATGGCATCAATTCAACGCTTTCGTCAGAGAGGAAAGTCCGAACACCATGGGAAATCGTAGCCGCTAACAGCGCGCCGCAGAGGCCATAATCCGCAAGGACAAAACCTTTGAGGGAAAGTGCCACAGAGACAATACTAATCCAATCGCAAGAAAGGATAAAAGGTGAAAAGTCCGGTTAAGCCGGAAGGCCGTAAAAGGCAATTGGTAAACCCTACGAGGTGCAAGGTAAGATGGAAAAGTTTTTGTTCCCCCAAATGAGCAAAACTTTCTCACCGCAACGAGTATCAATCATGATCCATTGGATCTCCGACAAGATACTATGTAGGCCCGCGAGGGCACGGCCCGAGCGCGAACAAGGCGAAAAAATCCGGCTCTGCCGGTTTTGAGCCGAAGTGAGCCTACAAACAAGATAGATGATCACGTCTCGCCACGGCGAGAGACAAAATTCGGCTTATGAAGACTTGTTTAAGAGCTTCAAAAATATAAAAAACCGCATGAAGCGTTTCGAAATATCCTTCGGTCTCCTGAAAATCCCTACGGATTTTTTAATGACCGTGCTGGCCTTCATGATCGCCTACGAACTCCGTCTTATCACTGACCCCATCGAAGGATTTTCCAAAGCTATCGATCTCTCCGTCCTTCCGACTCTCCAACAGTATTTCATTTTCAGCGCAAAAGCCGCCGCCACACTCATCATAGTTTTCGGCCTCGGCCATATGTACACACTAAAAACCACTTCGAAATTTTCTACCGAAATAAGAAAGAACATCATCCTCTGTATAATCTGGGCTACGCTCATAATCTCCTACTTTTTCTTCGGCAGAACCTTTCCGTTTTCCAGACTTGCTATTCTCTACAGCTGGGGACTGACACTAATTTTCACAATTCTCGGCCGCGCCCTCATCCGTTTCATTCAGAAAGGCTTTCTCCACATGGGAATCGGCCAGTGCCGCCTGATTTTCATTGGGAACAACAACGTCACCCAAGAAATCGCGATGAATCTCAGACAAAACTCCAGTTATAAAATTCTAGGTTTAATTGGCAATAAAACTCCGGAAGGATCCATCAAATTTTTGGGCAATATGTCGGACTTAGAAACAATTCTCAAAAAATCTAAAGTAGATGAAATAATTCAAACAAAGTCGGACATCAATGAAGCTCAAAATCAAAATATTCTGGAATTTTGTGAACTGAACCAAATAGACTATCGCTTTATTCCCGATCTGCTGGAAGTGCGCCGTACAAACATCACGATAGAAACCATCAGCGGTATTCCCGTCATCAGCCTCAAACCAACACCACTCGATGGCTGGGGAAAAGTTGCCAAAAGATTGCTGGATATTCTTGGTGCCACTCTCGGACTCATTATTCTTTCACCAATTTTTTTCCTCACGGCTCTCGCCATTAAACTCGATTCAAAAGGCCCAATAATTTTCCGAAAACTGGAAGATGGCTCCCCTGCCCGTCGCGTCGGCCAGAAGGAAAAGCTATTCACATGCTTCAAATTTCGCTCCATGTTCCACAATACTCATCATTTAAGATACGGGGAACTCGCGCATAAAAATCTCCGCAAAGACGGACCTCTAATGAAAATCGCCAACGATCCACGCGTCACCAGAGTCGGCAAATTCATCCGCCGCTATTCCATCGACGAATTGCCACAACTTTGGAACGTTCTGATTGGAAACATGAGCCTTGTCGGTCCACGCCCTCATCTTCCTGAAGAAGTAGCCAAATATCAAAAACAGCATCACTTCGTTTTCAACATCAAACCGGGCCTCACCGGCCTCTCCCAAATCAGCGGCCGCTCCGATCTCAGCTTCGATGAAGAAGCCAAGTTGGACCGTTTCTACATTGAGAACTGGTCCATCCTCAGCGACCTCAAAATCATCCTCGGAACCCTCGGTGTTATTGCAAAGGGGTACAAGGAATAGAGCCGGATTTAGCGCTACGAGCCTGTCTTTTAGCTGCATCTTCCAAAACTTTAGCATCAGATGCATCTCTAACCGAACCACTCAAACCATTTACACCAGTAACCTTAAAATTATCTCTTACGGCTCCAACCATACCAGCCAAGGCCAATTCAGAAGCATGAGCTGCATCCAA
>CALRGV010000043.1 GCA_943358175.1 Candidatus Peribacteria bacterium
AACGCCAATTACGAGATTGAAAAAAACTTTTCTCCATTTTTCGTCACCAAAAATTTGCAAACAGATAAAAAAGTGCAGCAAATACAAAATCCAGGTAAATAATCCCTGCATTCTCTCCGTACTTCCCCAAAAACTCTCCATTGGAGCTACGCCAAAAAATGTCGATATAGACATGGAACCAAGCCATAAAATAGCGAAAATAAAAACATATTTATTGAATATGAAAGATATTTTTCCACCGGCAGCGAGCAGGAAATACAAACCGGCAAAAACTATCCCAAGTATCAATAAAACCTGCTTCGGAATTTCATAAGGACCCAGTCCGAAAGGATTTACCGCTAATGGTAAAACAGCTATCACCAAGAGATAAATAAATTCCCAGCGCTTAAAAATTTTATTCACCATGTCTGAAATAGCTATCCAAATCCTTAATCTTCAAATCCTCAAGTTTATACTTTTCCAGGGCTTCAGCCATGATTTTTGCAACCTGCACATTTGTGATTAGTGGGATATTGGAATCGAGAGCTTTGCGGCGAATGGAATATCCGTCTGTCACCATGCTGCGTGTATAATTTTTTGGAATATTAACAATAAGATCAACCTCGTGAGTCATCATAGCATTCGAAATATTTGGCTCCCTGTGGGTGGAAATTTTCTCAAGTTTATGCGCCTTTAGCCCGTTTTTATTGAAAAATTCCGCCGTCCCTTCGCTCGCAAAAATCTTGAAACCCATCTCCGCAAATTTTTGCGCTGCCGGCAAAATATCCGCCTTTGCTTCCACTCCTCCCACGCTAAATAAAATTCCTTTTTTCGGTAATTCAAAACCCACGCTGATCATTGATTTCAATAATGCCTCATATAAATCTTCGCCGAAACACGCGACTTCCCCAGTGGAAGCCATTTCTACGCCCAGCACCGGATCGGCACCCTTCAGACGAGGGAAGCTGAATTGTGGCGCCTTTACCGCCACATGATCCAAATCCAAAGTTTTATAATCACGATAATTTAACAATTTTTCTCCGCGCGCCGTCATCTTTCCGGTCGTCATTGCGAGCATCGCTTCCATCGCGATTTCAATAAAATTATATCCCGTAACTTTCGACGCAAATGGGAAACTGCGACTCGCACGAAGATTACATTCAATAACCATTACTCTGTTGCTCTTAGCCAAAAATTGGATATTGAAAGGTCCGCTGATATTTAATTCTTTTGCGATTTGCTTTGCGATTACTTTTATGCGACGAATCGTTTCCATGTACAATTTTTGCGGTGGCAAAACTATCGTCGCATCACCACTATGTACACCGGCATTTTCTATATGCTCCGAAATCGCATACACCACGATACGGCCTTTGTAAGCCACGGCATCGATCTCGACTTCCTTTGCTCCGGTCTCAAATTTTGAAACTACCACCGGCGCATCTTTGGAGATTTTCACCGCCTTGCTCAAGAAAGTGCTCAAAGCATGTTCGTCATAAGCCACACTCATTGCCGCACCGGAAAGTACATAGGAAGGTCTCACCAAAACCGGGAAACCTACGTCTTCTGCAAACTTATTAATTTCTTTTAAATTGGCTAGCTCTTGCCATTTCGGCTGATCCACGCCTAGCTTATCCAACATTCCGGAAAATTTATGTCTATCCTCCGCTCTATCAATATTTTTTGGATCCGTTCCCAGAATTTTCACGTCCAATTTATACAATTTCAGCGCTAAATTATTTGCAACTTGTCCTCCGGTGGAAACCACTACGCCGGTCACATTTTTTCCTTTCATTCCGCCATTTTCAAACTCATAAATATCCAGCACTCTCTCCAGCGAAAGTTCATCAAAATATAATTTATCGCACATATCGTAATCGGTGGAAACTGTCTCCGGATTGTAGTTAATCATGATTTTTTCATAACCTTCTTTTCCTGCAGTTTGAGCCGCGTTTACACAACACCAATCGAATTCCACACTCGAACCAATACAGTATGCTCCACTTCCAAGAACGATAATTTTTTTCTTATTACCAGCCACTACATCATTAGTATTTCCATGATAAGTCGCATATAAATAGTTCGTATTCGCCGGATATTCCGCCGCCATCGTATCTATTTTTTTCAAAGCCGGGAAAACCCCGAGTTTTTTACGCAAAGCCCGCACCTCCAATTCGCCAACTCCGCGCATAAATCCTAATTGTTTATCTGAAAATCCTTTTTTCTTCGCATTACGCATCGTCTCTTCATTCAGTACTTTTTCTTTTTTCAAACTCTCACCCATCTTCACGATATTATTCAATTTATCCAAAAACCATTTATCAATTCCGGAAAGTTTGGCAATTTTTTCCACTGTCCAGCCTTTACGTAAAGCCTCCGCGATTACCAAAATTCTTTTCGGCGTCGGATGAATAATATCCTCTTCAATTTCATGAGTTTCTAAACGCACATCTTCATTTGCAACTAATCCATGAAGCCCTACCTGCAGCATACGTAAGCCTTTTTGTACCACTTCTTCAAAGCTTCTTCCCAGCGCCATAATTTCGCCTACCGATTTCATTTCACTCGTAATTTCTTTCGAAACCATTCTGAATTTATTCAAATCCCATCGTGGAATTTTCAAAGCAAGATAATCCAAAGCCGGTTCGAAACAAGCCGTCGTGGTTTTCGTCACGGCATTTTTTAACTGAGGTAAAGTATAACCAAGAGCCAATTTCGCCGCTACGTGAGCCAAAGGATAGCCGGTCGCTTTTGAAGCTAAAGCAGACGATCTACTGAGACGAGCATTCACTTCAATCACCCGATAATCTTCCGAATTTGGATCGAGCGCGTATTGAATATTACATTCACCAACAATTCCCAAATGGCGAATCACTTTAATTCCCAGCTCTCTTAATTTATGATATTCACTATTGGTCAAAGTCTGAGAAGGCGCTACCACAATGGATTCTCCGGTATGAATTCCCAGCGGATCGAAATTTTCCATATTACACACCGTGATACAATTATCCGCTCTATCGCGCACTACTTCGTATTCCACTTCCTTCCATCCTTTCAAATTTTCTTCCACCAAGACCTGCGGACTATAAGCAAAAGCCGTATCCAACATCTCTTCAAGTTGTGCATTGTTATAAGCAAAACCACTACCTTTTCCACCCAGCGCAAAAGCCGCTCTAATCATCAGCGGAAAGCCAATAGTTTTCGCTGCCAACATACCCGCGGCCTTATTCGTACATGCAATACTCTTAGGCATTTTTACGCCAATTTTTGTCAGCTCTTTGTTGAACAAATCACGATCCTCGGTTTTTTGAATTGCGTCTACCGGTGTACCAAGAACTTTTACATTATATTTTTCGAAAATTCCTTTTTCGTATAATTTTACGCCACAATTCAGCGCTGTTTGTCCACCAAAAGCCAGGAGAATTCCATCAGGACGCTCTTCCTTAATCACCTTCTCCACAAAATAATCGTTCACCGGCAAGAAATAAATCTTATCTGCAAGTCCTTTCGAAGTTTGAATTGTCGCAATATTTGGGTTCACCAAAATCGCCTGAATGCCTTCTTCCTTCAGCGCTTTTATGGCTTGAGAACCGGAATAGTCAAATTCTCCAGCTTCACCGATTTTCAAAGCCCCACTTCCCAGTACTAAAACTTTTTTAGGAAAAACTAAACCCCCGTTTTTCTTGGAGGCCAAATTTTGTTTAGCGCGTTTCATCTTCGCCAATTTTAGAGAAGAACAGACGAGAGGTCAAGCAGGTCTTCCCACTCCCTCATCATTTTTTCAACTTCACCGCTATCTCCATTACCTTTCCGAATCGCGATTTCAACTTATCACGCAGAGTGGCACATTTTTGTATTATAGCCGGATTATCAGTGCTAGATGCAGAGTTAAATCCTTCACTCGAACTATTCATTCCACACCTATTCCCCATCAAAAACATTGTAGAAACATCTTGTTGTTTGGAAGCCGGTGGCTTTTTTTGAATGATTTGTATAGCAAGATCCGCAGCACCCACAGACACAATTGTACTGCTGTTTCGATCCAAAGAAATAAGATTAGGATCAGCCTTCATATTCCCCAGCACAGCTTGTTCACATAATAAACCACCATCGGGATTGCTCTCTACGCAACCAAAAGTATCGGTATTATCAACCATAATAGATTCTTCGTTTTGACTGCCAATTTCTCTAAAAACTTGGCTACTGGTCAAGGCTTTAGCCGCAGCCAACTCGAATTTTATTGCTAACACTTCAGCCTTTTGGTCTAAAATCTGCAATGCCGCGGTAACTTTTGCATCCTCTGAAGCATGATCAGTCGTGCACGCCATCACCAAGGTAGCCAAAGCTGGTAAAATTCTTGTATTTTCCATAAGTAGAGGCCATTCTATAAGATTTTTCTAAAATGTCAAATCAGTTCCGTGAACTTCGCCATCAGTTTCCGGCATAATTTTCCAGCTCATCACCGGCTGCAGTTTTCCCGGCATACCGAATCCGCTGGCTTTTGGGTGGCCTCCTCCTCCCCATTTTCCAGCCACGTCCGACAAATTTATGTCATTCCTTTGAGTTCTTAAAGAGCCCTTCACCTGGCCTTTTTCATCCTCTGTCAGCAGTACGCAATATT
>CALRGV010000044.1 GCA_943358175.1 Candidatus Peribacteria bacterium
TATTCCATCTACACTTTGCTTAAGACGGTCTTTTTTTGCTTTTATACCATGCTTGACTTTACGGGTTGGAAGGATTCCTTACAAGTTGCGTTGAGAAAGCTCATTTTTTTCAACCTCGTTTCCTTTGACTTCAAGGCACATTTAGTATATTCTGTGAATAGAAACCATTGTAAATCCTAGGGTTTGCATACACAAAATGTACTATGATCTCATCAAAACAAAGTAAATTATTGGAAGATCTTATAATGAAGTATGGGCAGGTCGTTACTGCACAACAAATCTTCTCTGAGACAAGTGACTTTTCAAGGCATGGGCAAGCCGAATATCTCATAGCCTCTCTCGTTAAGCAAGGTTGGCTTATGCGTATCAAAAAAGGGCTCTATGCTATCTCAGATTTAAGCACCAGAGGCTTTTTATCTTTATCTTCATATACTGTTGCCAATTTATTGGTTAAGGATTCATATGTGTCTTTTGAGTCAGCGCTGCATTACTATGGGATGTTTGATCAGTTTACAAGTAAGATAATTTCTATTTCCATAAAGAGGTATAAGAAGGTGCAGCTACAAAATATTGAGTACAGCTATATCACAACAAAAGACGATTATTATTTTGGTTGGCAAGTGGTTAATATAGATGGAAAGATTGCGCGTGTCGCAATGGCCGAAAAGGCGCTTATCGACATTGTAAACTTTCATAAGAGCCTGTATGCCATCGATCTTGTAGTTGAAAAATTACGTGATCATAGAAACGATTTAGACCTTGCTCGAATAAATGAATATGTTGGTAAGTTTTCCATGACGACAATCAAAATTTTTGGCTTAATATTTGATTTTCTTAAGATTGATTCTTCTCAATTGCTCAAGATCGCAAAAGAAGCTCACGGGGCTCACCGCATGATTGCGAGCGCTAAAGTCTACAATGCTAAGTGGCGACTTTATTATGATAGTTATTTTGATAAGTATAAATCCTAATTTACCTATGATTACGCGTCAACAACTTGAAATCATCAATCGCCGGTTTCTCAAATACCCACTGCAGATTGCAGAGAAGGATTATTTTCTTACAACTGTACTCAAGCTCATTGCACAGTCCTCATTCGGTGACACTTTCATTTTTAAAGGTGGTACAGCCATCCATCATTGTTATCTGGATCAATATCGCTTTTCAGAAGATTTGGACTTTTCCGCTAATCAAAAGTCATTAACACTTGATGCAGTTTGTGCAATTTTTGCTTCGTCAGACTATCTGAATGTAAAAAAGAAATATTTTTCGAGTGCTACCGTAAAGATAGAAAAACTGCAATACATCGGGCCTTTGGTTCAGCCGAATTCTCTCAAGGTGGAGATAGATTTTCTACAAAATGTGCTTCTTCCTCCAAAGAGAATGACTTATAAAAATGTGTGGGGTATAGACTGTATGGTGGTGGTTATGGATATTAGGGAGATTGCGGCTGAGAAAATTCGAGCCATGAGTGATCGTGCTCGATATCGCGATTTTTATGATTTGTTTTTAGTTTTGGAAAAATATCAGCTCAATCTCGTGGAGATCGTTGGTTACATCAGACAAAAGGAGATCAGAAAGCCTATCACAAAACCAAGTATCAGAAATAATTGGATGGTTATTGGTACACAAAAGGAGATGGAAATGATGCAGATTTATTACTCACGCACTATTGATGATGAGCAGATAAAAGCCATGATTGAGGGTTTGCCATTTGATGAGATTTGATGCTCCCTATTTTCATGGCCTTTTCATGGCTGATAAACTATTGATCTCATTATTTAGTCATGCTATAATGTACAAAAATATACAGAATAACACGACCACATGATGAAGGACACCACTAATCGCATAGCAATCTTAGCCCGTCAACCAGAGCAAATCTTCCATTCTCAAGACTTGGGCCGTTTATGGAAGATTGAAAACACCAATACTCTCAATACTCTCCTCAAACGCTACAATCAAAAAGGTCTTCTATTCAGAATATACAAAGGTCTTTATTCTTTAATTTCACCGGAAAAGTTAAACCCGATTTTGATTGGCATAAAAGCGCTTCATGGCTATGCTTACGTCAGCACGGAGACTATTCTTATTCAAGATGGATTTATCATGCAGCTGGATTATCAATACACTCTCGTCAGCAGTATTTCGAGACATTTTAAAATAGGTCAACACCACTACGAGAGTCGTCAACTCCAAGATCAATACCTTTACAATCCTGCCGGCATTATTGAGAAAAATGGCATCCTGCAGGCGACTCCACTCAGAGCCCTTGCTGATCTTTTTTACTTTAATCCAAAAGCTTATCTGGACGGGATGCAAATGATTGACTTTAAAGAGCTGAATAAGTTACAAAAAGAAATAGGCTACCCGATAACCAAAAGAAAAAATGTTAGTTCCACGTAGAGAAGATGCTATACATAAAGCTTGGCTATTGCGCTTATTGACTGCTATTTGCGAGCATCCGACGTTGTCGCAAAATTTAGGTTTCAAGGGAGGAACCTGTGCCGCCATGCGTGGATTTTTACAGCGATTTTCGGTAGACCTTGATTTTGATCTACTCACGGACAAAAGCGCAATAAAATCAATCATGGAAGCCATGGAAAGTATTTTTAGCGATCTTGGGCTGACGATTAAAGATAAAAGCACCAAAGTTCCTCAATATTTTGTGAAATATCCTTCAGGTCATCCTCAAAAGAGGAACACCATCAAGATTGACATTTTATTCCCTCCTCCAAAGGCAAATAAGTACGAAATAGTACGTCTTCCGGAGATTGATCGAATGGTAAAATGCCAGACCTTGGGAACAATGGTTTCAAACAAGTTAATTGCCCTTATTGAACGCCACGAACGCACCGGAAAAATAGCCGGAAGAGATCTTTTTGACGTGCATCATTTCCTGCTCAATGGCTATGGTTACAGCAAAGATGTAATTTCCGAATTAAGAAAAGTTTCTCTTGAGTTCTTTTTTAGCCAGCTCATAGACTTTGTGGATAAAAACATAAACAGCACAGTCATTGATCAGGATTTGAATCATTTGCTACCGGATAAAGAATTCCAGTCAATCAGGAAAATCTTGAAATCGGAAACCTTGGTGCTTTTAAAAGATGAGTTGAAAAGAATTGAGGTTGAATAAACCTCCTAAAAATGATACAATAATGCTTAAAATAGAGAAAAAATAAAAAAACAAAAATGGAAAATATACCCCCTCCTGCTCAATCAAGTAAAACAAAACTTTTCATTGCCCTTGGGACAATTCTCACTTTAGGAGTAGGCGCTTTTGCTTACTTTAGCAATTCACCTGATAACTCAAAAACTGCCACACCACCAAGTATTCAGATAGCCTACAAGAAATTTCAGGGATCGATTGGCACACAGCCAAACCCTGTCTGTCAAATTCTTGGAGGCCATTTATTCAATGCGGATGCTGAGGTCACGGCCGCGGAGAAAAACAACGCCACTCCAACAGTTCTTAAAGCAGGAATTCAGATGTATCACTCTGACACGAAAATCACGGTGAAAGAAATCTTAGCCAAAATGAAGTCAGTGAAAGATAACAAAATTTTTATCGCCTACTATCCTTCTACTAGTAATACTACAGTACCATTCTCCGTTTATCCGGGACTCTCTGGACAAACTCCAATGCCGGAGACTTACATAATTCCCGCCAACGAAGGTTTTGTAATTTTTTCCTGCAAAAACAGCGAAATCTACGGCATCAAGAGCGAGACGGAATATGGCAGCGCTTTACCTGAAATATTAGCCACTAAAACCAGCGGATGGGTACTAATGGCCTCTCCAAAACTTGAAGAAAGCGAAAAATTAAGTGACAATCTCAAAAAATCCAAAACCAAAGATAACATTAATTTCGTCTGGCCCCAAAAGGATTCAGGCTTCAAGTTCGGAGACAAAGAACAAACCCTAGAAGCCGCCAAACTCGAAGGCACCTTCAAAATGGTCTGGGTAGAAATGAAAGCCGCAGTGGCTGCATCGGATCCCACGGTTACTAAATCAACTCTCACTCTTGCAGTTTTCCCTGGTGTAGGGCCAATCCCCGTGCCACAGGGTACCACGATTTCCTTAGATATTGTCTCCTTTCTTGTGCTCAAACCGATCAATCTAAAATCCCTTGTTTTCACCACGCATGGATCTGGGAACATTACTGATTTATCAAATTTTAAACTATTTTCTTCGGCTCAATTAAGTAGTGACGGGCAGGCTCTGAAAAACGAGACTGCAGTAACTGGATGCAAAATTACAGCAGTAAATAAAAATATAAATGTTGATTGTGATCTCGCTTCTCCTCTACAAATTCTCTTTACTCCATATTTGGAACTTCGAGCGACTCTTTCACCAACCGCTAAGATAGACAATACTTACAAGGTAGGCATTGCCAAACTGGATGATATCCAACTTTATGATACTAATTTTGACAAAATAAATTACACTTCCTCTTCTGAATATACAGCCGGAGGTAAGACAAAAATAGATCTACCAATTTATGGCAATGAATACAAGGTTACAGCCGCAACTCCCGCTCCCGCAAAACCAGCAAAGCCCACAGTTGTCAGTACTGCCACCA
>CALRGV010000045.1 GCA_943358175.1 Candidatus Peribacteria bacterium
CCACAATATTGGTTTGAATTACGTAAGCTGCAGCCCATACCGCGTACCAATCGCAAGACTGGCGGCGGCACAGGCGGTGTTGAGAAAGAAATAATTGGGAATGAATTCGAGTGGTTTGTCTTTTTCGGGGCGCCCCGAAAGTTTGCAAAAATTCCGTTCCCGGGAATGGAATTTGAGTTTTTTTATCTCTCGATGCTTTCAAAATCTCTTAATTCTCTTTCATCAGTTAGTTGCTCACTAATTTCAAAATCTAAGGTGTCGAGGAGCTGGATGTCCTCTATTTCCCGGCTTTGGTCGTCTATTCCTTGTGACCATCTTGCTGCAGCATCTTGTTCGGAATTCTTACCACCTCTGTTTCCAGAAGATTGCTTGTTATCACCACGTGAAGAATCCTTTGGTGTACCGCATTTGACCTCAATTGCTTCTTCTAAAATCGCTATTTCTTCCCACTTTTTGCCAATTTGAGATTCAATATCCGTAAGATTGACAGTGTAATAATAATATTTGCCTTCGGAGGCGGTTATCTGAGCAGCAATGTTTTTAAGTTTTGTTCCAATTGGTTTAAGTTTTTTCTCAATTTCATTTATTTTTTCTATTAAATCATTTAATTTTTTTAAGATTGGCCCTACTTCATCATCCATGTCCTTATGCTTTTTAAATCCATCATCCATTTGTTTCTTTAGATCTTTTGTTTCTTGAGAATTTGGATCTTTTTTATTTGCTTGATAATATTGATATGATAACTGATTTAATGAATTATTAAATAATTCGCTTTTTTGTTTTAAAGTCATGCCATGCTTTATTTCAATTTTGGATATTTCTTCTATTAGCTGATTATATTCAACCGCGTATTGACCCCACTCAGCTTTTGGAGAATTATATTCATTTTGCTTGATTGTTTCAAAATTGGCTGAAAGCTGTTGAGCTTTGTAATATTCCTGTTCTCGTTCACCGTGAACTTTTGCAAATTCTTTATCCAATTTTTCGTAATCTTTATTAAGTTGAGAAAGTTTATATTTGAGCTGTGAACACTCAGAAGTTAGATAGTTGGTTTCGTTGATGAGGGTGTTTTCAAATTGTTTCAGCTCGTTATTAATCCCCATATCTGTAGGATTATTCTCTATATTAACCGTATCAAAATTACGAGATAATTTGCCCTGGAGTGAACTACCGGTTGAAATAAACGAAAAGCCAACTATTAGTAAAATGAGTCCTACTACTACGCCTGAAATCTTCACTATTTTCGATTTTTCCATTGTTTGTTTTTGTTATTTTATTAGATTACAGATATATTCTACACCACTACCCCCCCCCGTAAGTCAAGCGCATTTCGCGCCGAATTTAGAAAAATTTTAAGAAAATTTTAGGTTTGGTTGCTACTAATTTATTTATATATTGGATTAAACATTACATTTACAGGCCATCGTCTTTTTGCTATACTAAAATCAGAAATTCCAATATTATTTCCTACTTTCCGACTTTATGAACACTACCGTACAAATAAGAAAAAAGGGCCAGTTTACAATTCCCGCAGCAATGAGAGAAAAACTTGGAATTGAAGAAAATGAAGTTGTCTCAGTGAGTATGATTGGTGACGGGGCTATAGTTATTATTCCAAGAAAATTGGAGCTGCCGTCCCTGCTTGATAAAACCGCCGCACTAGCAAAGAAAAAAGGCATATCAATGGAAGAGATGTTGGCAGAATTGGATGAAATTAGACATAATTCCTAGATAGATGAAAATAAAGATATTTATCGATAGTAGTGTAATCATATCTGCCCTTATTTCCACCGAAGGTGCATCAAGACAAGTTTTAATGTTATGTGAGGCCACTACTTTGGACGGAATTATATCTGATAAAGTCGTGGAGGAAATTAAACGTGTAACAAAACTAAAATTCCCTGAAATGGAGGTGATTTTAGATGAAATATTAAATAGAGCAAAATTTAAAATTATAGATAAAGTGCCGGCAGCTATTTCAAAAAAAGCTCAAGCATGGATTAGCGATCCAAATGATGTACCAATTTTGGCAGCAGCTAAATTTGCAGAAGTTGACGTACTCCTGACTCTGGATATCAGGCATTTTATTCGTGATCTTAATGTCAGCAAAAAATCCGGTCTAAAAATTATGACACCCGGTGAATTTCTGCAGGGATTTTGGAAAATGGCCTAACTACACATCTCCCCAGTTCAATTTTTGTCTGAGCATTTTGTAGTAGCGGTTTTTGGTGCGGATGATGTAGATGTAGCGCTTGCTGCGGCGGACTTTGACCTGATCGCTATACTTCAGCATGCAGGGATCCTGGCCGTCGATTGTGAGGCCGATAGTGGAAATATCTTCGTTGCGACGTTTAGTTTCAATAGTAATAGTAATTTGACGCGTCCCCGGCACCACGATAGAACGCATAGAGAGCGAACTAGGACAGATTGGAGTAATAATGAGACCTTCTATGGCCGGATGCACAATCGGCCCTCCGGCGGAAAGAGAATGCGCTGTGGAACCCGTCGGCGTGGAGACAATGACTCCGTCAGCTTTGAATTTCACCACGCGGCGCCCATTTATTTCCAAGTCAATAGTGATAAGACGGGCGAAAGATCCTTGGTTGATCACGGCGTCATTGAGCGCGAGGTAAGTTTTGATTTTTTTGCCTTTGCGATAGATTGTGGTGCGCAGCAGTGAGCGTTTATCAATAATATATTTATCCTCAAAAACAAGATCGAGAGTTTCGAAAAGTTTTTCCGGATTAGTTTCCGTAAGAAAACCGAGATTACCGAGATTCACAGGGAAAAGCAGCACTTTATGTTTGGAAATCGAGCGGGCGGTTTTGAGAATCGTACCGTCTCCCCCGAGAGTAATTGCCATATCCACAGTCTTGAGAATTGCTTCTTTTTTGTAGCCTGTGGCGGTGGGGAAAATTTTACAGCAATTGTTGTCGTAAAAAATCTCCACCTTGTGGGCTTTGAGATATTTGGTCAGCTGCTTCAACAGCGCTAGATTCTTTGGAATTTCCAATAAGTTGCGCTTCGTGATGATACCGACTTTGGTGATTGGCTTGTGTGGCATTGATATTATTATGACATTTTATGTAGTTTTTAGCAATTTCGAATTTGATTAACAGATCAAGATTTTAGAATTAATTTAAGAAAATTTTAACTCATGCTGATAATCTTGTTTCAGATTTTAAATTATGATATAGTAAAAATGTCAAATAGTTTTACTTTTTTACAATTAGACGAGATGCAAATTTTAAAAATCTCTCCAAAAGGACAGATCACTATTCCAAAAAAATATAGAGATCTTTGCAAGACCGGAAATTTTGGTATAGAAGTTGTCGGGAAAACTATTATTTTGAAACCGGTGGAAATCAAACCGATAGACGACACTGATAATTTCGGAGCTTTATCGGAAACAGCTTTTAGTTTTTGGAACTGCAAAGAAGACGATGTGTATGATTCATTTTATAAAAATAAAAAAAGCTTATGAAGCCAGGAGATATCGTACTTGTACCTTTTCCGTTTACAAACTTGAGTTCTGCAAAAACCAGACCAGCGCTGGTGATTCACGAAAATGCTTATGATCATGACATGATTGCATTGTCTTTGAGCAGTCAATTTAATGATTTTTCAATAAAAGTGACAAATAAAGATTTAGTGACCGGTGAATTGCCGGTCGTTTCTTTTGTCAGATATAAAAAAGTAGCCACTTTAGATAAATCTATAGTTAATAAGAAAATCGCAGTACTTAACGGAAAACTATTGAAAGAGGTAATTGCCAAATTCAAGGGGCTTTTTTCTGAGCCTTAATCTTTTCTACATCCACATTCTCCAGATACTCCGGGATATTTCCCCAGATGAGATGGAAGCCGTAACCGCCGCCTTTCATTTCGGTGATGGCGGCTTCTTTGCTCCATCCCTGGACGATAATTCGATACATCGCAATCACTACTCCTGTGCGGTCGGAGCCATGTTTGCAGTGTACATAAATCGGATAATTATTTTTGTCGGTGAGAATATTTAGAGCAGTCACTATATCCTCATCCTTAATGTTCCAAGGATTCATGCGAACGTGGAGAAATTTGAAATTGGTTTGTGATTTGGTAATGGCGTAGCGATCGGTGTAAAAATATTCGAGATCCAGGAGAGTTTTGATGCCGCGTTTTTGAAGTTCTTTGAGATCGTCCGGAGTAGGTCTGTCGCCGCGATAAATGTCGTCCGATAGTTTATAAAAATTACCGATTTTGCTGTCCGGTAGCGGCTGGGCCCAGGTCAGTAGGCGCTGTTCCGGTGGCACCGGCATGGCCCTTTCGTAGCCGGGGGTGAGGCAAAAAAGAATA